>JAGHSA010000052.1 GCA_018066125.1 Candidatus Cryptobacteroides onthequi | reverse complement strand
GAAGGCCAGAGGTTCACTCAAGTATTTCTATCTTGACGGTAGATATGAGGTCATGTGCACGGGATCGCTTCTTGGTGTGAATGGCTACAAGACTCCTGAAGAGAAGAAGGAGGAAGAGGAAAGCTCGGTACCGGTCGGCTTTGAGGAGATCGTGGATATGTATCCATTTGATTTCGAGGAGTGGCTGTGGGCTAACGGAATCAAGGATGTTCATATTGATTATCTGAAGGGATGCTTTGATGGGGAAAAAACTGTAGACGAAGCCGTTCATAACCGCTTTAGGGAACTTCTCAACCAGTATGTGATTGTGGGTGGAATGCCAGAAGCAATCCAGACATTTCTCGAGACAAAGCAGATTGGCAAGGTGCTCTCTGTGCAGAGAAGGATTGTTGACGAGTACAAGGCAGACATGGTCAAATATGCCCCTGCCGCTGACAAGTCGCGGATTCGTGAATGCTTCGAATCCATCCCAGGCCAGTTGGCCCGTGAATATAAGAAATTCCAGTACTCGGCCGTTCGCAAGGGTGGAAGGGGACGTGATTATGAAGGAAGCCTTCAATGGATTGAGGATGCCGGCATAATCCGAAGATGTTACAATACCGATATAACAGAACTTCCTTTGGACGGAAATAAGATACAGTCTGAGTTCAAGGTATACATGGCTGACATAGGCCTCCTGATATCCATGCTTGAAGAAGGTACACAGTCAAGCATACTGGAAGGCAACCTCCTGGGATACAAGGGTGCGATATTTGAGAACCTCGCAGCAGACATCTTTGGGAAGATGGGGCGCAAGCTGTACTATTATCATAAGGATACTGGTATGGAGCTGGATTTCCTTATTCGCTACAAGAATGAATGTGTGCCAGTTGAATGCAAGGCAAGGAGTGGCAATGCCAAATCTATGAAGACCGTTCTCGGACACCCGGAAAAGTACCATGTATTCAATGCAATAAAGTTTGGAGATTATAATGTGGGAAGAAGTGACAAGACTCTGACCATTCCATGGTACATGGCATTTCTCCTCAATGAAAAAACAATATAGTTCATGAAACACGGCAAGATACTAGTAGTGGATGACAACCAGGGCATACGCAGTGCCCTGAAGATACTCCTGCCCGCGCACTTCGCTCAGGTGGAGATCATTGCATCTCCGAAGAGCCTGGTGACCACCATGGAGACCTTCCGTCCGGATGTCGTCCTGCTGGACATGAACTTCTACACGGACATCAATACCGGCAACGAGGGGCTCTATTGGACCGGCGAGCTGAAGCGGATGTGGCCTGAGGTTCAGATAGTGCTGTTCACCGCATACGCCGACATCGCCCTGGCTGTGGAAGGCATGAAGCGTGGAGCCTTTGACTTCATCGTGAAGCCGTGGGACAATGAGAAACTTATATCGACTCTGAAGGCAGCGTATGACGCATCTCCTAAGGGAGCGAAGAAGAGGGAGCCGGTTGCAACTTCCGATATGTATTGGGGCGATACTCCTGCAATGATGCAGATAAAGCGCACCGTGGAGAAGATTGCGCCTACCGATGCCACTGTACTCATTACGGGCGAGAATGGTACCGGTAAGGACGTGCTTGCACGTGAGATCCACGCCAGAAGCAGCCGCAAGGCTATGCCTATGGTCTGTGTGGACGCCGGAGCGATTACCGAGACCCTGTTCGAGAGCGAACTCTTCGGCCACGTAAAGGGCGCATTCACTGATGCCCATGCCGACCATGCCGGAAAGTTCGAACAGGCTAATGGGGGTACTCTATTTCTAGACGAGATCGGCAATATTCCTCTGCATCTTCAGGCTAAGCTCCTTCGCGTGCTGCAGAACCGCACCGTCACCCGCGTGGGCTCAGAGAAGCAGATTCCAGTGGACATACGCCTTATCTGCGCCACAAACATGGATCTGGAGAAGATGGTGGCAGAAGGTAGGTTTCGCGAAGATCTGTACTACCGCATCAATACCATGCACATCAGCCTTCCTGCACTTCGTGAGCGTCCCGAAGATGTGATGCCGCTGGCGCAGAGATTCCTGGCCGTGTATGCCGGAAAATACCGCCGCGGCGCAGCGGAAATCAGCCCTGAAGCGGCAGAGATGCTGAAGGCGCATGCCTGGAGCGGCAACATCCGTGAGCTTCAGAATACCATAGAGAAGGCTGTGATTCTTTCGGAAGGGACAAGCCTGAAGGCTGAGGACCTCTCGCTCGAGAAGAAGTCTGCCGCAAAGTCTGCACCGAAGCAGACGCTCGATGAGGCCGAGGCACAGACAATCCGCGACACTATGGCCCGCTGCAATGGCAACCTCACGCTTGTGGCAAAAGAGCTCGGAATAAGCCGTCCTACCTTGTACAGCAAACTCAAGAAATACGATATCTGATGCCGCTCTGGGGAATCATACTGACCGCTGTGGCAGCCATCGTCCTGACGGCTGTCATAACCGCGCTCTGTATCCGCGAGAAGGACCGCAGGAAGCTGGAGTATATGCTCGATGCCTTCGAGGACGGCGAGTACAACTTCCGCTTCACAGAAGACAGCAGGTTCAACAAGACTCTCAACCGCATCAAGTGGATCGTGGAGCGCCGCCGCCAGCAGAACGAGCAGGAGTCCTGGACAAAGCTGATCCGTGTACTCACGCACGAGATTATGAACACAGTAAGTCCTATTGCCTCGCTGAGCGATGCCTTGAGCCACTACATCGATATTCCGGAAGAAAGCCGCGAGATTGATGTCAAGGCTGGTCTCGAGACTATTTCATCGTCTTCTAAGGACCTAATCAAGTTCGTGGAGTCCTACCGTGAGCTTGCTGGCGTGGCAAAGCCGATAAAGAAGGGCCTGATGGTGGATGACTTGGCACGCAAGGTTATTGACCTTACTCACGAACAGTGTGCAGCAGGCGGTGTAAGCTGCAGCTACAGAGCGGAGTCAGAAGATATCCTCATCTATGCCGATAAGTCACAGATAAGCCGTATACTCATCAATCTCATAAAGAACGCAGTTCAGGCTGGTGCGAAGCATATCAGCATCAATGCAAGCATTGACAGCAGCGAGCAGACCATCATCAAGGTCGCCAATGACGGAACGCCGATTACTCCTGAGGCTCAGGAACAGATTTTCATTCCGTTCTTCACCACCAAGCATAACGGTTCCGGCATAGGCCTCAGCCTCTCGCGCCAGATCATGCGCGCCCACAATGGCATGCTCGACCTCACGCGCAGCGATGACGGCTGCACAGAATTCACATTGAGATTCAGCTGACCGCCGCACCTCAGCTTCTGTGGCGAGGCATTTGCCCCTCACAGGGTTAGGGAACCTGGAAGGTGATTGTTGGAGCCACGCAGAACCGGGGACAATCAGATTCGGAAGGCCGTCGAAGAGTCAGAGCCGTAGGCTGAACTCTGAGACATTGCCTGGAGAAGCTGTTTTGTCCCCGGATCGCAGTGGCGGTAGCCGCAAAGAATAATCCTAATAGCCGGTGTAGCTCCAAGGAGTGATCTGCTCGAGCTCGGCCTTGATGGCGTTGTTCACGTCGAGAGTCTTGATGAACTCCTTGATGGTCGCCTCATCGATAGGCTTGCCCGTCCTCGTGAGAGCCTTCAGAGTCTCATAAGGGTTAGGGTAGTTCTCACGGCGCAGAATGGTCTGGATGGCCTCTGCGACCACTGCCCAGTTCGCCTCAAGGTCCCTGTGAAGGGCGGTCTCATTGAGAATGAGCTTGCCGAGACCCTTTTTGAGCGAAGCGAAGGCGATGAGACCGTGAGCCATAGGCACGCCGATGTTGCGGCTGACGGTAGAGTCCGTGAGATCCCTCTGAAGTCTTGAGATAGGGAGCTTCATGGAAAGGAAAGTGAGCACTGCATCTGCCATGCCGAAGTTTCCTTCCGCATTCTCGAAATCGATAGGGTTCACCTTGTGCGGCATCGCCGACGAACCGACCTCATTCTTGTTCACCTTCTGACGGAAATACTCCATGGAGATATAGGTCCAGATGTCGCGGCAGAGGTCGATGAGGATGGTGTTGATCCTGCGCATGCAGTCGAAGATCGCTGCGAGGTTGTCATAATGCTCGATCTGAGTGGTCGGGAACGACCTGCTGAGGCCGAGAGATGCGACAAACTCATTGCCGAATGTGATCCAGTCGATCTCCGGATATGCCACCTTGTGAGCGTTCATGTTTCCGGTAGCGCCACCGAACTTTGCCGGGTAACTCATCTGCTCGAGCTGACGGATCTGCTCCTCGAGACGGACCTGGAACACCTTGAACTCCTTGCCCACGCGGGTAGGGGATGCAGGCTGGCCATGGGTCTTTGCGAGCATAGGGATGTCCTTCCACTCTTCTGCGTATCCTGCGATGATGCCGAGGACCTCCTTGAGTGCAGGCATGTATACATCCTCCATCGCCTCCTTCAGCATCAGTGGGGTAGAGGTGTTGTTGATATCCTGCGATGTGAGACCGAAATGGATGAAAGTGAGGTAATCCTGGAGTCCGAGAGAGGTGAAGACCTCTCTAAGGTAGTACTCCACTGCCTTCACGTCATGGTTGGTCACCTTCTCGATGTCCTTGACCTTCTGCGCTTCCTCCGGTGTGAGCTCCTTCCATGCTGCCTGAAGCTTCTCTTCGAGCTCTGGAGTAAGGACGCCCTGAAGCTGCGGCACAGAGGTCTTGCAGAGAGCGATGAAATACTCGATCTCCACTCTTACCCTGTACTTGATGAGTGCATATTCGCTGAAGTATCCTACGAGCGAAGATGTCTTGCTGAAATATCTGCCGTCGATCGGAGTGACGGCGAGGAGTGTGTTGTTATCCATTTACGGTCATTCTTTTCTTGAAACATTCGATAGTGTTGGACATGAGCATGCAGATGGTCATAGGGCCCACGCCACCCGGTACAGGGGTGATGGCGCCTGCCACTTCCACTGCTCCCGCAAAGTCCACGTCACCATGGAGCTTGCCGTCTGCGCCGCGGTTCACACCCACGTCGATGACTACTGCTCCCGGCTTGATCATGTCGGCAGTGATGACTGCCTCTTTGCCGACTGCCGCCACAAGGATATCTGCCTCACGGCATACTGCAGCAAGGTCCTCTGTCCTTGAATGGGCGATGGTCACGGTAGCGTTGGCGTCAAGGAGAAGCTTTGCCACAGGCTTGCCGACGATATTGCTTCGGCCCACGACCACAGCCTTCTTTCCCTTGACCTGTATGCCGGTCTCCTCGATCATCTTCATGATGCCCTTCGGGGTGCACGGGAGGATGCAAGGCTCATTGAGCCAGAGCTTGGCCACATTGGACGGATGGAAGCCGTCCACGTCCTTCTCGACACTGATGGCGTCGATCACCTTGCTCTCGTCGATCCCTGCTGGGAGAGGGAGCTGTACAAGCACGCCGTCCACATCCGGAGCAGCATTGAGCTCAGCAATCTTTGCGAGGAGTTCGGCCTCGGACACGCTTGCGTCCATGGTGATGAGAAGGCTGGTCATGCCGACCACCTCGCAGGCTTTGATCTTGCCCTTTACATATGACTGGCTTGCAGGATTCTCTCCTACAAGGATCACGGCAAGGCAGGGAACCCTGCCGTATTCCTTCTCAAGCTGTGGCATCTGTGCGGCCATCTCGGCCTTGAGACGCGCTGAAAGTTCTGTTCCGCTGATTATCATGGCATCAGTGCTTGAAGTGTCTCTCACCTGTGAACATCATAGGGATGCCGCACTCGTTGGCCTTGTCGATAGACTCCTGGTCGCGTACGCTTCCGCCTGGCTGAACGATGGCTGCGATACCATACTCGGCTGCAGATGTCACGCTGTCTCCGAATGGGAAGAATCCGTCAGAAGCCATCACGAGGCCTGCTGTCTTGATGTCTTTTCCTTCTTCCTTGAGAGCCTCCTCGGCCTGCTTGAGTGCGATTGCAGCTGAACCGACGCGGTTCATCTGGCCTGCACCCACACCGTAGGTCCTTCCGTCCTTTGCGACGAGTATGGCGTTGGACTTGACATGCTTTACGACCTTCCATGCAAAATCAAGGTCATGGAGCTGCTCGGCTGTAGGCTGGCACTCGGTTGAGCACTGCCACTCTGAAGAAGGCTTGGTGGTGGTGTCCTGATTCTGGACGAGCATGCCTCCGTTCACGGATACATACTGCTTCTGCACACCGCCCTTGCTGCTCATGTCCACCTTGAGGAGGCGGAGATTCTTTTTGGTGGTGAGAACCTCAAGTGCGCCCTCTGAGAATGAAGGAGCCATGATGATCTCGAGGAAGATAGGCTTCATGAGCTCGGCAGCCTCTCTTGTGAGCTCGCGGTTCACTGCCACGATACCTCCGAAGATGCTGACCTTGTCAGCCTCGTATGCCTTGGTCCATGCATCCACCACGTCTGTACCGACTGCGGCGCCGCAAGGGTTCATGTGCTTGAGACCCACGCAGAACGGCTCGTCGAATTCGCGGACGATGTTGAGAGCTGCGTTGGCATCCTGGATATTGTTGTATGAGAGCTCCTTGCCATGTATCTGCTCAGCTGTCGCAAGCGAGTAAGGCACTGTGTCGAGTGACTTGTAGAACTTCGCGTCCTGGTGAGGGTTCTCGCCATAGCGGAGGCTCTGCTTTATGTCATACTCAAGGAAAAGCTTCTCGCTGAGGCCTGCCTTCTCTCTCATCCATCCTGCGATCATCATGTCGTACTCTGCAGTATGTGTGTAGGCCTTTGCAGAAAGCTGGAGACGTGTTTCCCTGGAGGTGTCTCCATTCGCCTCGAGCTCCGCGATGACTGTGTCATAGTCCTCAGGGTTGACCACGATGACTACAGACTCCCAGTTCTTGGCTGCAGAGCGTACCATTGAAGGACCGCCGATGTCGATATGCTCGATGGCATCTTCCATAGTCACATCCGGCTTCGCGATGGTAGCCGCGAACGGATAGAGGTTCACACATACGAGGTCGATGTATTCGATGCCGTTGTCCTGGAGCTGCTTTCTGTGGCTTTCAAGGTCACGGCGTCCGAGAAGACCGCCATGTACCTTAGGGTGGAGAGTCTTGACACGGCCGTCGCAGATCTCCGGGAATCCGGTGATCTCGCTTATGCCTATGGTCTTGATTCCTGCGCCCTCAAGGAGCTTCTGGGTACCGCCTGTGGCGATGATCTCCCAGCCGAGATTTACAAGTCTGCCGGCGAATTCTACCACGCCGGTCTTATCGCTTACGCTGAATAATGCTCTTCTTGCCATTATCTGTTTCTTTCTTTTAGGTTCGTTCTACTTTGCCTGCCATCCGATGTCGGTACGGTGGAAGAGATTGTCACATTTGATCTTGCCGACTTCCTTGTTTGCCTTTGCGCGTGCCTCTGCGACAGTGTCCGCAGTGCAGACAACCATCATGACGCGGCCGCCTGCGGTCACGAAATGACCGTCGTTGTACTTGGTGCCCATGTGATATATCATGGCATCAAGATCTTCGGAGATGCGGATGGAAGCTCCCTTCTCGTAGCTTCCAGGGTATCCCTTGGAAGCGAGGACGATGCCGAGGATGGCTTCCTTGCTCCATTTCAGCTCCTGCTGAGGCTCAGTGCCGTCAGCCACCGCGGAGAAGATATCGTAGATGTCGCTCTCGAGGAGAGGGAGTACGACCTCTGTCTCAGGGTCGCCGAATCTTGCATTGAACTCGATCACCTTGATGCCGTCCCTTGTCTTCATGAGACCGCCGTAAAGGACTCCTGTGAGAGGGCAGCCCTCTGCCACCATGCCCTTTGCGGTCTTCTCAAGTATCTCCTTCAATGCGAACTCGGTATCCTCGTCGGTGATGAACGGGAGAGGGGAGTATGCACCCATTCCTCCGGTGTTCGGGCCCTTGTCTCCGTCGAATGCCCTCTTGTGGTCCTGTGCCAGCGGCATAGGATATACATTCTCGCCGTTGACGAAGCACATGAATGAGAATTCCGGTCCTTCGAGGTAGTCCTCGACCACGACCTTGCCCTCTCCGAACTTGGCGTCGCAGAGCATGTCACGCAGCGCAGCTTCGGCCTCAGCTGCATCCTGAGCGATCACGACACCCTTGCCGGCTGCGAGTCCGTCATATTTGAGGACTGCCGGGAATGGACGTGAGTTCACGAATGCGAGAGCCTCGGCATAGTCCGTGAATGACTTGTATCCCGCTGTCGGGATGTCATACTTCGCCATGATGTCCTTGGCGAACTCCTTGCTGGTCTCGATCCTGGCTGCTGATCTGGTGTGACCGAAGATCCTGAGCCCTGCGGCTCTGAATGAATCTGCGATGCCGGCAGCGAGTGCGACCTCCGGGCCGACGACTGTAAGATCGATCTTGTATGTAAGGGCAAATCCCTTGAGGGCCTCCACGTCAGTATCCTTGATGCTGACGCACTCTGCAAGCTCCGAAATGCCCGCGTTGCCCGGTGCACAGAAAATCTGTCCCACCTGAGGGGAGCGGCTGAGCGCATCCACGATGGCGTGGCATCTTCCTCCGGAGCCGACTACCAATACCTTCTTTCCTTCTTTCATGTCCTTAGATGATTTCGACCTTGCCTGAGTCTGTGATCTTTCCGATGACTGATGCCTTCTCGCCTGCAGCGGTGAGGATGTCGATGGCCTTCTGAGCCTCTGACTCATCGACTGCGAGCACCATGCCGATACCCATGTTGTAGATGTTGAACATCTCTCTGTGAGGGATCTGGCCGTACTTCTCGAGGAGTCTGAATACAGGGAGTATCTCCCATGAGCCTTCCTTGATCTCGAGACCCATGCCGTCCTTGAGGATGCGTGGGATGTTCTCATCGAATCCGCCGCCGGTGATGTGTGCTACACCGTGAACATCGCAGTTGCGGATGACCTCAAGCACCTGCTTCACATAGATGCGGGTAGGGGTGATGAGCATCTCGCCGAGAGTCTGGTCGCCTGTCTCCTCATACTTGGAGTTGAGGTCGAGCTTTGCATCTGCGACAACCTTTCTGACGAGGCTGAAACCGTTAGAGTGCACACCTGAAGAAGCGATGCCGACGAGGACGTCGCCCACCTTGACCTTTGATCCGTCGATGAGCTTTGACTTCTCGACCACGCCGCAGGTGAATCCTGCGATGTCATACTCGCCACCTTCGTACATGCCCGGCATCTCGGCGGTCTCACCGCCCACGAGAGCGCATCCAGCCTGGCGGCAGCCTTCTGCCACACCGGCAACGATAGCCTCGATCTTTGCAGGCTCATTGTGGCCTACTGCCACATAATCAAGGAAAAGAAGTGGCTCTGCACCCTGTGCGAGCACGTCGTTGACACACATGGCCACTGCGTCGATGCCGACAGTGTCGTGCTTGTCAAGGGCGAAGGCGATCTTGAGCTTTGTGCCCACACCGTCAGTACCGCTGACGAGGACCGGCTCCCTGATGCCCAGTGATGCGAGGTCGAACATTCCGCCGAATGCTCCGATGTTGCCCATCATACCGGTTCTTGCGGTGGATGAGACATGCTTCTTGATTCTTCTGACTACGTCGTAGCCGTTTTCGAGGCTTACTCCAGCCTCTTCGTAACTTTTGGCCATATCTAGATATTAAATTTTGTTGTCATACAATCCTGTCGGGTACTTGCCCGTGAAGCAGGCAAAGCACATTTCCTTCCTTCCCATAGCCGATTCGAGCGTGGCTTCCTTCGAAAGGAATGCGAGGCTGTCGGCATGGATGGACTCCCTTACCTGCTCCACGTTCTTTGCAGAGCTGATGAGCTCCTGGCTGGTCGGGATGTCCACTCCGTAGAAGCAAGGGTGGGTGAGAGGCGGGCTTGCTATTCTGACATGTACTTCTGTCGCTCCGCTTTCCTTGAGCAGGTCCACGATGCGTCGGGATGTCGTTCCTCTCACGATAGAGTCGTCGATGAGGACAACCCTCTTGCCATCCACGATGCTCCTGACTGCCGAGAGCTTCAGCTTTACGCCCATTTCTCTGAGAGACTGGGACGGCATGATGAAGGTCCTGCCCACATATTTGCTCTTGATGAGTCCCATTTCGTACGGGATGCCGCTCGCTTCGCTGTATCCCATTGCGGCGCTGAGACTGGAGTCCGGCACTCCTACCACAATGTCAGCTTCTGCCGGGGCCTCCTGCCATAGACGTCGTCCGCTTTCCTTGCGGTACGCGTGGACGTTGCAGCCTTCGAGGTCGCTGTCCGGTCTGGAGAAGTATATGAATTCCATGGCGCAGAGCTGGTGCTTGGCTCTGAGAGGGTAGAAATTGCTCCTGAGGCCGTGCCGGTCGATGGATACGATCTCACCCGGCTCCACATCCCTGAGGAACTTAGCTCCTATCACCTCAAATGCGCAGGTTTCGCTGCTGACCACATAGCCGTCACCGAGAGTGCCGATCGACAGAGGACGGAGACCGTTCTTGTCGCGGCATGCATAGATGCGGTTCTTGGTCATGATGAGGAATGCGAACGCTCCCTCAAGCATGTTCAGAGCATCCATGATGGCGGATATACGTGGCTCGTCTCCTTCCTTCTTGATGAGGTGAGCCAGAATCTCACTGTCTGATGTGGAGTGGAAGAGGCTTCCCCTGTCCTCGAGCATGTCCTCGAGAGGTTTTGAGTTGACGATGTTGCCGTTGTGCGCAAGAGCGAAGTTGCCGCTCTTGTGGCGGAAGAAGAAAGGCTGCACGTTGTCCAGGCCGCCGCCTCCGTGTGTGGAATAGCGGACATGGCCTATGCCCATGGAGCCCTTTAAAGTCGCAAGCTTCTCCGGATTGAGGACCTCGGACACGAGTCCGAGCCCCTTTGCCTTGAGGTGCTCGCCTTCGTCATTGACGGTGACGATGCCGCAGCCTTCCTGTCCTCTGTGCTGAAGAGAGTGCAGTCCGTAATATATGATGGAAGAGGCGTCCGGGATGTTGTACACCCCGAAAACGCCGCATTCCTCATGGAGACCTCTGTCGAATTCTTCGGTCATTGTCTACTTCTTTCTAAAATATCGAACTGCGTTGTCAAACAATGTCTGTTCGAGTTCCTCGTTGCTGATATTCTTGAAGAGGTTCTTCTCGTAGCGCTCAGTATGGCCCATCTTTCCGAGAATCTGACCATCCGGGCTGATGATGCCTTCGATTGCGTAGTAAGAACCGTTAGGGTTGTAAGGTGATTCCATGGTCACTTCCTCTGTGAGAGGGTTGACATACTGGAATGCCACCTGTCCGTTGTCGAAGAGCTGCTTTGCGAGCTCCTCCGTGATGACGAACTTGCCTTCTCCGTGGCTTACAGGGATGGTATGGAAATCTCCCACCTTGAAGCTTGAGAGCCAAGGCGAGTTGGTCGTTCCGACCCTTGTGGTCACCATCTGTGAGATATGTCTGTTGATGTCGTTGCGGAAGAGGGTAGGGGAAGCCGATGTCACCTGTCCGAGTCTGCCGTAAGGAAGGAGACCGGACTTCACAAGAGCCTGGAATCCGTTGCAGATGCCGAGGATGAGTCCGCCTCTGTCGAGAAGGGCGTGAATCTCGGCCGCAATGACTTCATTGTTGATGACGTCAGCGATGAACTTTCCACTTCCGTCCGGCTCATCACCTGCGGAGAAACCTCCGGCAAATGCGAGTATGTGGCAGGAAGCGATGGCTTCCTTCATGTTCTGGATTGACCTGGCGATATCCTCCTCGTTGCGGTTGCAGAACACCCCGAGGGTGACCTCGGCACCAGCCTTGCGGAATGCCTTTGCGGTGTCGTAGTCGCAGTTGGTTCCAGGGAATACAGGGATGTAAACCTTAGGTGTCTGGACAGCCTCGCCCTGATACTTGATCTTCTTCTTCTCAGGGGCCTTCTGGATGGAGACTCCCTTAGGGGCCACCTTCTTGTGTGCAGGCTCGCATGAGTCAGGGTAGATCTTGCAGTGCTTTCCGCTGTTTGCGTCCATCAGAGCGCTGATGCTGATGCTCTTGCCGTTGATGTGGAGGTATCCGTCCTCGCCGCTGGTCACATGGCCGATTTCGACTGCTCCAGGGATGTCGAGAGCCTCGGAAGCCTCGATGAGGATAGATCCGTAGCTGTAGCTGAAAAGCTCGTCCTCGCTTACATTTACATCCACGCCGAACTGGTTGCCGAATGACATCTTGCAGATGGCCTCTGCCAAACCGCCCTCGCCGAGTGCGTATGCAGCTGCGACTTTCTTTGCCTTGATGGCATCCTGTACGCCCTTCCAGCTCGCCTGGAGAGCGTCTGTGTCAGGCATCCAGTTGGCCATTGGGGTATGCTTGATGAGGTAGAGCTTGTCGCCTTCCCACTTGAATTCAGGCGAGATCACATTGTTCGCATCTACTGTGGTGATACCGAAGGCCACGAGGGTAGGTGGCACGTTGATATGCTCGAATGTGCCGCTCATGGAGTCCTTTCCTCCGATAGAAGGAAGACCGAGTGCATACTGCATCTTGAGAGCGCCAAGGAGCGCGCTCATTGGCTTGCCCCAGCTGTGAGGGTCGGATGTCATCCTCTCGAAGTACTCCTGGTATGAGAATCTCATGCCCTCGAAGCAGCCGCCGGCAGCGACTACCTTCGAGCATGCCTCAACTACGGAATAAGCAGCTCCGTGGTATGGGCTCCATGTAGAGATGAACGGATTGAAACCGTATGCCATCATGCTGGCTGTGTCAGTATAGCCGTCCACAGGAAGCTTCTGTACTGAGACCTGGGTCTCGGTGCCCTGGGTGAATCCTCCGAACGGCATGAGAACGGTAGAACGTCCGATGGTAGAGTCGAACATTTCGATGAGACCCTTCTGTGATGTGACATTAGGGTCTTCCATGAGGGCGACGAGCCTCTGCTCGAGAGGAAGGTCTGACTCTTTCCTGAAAGGATTCTTCTCCTCTACCGCACCGATGCAGGCCTTTGCGTAATGCTTTGCGCCAGCGCTGTCGATGAATGTGCGTGCGAGGTCGGCCACGAGCCTGTCGCCCTTGAACATCTTCATCCTGCCGCTGTCCGTCACGTCAGCCACGTGTGTGACCTCGATGTTCTCGCTGTGGCAGAATTCCTCAAATGCGGCCTGGTCCTTAGCTTCTACGACTACAGCCATACGCTCCTGAGACTCGCTGATGGCGAGTTCGGTTGCATTGAGACCGCTGTACTTGACTGGAACCCTGTCGAGATAGATGTCAAGACCATCTGTGAGCTCGCCGATAGCTACGCTGACTCCGCCGGCTCCGAAGTCATTGGACTTCTTGATGAGCTTTGTGACCTCAGGTCTGCGGAAGAGTCTCTGTATCTTGCGCTCCTCCGGCGGGTTACCCTTCTGGACCTCGCTTCCGCAGGTCTCGAGAGAACTCTCTGTATGCTGCTTTGAAGAACCGGTAGCTCCTCCGATACCGTCACGTCCGGTACGTCCTCCGAGGAGAAGGATCACATCTCCCGGTGCAGGGCTTTCTCTGCGTACATTTTCGGCCTTGACTGCGCCTACGACTGCGCCGATTTCAAGCCTCTTGGCTGTGTATCCTGGATGGTAGATCTCGCGTACATGTGTGGTGGCGAGTCCTATCTGGTTGCCGTAGCTTGAATATCCATGTGCAGCTTTGCGTGAGATGACCTTCTGAGGAAGCTTTCCGGCGATGGTGTCGCTGACTTCCTGCCAGATGTTTCCGGCACCGGTCACGCGCATTGCCTGATATACATAGCTTCTTCCTGAGAGAGGGTCGCGGATGGCTCCGCCGAGACATGTGGCAGCACCTCCGAATGGTTCGATCTCAGTCGGATGGTTGTGGGTCTCGTTCTTGAACTGGAGAAGCCACTTTTCGGTCTGCCCGTCCACGTCTATGTCCACGAAGATGCTGCATGCGTTGTTCTCCTCGCTGACTTCCATGTCGTCAAGCTTGCCGACAGACTTGAGGTAGCGTGCGCCTATGCATGCCATGTCCATTAGGTTTAGGCCCTTGGACTCGCGGCCGAGTTCCTTGCGCATCTTGAGATAGAGAGTGTAAGTGCCCTCGATGTCTTCCTTGATGAAAGACTCATCGATGCCTACTTCCTCAAGCTCTGTGGTGAATGTGGTGTGGCGGCAATGGTCGCTCCAGTATGTGTCGAGAATCCTGAGTTCGGTTTCCGTAGGGTTCCTCTTCTCTGCGGTGAAATAGTTGATGACCTCCTGGAGGTCGTCGGTATTCATGGCGAGGCCCTTTTCCTTGCAGAATGCGCTCAGTTCCTCTCCTTTCATGTCGATGAAACCCTCGAGTACTGCGACAGGCTTCACGTCAGCCTGCTCGTCGCAGGTAAGCTTGCTGAGGTCCTTTGCCCTGGACTCTACAGGGTTGATGAGATAGTGGCGGATGGCTGAAAGCATCTCTTCTGACACGGCGTCGTCAAAGATGAAGAGCTTGGAGCTCTTGATGACAACGTCGGCAGACGGGTCCACAAGTTTCACGCATTCTACGGCAGAGGAGGCTCTCTGGTCGAACTGGCCGGGGAGGTACTCGACAGCGATGTATTTCTTTCCCTCAAGAGAGCACTCGTCTGTGACGTTGTCTGTGACGGTCTCTCCGAAAACTGCGTAACGGCATTTTTCGAGAAGCTCGGCACTGATGCCGAATATGTCGTATACGTTGATGAATCTAAGGTCTTGGATGCCTAGGGTGAGGTTCTCGTTGAGCTCTTTTCTGAGGCTCTCTGCCTCTACCTGGAATC
Source organism: Candidatus Cryptobacteroides onthequi (assembly GCA_018066125.1). Lineage (GTDB taxonomy): Bacteria > Bacteroidota > Bacteroidia > Bacteroidales > UBA932 > Cryptobacteroides > Cryptobacteroides onthequi. The sequence continues at coordinate 9,861 of JAGHSA010000052.1, read as the reverse complement.
CGGCTTTCTTTTCTACAAAAATTCTGCAGTCCATTTCTTAATCGAGTGTTGCGTTGAGGACTTTTTCTGTCTGTGCTGCGCGGAACGCATCGAGTTTCGCAGATAGCTCAGGGTCTGTGAGTGCGAAGATTGACACGGCGTAGAGGGCCGCGTTCTTGGCTCCGTCGATAGCCATGCATGCCACAGGGATGCCAGACGGCATCTGCACGATGGACAGGAGAGAGTCAAGTCCGTTGAGCTTTGACTTGATCGGAACTCCGATGACAGGGATGGTTGTCATTGCGGCAAGCACACCTCCGAGGTGAGCGGCTCCGCCTGCTCCGGCGATGATGGCTCCCAGTCCGTTAGCCTTTGCGTTCTTTGCGTAATCTGCGGCGAGGTCTGGTGTGCGATGTGCGCTGATGACCTTGGCTTCATACTCGATGCCGAATTGTGCGAGGGTCTCGGCTGCGGCTGACATGATTCCCCAGTCGCTTGTTGAACCCATGATGATTCCTACCTTCATATCCAGTAAAAAATATTTGATTATCCTTTTTTTAAACGAAATAGCCGCGGCGGCACAAGCCGCTGCGGTTATCTCACAGTACTTTCACTTCAAGTTTTGCGTATGCCCTCTCTGCCTTCTCGAGAGCCTTTTCCACAGTCTCGTCCGTGGCGAGTATCACTCCCATGCGGCGGTGTCCGTGTACCTCCGGTTTTCCGAAGAGGCGTATCTGCACCCCTGGCTCCTCCAGAACCTTTTCGAGGTTGCCGAATTCGACCTTGTCGCTCTCTCCCTCCACGACAATCGCCTTGGAGGCGCTCGGACCGTAGAATCTCACGGACGGTACAGGCAGTCCGAGGAGTGCACGCGCATGCAGCGCGAATTCGGAGAGATCCTGTGATATCATAGTCACCATTCCGGTGTCATGAGGTCTCGGGGACACTTCGCTGAAAATCACATTGTCACCCTTGATGAACATCTCGACTCCAAAGATTCCGTAGCCTCCGAGGGCGCCGGTGATCTTGGTGGCAATGTCCCTGGCCTTCTCTATTGCGGCAGGCGACATTGGCTGAGGCTGCCATGACTCTCTGTAGTCTCCGCTCACCTGATGGTGTCCCACAGGCTCGAGCAGTGTGGTGCCGGCGCAGTGACGTACCGTCAGGAGCGTGATCTCGTAGTCGAAATCGACGAATGCCTCCACGATGACGCGTCCTGCTCCCGCTCTTCCGCCTTCCTGCGCCTCCTTCCATGCCTTGTCGATGTCGGCTTCACATTTCACTGTGCTCTGTCCGTGGCCTGATGAGCTCATGATAGGCTTGACGACGCATGGGATGCCGACTGTATCGATGCCCTTTCTGAAATCCTCATATGTATCTGCGAAGACATATCTGCTGGTCGGGAGCCCGAGGGTCTCGGCTGCGAGTCTGCGTATGCCCTCTCTGTTCATGGTGAGGAGGGCTGCATTTGCATTTGGTGTGACATTGTAGCCTTCCTTCTCGAGTGCCACGAGGGCAGGGGTGGCGATGGCTTCCACCTCAGGGATGATATGGTCTGGCTTTTCGGTCTCGATTATGCTGCGGAGTTTTTCTCCGTCAAGCATTGAGAGTGTGTAGGACTTGTTTGCGACCTGCATGGCAGGCGCGTTTTCATAGCGGTCGAGAGCGACCACCTCCACGCCGTAGCGCTGGAGCTCGATAGCCACTTCCTTGCCGAGCTCGCCGGAGCCGCAGAGGAGTGCTTTCTTTCCCACCGAAGTGAGTGGAGTTCCAATCTTTGTCATTTTGAAATAAGGTTGAAAAACGAATTACAAAATTACTCAATTTTGCTGATGACTCAAATCTATTCTTCAACAATTTTTCAACAACTTCAACTATTGTGTATTAATCCTCTCGCGAGTCTTTACCCGGTTGCATATTCCATTGAAATATACTAATTTGCAAAACTCACATACAGACGCAAATGGAAAAGACACTGCTTATATTCAAGCCCAGCGCAGTCCAGAGAGGACTCGTAGGCGATGTGCTTTCAAGATTTGAAAGGAAAGGCCTCAGGATAGCGGCCCTCAAGATGGCCCAGCTCACCCCGGAAGTTCTCAGGCAGCACTATGCCCACCTCGTGCAGAAGCCGTTCTATCCGCTCATCGAGGAATCAATGATGGCATCGCCTGTCGTTCTCTGCTGTCTGGAGGGAGTGGATGCCGTGCAGGTCGTGCACGAAATGGCCGGCGCCACCAACGGACGCAAGGCGCAGCCGGGCACGGTCCGCGGCGACTACTGCATGAGCAACCAAGAGAATATCATCCACACCTCCGATTCACCTGAGACTGCGGAGGCCGAGCTTGCACGCTTCTTTGTGCCGTCGGACTATTTCGATTACGTGCTCCCGGTACAGAAATACCTCTACGCTCCGGACGAGCAGTAGAGGTATCCGATTCTCTTTTAATTGCAGGGGAGCAAAAACCGTTTCCCCTACAATGTGCATGGCAGCGTGGTGATGAACTGCCTGATGACCTCGAGGGAGTGTGAACTCAGTTCTGCCCAGAAATTCTCGTACTGAGTGAAGCTCTTGGAATTGCGAGGGTTGTCGCTGATGACTCTGAAGCTGAGGAACGGCACGTTCCTGAGCTCGCATACCTGAGCGATGGCTCCGGACTCCATATCTACTGCGAGCCCTTCCGGGAAATGCTCCAGGATCGATCCGACAGTCTCGGGATCGTCGATGAAACGGTCGCCTGTGCATATCAGGCCGCCGTGTATCCTTGTAGAGGTGTTCAGACCAAGTGCGTGCCTGCAGAGTGTCTCGTTGCCTTTATATCTGGCAGGAAGTCCCTGTACCTGGCCATACTCGTTGCCGTCTCCGCACCAGACATCATGATAGACGACCTCTTTGCTGACAACGGCGTCGAGGGGCTCCACCTCAAGTCCGGCACCTCCGGCCACGCCGGTGCTGATGATGCAGTCCGGGTGGAACGATTCGATGAGTTCGTATGTCTTGACGGCTGCGTTTACCTTGCCGATACCGCTGCGGCTGAGCATGATCTCATTGCCGCCTATCATTCCACTGGTCTGGCCTCCGAGAAGGGCGCTGATGGCGTTAAACTCGGATTCCATGGCTATGATTATTCCTACCTTCATGGGTCTGTTTTTTTAAGTCGATGGCAAATTTAGCCATTTTGCCCGAAAAAGAAACGCCGCAGTTCTCAGCACAGTGTGCCGAGGAATTTGCGCACGTCATCCCCGCTCATGCCTCTTTTCGCGGCATATGCGCTGCGGGCCTCGTCAGAGATGCGTCTGATGTCAGGGAAGGATGCATCCTTGTGTGCGAAGACAAAGCCGCATATGCTGGCGTCCGGTATCATGGCGCAGCTGTCTGTGAGCCTGATGTCCAGTTCTTCAGCTCCCGGGAGGAGAGACAGGATGTCCCGCTTGAGGGTGTGGTCCGGGCAGCTGGCATATCCTGCGGCCGGCTTGACCAGTTTCATGCCGGATACGCCCTCATCCTTCATCTTCTTCTCGAGCTGTGCGTCCAGCCATCCGGATGCGGCTTCTGCGAGAGTCAGTCTGACGGAGCGCTCGAGCATGGGCTCGAATTCGGTGGTGCAGGTCTCGCAGGTGCAGCGCCTGAACGGGTGGCTGCGGTGTACGCTTATCGCGAACATTCCCGCAGGGGAGTCGAAGCCGTATGAAGCCGGCGCGGTGAAGTCGCTGAGCGATCTGCCTTCCGAGTTCTCCTGACGCAGCATCGGGATTCGGTATGCGTCGCAGACTATGTCGTCCCCCTCTGAGTGGCATGCATCGAATCTTGCGGAGATGACTATCCTCACGCCGCCTGTCGCTATGATGCGGTCGATCATGGCGATGGCGTCCCTGTTGAGGTTCAGCATGGTCTCGTCTTCCTTTGCGGCGCCGGGCTTTATGCCCCAGATGGCGTAGAACAGATTCCAGTCGAAATACGGAAGAACCTCGGATACGCTCAGCTCGCGTGCAGGTATGTCGTCGAAGAACCTGCCCCGTAGGAAATGATCCTCCGGGAATGAAGACGTTTCCGCCGGCTTGTCCACGGCGGTCCCGGCATTCTCGTAAATGTTTCTGAGCTTCTCCTGTCCGGCATGCTGCTCCCTTTCGGTTTCCTCCCGTGAAGAGATGAGCCTTTTGGCGAGGACGGCGCTCGACGAGGCGTCTGAGCCGTAGAATACATGGTCGTAGAGAGGGGAGAGCTTCACTGCGGTGTGGAGGGCCGATGTGGTGGCGCCGCCGATGAGCAGCGGGGTGTCCATGCCCCTGTTCTTCATCTCCCGGCACAGCTCTTCCATCTGGTAGAGTGACGGGGTGATCAGACCGCTGGCGCATATCAGGTCGGCTCCGATTTCCGCGGCCTTGTCCAGAATGGTCTCCTTCGGGACCATCACGCCCAGGTCGGTGACTTCAAAGCCGTTGCATCCGAGCACTATGGCCGTGATGTTCTTGCCTATGTCATGGACATCGCCCTTGACTGTGGCGATGACTATCTTCGGCCTGGCGCTGCCGCTTCCTTCGGCGTCGGCTTCGATGTACGGCTGGAGTATGCCGACGGCGTCTCTCATGATCTTGGCGGACTTCACCACCTGCGGGAGGAACATCTTGCCGGCACCGAACAGTTCTCCGACCCTGGCCATTCCGGCCATGAGCGGTCCTTCGATGACATCCACAGGCCTTCCGGTCTCCGCAAGGCATTCCATGATGTCGTCGCCGAGTGTGGACGGGTTCCCCTTGACGAGGGCCTGGATGAGCCTCTCCCCGACCGGGAGGGTCTCTGCAGGGACTGCGTCTGACTGGCTTTCAGCTGGAGCCGATCCTTCGGCCAGCACCCTCTGGGCCTTGTCGATGAGCCTCTCCGTGGCTTCGGGGTCGCGGTTGAGCACCACATCCTCGACGCAGCGCAGCATCTCAGGCTCGATGTCGTCGTATACCTTCAGCATCGCCGGATTCACGATGCCCATGTCCAGACCCGCCGCAATGGCATGGTACAGGAATACGGAGTGCATCGCCTCGCGCACGGCATTGTTGCCCCTGAATGCGAATGAGAGGTTTGATATGCCTCCGGAAGTGAGCGCTCCCGGAAGATTGTGCCTGATCCAGCGCACGGCCTCGATGAAATCCACGCCGTAAAGAGCGTGCTCGGCGATTCCGGTGCCGATGGAAAGGACGTTGACGTCGAAGATGATGTCGGTCGGCTCGAATCCGGCAGTGTCCACGAGCAGACGGTATGCCCTCTGGCATATCTGTATCTTGCGCTCGTATGTGGTGGCCTGTCCCTCTTCGTCGAAAGCCATCACCACCACGGCTGCTCCGAGAGCCTTGATCTCCCTCGCCTTGGCGAGGAACGGTTCCTCTCCTTCCTTGAGGGAGATGGAGTTGACGATGCATTTGCCCTGGGCGTTCTTGAGGCCTGCCACAATGGTCTCCCAGTGCGACGAGTCCACCATGATGGCCGCCCTGGCCACTGCGGGGTCGTTGGATATGTGTCTGAGGAAGCGCTGCATCTCGACGGTGGAGTCGAGCATGGCGTCATCCATGTTGATGTCTATGACTGAAGCTCCATTCTCTATCTGTCCAGCGGCCACCTGGAGCGCCGTGTCATAGTCTCCCGCCGCAATGAGTCTGGCGAACTTGCGTGATCCGGCGACATTGGTGCGCTCGCCTATGTTGGTGAAATTGCTGACTCTGGTGTCGATGGTGACAGACTCCAGGCCGCTGACGTCGAGGCGCTTCTCCTTCTCCGGAATGGATCTCGGAGACAGGCCCCTGACCGCATCGGCGATGGCACGTATGTGAGCCGGGGTGGTGCCGCAGCAGCCTCCGACTATATTGAGGATGCCCTCATGGGCTATCTTCTCCACTTCTGCCGCCATGTGCTCAGGCGTCTCGTCATAGCCGCCCATGCTGTTCGGCAGACCTGCGTTGGGATAGCAGCTGATGGCGCATGAGGCCCAGGATGCAGCCTCCTTGACCAGGGGCGCGAGGTCGTCTGCTCCGAGGGAGCAGTTCAGTCCGAATGACAGGAGCGGGGCGTGCTGTACCGAGCGGTAGAAAGCCTCGATGGTCTGGCCGGTGAGCATGCGTCCGCTGCGGTCGCTCACTGAAGCCGAGATCATGACCGGTATGTCCTTCCCTTCTGGGATGCGGCTCAGTGCGTAGAGCCCAGCCTTGGTGTTCAGGGCATCGAAACAGGTCTCGAAGACCAGCAGGTCCACACCTCCTCTGATGAGGTTGCGTATCTGCTCGTCGTAGGCCGCTGCCATGTCGTCGAAACTGTATGGCCTGAATGAAGGATCCGAGAGGTCCTGGGCGAGGGAAAGCGATTTGCCTGTCGGCCCTATGCTTCCGGCCACCCAGACCTTGCGTGGGGCGGCGTCCGCTGCCAGGCGCGCTATACGTGCCCCCTCGAACGCCATCTCGCCGGCCTTGTCCGCCATGCCGTATTCGGCCTGGGAGATGCGGTTGGCGCTGAATGTGTTTGTCTCTATGATGTCCGCTCCGGCGGCAATGTACTCACTGTGGATGCTCCGGATGATGTCCGGCTCCGAAAAATTGAATGCCTCGCTGTTGCCGCTGAGGCCGTGCGCCTGGAGCATGGTGCCCATGGCGCCGTCCAAGATCAATATCTTGCGTCCGAGTTCCTGCCTGATGTCGCGCATGTCAGAAGCACTCTCTGAGAATGTTTACTATGTTGGCCGCCTTTCCCATGGTATAGAAGTGGACGGCAGGTACGCCGTGGGCGATGAGGTCCCTGCACTGCTCCTTGCACCACTCCTGACCTATCTCGTAAACGGCCTGTCTGTCGTCCTTGTGGGCAGCGATCTCCTTCGTGAGCTCGTACGGGATGTCCAGAGAGAACGACTCTGGCAGTATGTCTACCTGTTTCGGAGTGGAGAGCGGCTTCAGGCCGGGAACGATAGGGCATGTGATGCCTGCGGCGCGGCATTTGTCGACGAAGTCGTAGTATTTGGCGTTGTCGAAGAACATCTGCGTGATGATGTAGTCGGCTCCGGCATCCACCTTGCGCTTGAGGTTGGCAATGTCCGTCTCAAGGTTAGGGGCCTCGAAATGCTTTTCAGGATATGCTCCCACACCTATGCAGTACTGTCCTTCGGCATTGTTTTCTCTCTCGAACCGCCTGATGGCTGCCACCAGTTCGTCGGCATGGCTGTAGCCTCCGGGCTCCTGACTGAAACGTTTCTCGCCGGTGATACAGTCGCCTCGGAGGGCGAGGACGTTGTGTATGCCCATGAATTTGAAGTCATGGAGCTGCGACTCGATCTGATCCGCTGTGGCGCCGCCGCAGATCAGATGCGGCACTACCTCGATCTTGAATTCGGACTGGATGGCGCCGCAGACCGCGCTCTCGCTGATGCGTCTGCGCACCAGATGGCGGGAGAAGCTGCCGTCCTTTTCTGCCCGGAACTCATATTCATCCCTGTGGAAGGTGACGTTGATGAAAGGCGGGTTGAACTCCATGAAGGGTCTTATGCCTTCGATGAGCTCGGACTTGGTGATGCCTTTCAGCGGAGGTACTATCTCGAGTGAGGGGAAAGCCTTGTGGCTGCTGTCAAGTATGTCTGATATCTTCATTCCTATGCGGTAATATCCGGCCTGATGGTGGAACCAGACCGGATACAAAGTTACTCAATTAATTATATAGCATCAAATGCCTGCTGGAGGTCTGCGATGATGTCGTCTATGTGCTCCACTCCGATCGAGAGCCTGATAGTGGTAGGAGTGATATGCTGCTGCTCGAGTTCCTCAGGGCTGAGCTGTGAGTGCGTGGTGGTGTAAGGATGTATCACAAGGCTCTTGACATCGGCCACATTGGCCAGGAGGGAGAATATCTGCAGGCTGTCGATGAATTTCCATGCGTCTTCCTGTGTGCCTTTGATTTCAAAGGTGAAGATCGATGCCGCGCCGTCCGGGAAGTATCTCTTGTAGAGCTCGTGGTCAGGATGCTCAGGGAGTGCAGGATGGTTGACCTTTGCCACCTTTGGGTTTTTGCTGAGATAGTCTACGACCTTGAGGGCGTTCTCGACATGACGCTCTATGCGGAGCGGAAGGGACTCTGTACCCTGAAGGAGTATCCATGCGTTGAACGGACTGATGGCCGCTCCGGTGTCTCGGAGGATGACCGCGCGTATTCTTGTCACGAATGCTGCCGCTCCGGCCACGTCTGCGAAGATGGCTCCATGATAGCTTGGATCCGGTTTCGCGAGGGTAGGGAACTTGTCTGCGTCAGCCTTCCAGTCGAACTTGCCGCCGTCCACAATGACACCGCCGAGGGATGAGCCGTGTCCGCCGATGAACTTTGTGGCCGAATGCACCACGATGTCGGCTCCGTGCTCGAGCGGACGGATGAGTATAGGTGCGAAGGTGTTGTCCACGATAAGCGGGATGTTGTGTCTGTGCGCCACCGCAGCGACTCCCTCGATATCGAGTACGTCAGAGTTCGGGTTGCCGAGGGTCTCTGCGTAGACCACCTTGGTGTTCGGCTGGATGGCAGCCTCAAGAGCCTCGAGGTCGTTGATCCTTACAATGGTGTTGCTTATTCCCTGTGTGGCGAGGGTGTGGGTGATGAGGTTGTATGAGCCTCCGTAGAGGTTGTCTGCTGCCACGATGTGGTCGCCGTTCTGGACTATGTTCTGGAGAGCGTAGGTGATGGCTGCAGCACCGGAAGCCACTGCCAGTCCGGCTACTCCGCCTTCAAGAGCTGCAATGCGGTCCTCGAATACGCCCTGGGTCGAGTTGGTGAGTCGTCCGTAGATGTTGCCTGCGTCACGCAGACCGAAGCGGTCGGCGGCATGCTGGCTGTTGCGGAATACGTATGAAGTCGTCTGGTAGATAGGTACTGCGCGTGCGTCTGATGCCGGGTCCGGTGTTTCCTGTCCTACATGAAGTGCGAGAGTCTCGATGTGAAGTTTCTTTGTTGCCATGATGTTCTATATTTTTTGATTCTTATTCCGTTTGTTTCTGATGCAAAGTTAGGTTTGGTAGAATATTTGACCAAGAAGTTTGAAAAGATTGAAATATATTTCTAAATTTGGCAAAATACTGGAATTCTGGTACTGATAATCGCAGGACTTCAGGCATTGTATAGAATATTATTCTTTTACTGGACAAGACATGAATACTCTCGATCAGACGGATATCGCCATCCTGAAGACTCTTCAGGAAAATGCGGCCATTACAAACAAGGAACTTGCGGCAAAAGTCAATCTTTCTTCCACTCCCGTTTTCGAGAGAGTCAAGAGGCTGAGGGACCAGGGGTATATCAAGAAGTATGTTGCCATACTCGATACGGAGAAGCTTGACTGTTCTTTCATCGCTTTCTGCTACATCAAGCTCAAGCAGCATACTTTCGAAAACGCCGAGCGTTTCATGACTGCAGTCCAGAGTCTGGAAGAGGTGGGGGAGTGCTACAATATTTCCGGAGACTATGATTTCCTTCTCAAGGTGTATGTCTCCAGCATGAAGGAGTATCAGAAGTTCGTTCTGAGGATACTCGGCGAGCTGGACTGCATAGGCGGTCTCAACAGCTCGTTTGTCATGGGAGAGGTGAAGAACTCCTACTCTGTGCCTGTCAGATGACTTTGATTATTGCGGCTCCGGACACACTCGATGAAACACTACCGGTCTTGATGAAGTCCAGCGTTTCCAGTTCAGGAAGGGCGATTGCCATGTCCTTCGGCGGAGTCACAGGAGAGGTTTGGCCCACAGCCGGCGAAGCAATTGCCTCTGGAGCCTGCTGCGCCGCCGCTGTTGCGTCTGCGGGAATGCCCCTTTGCGGGCAGAAAAGAGCTCCGCAATGCCCGCCGCAGCGGCAAACCCTTCGACGCTATAGGGCGGCCTTGA
>JAGHSA010000074.1 GCA_018066125.1 Candidatus Cryptobacteroides onthequi | reverse complement strand
CTTCCCATTCCGAACAGAGAAGTTAAGCCCGCCATCGCCGATGGTACTGCCCCACCAGGTGGGAGAGTAGGCAGCTGCCGTTCTTTGAGAGCTCGAGACTTTGTCTCGGGCTCTTTTTTTTGTGTCTCTGTTTATCTCTTTTTTTTGACAGGGCCTAACTTTTCAATACAGTAGATTCTGTTGTCACTTCTATAGAATCTGTATTCAAAACATCTATACTCAAGGTGTGTTCTGAGTTTTCTGACCGAAGTTGCATACTCTATATTATATCCCCACAAAGTCAGATCCCCAAGGTCGACGCTGGTAATATCCTGCCGTATCAGATCATCCAGGATGCTACTGTTTCTTTCTAGTATTCCTATGACTTTGCTGTGATAATGGCGTGTCCAGTTCTTTGTCCTGTTATGATATCTCGATCTGCATAGGTCATTACAGAACATTTTCCCTTTTCTATAGTATTCCATCTCATTTCCGCACTCCAGACAGCATTTTTCTGTTTTCTTTATATCATACTCCTTCATGTCCTTCTTTTGTTTTTCTGTCAAGTTATCATCCTTTATTCAACATTCAAACAATCATAAATATCATTCCTGTTTATTATATCTTATTTGCTTTTTCTTTCTTTTTTTAAAAGAGTTTTTTGATCCATGATTGTTGTTTAATACATAATATTCACACAATTTTTTCTGCAAGTTTCTAAGAAGCTGCTTAAAGAATTGCGTCATTGAGTAAAACTCTTCTAAATCTGACACTCTTATTTTATGCTCATGTGAATTCGACTGATCCATATATTTCCTTTGCAACCGTCGCTCATCATTTCGAGTGGCGGTTTTTTAAATACTATCACTATGGAACAGTTAAACAGAGTAGAACTACGAGGGAATGTCGGATTTGTCCGCGTCCAGAATGTGAATGACAAGCGAGTTGTTCATTTGAGTGTTGCGACCAATTATGTCTATAAGGGTCGCTCAGGTGAGCCTGTCATCGAGACCACATGGCACAATGTCACGGCATGGGATGGCAAGGGCATGCCGGATTTCGCTCAGATTGAAAAGGGAGCAAAGATTCATGTCATCGGCCGCATCCGTTGTCAGAGATATACTGATAATGATGGCATCGAGCGCATCAATTATGATGTGGCTGCCAGTCAGATGAATCTCATAGAGGATCCTTCACCATTCCAGTACGAATTCTGACGTTATGGCTAAGAATCTGACCACTTTCATGTTTTCTCTCCTGCTTTTCATCTCTTGTGGAACGCAGAAGAAGGTTGACAGGCTGATGCAGGACAGTATCTCTGCCGAGATTTCTATCCCTGACTCGGACGTTTCTGATTCACTCCAATTCGACATCGCGAAGGCTGATACGATTGTGGTTCATGATGCCGATGACAATGAGATATTGATCATGAATGCTGTCAAGGATGAAGATGGGGAAATGGTCGCTACAGACTTCATTGAAGCATCAAGAGTTGTGGCCAGATTCCGAAATGTGGCTGAAAGGCATGGCAAAGTCGATCTCCAGTTTGATATTATCGTTCCTGAAAGGCTCCAAGACAGTAAATGGCAGCTCAGATTCTATCCTGAGATGGTAGTTCTTGGCGACTCCGTATCCCTGGATCCCGTTATTGTGACCGGCCGGGATTACCGCAGGGCCCAGTTGCGTGGCTATCAGCAGTATGAGAGATTCCTTAGATCGCTTGATACTGATCCGGACCGTCTGATGGATGATTATCAGCTGGAGATTTTTCTGAAGAGAAATCTTCCTCAGATATATGCGCTGAAGACAGATACCACTTATGTTTCAGATGAAAGATTCTCATCGCTTTTCGGTGTCTCAGAGAAGGATGCCATAGATCATTATACCAATCATCTGAGATTGAGGTATAATGACTACAGACGCTCTCTTACCGATAAGAAGTTCAGACGCTTTGTCAAAGTCCCTATTGAAAATGAAGGCCTCAGGCTGGATACCGTCATGCAGGCCGTCAACGGGGATTTTATCTACAAGTACACTCAGACAGTTATGACACGCCCGAAACTCAGAAGGGTAGACATCTCTCTCGCAGGAAGTATCTATGAACAGGACAACCGTATCTACACGATTCCGCAGACAGGGCCGCTGACTTATTATATTTCGTCCATTTCGGCATTTGCTGACTTGAGCGAAAGATATCTGTCTGAGGTTATTGAAAGGAGTGTCGAGGCCAACACGGCATGCTATATAGACTTCGCCCAGGGCAGCCATGATGTCAACCTTTCCTTGTCGGATAACATGGCTGAAATCTCCAGGATTCAGGACAATCTTCTATCACTGCTTCAGAATGAGACATATGAACTTGACTCGATCGTGGTGACTGCCTCTGCGTCACCGGAGGGACGTTTCAGCGCCAATGACGCTCTTTCACAGAAGCGTTCAGAAGCGGTTTCCAGATACTTCGGCGCGTATCTGAAAAGAGTCAGAGATTCTCTCTCTTCTGCCGAAGGGCTGAGAATTTCTCTAGATGAAGAGTTCAGAAGTACTGAGAAGAGTCTTGATCTGCGTTTCGTGTCGCGAAACAATCCGGAAAACTGGAATATGCTTGATGCCATTGTCGAAAGTGACGATGAGATTGATGAAGCTCAGAAAGAAGAGTACCGAAAGCTGAAGCCTGTATCCGATCCGGACGTGAGAGAAAAGATGATGCAGAGTTACCCATGGTACCCATATTTCCGTCAGAATCTTTATCCCCGTCTGCGTACGGTCTGTTTTGATTTCCATCTGCACAGAAAGGGCATGGTCAAGGATACAGTCCATACCACGGTTCTTGATTCGACATATATGAGGGGTGTCCAGGCCATCAGAGACATGGATTATGAGACGGCAGTCACCCTTCTCAGACCTTATGCCGACTACAATACAGCGGTGGCGTATTGCTGTATGGACTATAACGAAAGCGCACTGTCTATCCTTTCCAGCCTTGAGCGGAATGCAAGGGTGAACTATATGCTTGCCGTGGTCTATGCCAGAAAGGGAAGAATCTCGGATGCCGTCCAGTCTTACCTTGACGCCTGCGCGCAGGATGCGTCATATGTTCACAGAGGCAATCTTGACCCTGAAGTTTCATCATTGATCCGGGAGTATGGATTGAACAGACAGGATCTGCCCTAGAAGAGCATCATTTACTTCAATTATAAACTATCAAAACTTAATCTATCATGAAAAGAACATTATTAATGGCAGCCGCTGTCATATCGGCGCTGGCATCATGTAACAGGGAAAACTCAGCTGTGAATATCCCTGATGAGAAATTCAATGTGGAAGTCTCACTCATGGGTGTCGACCTGTCAGTGAGTACAAAGGCATCGGATGTGACTCCGACCGCAACAGAAAGTGCATACAGGACTGCCTCCATTCTTGTATATGACAAGGCTACAGGCGTGCTCGAGTCCTACAAGGACTGGTCAGGCTCCTCTGTGTCATTTACCCTGAATAAAGGAACAAAACTGTTCTACGGTGTCGTGAACGGTGGCTCTGATATCGCTCAGAAATCAGGTACTGTCAAGGATCTTCTTGCCAATACAGCCAGTTTGAAGAGTGACCTTGACGGCTTTCTGATGATAGGATGCCAAGAGGTTACTGTCTCAGGAAAATCGAGCTTCACCATATCTGTCAAGAGAGCTGCTGCCAAGTTCGTGTTCAAGGATGTAAAGCTCAACTTCGATTCCCCGGCACTCTCTTCTCAGAATTTCACAATTGTCGGTGTGCTTGTGATAAATGCCGCCGGAGACATATCATATGATGCTGTACAGAACGGACTTTCCACGTTCCAGCCGTCGCTCTGGTACAACAAGAGGAAGTTTGAACAGTCTGACTGCGACCGTTATCTCTATGCAGGAGGCATTAACAAGACAGTTGCGGACGGTACTGTGGCTTCTGTGGGGAAGACCCTGTATGCGTATCCGAATTTCACGGTGACAGATACCCACGATGCCAGCTGGAGCCCAAGAAAGACACGCGTGTGCCTGGAATGCACCATTGGAGGAGAGACTGTCTATTACCCAGTGACTCTTGCCACCGTTGAACCGAATCATATCTATACCATCAATTCTCTCACCGTCACCAAGAAAGGTATTTCAGATCCTGACGGAGAGTGGGATGATGCAGGAGCCACCGGAAGCATCACCATTGCAGACTGGACTGACGGCGGTTCATACGACGAGACTTTGTAGTCTGATTCTCAGGCCGGGCAGTGGAGAATGTGCCAGTTACATTTCTGGTGCCATGGCGGGTCGGTTCCGCCCCCGGCCTCATATTCAATATTGCGACAATGAATACAATATCAAAGATTATCTGTGCCGCAGCGATGGCTGTTGTGACGATGTCCTGTTCCATCAAGGAAGACAGAATGCCGTGTCCCGGTCGCTTGGAGATAGGATTGGACGCGTGTGTCTCATTGACCGGAGGCGTACATCTCGATGGCTGGAATGATGGCGGGACATTGTTTGACAAAAGGGTTGACCTTTCAAGAGATATGGGAAATGCGGCAGAGTTCAGTGTGCCCAAGGGACCTTTCTCGTATTGTGCCTGGTTCGGCCTGTCGGACTCGAAGAATGACGTGAAACAGCGCTGCTACAGTATCCCATTCGGGAAGGAATGTGATCCGCTCTATGTCTCGTCTGCCGCTGAGCTGGTGATGGCTGGGGAGTATCTTCGTGATGAAGTTGTACCGCACCGTCAGCATTGCGTCATGACTCTTGTCGTCACTGGATTGCCCCAGGACAGGATGCGCGATCTTCTGATAGGCGTCAGCAGCAGCACTGCAGGAATGAGACTTGACGATCTGTCACCTGTCCAGGGAGAATTCCTTGCAATCAGATATCCTGATGAGTCAGGGTACCTTTCTTTTACCCTTCCCCGACAGGGATTCGGTGATCTGAGGGCGAATCTCTATGATAACGGCAGAGTTGCAGCTTCATATGACCTGACGGCCCTGCTTGACTCTCTCGGATATGACTGGACCGCAGATGATCTGCAAGATATAACCCTTGAATTCTCCGTCAGCTCGGCTTCTGCGTCCATCATCATGGGACCATGGGAAGATGGAGGGTCACTGACTCCTACTGCGTGATTGAAAACCATAAAGATATAGGCAGCATGCATATGAATTCCAGACGATACTTTCTGCATCAGGGACGAATTGCCTCGATGCTTCTGTCACTGATAGCTCTCGTGTCTTGTGACATTGCGGAGCTGAACTTCCACGGCGCTGAGATGGAGGTGCCGGTGAACGTCACGGTTCTTGATCTCCAGGATGTGCCCACGCGTTCGTCGGTAGGCGGCCAGGCCGACATCCTTGCCTTTGAAGGAGCTATGAACAATATGACACTGTTCCAGTTTACACCCGATGGCACGTTGTATCATTCATATTACTTCCCCTCATTGCAGGGCAGATTGTCGGTGCAGGGGAGAATGGGTGTGAGATATCATTTCATGGCCGTCATGAATATGGGTGACGTCACCGGCTGGCTGGATGAGAATGCCACGGAAGCCGCCCTGAACTCTATGACATACGAGTACGGGAGCCTGCCGGACAGGTTGCCCGGCTGCCCGATGTCCTGCCTTGACGCCGGTGTGACCATGTCTGACAGGGAGCCGGTGCTGAATCTTGTGTTCACCCGTCTGATGTCCCGTTTCGATCTGAAGATCGACTGCAGCCATCTTGGTCACGGTTCTTTTGCTGTGACTTCGCTTCAGCTGTGCCAGGCGCCATCGTCTGTCCAGCCTCTTGCACCGGTCAGCCGTGCCATTTCAGCAGAAGATGTAGCAGATGGGGACTATGCTGTCAGAAATGACCTTGCTGCGCTTAACAGCGGCGGAACTGTTCCATTCTACATCCTCGAGAATGCGCAGGGTACGCTGCTCAGCGGCAATACAGACCCATGGGCGAAGGTCCCATCATCTGTCGGGGCCCCTGCAGAGACATGTACATACATAGAACTGAAAGGCATCTATACTGACAGGACAGGAAGAATGCAGGCTGAGCATACCTACCGTATGTATCTCGGAGAGAACAGCACCACAAATTTCGACGTGATCAGAGGGACGTATCATGACATGACCCTCATCCTGTCAGATGACGGCTTCCTCCGGGCAACATGGAAAGCGGAGAGACATATCCTTTCCGACAGCCGGACTCTGTCTTTCTGGCCGGATCAGTATTCTGTCCGCTATGGGGATACGCAGGTCGTTTCTCTCTCAGGCAGTGACGGCTGCTCCTTTTCACTGTCAGATAATCTCCTCAGCGCGGGTGTGAGCTTTGACCCTGCTGCGATGTCACTCAGTCAGACGAAGAAACTCAGCTCCGATGTGACAGGAACTCTGACTGCTGTCAGCTGGGACAGAGTGCTTACTGCCACATGTGCCGTGACCGCGCTGAGATACCGCCCGGAGTTCACTTTGTGGTGCATATATGACTATCAGTGGGACTATGATGAAGACCAGACAGGAGAAGTGACCGAAAACACCTTGACGGAATGGCTGAGGTTTGAAGCGGTCACGTCGGATGGGCAGAGGCTCCCATGCAGATTCCGTATTCCAGGCATTCCTGCATGCGCACAATATGCTGAAACAGTGGAGATTGTCACGACCGGAGTCAACAGAGGACCTGGGCCTGCCGATATGCCGGAACGCGAACTCTTGCCTGAGAGCCTCCGTGGCTATACACTGTATGTCATTGTTGATGGTGAAGAGTCATGCCCGTCATGGGACACTGTCACAATCCGGAGATGATAACCCCAAAACATAATTCCATATGAAACAGATTTACCTAGCAATCGCGACTTTGTCGCTTGTGTTCTCATCCTGTGAAAAACAGCAGTCGCCTGATGTCTTTTTCAGCCTTACAGCCTCAGACAAGATATTTGAATATGAGCGTCCGGTCATCCATGTGTCACGCACAGAAGCCGTGGATATGTACATACCATGTCAGGCTGTCATAGACGGGGAGCCTGTGACCATACTGAACGCGGCAGGGACTACCTTGCTGAATATGCCGGAGCAGGACATCAGCCTCCCGCGTCTGGCTCCCGGGAAGCATCACATCGAGCTTGTTTTCGGTAATGCCAGAAGACTGTATCGTGATGCCGAGGCTGCATGTGGTGAGCGTCTGAAATCGGGTGCCCTTGACATCGAGGTCATGCAGAGCACCAGAAAGGTGATGGCCTTCACTTTCCCGAGAACCGACGTCGACTGTTATGTCTTTATGCCTGACGATGATACGGCGATAGAGTGTAATACGGGGAAGGAGTATGCCTTGAAGGATATCACAGTGCTGCCGGCAGAGTACACAGTCAATGTATATCCATTCTCATCGCAGAAGGATGACCTCCAGATAAGCCATGTCGGTGACCGAATCGAAGTGAAGCAGATTGAAACCCTCATAGGCCGCGGAATCGAAATCACCATGAAGGGCCAGCTTGATAAGCAGAACGAGAATTCCGCATTCCACCTGCATGCAGGTGGAACAGACTATGCGATACAGGTGATGAACTGATCCTGTCAGCCGGTCTTGGCTGCCTTACTTCAGGAAGACGAGGAAGACTGCCAGGATGAGGCATCCGAAGGCAGCGAAGTGGTTCCAGTGCAGTGTCTCGCCCTTGAAGCAGAGCATGACGATGAGTGTGAATACCGTCAGAGAGATGACTTCCTGGATGACTTTCAGCTGGATGAGCGTGAAAGGTCCGCCGTTGAGATTGGATCCTATCCTGTTGGCAGGGACCTGGGCGCAGTACTCGAAGAAGGCGAGGCCCCAAGAGAAGAGGATAACCAGTATAAGAGGCCAGCTGTCTGAGATGTGCATGTCCGAGAGCTTGAGATGCCCGTACCATGCAAAGGTCATGAATATGTTGGAAACGATCAGAAGCAATACTGTCCAGAGTGCCTGCATGATGATATGAAATTTTAGCGCGCAAATATAGGGAATTTTTGTAATTTTGCGTCAGTTTTGGTTTCCGGACCCAGCGTCCGGATCAACAGGGAAACACGGTGAAAGACCGAGACAGCTCCCGCTACTGTAAATCCTCTTTAGAGGACAAGCCAGAATACCTGCCAGAACGATGATTTCAGTAACCTGCGGGAAGGCGGGAGGCTTTTATCGTGAAAGACAGATTCTTGATTCTCATAGCGCTCCTTTTCTGGAGCCTTTTGTCGCATGCTCAGGACAGCCTGTACCATGCGGCGGAACTTGCAGACACGCTTGATGCAGTCGCGGTGACAGACCATGCCATCCGCCGCATCACGCCCGTGCAGGTGATGGATGGAAAGACCATCGAGCGCCTGTCCGAGCACTCTGTCGCAGATGCCCTGCGCTATTTCTCCGGTGTCCAGATCAAGGACTATGGCGGAGTCGGAGGACTCAAGACTGTCAATGTCCGTTCCCTCGGAGCCCAGCATGTGGGCATATTCTATGACGGAGTCAAGATTCACAATGCTCAGAACGGTCAGGTGGATCTCGGGCGCTATTCCCTGGACAACATGGAGGCTGTGTCTCTCTACAACGGCCAGAAAGGGGAATCTCTGCAGTCTGCCGCGGAATACGCTTCTGCCAGCTCCGTCTATCTCAGGACGCGGGTTCCTGTATTCGGGGACAGTCCGTACAATCTCAAGGCACGCATGAAATACGGCTCTTTCGGCACGCTCAGCCCGAGCCTGAGGTATGAGCGCCGTATCAAGGGCGTGTCGCTCAGTTCCGAGCTGATGTATCTCACCACCCGCGGCGACTATCCTTTCACCATACGCAACGAAATCGAGGATACGACATCACGGCGCTTCAATGGAGATGTTCATGCCATGAGGGCGGAGGCCGCGTTGTTCGCCAGGCTTCTGGGCGGCGATTTCCAGTCTCATGCATACTGGTACAAGTCGGAGAGGGGACTGCCTGGCCCCGTGGTCAGAAGGCTGTCGGACCAGTACGCCTCCACCGACCGGCAGTGGGACGAGAATGCTTTCCTCCAGCTTTCATGGCGCCGTTCGATTCGCCGTGTCGGCTTCCTTCTCAATGCCAAGGGCAGTCTGGACTGGCTCGAGTACCTCTCCGACCCTGTCGGGAATGCAGCTTCGAGGGTTGACAATCACTATTTCCAGAAAGACCTTTACGGCTCCGGCGCCGTTTCGTGGTTCCCTGCCAGATGGATTTCCTTCAATATGGCATTCGACGAGCGTTGGTCCGACCTGAATTGCGACGTGAAGTACTACAATTACGTCCAGCGCTTCGACTCAAGAGCGGCACTTGCCTCGAACCTTCGTATCGGGGATTTCACGGCACAGGCGTCTCTGCTTTACACTTATATCCAGGACATCGTCAAGGGCGGATCCGAACCGCTTTCCCGCATGGTTCCGGCCCTTACGGCAGGATGGTCCGGCGGAGATATTACGGTCCGCGGCTTCTACAAGACCATATTCAGGGCGCCTACACTCAACGATCTGTATTATACCCTTGTCGGAAATGCCCGTCTGAAACCGGAATACGCACGGCAGCTGGATGCAGGGTTCGACTATGCCCCGCAGATCAGTGAATCATACGGCATGAAACTCAGCGCCGACCTTTTCTACAATATGGTGGAGGACAAGATTGTCGCCATGCCGGTGAAAAGCCAGTTCCGCTGGACCATGATGAATTTCGGCATGGTGAAGGGACTCGGCCTCAATGCATCGTGGAGCCACATCCTGCGTTTGGGTGATGCCGAACTTAAAGCCACCGCCTGCTACTCCTATGAAGAAGCCCGGGACGTGACCGATCCCGAAGATGACTACTACGGCGGCCAGATACCATATACGCCATGGCATTCTGCATCCGTGGTTGCAGATGCGACCTGGCGGAAATGGACGGCCTGTATGTCGTGGCTTTGGACAGGCGTCCGCTACAGGGCTTCCGACAATTTCCCTGAGAACAGGCTCGCCCCATGGACGACCACGGACCTGAGTGTCTCGAGGGCGTTTGAAGTGCGCGGCGTGGAGTCCAGGCTCGGCCTGGATGTCAACAATATCTTCAATCAGCAGTATGAAGTGGTGACGCGCTACCCTATGCCGGGAATCAATGTGATGTTTAAATTAACAGTTACAATATGAAAAGAAATCTATTTAGACCGTTTTTCGCGCTCGTTGCCGCATTCGGCCTGACATCCTGTCTTGCCGATCTCAACGACCGCATGGATGTATTGGAGGGAGAAATGGACTCTCTCGTGAAAAGCGTGAGCGACATCGAGGCTCTCGTAAAGGCTCAGGTTTATGTCAAGGAGGTCCGTGAAACCGCGTCGGGATTCGAAATGCTCCTGTCAAATGGAGAGAGCTTCTCTCTGAAGAATGGCGTCGACGGCGCCCAGGGCGAGCCGGGAGTGTCAGTTATCGACGGCATTGCCGGCATCAAGAGCGTGGTGATAGAGAATGACTATGTCATCTTCAATCTTGAGGATGGCGGCCGTCTCGCACTGCCCCGCAATCCACGTGTGATCAATCTCGAATTTACCGGCTGCGAGGTCGGAGTTTATTCAGGTGTCGCCACATTCAAAGTGACAGATGCACTTGACCCTTATGTGGTCGTGTATGGCGACTCGGACATGAATTTTGTCGTTTCTGACATCAAGGACGGTGTCGGCACGGTGGCATTCGAGGCAGGGGAGCGTACTTCTGTCAATATCGTGGCGACCGTGATCGACAATGCCTCTGCCGGCGCCAATACCAACAGCAAGGTGCTGAAAGTCAACTTCGAGACCCGCGCATTCAACACCGTGCTCGACAGTGCGACGATGCCTGCAGCCGGTGGCGATCTCCAGTTCAGCTTCTCCACCAATGTGGATTACACTCTTGAATTCCCGGAGTGGATCTCGCAGGCTCAGACCAGGGCCATGGCTGACTACAAGGTCAATGTCTCCGTTTCCGCCAATGAAGGAGATTATGCGCGTACCGGTGCCATCAAGGTGATCGACAGCCGCAAGGGAGACTGCTTTGGCACACTGACCGTCAGCCAGAGGGGAAAGTTCAACAATCTCTATCTCCTCAATGAGGGCGGCTTCGGCTCCAACAATGCCAGCCTTACCAAGATCGATCCGGCCACATGGACAGTCACAAACTCGTGGTTCTCTACAGTGAACAGCACCCCTCTAGGTGATACAGGCAACGACATTGCCCTGACCGATGACTATCTGATCATCGTACTCAATGGCTCAAACATCATTCAGTTCTGTGACCGCGATGGCAAGGCCATCGCCCAGACCGAAGGTGTGGCCAACTGCCGCAAAGTGGCTGTGGACCCGTCCCAGAAGTATGCCTATGTGACTTCCTATGCCGAGGATGGATATGTTGCCAAGATCGACCTCACTTCCTTCAATGTGGTTGCTACCTGCAAGACAGGATATGAGCCAGAAGGCATTGTCATATATGACGGAAAACTCTTTGTGGCAAATTCCGGCGGTTATGCATACCTCGGTTCCCATGGATATGAGCAGAGCATCTCGGTTATCGACGCCGAGACCATGAAGGAAATAAAGAAGGTTGACACCGGTCTCATCAACCTCTACGGCGCTTTCGTCCAGAACGACCGCTATCCTAGATATGTCCTTGTGAACAGCTCTGGAGACTACTACATGACTCCTGCTGCGTCCTTTATTTTCGACTGTGAGACCCAGGAAGTGGTAGATTATCTGGAGGGACCATCAACCTACGCGACGACCTATGCAGGTAAGTTCTACACGGTCGGCTCCGAGTTCAGCTATGTCACATACGGATATACCTACTATCTCAATACGATCGACATGTCAAGCGGAACACCTGCTGTCACTCAGGGAATCATCTCCGAGAGTGTGTCCGATGCCATCAAGGCTCAGGTTGCTCCATATGGCATATTCATCGCTCCTGACGGTGAGGTCTTCATCACCGACGCCGGCAACTATGTGAACCGCGGACATCTCTCCCGCTTCAACGCTGCCGGCCAGTTCCAGTCCAAAGAACAGGTCGGCGTCTGCCCGTCCCACTTCGCCGCCGACTGATGCCTTGATGCCGCCGCCACTTTTCAGTGGCGGCGCTTTTGTTTCGCGCCGGGCCTGTTTCCGGAACGCTCCATCCTGCCGTACACATCTACCCGTTTCGTACGGAAAAGCCTGTTTGGTGGTACAAAAGCGACGGCATGAAGGGATTGGAAATATCGTGCAATTGTCTAAATTTGCCATCACACGCCGGGACGGCGGACGGAAGCTCATTGACATACACCTACCTGGCTGACGGGACCAAGGTGTCGCATTTGATTTATTGCAAACTATTAGTTCAATTTTTGATGGAAAACTCAGTTATACAAAAGAATCAGATAGTTCTGTAAATGCTCAAAAGTATGGTTATTACTTTATTGGATATCCAAGTATTTTGGCGAAATAATTATGTAATTTCAAACAAATAAGTTTTAGGAGATGCTCGCTGTAATCTTTTTATCATTATTGCTGATAGTTTGTCTAACTTATCCCAAACAGGCAATTAAAACACTGAGATTATTGCAATATTGTATTTGTGCAATAATATGTCTTGGTATACTGGCTTTTCTTACATATCGTTATTCAACAAAAGAGCGGACGATTCTTTTTCAGGTAAATGGTTCCGATAACTATTATAAAGTTGTAGACCGCCCTCGTAAAAATCAATTGTTTGTTCTAATATCTAAGGATATTCATAGTTTATATAAATGTGATGACCCGTGCGATAGTCTTGATTACATCCTATATAATAGAGTTTATGAGGATGACATAATTGATCCTGAGGTTTTTTTTACATGGAAAAAGGATGCTCCAGATACTCTATTGTATGATGATCGCTCATACTATCAGCATAGCTTACACATACCGATGAAAAGAAGGGATGAATCTAGTGGAACACCTTTCTTTTATGCATCGCCTAAATTGTTACTATTATATACCTGTTTTGATTGCGAAATAACAGTATTAAACAGACATAGAGCATTGTCTATTAAAAAATCTTAGTCCCTCGCCTGCGTCTAACCGACACAGGCTTTTTCTTTGCCTATGCCATTCGTATTTTCGTAAGCGTCCGATGAACCACGTGATGCTGTGATGTAGGGAAAGCCCCGTAGGCCACCTCTGGCTGCATGTACCGCTGAAGATGCCACCGAGCCTGCCATCATTCGAGAGCTGATACAGAGTCTTCGTACCACAAAGCCGGTCTTTCCGTACCAATCGCCTCAATCTGTCCGTTTCGTACGGAAAAGCCTGTTTGGTGGTACAAAAGCGACGGCAGGAAGGGATTGGAAATATCGTGCAATTGCCTAACTTTGCCGTCATACGCCGAGACGGCGGACGGAAGCTCATTATTAGACATAGTGCCGGGCAATCAGTCGGATTTGCACAATTATCTTGAGTTGTTAAATGAAAGACTAATGAAATAATGAAAACGATATCAAAGATTGTCATCTTATCATCATTGATAGTGTCACTATGCGCAAATGCCTACTTGGGCAGACAGTTAGCCATCCAAAAATCCAACAGGAGTTATCGTGAATATTTACAAAAGAATATTGTAAAATATCATGACTATGAGTATCTTGATCATCTCTTCGAAAGATATGGTCATGAAGCATCAATTCCCTATGCAATGTTTCTCGCAGATGTTGACAATAATCCTGATGCATGCGCGTTGTTGTACCTAGCTGTCAGTGATTTTTATCATGCCAAAAGAATGAACATCATGCCCCAGGAGTCATTCAACACGGTGTTCCCGTATATAAAGCGTGCGGCAGACTCATTACACCCAACTGGCATATGCGAGATGCAGGGTATCTACAAGGATGCGGTATATGTCCCGAAAGATAGTATACTTCTTGCCTACTATGACAGTTTGAGTCGTAATCTCTGGAAGTAAGACTCAAGTGGAATAATTCCGAAAAAATAGTGACATTCACACCCAAATAATAGTATTATATGTACCCAACCCACTGTATCATTATCTTCAAGGATATCGAAACACTACGAGATATGTTTACGACTTGGAATAGACGTATTGTTGTAAGTAAATTCTCTGGCGACATGTCAGAAGCGGCATTAACAATGCGATTGCTACGAGGAGGACATACTTGTCATGCATATCTATGGAATCCTAAAGGTAAGCCGTATTGCATTTTCATGAGCGATGAGGGAAGTAATCATTATTTTGCAATTAATCGTTTATGTGAAGATTTAAGTCTTGAATTTGCGGGGTTCAATATTTATCTCCCTGAACATGGCTGGGAACAGGGAATCCATTATTTTCATGGTAAAGTAAATGAAACATATCACACTGTCAGGTATGTGTACTCAATGAAGGAGAATGACAGGTGGGTGTATTATGAACAAGGCGTTCCTCGAGAATATGAACAGACTGAGAAGTACAAATCAAAATATAAGAGAGATAGGCTTACTCAGGAAATGGTGTTATCCTATCTTGCTTCATTTGACTGCGACATGACAAGTACCGAAGTTTTTGATTATTCAGTTTGCTACTATTTGGACAATATTTTATAACTTCATTCCTGCCTGCGCCTAACCGACGCAGGCTTTTTCATATTTGTTCGACGGGTATATGATGAAATGGCAGCATGCAAGTAAGCATCGGTAGTGTTTCATCAAGTGTGTCCAAAACGCTGTAATGTAGGAAAAAGATCTGCAGGCCACCTCTGGCTGCATGTTTTCTGGTCTGAGACAGCAAGGGTCGGCCGGGTGCAGGACGATCCGTCGAGGCGGCGGGACAGCGACAGCGCTGAGGGCTCCGCCCGGGAGCGGATTTTGTGTGACGACCGTTAAAGGTGAGCATCAGCGAACCGGCCCGGTGCCGGGTATTTGCAGATTGCAAGGACATAGTGCAAATACGGAAAGGCACTTGAGGGACGCAAGGGGTTCAGGGGGCGGCTTAGCCCCCTGCAGGGATAGGACCGAAGCGCTTGAGCAGCCGCCGAGACGTGGAGTCCGGTGCCCGGCCGGCCCTTGCTGCGACGAAACATTGCTGCCGTTCTCCGCCGCGACCCGCTATTTCTTGATGGTAAGAGTGTCGACCGTCTTGCCCTGCAGGTCCACGATGCGGATCTTGAGCTCCTGGCCGCTGACGGTGCACTGCAGCACGTCCTCACTGGAGTTCACGAGCACCGGGAAATTGACACCGTCATCGCCGGCATTGCGGTGCATGCGCCTGTGGAGATGGCCGGTGAGCATGATGTCCACGCCGGCCTCATTGAGGATAGGGATGAACTTCTCCTTTACCTCCTTTTCGCCGTGCCAGCCGCCCATCGCGGGCACATGGCAGGTCACAATCTTGAATGGCGCTGTCCTGAACTCTTCGCTCTGCACGGCCTTCTTCAGCCATTCTGCCTGCTCGCTGCGGTACTCGTCATACACATTGATGCCACTGTACTCGATATCGCTGTCTGGCTTGTCCTCACCGCTGTCAAGAGCGATGAAGCATACAGGGCCCTGCCTGAACATATAGTAGATGTGCTCCTTTGAAGGAGAGAAATAATCCTGGAAACAGTATGCGAGTTCCCCTCTGGTCTCATGGTTGCCCCTTGTATAGAACACAGGCTTTTCGGCAGCAAAAATCTCCGTGGCCTTGTCCATGAATCCGCTGAACACCTGCTCCTCGCTGTTGAAAATCGACACCATGTCACCGACGAAGAGCACCATGTCGGTCTTGGCCATGTCACAATATCCGATGAGTTTCTCAAGCTTCAGTGTGTCTCCGTGCATGTCATTGAGCATTGCGAAAGACACACTCTCTTTCTCTGGGTCCAGAGTAGTCAGGCGGAGAGGCTCTTTCTGGAAAACCCTTGTGGAAGCTGTCCTGCCATAGCTGACGAAATTGGCCTTGTGCTCAGTGATTTCTGTAGAGAATACCCTGTATCTGTACGTGGTGCCCGGCTTGAGACCGGTGATCTTCACGGAGTGCACCCTTGACTCAGTCTTTATGCCGTTCCTGCTGTCGAAATATTTCGGCCTCTCAGTCTCGTAGAAGTGGCTTCCGTCATCAGGTGCAAGCTCGACCCATCCCACAGAATTGGTGCTGGCTATCCATACCACGGTGGCTTCTGTGGTGCCTATATCCTGGAGATATGGACCATGGATGAGTTCTATTCTGTCCTGAGCCTGTGCCGCGAATGCGAGGGCAAGGCAGATTATGGTGACGAGTGTCTTTTTCATATCGAATCTGATTTGGTGTATTCACAAATTTAGTGAAAAATTATCACTATATTTATGGATTGAGTTCCAAAATCGAATTACCAAAAAATAAAGCATATGAAGACATTATTGTTACTGCTGGCGACAGCTCTCTCAGGCTTCGCCTACGGACGTCAGGATGCCCCGACAGGGACAGAGTGGCAGTCCTTCAAGGAATTGTCTCTGAACAAGGAAGCGCCGCATGCATGGTTCTTCTCGTTCAACGACACAGAATCAGCCCGCCGTGTCCTGCCGGAAAACAGTGCTTACTGGCAGAGCCTCAACGGCACATGGAAGTTCAACTGGGTCGCAAACCCTGAAGAGCGTCCGCAGACATTCTATGCGATGGATTACGATGTGACCGGCTGGGACGATATTGAAGTCCCTTCGAACTGGAATATCGTCGGAGTCGGCAAGGATGGCAGCCAGAAATACGGAACACCTATCTACGTCAACGTGAATGTTCCGTGGTATCACGAGATCAAACCGGATGACTGGCGTCTCGGAGTGATGCGTGAACCGCCTCAGACCTGGACAATGTACAAGGCCCGCAATGAGGTAGGCTCATACCGCCGCAGCTTCACCTGCCCTGACTCATGGTCAGGCATGCGCGTGTTCATCAACTTCGACGGAGTGGACTCATTCTTCTATCTCTGGGTCAACGGCACATATGTGGGCTTCTCAAAGAACTCCCGCAATGTGGCTCAGTTCGATATCACCGATTACCTCAAGGCAGGGGAGAACGTGCTCGCGGTCGAGGTGTACCGCAACAGCGATGCTTCCAACTTCGAGGCTCAGGACATGTTCCGCCTCCCGGGTATCTTCCGCACCGTGGCATTGGAGGCGAAGCCTCAGGTGTCAGTGCGTGACATCCGCGTCACCCCTTCGATGAACAGCCTCCATGTCGAGGCATGCGTCACCGGTGCAGAAGGCCTCACCGTCGATTACGCGCTCTACGAGAATAAGCTCTATTCTGACGAGAATGAACTCGTGCAGGAGTTCAAGGGACAGGCGCTCGACTGCACCCTTCCTTTCGAGGCAGCCAAGCCATGGTCTGCAGAGGCTCCACACCGCTACACCCTCGTAGGTCAGCTCAAGGACGCCGAGGGAAAGACGCTCGATATCTTCTCTACGACCACAGGATTCCGCACTGTTGCCATCAAGGACACTCCTGCAGAGGAGGACGAGTTCGGTATCGAAGGCCGCTATTTCTACCTCAATGGCAAGACAGTCAAGCTCCGCGGAGTGAACCGTCACGAGACCGAACCGTCCATGGGGCATGCAGTCACCCGCGAGGTGATGGAGCAGGATGTGATATTGATGAAGCGCGCCAACATCAATCATGTGCGCGACTCCCACTATCCTGACGATCCATACTGGTACTGGCTCTGCGACAAGTACGGTATCTACCTGATGGACGAGGCCAACATCGAGAGCCATCACTATCATTACGGAGTGGCTTCTCTCTCTCATCCTGCAGAGCTTGCGGACGCCCATGTCGCCCGAATGACGGAGATGGTATGCCAGAACTACAACCACCCATCCATCATCATCTGGAGCATGGGCAACGAGGCCGGTCCTGGAGACAACTTCAAGGTCACCTACGCAGCAGCAAGGGCTCTGGATGCCATGCGTCTCATCCAGTATGAGCGAAACAATGACATCTCCGATATCGGCTGCAGCCAGTATCCTTCAGTTCCGTGGGTGGCACGTGTGGCCACAGGAAAGGGAAATGTGAAGTATCCATACCATATCAATGAGTTCGCCCACTCCATGGGCAATGCCCTCGGCAACTTCGCCCAGTACTGGACATCCATGGATTCGACCAACTTCTTCATGGGCGGCGCCATCTGGGACTGGGTGGACCAGTCACTCTACAACTACACCGCAGACGGTACAAGATACCTTGCGTCTGGAGGCAACTTCGGCGATACACCTAATGACGGCCAGTTCGTGATGAACGGCATCCTTTTCGGTGACCGTACCCCGAAGCCTCAGTACGAGGAGGTGAAGAAGGTTTACCAGAATCTCATCACCACGCTCGCCGCGCAGTCTGCAGGCAGCGTCACGGTGAAGATATTCAACAAGAACTATTTCGAAGCCGCATCCTATGACGGAAGATGGGAGCTTGTCGCTGACGGTGACATAGTCGCTGCCGGCTCGTTCGAGGCTGAGGGTCTTGCTCCACGCACTGCAACCGAGAAGACCATCAGCATAGGACAGCTCCCTCAGGGCAGGGAGTGCTACCTCAATGTCTATTACGCATATCAGGAAGACATGCTCTGGGCTGACAAGGGATATGAGCCTTGCAGGGAGCAGCTCTTCCTCCAGGCTGCCGCTCCGGCTGCCACTGACAATGTCAAGGGCAGAAAGCTCAAGATGAAGCAGGATCCTTCTACAGGTGATGTATGCGTGAAGGGACGCCGTTTCGCAGTCACCTTCGATGCCGCCACCGGTACCATCTCAAGCCTCAGATACAGAGGCAGAGATGTCATCTGCAAGGATCAGGGTCCTGAACTCAATGTATATAGAGCTTACATCAACAATGACGGATGGGCAGTTGACGGCTGGTTCGAGAACGGTCTTGAGAATCTCGAGCACTCCGCATCAGACATGAAGGTCAATGCCGCCGGTGATGCCTATGAGATCTGCTTCACAGTCACCTCAAAGGCAAAGAACGCATCGCGTCTCGTGGGAACTACAGCATCTGCGACAAGCTCTGTCGAGCAGCTCCCGGAGAAGACAGACGTGGCTGTATTCACACAGAAACTCTGCTGGACTGTCAAGCGTGACGGTTCCATCCTCTGCAAGTCAGACATAAGCTCAGACAAGCCTGAACTTCCTCTGGCGAGACTCGGCTATGTAGTACGTGTGCCTCAGTCTCTTGACAATTTCACCTACTATGGAAGAGGCCCGGTAGAAAACTACTCTGACCGTTATACCTGCGCGTTTGTCGGCAAGTATTCCGGCACTGTCAAGGAGCAGGTAGTCGACTATACCAAGCCTCAGGACATGTCAAATCATGAGCAGGTGAGATGGGCAAGCCTGACAGGAAGGAACGGCAGGGGAGTGGTTTTCGAGGCTGCCGGAAACAGCCTTCGCAAGAGTGACTCAGGTCTTCCTGTGATGTCGGTATGCGCTCTCCCGTACAGTGCCTACGACATGACCTTTGCGGCGCATCAGTATGAGCTTCCAGCTCCTGGAGATACATGGCTCTGCCTCGATGCTGCGGTCACCGGTCTTGGCGGCGACAGCTGCGGTCCTGCTCCTCTCAAGGAAGACAGAGTGTTCTCAGACGCTCATTTCGAGTTCATCATAAAAAGGAAATAAATGAGATTCCGCTTCTATCCGGTCATGGCTGCGCTGTCAGCCATGACTCTTTTTATTCCGTCAGGCATGTGCCTTGCGCAGACCGGCCGTTCCTCCATCTATCATAAAGGCTGGATCGATTTCAACAAGAACGGTGTGAAGGATATATATGAGGACCCTTCACGCAGTGTAGAAGACCGTGTCGAGGATCTCCTCAGCCAGATGAATATGGATGAGAAGACCTGCCAGCTGACCACATTGTATGGCTACAAGAGAGTCCTTGCGGACTCTCTTCCTACCGCAGAGTGGAAGACACGCGTGTGGAAAGACGGCATAGCCAACATAGACGAGCAGCTGAACGGTGTCGGAAAGGGATATTGGACTGCAAGAGAACTCATATATCCTTTCTCAAACCATGTCGAGGCTCTCCACAAGGTACAGAAGTTCTTCGTTGAAGAGACTCGTCTGGGTATTCCGGTGGAGTTTTCCAATGAGGGTATCCATGGACTGAATCATACAAAGGCCACCCCGCTTCCGGCTCCGATAGGCATCGGTAGTACCTGGAACCGTGACCTTGTACGCACAGCAGGCGAGATTGCGGGCTATGAGGCACGCCTTATCGGCTACCACAGCGTCTATGCACCTATACTTGATGTCGCCCGTGATCAGAGATGGGGACGTACCGTGGAGTGTTATGGCGAAGACCCGTATCTTGTGGCACAGCTCGGTACGGAGATGTCTGCCGGTGTCCAGAGTCAGGGCGTGGCGTCCGGACTGAAACATTATGCGGCTTATGGTGTTCCGAAAGGAGGACGTGACGGACAGTGCAGGACGGACCCTCACATCACGCCCCGGGATCTGCACCAGCTTTTCCTCTATCCTTTCGCGGAGGTGATACGCAAGGTGCATCCTATGGAGGTGATGAGCAGCTACAATGACTGGAATGGAGAACCGGTGTCTGCATCACACTATTTCCTCACGGAACTGCTTCGCGACACATATGGCTTTGACGGATACGTTGTCAGCGACAGCGAGGCTGTGGAGTATGTCTATACAAAGCACAATGTCGCGACGTCATACGAGGATGCAGTCCGTCAGGTTCTGGAAGCCGGTCTCAATGTGAGAACCCACTTCACCAAACCGGAAAATTTCACTCTTGCCCTCAGGTCTGCATATGCCAATGGACTCATATCGCAGGAGACCATTGATCAGAGGGTGCGGGAGGTGCTCAGCGTCAAGTTCAGACTTGGCCTGTTCGACAATCCGTACAGCGGTGACGGTACTCTTGCCGACAAGTATGCCGGTGCAGATTGTCATGAGGATTTCATCATGGACATGGGACGCCAGGCCGTGGTGCTTCTGAAGAATGAAGGGGCGCTCCTTCCTCTGGATAAGAGCGCACTCCGCAAGGTGCTTGTCACCGGACCGCTTGCCGACTATTCTGACTACATGTTCAGCCGTTATGGCCCTAATGGACTTGATCCTGTCACCATGCTCGGAGGACTGAGAGAATATCTCGGTGACTCAGTCGAGGTGATGTATGAGAAGGGATGTGATGTCGTGGATGCCGATTTCCCTGTCAGTGACGTGATGCCTTTCCCTATCACTGACGCCGAGTCCTCGATGATGCAGCGTGGCGTCGAAAGGGCGTCAGAAGCGGATGTCATCATAGCAGTGATGGGAGAGAGCGATGATATCGTAGGCGAAAGCCACTCACGTGTGTCTCTGGATCTCCCGGGCCACCAGAGAGAATATCTGATGCGTCTGCAGGCTACAGGAAAACCTGTGGTGCTGGTATTGATCAACGGCCAGCCGCTTACGGTGAATTGGGCTGATGCCAATCTTCCTGCAATACTTGAAATGTGGTTCCCTACCTATCTTGGAGGGCGTGTGCTCGCACAGACTCTTTTCGGAGAGAATAACCCGAGCGGAAAACTTACTGTCACCTTCCCTAAGACTGTGGGACAGATAGAGTATAACTTCCCGTACAAGAAGGGATCACATGGACGCCAGTCATCACATGGTCCCAATGGAAGTGGCTCTACAAGAGTTCTCGGCCCGCTATATCCTTTTGGATACGGCCTCAGCTATACCACATTCAAGTATTCTGACATGGAAGTCGAAAAGAGGGAAGACGGCACGGTGAAGGTGCGCTGCAATGTAGCCAATACCGGCAGGTGTGCCGGTGATGAGGTGGTGCAGCTCTACATCAGGGATATGGTCAGCTCTGTGGTCGCGTATGACTCCATGCTCCGCGGCTTCGAGCGTGTGTCTCTTGAACCTGGTCAGACAAAGAAAGTATCGTTCACACTGACTCCGGAGAACTTCCAGATGCTTGACAAGGATATGAAATGGACGGTCGAGCCAGGGGAGTTCGAGCTCAGGATAGGAGCCAGCAGTGAAGATATAAGACTCAAGGAAACAATTACACTTTAAATAATATGAAGAGACTATTTTTGAAGCTGGCACTCGTGCCGGCCGCAGCAGTGCTTGCGCTGTCCTGCTCAAATCAGAACGGATCACAGACTGAAGCGGCTCCTGTCGAGAAGAATGCGGACGTCAGCGCTCTTGCAAGGGTGTATGATGACGACGCCGACCCTTCTGCACAGATAGATGCAGCCATCAGTGAAGCGGCCTCATCCGGCCGCAATGTCATCTGCCAGGTGGGAGGCAACTGGTGCCCATGGTGCCTCAGGTTCGCAGACTTCATCACTTCTGATGAAGAGATATCCAAGCTTGTTGACGCCGATTATGTCTATGTCCACATCAATGTCCGTCACAAGAATCCTGAGACTGGAAAGAATGAGACATATTCTGATGCCATGGCGAAACTTGGCAATCCAATGCGCTTCGGTTTCCCTGTGATGGTGGTGCTCGACTCTGAGGGAAAGGTGCTTCATTTCCAGGACTCGAGCTATCTCGAGGATGGTGAAGGATATGACAGGGACAAGGTTCTGAGGTTCTTCCGCAACTGGACAGCCGCTGCTGTCAGGGGAGAGTAGCACTGCACTACATATAATATACAAATAAGGGCGGCCCGTTTCGGGTCGCCCTCATTGTTATGTCGAGGATAATATCCTCTTGCTTTACTAGTAACCAGGGTTCTGGCCGAGGTTAGGGTTGAGTGCGAGGTCACTTGAAGAGATAGGAGCGAAGTACATTCTCTCTGTCCAAGTCTCAAGTGCCCTACTTGCAGGTGAGAAGAGGATAGTATGACCATCTGTGTCGATAGACCAGTTGCTGTTCTTCACGTCGATGTATGCTACATGTCCCTCAGCTTTAGGTTTCGCGCTGTCCTTGATGAAGTATACATCAGGTGTGCCATCAAGGTCGAGGTCGATGTTCTTATCGAACTCCTTGATGTAGATACCCTGCCACTTCATGAAGAGGAGCTCACCGCATGCCCAGCGCTGTACATCGCCGAATGCATTAGGCGTGTCTTCCCAGATGAGCTCGATGAGACGCTCACGGCGTACCTCAAGGACGGTAGCGTCAGTGATCTTAGGGAACCAGGTCTGCTGGAGGTATGTATCAACAGTTGTTGGCTTTGTTTCTGTGCCAGCTGTGATACCGCCACGCTTGCGGAGAGCGCCGATGGTCTTTGCCCAGTCTGCGTCGGTAAGTGTTCCGAGCTCAGCCTTTGCCTCTGCGTAGTTGAGGAGGACCTCAGCGTAGCGCATCCATACATAGTTGTTCTCGTTCATGTACTTACCATCGAGATCTGCGTCATCTGTACAGAACTTCATACCCATGTAGCCTGTGAAGGTGTAACCCCAGTCTGGATATGCAGGACCGTTTGAACGGATTGTACCAGGGATACGGAAGGTCTGGCCGATTCTCTTGTCGCGACCGTCAAACTCATGCATGAACTCCTGAGTCTTGTATGCCTCGTTGTCAGTGTAACGGGTACCGTCAAGATTGAGGTAGAGGTTCATGAACTGGCGGCTGGTGCAGAAT
This sequence comes from Candidatus Cryptobacteroides onthequi, assembly GCA_018066125.1. Lineage (GTDB taxonomy): Bacteria > Bacteroidota > Bacteroidia > Bacteroidales > UBA932 > Cryptobacteroides > Cryptobacteroides onthequi. The sequence continues at coordinate 13,287 of JAGHSA010000074.1, read as the reverse complement.
GGGTTGCCCAGAGTTGCTGCAGTGCACCTTCTGTTCTCACCGTTAACCATTCCCTGAGTCGCGTCGTAAACAGTAGCGAGCATTACCTCAGTAGCGATAGGGTCCTTTGCAACGAAGAGAGCTCTGTAAGGAGCGCTTCCGCCCATGTAAACAGAGAACTTGCCGCTCTTCATTACGATGTCAGCTGCGTCAGCTGCACGCTGGAGCCACTTGTCTGCATTGGCCTCTCCGTGATACTTGCGGAAAGTACCTTCCCAGAGGCAGAAGCGTGACTGCATACCTGCAGCAACGAGGCTTGTGACTACAGAGGCCGTTGAGTTGGAGCTCTCGCTGATGTGCTCGATGGCGAACTGGAGGTCCTCATACATGTGCTCAGCGACTACATCACGCTTGTCACGAGGAGCGTGAAGAAGCTCATCGTCGATTTCAAGAGCATGATCGATCCATGGTACGTCATTGTACTCCTGGGTCATTGTGAAATAGAATACTGCTCTCCAGAAACGGGCGATACCATTGTAGTTGTCGCGTACTGCTGCGCTGACATTCTCGTTGGTGTTGTTGTCGAGGAAATAGTTGATGTTGCGGAGGGTAGTCCAACCCCACTTGCCTCTCATGTCCGCGCTATATGAGGTCTGGAATCTCTCACGAACACCGAGGTAAGGATTGACAATGTTGGTACCAGTCTGTCCCCATGATGTCATACCGCTGCCGAGGCCCGGCATAACATCGTACATGGAGTTTGTATACATTTTCAGACCACTCTCACTTGCGAACAATGCATCCTTGCCGACCGAAGCCTTTGGATTCTCGTACATGTCGCATGACGCAAAAGCGATCAGGGCAAATGCTAAGAATATATACTTTTTCATTTGTTCAATTCATTAGAAGGTTACAGAAATACCGAAAGTGAAGGTCTTCAGGATAGGGTAGCTGTAGTTTGAACCACCATCAGCCATGATAGGAGAAGAATAGAGGCCGTTCTTAACGAGTTCGAGAGTCTCGGTATCCTCGCCCATGATGCTGTTGACGTCAAACTGGCGGCTATGCTTGTAGAGAGGTGACCAAGCCCAGAGGTTTTCTCCAGAGAGATATACTTTGGCGTTCTCCATTTTGATCTTCTCAACCCAGCTCTTAGGAAGATTGTATCCTATCTGGAGGTTCTTGAGACGGATGTATGCAACATTCTGGAGATACTTGGTCTGAGGTACATGGAGTGTACGAGCCGCCTGGTGTGCGATGTAACCTACATATCTTGGCCAGTATGCATCCTGGTTGTCTGGTGTCCACCAGTTGCCGACCATGTCAGCAGGGATGTTTGAGTATGGACGTGAGTACTGACCCCAGAACATGGAGTTGTCGCCACCTGCCCACCAATCCTGATGCCCTACACCCTGGAAGAATGCAGAAAGGAAGATTCCGTTCCAGTCGAAACTTGTGTTGAGGCTGAATGTGTATCGAGGAAGTGTGTTACCGATAACCTTACGGTCGCCGCTGTCAGAAACGGTTCTGCTTCCGAAGTCAATCTTGCCGTCGCCGTTGAGATCCTTGAACTTAAGGTCACCAGCCTGCCATGTCTTGTTATTGTTGTTCTGGAGGAAGCTCTGGTCAGGACCTGCGATCTGCTTTCCGTTTGCATCGAAATCAGCTGAGGTGAAATATCCGTCGTTCACAAGTCCCCAGATTTCGCCGAGGGTCATTCCTTCGTAATAATTGAACTTTGTGATATTTGTTCCAGGAGCTGCATTGTAATACTTCTCGTCGTTAGGATAGCTTGTGATGACAGACTTTGAGTCAGCAAGAGTACCCTTGATCTGATATCCGAATGGCTTGCCACCGAGGTCGAACTGATCCTTCCATGTGAGAACGATTTCCCAACCCTTGGTGGTCATGTCTGCGTAGTTGCCCTTAGGAGCATCTGCTCCATAAACTGCAGGTGGCTCAGTTGCTGAGCAGTACATATCCGTAGTGTTACGGATGTAGTAGTCAGCAGTGAGTGTGAGCCTGTCGCTGAGGAAACCGAGGTCAGCACCGAAGTTGGCTGTTGTTGAAGTCTCCCATGTAAGACTTGAAGGGATTGGCTTTGGAGCACTTGTTGCAAGGTTCTTTGAGCCATTGAGGAGACGGTTCTGATTCCAGATGCTGAAGAGCTCCTCAAACTGGTAAGGTGAGATATTACCGTTACCGAGTGAACCGTAAGAAGCACGGAACTTTACATTAGATACCTTTGATGGGTCGATATTGAACCAAGGCTCCTGTGATACTCTCCAACCGAGAGATGCTGAAGGGAAGAACTTCCACTGCTGGATAGTAGGGAACTTTGTAGAACCGTCATAGCGTCCGTTAACCTCGAGGAGGTAGCGGTCAGCGATGACATAGTTCGCACGGAAGAAACCGCCGGCGATGCGCCACTTGGTGTAGTCGCTATTGATTTTAGCGGTACCGGTGGTGAGGGCGATGTCGTCAGCGCCTTCATAGATCTTTCCATTTCTGTGCATGAACTTGTAGTTGTATACCTCCTGCTCGTAGTTGTATCCGGCCATGAGTTTGATGTCATGGATGCCGAATGTCTTCGCGAACTGGCCATATACGTTGGTTGCAAGATATCTCTTGGATGCGTTAGTAGTGTAGATGCCATCGAAGGAACTACCCATATACTTCTTTGCACCGTTTTCTGCAGCTGTGTAAGGCACTGGAGACTGAACGCCGTTCATACGGTTGTCAGTGTAGCGGAGTGTGAGGTCTGCGTTCAATGTAAGGACGTCCTTGAAGAGGTTTGCAACTGCGCTTGCTGTGTTGCGGAAGATTCTTCTGTCGGTATCCTGGTAGTTGTTCTTATAGATGAACGAACCGAGGATGGTTGCACCTGCCTGTGAGAGTGTGCCGTCAGGGTTGTAAAGAACATTGACAGGCTGACCCTCAGACTCGATAGCGTACCATACAGATCCTTCGCCGACGTTCATAGGGTTGTGGTAGGTCATGTCAGAGAACTCTGCATTGTCGCTGACCTTGAGCCAATCGGTAACCTGTACTGAACCCTTTGCACGGATGTTGAACATGTTGTAGTTGTCAGGGTCGTAGTTGAAGATACCACCCTGGCTGTAGAGACGTCCTGATACGAGGAAGTTGGCCTTCTTGCCGCCGCCCTGTACAGTGATGTTGTGCTCCTGACCGATAGCGCTGTCCTTATAAAGGAGGTCGAACCAGTCTGTGCTTCCATAGTAAGAGTAGTTGCCGTTCTTCTCGGTGACGACACCTGTCTGGCCTCCGCGGAGAGTCTCGAGCCATGCGTCAGAGATCTTGAGAGAAGAGTGGAACTTGGTAGGCTTTGCGCCCTGCCAGTTCTGGTAAGCCTCGAGGTAGTACTCAGTGAACTCAAGACCGTCGGTCACTACGTTAGGGACAACGGTAGGAGCCTTGATGAGGACATTGCCAGAATAGGTAACGGATGTCTTCTCCTTGTTAGGGTCCTTGGTGGTGATGAGGATCACACCGAATGTACCGCGGGCACCATAGATGGCAGCTGAAGATGCGTCCTTGAGGACAGAGACTGAAGCCACGTCGCTAGGGTTGAGCATTGCAGGGTCACCTTCTACACCGTCGATGAGGACGAGTGCGGCACCACCCTGACCGATAGAACCTGTACCACGCACCTGATAGTCAGAGCTGCGGTTAGGCTTACCGTCGGCGAAAGTGATCTGAAGGTTTGGAACTGCACCCTGGAGACCCTGGGTGAGGTTGGATACAGGACGGTTGTCAAGCACTTCGCTTGTGACAACGTCCACAGCACCTGTAAGGTTGACCTTCTTCTGGGTACCGTAACCAACGACAACGGTCTCGTCGAGGATGGTTGTATCCTCATCGAGGGTCACGTTGATAGCACCATTTGAAGTTGCGGTCCTGGTAGCATCTGCATAACCTATGCAGGAATAAACCAGTGTGGCACCAGCATTGACGGAGATAGAGTAGCTACCGTCAACATCTGTGGCAGCACCGTTGGAGGTTCCCTTCTCGAAGACAGCAGCACCGATGACAGGCTGACCAGAAGCGTCAGTGATCTTACCGGTGACGGTCACCTTCTGAGCGAACATGTTGACGCTCACAAGAAGAGTCGCAACAACGAGTGCCAATCTCATAAAGATTGTTCTTTTCATTGTGTTGATAATGAAGGTTAATAAATAATGGTTGTAAAAGTGTTACTTATTTATTCAGTAAATATATGAATATTTTGGTTTTGAAAACAAGCTTTTTGTCGTTTTTTGCGCAATATGTATGTCCTGTAATTAACTGTTTTGTTAACTGCCATTATGCTCATTTCGTGCAATCTGCTGCAATTCACGCATTTGAGTAAAAAAATAAATTTGTAATTTTGACACAGTCATTTCAATCCTTATGAAACATACTGTAAATATTCTGGCGGCCGCCTTCGTGCTGATGGCGTGTTCCTGCACAGAGGATCTGACCGGATATGTCGATCCGATCATCGGTGCCGACTGTGCCGGTTCCACAACTGTAGGCCCTTCCATGCCTTTCGGTATGGTCAAGCCGGGGCCGGACTGTACTGATTTCTATACCACCGGATACATGCCTATGAAGATACCGGTGGAAGGCTTCTCTCAGAACCACCTTTCAGGCACTGATGGCCCTTCAAGGTATGGCAATGTCCTGCTGATGCCTTTCTCAAGGGGACTGGATAAGGATGACCACACCGCAATGCGGGAGACAGAAGAAATGACTCTCGGCCACTACGCCTGTGTCCTCGGAGGCAGCAGCATCAAGACGGAGATTACTGCCGGAGACCGGGCTGCCGTCTACAGGATAAGCTATCCGGCATCGGCTCCTCTGCATGGACTGGAGATAGACGCAGGCCACTGCCTTGGTGACTGTGAACCGAATGAAGACCATTCCTTCCAATGGAATATCGATGGGGAGGCACGTTGGGATGAAGCGGATCCCTGCGTGGTCGCTGGTTACTCCATGACAGACGGTGGAGTGGGCCATACTGAACCTTATACAGTTTATTTCCATATACTGCTGTCTTCGCCGGCAGTGAAGTGCGTGAGGATGGACAAGGCTGTCAATCTGGTATTCGATGCCGACGTAGTCACGGCGAGGGTAGGCATTTCCTATCTGTCCCATGAGAAGGCAGAAGAGAACGCCCATTCTGTTCCGGGGGATTTCAACAGGGCGGAGAAGGACCTTCTGGCTGCATGGCGTCCGCTGCTCGAGCAGATAAGGGTCCCCGGGGATACTCCTGAAAATGTCAAGAAGATGCTCTATACGGGCATTTTCCACGCATATCAGATGCCTACTGACCGTACCGGCGAGGTGCCTGGCGGCGGTGCGGTGGATTATGATGACTACTATGCCCTCTGGGATACATACAGGACAGTGATGCCTCTCATCACGATACTCGATGAGAAACGTGCCGCTGACCTGATCAACGCCATGCTTGAGATATGGAAGAGGGAGGGATACCTTCCCGATCTCCGCGCAGGAGGTGTCAATGGAAGCATCCAGGGCGGGACCACCGCCGATGTGGTCATTTCGGATGCTTTCTTCAAGGGTGTCAAGGGGATAGACTATCAGACCGCCCTCGATGCGATGCTGACGGATGCCTATAAGGATCCGGGACCGAAAGGCGATGCGGAAGGAAGAAGGGGCCTTGATGACTATATGCGTCTCGGGTATGTACCGAGTGACAGGTATATCCGGGCCGGAAGCCGGACCATAGACTATTCTTTCCTGGATTATCTCATATCCCGGGTGGCGGATTCCCTCGGCAGGCGTGATGTCGCAGCCGATCTCGAGAAACGCAGCCACAATTGGAAAAACATCTGGGACCCGACTGCCAGCGCGCTTGGACTCAGCGGTTTTATGGTGCCGAAGGCCGAGAATGGTGCCTTTGCCGATACCATCATGCTGATGCGCATCCCGCGGGAAGGGATTGCGGTGCATCCGGAGCCGCTTTCGAAGGGACTTGAGAATACATGGTGGATACAGTTCTACGAAGCCAACTCCATCGAATCGTGTCTGTGCGTGCCGCATGATGTGGAAGGGCTGATCGCCCTTTGCGGCGGCAGGGAAGAATTTGAGCGCAGGCTCGATGTATGCTTTGACGGAGGTTATATCGATGCCGGGAATGAACCTTCGTTCCTGAGCTCGTGCCTCTATCACTGGGTGGGTCGCCCGGACAGGAGCTATGACCGCGTCAGGGACCTGCTGGACGGCTTTTTTGCGGGGCCATGCGGCATCCCGGGAAATGATGATTCCGGAGCGATGTCCGCGTGGTACATCTTCCACACGCTGGGGTTGTACCCCGATGCGGGATTCCCATTCTACCTGCTCCATACCCCGTCGCTGCCGAAGTCTGTGATACGGCTCTCGAATGGTAAGAAATTCACCATAGTGGCGAAGGGATTGTCGCTTGAAAACCGCTATATCACCTCGGCCACCCTCAATGGGAAGCCGTACCCGTACTCCACCATACCGCATGAGGATCTGATGCGCGGCGGCCGACTCGAATTCGTCATGGGGTCTGCGCCCGGGGAGTGGGGAAAGGAGATGTGGGCAGACTGATGACCGCCATGAAACGCATACTCATACTGCTCTCTCTTCTGGCGGTGGCTTCTTGCCATTGCCGGGACCACGGCACCCCGGAACCACGATACAGACACATATTGCTGAGGGATTTCAGGACTGTCTATGACGGCAGGGTCATCAACTACAATATAGGTACAGCCGCTCATGGACCGGCTACGCTCAATGTTCTGAAAAAGCATCTCCCGGCCGATGTCGATATCACGATATGGGCATCGGCGCCTCTGGACAGCACTCTGTCAGCTATGATGGAAAGGCGGTTCCCGGAGGTCAGGATAGTCTGCGGTCAGTATGAGAATCCGTCCGAGGCGTCTCCAGAGCTGCGAGATGCTGTGGCGGAGTCGGATCTCTTCCTGGTCTCATCGGGGAGCGGCATCGCAGTGGGACCGTCTCTTGAACAATACCGTAAGCATACATCCAAGCCGTCAGGGGCATATGCGATAGGATATGCAGGATCGGAAGACAAGTACCTCCGGGGGATGGATTTCGCATGGTTCAGGGACGAGATATCGGCAGGCCTTGCGAAGGAAAAGGATACGACCCCGTCTCTGACAGGCTGGGTGCCTGATGCCGTCTTCGATTTCGACTGTACAGACGAAGCCGGTGCAGCCGGGTTCATGAAAGCCCACGGATTGTCTGACCGGGGATTCATCTGCTGCATCCCCGGTTTCAGATATACTCCGAAATGGGAGTTTTTCGGAGGGCATGTGAATTCAAAGAAGCAGGCGAAGAACGATGAGTGCCTTGACCGGGACAACGATATCCTGCGCCGCACGATAATCGAGACGGTCAGGGAGAGGGGACTCAAGGTACTCATCTGTGCTGAACAGATCCCTGAAGTCCGTCTGTGCAAAGAGCTTGTCTATGACCGTCTGCCGGAGGATGTCAAGCCGTTCTGCACATATCTGGAGAGCCTGTGGGCTCCTGATCTGGCGCTGTCCGTATATATGCATTCGCTCTGTGTCTATGGCATAGAGATGCACTCTCAGGTCATGGCGGCCGGCAACGGAGTCCCCGCAGTCGTGCTCAGACATTCGGGATTCGGGAACAAGAGCGATATGTGGAACACAATAGGCCTCGGAGAGTGGCTGCTGGACATAGACGAGGACGGTGCTTCCGACAGGGCGTCGGCGGTCATCAGGTCTATAATTGAAAATCCCGGAGCAGCTGCAGCCAGACTGGCCCGCGCCCGGGAAATCATCGACTCTGCCGCGTCCGAGGCGGTCAGGAGGTCATTTCTTATCTGCGGAGAGAACGAGATTCGAACTCGTGAAACCCTTTAGGAGTTTACACGCTTTCCAGGCGTGCCTCTTCAGCCACTCGAGCATCTCTCCTTTGTGATTGCAAAAATAAGAAAATTCCTCGTATATTTGAATTTATTTTTGCAGATATGGCTAAAGTTTCGATCAATGTCGATTCCCAGTGCCGGGAAATCATCCGTGATGTGCGGGCAGGTGTGTTCAAGCCGGTCTATCTTCTCATGGGTGAGGAGGCATTTTATCCCGACATGGTCTGTCAGGAGATCATAGACAACTGTCTCGACGAGTCGGAAAGGGATTTCAATCAGACTATATGCTACGGCTCTGATGTCGATGCCGATACCGTCATCTCTGCCGCCAGACGCTATCCCATGATGGCCGAACGCCAGCTGGTGGTGGTCAAAGAGGCGCAGCTGATGAAGGACATCGAGCAGTTCTCGCTGTACTGCGCCAATCCTCTGGATTCCACCGTATTCGTCGTACTCATGCACGGAGCGTCGGCGGATAAGCGCAAGGCATTTTATAAAAGTGTCCAGAAGGTCGGCGTGGTGGTGGATTCTCCACTGGTGAGGGATTATGAGATCGCGAACTGGATCATCTCCTATTATCATGGGCGCGGCCTGGAGATCGATCCGTCGGCCGCCCAGCTCCTGGGCGAGTACGCCGGCGTGAATCTGGGTACCATTGCGGTGGAAACCGACAAGCTTCTGAAGGCTCTTCCGGAGGGAACCGTGTCCATCAAAGTGGAAGACATTGAAAAGAATGTCGGAATCAGCAGGCAGTACAGCATATTCGAGCTCACGAAGGAGCTCTCGTATCGAAACGGCCCCAAGGCCGTGAAGATTGCAGCCCACATAGGCGAGTCTTCCAAATTCGCCATGCCGATGGCGGTGAGCGCTCTCTTCACGCATTTTTACCGCATCCTCAAATATGAGGCGCTCCTCAGCCGCGACCGCAACCCGGCCCCTGATGCCAAGGCGAGAGTGCTTGGTGTCAATCCTTTCTTTTTCAGGGAGTATGACATGGCGGTCAGGAACTATCCGCCGCAGAAGAGCACGGCGGTCATATCACTGCTTAACGAATATGATTTCAAAGGCAAGGGCGGTGACGTCAGCTCAGACACTGAGCCGGGCACTCTTCTTGTGGAATTGGTAACGAAAATACTTAATATGTAATATGGGAATCATCGAATGCAAGAATGTGAGCAAATCCTTCGGAGAGAAGGTGGCTCTCGACAATGTGTCGCTTGATATTCCGGAGGGAAAGATCTTCGGTCTCCTCGGACCGAACGGCGCCGGAAAGACGACACTCATACGCATCATAAACAGGATCACCATCCCCAACAGCGGAGTGGTGCTGTTCAACGGCAATCCCATCGCACAGAGCGATGTGGAAAAGATAGGCTATATGCCTGAGGAGAGAGGCCTCTACCGCAAGATGGAAGTCGGAGAGCAGGCCATGTTCCTGGCCCAGCTCAAGGGCATGAGCGCCCGCGAGGCGCAGACAGCACTCAAGGAGTGGTTCATACGTTTCGGCATCCAGGACTGGTGGAAAAAGAAGGTCGAGGAGCTGTCGAAGGGCATGGCCCAGAAGGTGCAGTTCATCACCACTGTGGTGCACAGGCCGTCGCTCATGATCCTGGATGAGCCTTTCTCGGGCTTCGATCCCGTGAATGCGGAGCTCATACGCACCGAGATCCTCAGGCTCAAGGCAGAGGGTGCCACCATCATCCTCTCGACCCACAATATGGAGTCTGTCGAGGAGCTCTGCGACAATATCGCACTCATCAACAAGTCTAAGCTCGTGGTGGCAGGAGGCGTGAATGATATCCGCCACCAGTGGGGAAACAACAATATCGAGCTGATATACACCGGCGAGACTCCTATCGTGAGCGCACCGGGCGTTTTCGAGGTCCTCTCTGACGATGCCAACGGCACCCGTCACACCGCGGTGCTCTCTCTCGGCGAGGGAGTCAGCGGCAATGAGGCTCTTCAGGCCATCATAGGCTGCGGCGTAACAGTCAATTCATTCAAGGAGCTCATCCCTAGGATGAATGACATTTTCATCAAACTTGTTAAAGGAGAGTAAGCCATGAACATGCATGTCATCAATCTGATCATCGGCCGGGAGTACAAGACCCGTGTAAAGAAGAAATCATTCCTTATCATCACTTTCCTCGGCCCTATTCTCTTCGCAGCCATGTGTATTCTTCCTACCGTCATCATGATGGGCGCGAAGGAGCAGGCCAAGACTGTGGCTGTGGTGGACAAGTCGGGCATCGTCGTTCCGACGCTCGAGGACAGCAAGACCATCAGGTTCGTGGATTTTTCCATGCTTGAGGTCGATACGCTGAAGGCCAACATGAAGGATATGGAACTCGACGTGGTCCTGAGCATCTCAGCCCTCGACGAGGCGACGAAGAGCGTGGCTGCCGAGTCGTTCTCGGAAAAGCCTCTCGGTATGGAGACTTCGGAGATCATATCAAACAAGATCAATGACGCCATCCAGAAGTTCAGAGTCGACTCCTATGGCATCGAGAACCTTTCAGCCATCATGGACGATGTCAAGCCGAATATCAGGCTCAAGTCATACACTCTCGATGCGGAAGGCAAGGAAACCATTTCCGAATCCGGAGTGTATATGCTCGTATCCATGCTTCTCGGCATGATCATCTACATGTTCATCGCCATGTTCTGCGGCTCTGTGATGTCAAGCGTCATCGAAGAAAAGTCAAGCAGGGTGGTCGAGGTGCTTGTGTCATCTGTCAAGGCAACCGAGCTCATGTTCGGCAAGATCATAGGAGTAGCTCTCGTGGCTCTCACACAGTTTATGCTCTGGATCGTCCTCACGGCGGCCATTGTCGGTGTCGTGAGCGGCATCATGGGCAAGAATCTCCTGTCGCAGGCAGGCGGTGACCCTATGGCCATGGTTGAGTCCATGGGCGTCAGCACAGACCAGCTCGATGCGGCCGGCATGAATATGAATGTGAGCGATCTGATGGCTCAGGCTGAAGATGAAGACGGCGGATTTGCTGCAGCCATCGAGACTGTGAAGAACCTTCCGATCGCTCAGATCCTTGTGGCATTTGTCCTCTTCTTCATTTTCGGTTATCTCCTGTACGCATCTCTCTTTGCCGCCATCGGCTCTGCCGTGGAGAACGAAGGCGACACCCAGCAGCTCCAGATACCTGTGACAATCCCGCTGCTCCTGGGATTCTTCATAGCCCTGTATGCATACAAGGCTCCGGACAGCGCCCTTGTGCTCTGGGGATCGATGATTCCTTTCACATCTCCTATCGTGATGCTCGCCCGCATTCCATTCGGCGTGCCTGTATGGCAGCTTGCACTCTCGATCGCCCTGCTCGTGGGAACGTTCGTGCTCTGCGCATATCTCTCTGCACGTATATATAAGGTTGGCATCCTCATGTTCGGCAAGAAGTCTTCATGGAAGGATCTTCTCAGGTGGATCAGACAGTAGGCTCATGAAAAGGTTTATCTCTATCATTCTCTTCTTCCTTGCCGTCACGTCGTCGTACGGCATAGACTTCAAGTGGAAGACCGTGAGGATGGATGGCAGCCGTACCGGCACCTCCATGCCGAATCCCAATGATCTCAGTGCCACGATAGGCGTGGTGGAGAAGAATACCTACACAGCCCCGAACGGCAGGAAGTACAGGGGCGGCTCGACGGTTGAGGTCGCAAGGCTCATGACCGAAGCCCAGCCTGCGCTGGCTCATGTAAAGGAGGTGATCGGCTACTCTGAAGAGGAGATGGTGCGTCACAAGCCGCAGTGCGAGCTGTCCAACTGGTTCGTCGATGTGCTGATGAAGACCACCTCCGAGGCAGTGGACAGGCCGGTGGATATCGGCATATACAATTTCGGCGGCATACGTGCCGATCTGCCAAAAGGCAATGTGACTGTGGATGATATTCTCAGCATCTTCCCGTTCAACAACTTCCCGGCTTATGTCGCCCTGAAGGGCTCAGATGTGAAGTACATCTTCGAGCGTATGGCCGAGCACGGAGTCCAGGCGGTGGGAGGAGTGCAGATGGTTGTCAGAGACCGCAGGCTCGAAAGTCTTCTTGTGGGAGGGCAGCCTGTCGATGACAAGAAGATATACGGACTGGTGACCATAGACTTCCTCCTCAATGGAGGGGATGGCCTCAATCTGGCCAGGAATGCTCAGGATCTCATCATTACTGACAAGAAGGTCAGCGATGTGGTCATCCCGTATATCAGGCGCATCACCGCAGAGGGACGCAGCATCAGGGGTGAGATCGATGACAGAGTCACCATCATCAAGACAGAAACACCTGTGGAGGGGAAATAGCTTATGAGAAAACTGTTCGTTTCAATCGCTCTCGCAGCGCTCTGTCTCTGCTCCTGCGACCACTCCAAGGATCTTGTGATAATTCATTTCAATGATACCCACAGCCATCTGGACCCGATGCGTTCCGGCGACGGAGGTGTCATCGAAAGGACAGCATTTGTCGACAGCATGCGCATGGCGAGGGGAGTGGACAATGTCCTGTTGGTTCACGCCGGCGATTTCAGCCAGGGCTCGTCATACTTCACCATTCTCAAGGGCGACCTTGAGATCGACCTCATCAATGCGATGGGGTATGACTGTGTGACTCTCGGCAACCATGAGTTCGACAACGGCATCGAGGAACTCGGCCGCCGTGTCGGCAACCTGCGCTGCCCATGTGTATGCGCCAATTATGATTTCTCGCCTTTCGAGGCGGGAAGGTACATCACTCCGTTTGCCATTGTCCGCAAAGCGGGAATGAATATCGGCATCGTGGGTATCCTCTGCGACATTTCGAGCGTGGTGGACCGCAATACCGCAGATCGCATCCCCGTGCTCGGGACATACGAGGAAGTGGCCAACAAATGGGCGTCCTACCTCAAGAACGAGGCCAAGTGCGATATGGTGCTGGTCCTCAGCCATGCAGGCTACAAGGAGGATATGGCTGCCGTGCCTTCACTGCACAATGTGGATGCCGTCATAGGCGGACACTCACACACCCGTCTCGATGAGATGACGGTGTGTCAGGACGCTGACGGCAGAGATGTGCCTGTTGTCCAGAACTGGTGCTGGGGATATGAGGCTGGAGTGCTCGAGCTTGCGGATTAGAGGATATTCATAGACTGCTCGCGTATCTTCTCGAGCTCATCTTTCATACGGACCACGCTCTTCTGGATGGGGGCGTGGTTCGCTTTTGATCCCGTAGTGTTGATCTCGCGTCCCATCTCCTGGATGATGAATCCAAGCTTCTTGCCCGGATATGGCTCTCCGTCGATGGTGTCCATGAAATACTGGCAGTGCTGGCGGAGACGTACCCTTTCCTCGTTGATGTCGAGCTTCTCCAGATAGAATACCATCTCCTGTTCGAATCTTTCCTTGTCTGGTTTCTGCTGGAGCTCCTCA
>JAGHSA010000015.1 GCA_018066125.1 Candidatus Cryptobacteroides onthequi | reverse complement strand
GTTTATGATTATATAGTTGTTGATATGTTGATAACCATATAGAACCATCTGAAATTCATTTATTTATAATATTTGATAAATGTTGATTAGCCGTTTGGCAGAGTGTTTTATGAATTGTTGACAACTCTTTCGTTTTACTTATCAACAAAAATGAAGTTGATTTTCAACACAGGAATAAACAGCTTATCAACCGAAATTTTACTCAAATGTCAATAAGTACAAAAACATCTGAAAGACTCATTTCCCTTTCTGCTGAAAAGAAGGATGTGTACTGTTCAGGGCTCTTTCTGTCAGCCAGGTGGTTTGTATTATCTCAGGTTGCAGAAAAGGGGATCAATATGATAATCCTTCCCAGCCATGAGGCTGCTGAGTATTGTTCTGCCGATCTTTACAACCTGATAGAAGGAGATTGCATTTTCTATCTCCCTGCATCTGGAAAGGGAATAGAGAGAAGTAATTATAAATCTTCTCTTGGTGTGCAGAGGACAGCGGCGATAGGAAAGATATCATCATATTCAGGTGAAAAGACTTTCATTGTATCATATCCGGAAGCTCTCGAAGAAAAGATTCCTGATGACGGCAGGATCAAGTCTTCAACATGGGTGATTAACAAGGGAGAAGAGTATTCTCATGAAGACATAAAGGAAAGACTTTCTTCTAACGGATTCGAGAAAGTGGATTTTGTATCATCTCCAGGTCAATATGCCATCCGAGGTGCTATAGTTGATATTTTCTCTTACTCACTCAATTATCCTTTCAGAATATCTTTCTGGGGAAACGAGGTGGATTCCATCCATACTTTCGACACGAACACTCAGTTGTCCAAGGAAGAAAAGGAGTGTGCAGAAATCATGTCTGACATAGTGGCTGTGTCGTCTGATGAAGGAATTTCTGTCTCTGATATCCTTCCTGAAGATACTCTGATATGGCTTGATTCTTCTGACATGTACAAAGACAGGCCTTTCTATAAAGAGTATGAAGGTTTCAGAAGAATATTCCTTGATACACCTCTATCAGTAAAAGAAAGTGACATTTCATTCCGCATATCCCCTCAGCCTTCATTCAACAAGAATTTCGAGCTGCTTACTGAGGATATAAGAATCAAGAGAGAAAGCGGATATGAGGTATATATATATGGTGAAAAAGAGGCCCAGATAGAAAGGCTCAGATCCATCCTCATACAGAATGGAGGTGTTACACCTTCTTTCATTACAGGAAAGAATATCCATAACGGATTCATAGATGCAGAAGATAAGGTATGCTGCTATTCCGATCATGAGATATTTGACAGATTCCACAGAGTGAACCTGAGAAGATCTGTAGACAAGAGTGAGCAGCTTACAGTAAATGATCTCAATTCCTTCAATATTGGAGACTATATAGTACACATCGATCATGGTGTAGGTATTTTCGGAGGTCTTGTCCGCATGAGAGATGATAAGGGCAGGCTCAAAGAAGTAGTGAAGCTTACCTACAAGGATGGAGATGTAGTATTCGTCTCAGTTCACGCGCTCAACAAGATATCGCGGTTCAAACCAAAAGAGGGTGAGGCCCCGAAGATAAATAAACTTGGATCTGCACGCTGGCATAATCTCAAGTCGGGTGCGAAATCGAGGGTAAAGGATATCGCAAAAGAGCTGATTCAGCTCTATGCCAAAAGAAAGGCTTCCAAGGGTTATGCGTTTTCTCCTGATTCCTATCTTCAGGAGGAACTCGAGTCTTCTTTCATGTATGAGGATACACCGGATCAGGAGACAACTACGAGATCAATCAAACGTGACATGGAGGATAACTGTCCCATGGACAGGCTTGTGTGTGGTGATGTAGGTTTCGGAAAGACAGAAATAGCCATAAGAGCGGCATTCAAGGCTGCGTGCGACAGCAAGCAGGTGGCCGTTCTCGTGCCTACCACAATCCTTGCGCTTCAGCACTACAACACTTTCCTCAATCGCCTCAAGGGTCTGCCCTGCAATGTAGAATATGTGAGCCGTCTAAGGACTGCAAAAGAGATAAACGACATAAGGGAGCGTCTTGAGAAGGGGCAGATTGATATCATCATAGGTACACATAAGATTCTGGGTTCCACATTCAGATTCAAGGATCTAGGGCTTCTCATTATAGATGAGGAACAGAAATTCGGTGTTTCTGCTAAAGAAAAACTCCGTCAGATGAAAATGAGTGTGGATACACTTACATTGACAGCCACCCCAATTCCGCGAACTCTTCAGTTCTCATTGCTGGGTGCGCGCGATCTCAGCATAATAAACACCCCGCCGCCCAACAGGATACCTGTGCAGACAGAGATAATCCTTTTTGATGAAAAGGAGATAAAGAGTATAATCAATTATGAACTCAACCGCGGAGGTCAGGTATTCTTCCTGCACAACAGAGTGGAGGAACTTCAATCCATATATGAGATACTCCACCGCCTGGTTCCTGACATGAGAATATGTGTGGCACATGGACAGATGGAACCGAAGGAACTTGAAAACAAGATGCTTGATTTCATCAGGGGTGATTATGACATGCTCCTGTGCACTACCATCATAGAAAACGGTCTCGATGTGCCGAATGCCAATACCATCATCATAAATCAGGCGCAGAATATAGGATTGAGTGACCTTCATCAGCTCAGGGGAAGGGTAGGAAGATCCAACAAGAGGGCGTTCTGCTATCTCATAGTTCCGCCTCTCGTTTCCATAACGGATGATGCCAGGAGAAGGCTCAAGGCCATTGAGGAATTCTCAGATCTTGGAAGCGGATTCAATATTGCGATGCAGGACCTTGACATCCGCGGAGCCGGTAATCTGCTCGGTGCCGAGCAGAGCGGCTACATAATGGAGATGGGTTATGAGACATATCAGAAGATCCTTGCCGAGGCCATGGAAGAACTCGGTATGGAGACTGGTATGGATACACGTGCCGGAAAGGAGTCATTCGTTGAGGACTGCACCATCGAAACAGATCAGCTTGCCCTCATTCCTGACTCATACATCGACATCACGGCTGAAAAGATAAGGATATACAAGCAGCTGGATTCGATGACAAGCGAGAAGGAAATAGAAAGGATGCGGGCGCAGCTTGAAGACAGATTCGGAAAGCTGCCTGGCGAGGTTGAAAATCTTTTCAATGTGGTAAAGGTCAGAAATCTTGGAGCAACTCTCGGATTTGAAAAGATCATAATAAAGAACGGGCTGTTCATAGCGTTCTTCATATCCAATCAGATGTCTCCTTTCTATAAGTCAAAGACATTCACCGAGGTGCTTGAGAAGATTGCTGTAAATGACAAGGCATTTACCTTGAAACAGAGTGAAGGCAGGCTCAAGATAGTTTCAAGGGGTATAGATTCCATGGACAGGGCACTCTCACTGTTGAAGAAATTGCAATAATATCGTACATTTGCAGGCGTCGCAAAAGTATATTTCAGACTCTTGAATCTTGTAGTTGAAATAGGAAACACCGCGCTCAAGGCGGCTTGGACCGAGGGATCCACTCTTGGAAAGACTTTCAGATACCAGGGAGAGAGAAAAGTTTCTTTCATAGCATCCATCACAGATAGGGAGAGACCTCAGGTGATGGTAGTGGCTTCAGTCTGCGAGATATCCCCTGACGATGAAAAGTCATTGAGGGGTATGTGCCACCATCTTCTTCTGCTCGATGCCGCTCATACATCCCTGCTCAGGGAGTTCGACATCCCGGAGCATCTTTCATATGACAGGGCATCATCGCTTATTGCAGTGAGACATATGTTCCGCGGACAGTCATGTACAGTTTTCGATCTGGGCACTACGATGACTGTAGATTTTGTGGATGCGGAAGGGAATTACCAGGGAGGTAATATATCTCTGGGATGCCGTACAAGATTCAAGGCGCTCAGCAGATATTCCAAAGCTCTTCCCCTCGTTGATATTCCAGATGAGATCACGCCTTATGGCAATACTGTAAAGTCATCCATCGAAGCCGGTGTGATATCGGGCATAATGTTTGAAATACAGGGTTATATCGACCGTAAACCCGAAAATATAGTGGTGTTTACGGGTGGTGATGCGATTTATTTTGTTAAAAAAATGAAAAACTCCATCTTTGTAATTTGTAACCTTGTTCTGATGGGGTTGGCATTAATTACTGATGAATATGTCAGGAAACTCAATTAGAAGAGCCTGTCTCATGTTGGCGGCATTGTTCTGTGTGTGTGTATCATCATCTGCACAGGATGGTGCATATATTGGATTCACACCATACTCCATGTTTGGTGTGGGTGATCTGTCTCAGCAGGGCAACACATATAGCAAGACCATGGGCGGTACAGGTATCGCTTCAAGGAACAGAAAAGTGATAAACACTATCAATCCTGCTTCTGTTACCGCCAGGGACTCACTCTCTTTCATGGCGGATTTCGGTGTGGTTCAGAACAACAGGATATACCGTCAGGGCGATCAGAAATCTGCGAACAACATCATGAACGTAAATGACTTCGCGATTTCATTCCCTGTCTACAGGTCATCTGCGATGATGTTAGGACTTGCCCCGTACAGCAGTGTCGGATATGGCACCGGTGCATATGTGACTGATCAGGATGTCATAGGTCATACCGGAAACATCGCCACCACATCTACAGGTCAGGGATCCATATATCAGCTTTTTGCGGCTGCCGGAGTTACCTTCTGGAAGAGACTTTCACTCGGAGCGGAGGTTATATACTATTTCGGAGGAATAGACAAGACTTCCAAACTCACTTTCGGAGAAAGCACCTACAACGGCATCACAAGCGGGTATGACATTTCACTCAGAGCCACTGCCGGCAAGTTCGGAATCCAGTACGAGCAGCCTGTCGGAAGACTGACTCTCGGAATAGGTGCCACCTACAAGACATCGGCGAACCTCAAGGGTTATGTGACCGATTACATGCTTTCTGCAGGTTCGCTCATGACTGATACCCTCAGATTCAATATAGACACTCTTGCTCATGAAGCAGGCAGGGCCAGACTTGCCGGAGAGCTCGGTATCGGAGTATCGCTCAGACAGGGTGAGAGATGGAGAGCGGAGTTTGACTATACCTATTCTGACTGGACGTCCAGCGGCATGGACAGGGTCACGGGATTCTGCCATTCGGGATCCAAGACTTTCGGGACCACAAAGGCTCAGTCATTCCGTTTCGGAATGGAGTACGTACCGAATGTAAATGATATCAGATACTTCTACAAGAGGTGGTCATACAAGGCCGGAGCCTATGTGAACAAGGAGTATTATATGCTTGACAGGAACAGCATTTTCGATGCCGGCATCACTTTTGGTGTTACCATTCCTGTATTCAAGGGTTATAATGGAGTATCACTGGCAGTTGACCTCGGTCAGAGGGGTTCATTGGCCGATAATCTCATACGTGAGAGATATGTGAATTTCACTTTTGGACTCAATGCATTCGACATATGGTTCCAGAAGCACAGATATCAGTAGGATGAAATCAACTATTTAACGATATGAAAAAGTTATCCATTGCAATTTTGACCTTCGTTTCATTGTTCATGGGCGGCAACATGTTCGCTCAGGGCAAGTATGGCGCAGACAGTGCTGAATGTATCAAGTATCTCTCTTACTACAAGGAGTACTTCAAGCAGAAGAACTATGATGAGGCTCTTCCTAACTGGAGAACAGCATACAAGCTCTGCCCTCCTACAGCAAACCAGACCATGCTTGTAGATGGAACAACCCTCCTCAGAAGGCTTATCCAGAAGAACGCAAGCAACGAGGTTTACAAGAATGCACTTATCGATTCACTCATGACCCTTCACGATCAGAGAGTTGAGTTTTATCCTAAATATGCTGCAACTACCCTCAACAACAAGGGTCTCGATATTGCAAATTTCGTAAAGGATGATTCAAAGAAGGCATTTGATATGTACAACGCCATCATCGAGGCCAATCAGGAGAAGACCAAGACTCAGATCTTCCTCTTTGACCTCAATGCTGCAATCGACCTTTATCAGAAGGGTGTTCTCGATGCAGAGCAGGTGATCAATACATACCAGAGCAATCTCGCACTCCTCGAGGCAGCTCCTGCTGCCAATGATACCGAGGCTGCCAACAATGCAAAGGTGAAGACCGACCTCGAGTCCCTCTTCATCCAGAGCAAGGTGGCAAGCTGCGAGAGCCTCATCGCTCTCTTCACCCCAAGATATGAGGCTGCTCCAGAGGACCTCAGCCTTGTGACCAATATCGTGAAGATGATGAACAGCACAGAGGATTGCTCAAACAACGAGCTCTATCTCAAGGCTGTGACTTCAATGCACAAGCTTTCTCCTTCATATACTTCAGCATATGGTCTTTACAGACTCAACTCTTCACGTGGAAACGTTCAGGAGGCTGTCAAGTACCTCGAGGAGGCTATCAACTATCCTGAGTCTGACTCTGCTACAGACGGTGAGTACCTTTACGAGCTTGCTGCATTCTGCTACAAGAACAACATGCGCGGAAAGGCATTCGATTCAGCCAAGAAGGCTATCGAGGTAAATCCTTCAATGGCCGGCAAGGCATACATGCTTATCGGAACCATCTGGGGATCTACTTCTTGCGGTGGTGATGAAATCGCAAAGAGAGCACCTTACTGGGTAGCTGTAGACTTCCTCCAGAAGGCAAAGGCTGCAGACGAGTCTCTCACAGAGGAGGCAAACAAACTCATCGGCCAGTACAGCAGATACTTCCCTCAGACAGCAGAGGCGTTCATGTATGACCTCACTGACGGCAAGTCATATACTGTATCTTGCGGTGGCATGACTGCTACCACAACTGTCAGGACCCAGAAGTAAGAATCTTGAAAAGATCCATAAATACAGCATGTATGCTGGCAAGAGCAATCCTCCTTGCCAGCATATTTGTCGTATTGGATTCATGTTCAGGCAAGCTCAAGGAGGCTGAAACCATCAACCTTGCCGAGACACCGATGCAGACGGTGGAGAATATGTTTGCCGTGGATACCAAGAACGGTGTCACCATCATGAGAATGGAAGCTGACAAGATGGAGCGTTATGAAAACGATTCTCTTGTAACAGAATTGTTTCCGGAAGGTTTCTATGTATATTCTTATACAGATGAGGGGCTGCTGGAGACGGTTCTCATATCTGACAAGGCGCACCACAAGACATTCAAAGACGCTGCAAAGGCTGAAGTATGGGCTGCTTTCGGCAATGTCACCATACAGAATGTCATCAAGCAGGAAACCATGGAAACGGACACCATCTACTGGGATCAGGGTGCGCACCAGATATTTACAGACTGCTACATAAAAGTTTACTCTCCAAGCGGCTTCATGCAGGGATACGGAATGAGATCGGATGACAAGGCCAGAGATGCCATCATCATGAAACCATTCAACAGCTACAGCGTGGTAGTTCAGGATACGACTGCAATTATCATTGACTCAGCCAACTTTATAGGTCCTTTTCTTAAAAAATGATGCGGTTTTTCAGTAAAATTACTATCTTCGCAGCCTATATCGATTTGAGAATAGTTAAAAATAAATAACACAATGGCGGTTCTTCAAACAATTCGCGTAAAATTCGGCGTGGTGATCTCCATCATCATCGCCTTGGCTCTTTTGTCATTCATCATAGACACAAACACACTTGAGTCTGCACTCAGTTCCATGTCAGCTAAGTATGACGTCGGAAAGATTGCAGGCAAGTCTGTATCCTACACTGATTTCCAGGCTGATGTAGAGCGTTTCAACACCATCAGCGAGATCATGACCGGAACAAGTGTGAAGAATGAGCAGCAGCAGGAGCAGATCCGTAACACTGCATGGCAGAGCCTTATCGACAAGTATCTTTTTGTAAAGAATGCAAAGGCAGCCGGCATCAATGTCGGAGAGGCTGAGATGGTTGCCCTCACCACAGGTGACATGGTATCTCCTATCATCTCTCAGAACATGATGTTCCAGGGAGAGAACGGTTATGATCCCAACAACCTCGTTGATTTCGTAAAGGGAATCGACAGTGATGAGAGCGGCAGACTCCAGATGTTCTGGAACTACCTCCAGAACACTGTCTATACACAGGAGTTCTATGCAAAGTATGCATCCCTCTTCACACAGAGCGATATCCAGAATCCTCTCATGCTTGAAAAGACCATCGCAGAGAACAACAATACCACAAACGTGGAGTTCGTGATGGTTCCTTTCGGATTTGCTACAGACTCTACAGTAGTTGTTTCAAACAGCGAGATTCAGAAGTTCTACAACGATCACAAGAACTTCTTCAAGCAGCCTGCAAGCCGCGATATGGAGTATGTAGTGTTCGAGGTGGTTCCTTCAGCTGAGGACATCGCTGCAGTAAGCGAGAGCTTCTCTGATCTTTACGATGAGTTCGCCACTACTGACAATGTGAAGAATTTCCTTCTCAAGAACTCTGACCGTCCTTATTCAGAGTACTGGTACAAGCAGGATGAACTCAAGACTGTATCTGAGGCCATCAGCGAGTTCGTGAACGCATCTGAGCCTGGACAGGTTTCAAGCGTGATCACAGAGGGCAACACTTTCTATGGTGCAAGAGTCATGGCCAAGAGCTCACGTCCTGAGTCTATCGAGGTTAAGATCATGCAGGCAGCTGACGATGCCACAGAGGAGTCTCTCAAGGCTCAGCTCGAGGAGACAAGCTCTATGCAGATGACCCAGACATACATCATCCCTGGTTGCGAGGTTCTCTTCACAGCTCCTGTCGGAACTCCGCTCTTCATCGAGAAGACACAGTATGGAAGACTCTTCGCAGAGGTTGTGTCAAAGTCTGAGCCTGTCGAGATGAAGCAGGTTGCCATCTTCCAGAAGGAGACTACTCCAAGCAAGGAGACCTACAACACCTTCTATGCAAAGGCAAACAACTTCGCAGTGCTTGCAGCCGGCGGTTATGACAACTACAAGGCAGCTGTGGATACAATGGGCGTATACTCACATCCTATGAACAAGATTCTTGAGAGCACATCTTCATACGGTGCCATCGAGAATGCAAAGGAGGTCACAAGATGGGTATTCGACAACAAGGCCGGAAAGGTTTCCAACATCATCACTGTAAACAACAACTACTTCTTCATCGCTACTGTCAAGAAGATCAACAAGGAGGGTATCACCCCTGTCAAGGAAGTCGCTCCTATGATCCAGAACAGACTCTATGCCGAGAAGGCTGCCGAGAAGAAGGCTGCTGAGGTAAAGGAGAAGATCGCCGGTATGAATGACCTTCAGGCTATTGCAGAGGCTCTCAATACAACAGTCAGCACACAGAACGACGTGGCATTCGCATCTATGATGTCACAGGGTCTCGACCCTAAGTTCATCGGCGCTCTCTCTGTATCTCCTGAGAACAAGATCTGCGGACCGGTTGCAGGTTCTATCGGAGTATATGTTTACAAGGTTCTCGGTCACGACACCGCTTCCTTCTACACAGAGGACGATGCCAAGAACTTCGCAGCTCAGAAGAATCAGTACACCACTCAGATGATCCTCCCAGTCATGATGGAGTCAGCTGACGTGAAGGACAATCGCGCAAGATTCTATTAATAGAACGATATACCAAAAAAGAGACGGTGGCTCGGAAGAGTCACCGTCTCTTTTTTCATTCTGATCAGTCAGCTAAACATTGAAGAGGAAGTGCATGATATCTCCATCCTGCACCACGTACTCCTTTCCTTCCACTCCCATCTTTCCTGCAGCTCTCACCGCAGCTTCTGTCTTGTAGGTCATGAAGTCGTCAAACTTGATGACCTCTGCACGGATGAATCCCTTTTCGAAATCTGTATGGATGACACCGGCAGCCTTGGGAGCCTTGTCGCCTTTGCGAATGGTCCATGCGCGGCACTCATCTGCGCCGGCTGTGAAGAAAGTCTGAAGACCGAGGAGCTTGTAGGCTCCCTGGATAAGTCTGACTACTCCTGACTCTTCGAGACCGTACTCAGAGAGGAACATCTGTCTCTCGTCATAATCCTCTATTTCGGCTATCTCTGATTCTGTCTTTGCAGCGATGACAAGTATCTCTGCGTTTTCATCCTTTACAGCCTCGCGTACAGCATCTACATAGCTGTTGCCGCTGGCTGCAGAATTTTCATCTACATTGCAGACATACATGACAGGCTTGTTTGTGAGAAGGAAAAGGCTCTTTGCTATCTCTTCTTCCTCTTCATTGACAAGTTCCACACTTCTGCATGACTTTCCGGCCATGAGGGCCTCCTTGTATCTGATGAGGACATCAGCAAGCTTCCTTGCATCCTTGTCACCAGCCTTGCCTGCCTTCTCTGCCTTGGCAAGACGGGCTTCGACAGTTTCAAGGTCCTTGATCTGGAGCTCGAGATCGATCACTTCCTTATCCCTGACAGGGTCGATGCTGCCGTCGACATGCACGATGTTGCCGTCATCAAAGCACCTGAGGACGTGGAGGATCGCATCGGTTTCACGGATGTTTGCGAGGAACTGGTTACCCAGTCCTTCTCCGCGGCTGGCGCCCTTCACAAGTCCGGCGATATCCACGATATCTACGGTTGCAGGTATGGTGCGCTTAGGCTGGCAGAGCTCTGTGAGTCTGTCGAGACGCTTGTCAGGCACATTGGTTGAACCGAGATTCGGCTCGATGGTGCAGAATGGGAAATTGGCGCTCTGGGCCTTTCCAGAGCTTATACAGTTGAACAATGTGGACTTTCCCACGTTAGGGAGTCCTACAATTCCGCATTTCAATGACATAAATACTACAGTTTGGGACTGCAAAGATAAGATTTTTATGTTTCTTGCCCTCATTTACGTTTGTTTATCTCATTTTGGCGGCATGAAAACTTTGATTGTGCTGCTGCTTCTTGCGGCTCCGTTCCAGCGGGACAGTGCCGACTGTGTCATGGTATTCTGGAATCTTGAGAATTTCTTCGACTATTTTGACGGGGAGACAAGCGATTCAGACACTGAATTCTCATCCAGAGGCGGGAGACACTGGACCAAGAGGCGTTTCACTGCCAAATGTATGTCCGTGTCGAAGGCTCTGTTCTCTATCGGGGACAGGTGCGGGAAGTTGCCGGATGCCATAGCTGTGGCAGAGGTCGAAAATGCATTCGTGCTCCGTAAGCTCATCGAGCTGACCCCTTTGCGGCGCTGCGGCTACAAGATCATCCACTATGAGTCTCCAGACCCCCGTGGCATCGATGTGGCACTGATGTATCGTCCCTCGTCCCTTCGCCTGATTTCTTCCAGGCCCTGCAATATCCCCGGACTTGCCACCAGAGACATCCTTCTCGCGCAGTTTGTCTCCCCTGCCGGTGACAGCATTGCGGTGATGGTGAATCATCATCCTTCCAAATACGGAGGCGATGCGTCTGCTCAGCGCAGGGCGACAGCGGTCTCGCGCATGGATGCCCTGGCGGATTCTCTCAAGGCTGAGGGGTGGACGGAGGTGGTGTCACTGGGGGACTTCAATGACACTCCCGAATCGGATCTGTACCGCAATCTCGACCGCAGCTGGGTGAATCTGGCTGCGGAACTATCGCGCCGCGGTGAGGGATCCATACGCTTTGACGGAAGATGGCAGCTGATAGATCAGTGTTTCGTGACCCGCAGGCTTGAACGAAACTCGCATATGGAGGTATGCGACCTTCCCTGCATCAGCGTCCGTGATGCGGCTCATTCGGGGCAGAAACCGTTCAGGACGTATTCGGGACCGAGATATATCGGTGGTGTCAGCGACCATTATCCCATAGTTGTGATAATTGATGGTTTTTTATAAATTTGTGGACACGACAGAAAACAATAACCAATTATCAGATATGAAAAATACAATTGCTGCAAAATTCAAGGAGCTCTACGGCGTTGACGGTGAATTCTTCGCTTCAGCCGGACGTATCAACCTCATCGGCGAACATACCGACTACAACGGTGGTTATGTGTTCCCGGGCGCCATCGACAAGGGCATCATGGCAGAAATCAAGCTCAACGGCACCGATAAGGTGAGAGCATATTCACTTGACTACAATGAGTCAGTAGAGTTCGGCCTCAATGAGGAGGACAAGCCGGCTCAGGCATGGGCATGCTACATCTTCGGCGTATGCCGCGAGACCATCAAGAGAGGTGGCAAGGTGGCTGGTTTCGACACCGTATTCGCAGGTGACGTTCCTCTCGGAGCAGGTCTCTCTTCTTCTGCAGCACTTGAAAGCACATTTGCATTTGCCATCAACGAACTCAATGCCAACGGCATCGACAAGTTCGAGCTTGCAAAGATAGGTCAGAGCACAGAGCACAACTATTGCGGTGTGAACTGCGGTATCATGGACCAGTTCGCTTCATGTTTCGGAAAGGCAGGCTGCCTCATCCGTCTCAACTGCAAGACCCTCGAGTACAAGTACTTCCCATTCGATCCCGAGGCTGCCGGCTACAAGCTCGTCCTCGTGGATTCATGCGTAAAGCATGAGCTCGCTTCTTCAGCATACAACAAGCGCCGTCAGTCTTGCGAGAATGCAGCTGCAGCCATCAGGAAGAATCATCCTGACGTTGAGTTCCTCAGCGACGCCAAGAGACTCTGGCTCGACGAGGTACGCGCAGAGATCCCTCAGGAGGACTTCCTCCGCGCAGAATATGTCATCGGTGAGGTGCAGAGAGTCCTTGACGTCTGCGACGCTCTCGAGAGGGGTGACTTCGAGACCGCAGGTGAGATGATGTATCAGACACACTTCGGCATGAGCAAGCTCTATGAGGTAAGCTGCGAGGAGCTCGATTTCCTCAACAAGCTTGCACGCAAGATGGACGTGACCGGTTCACGCGTGATGGGTGGCGGCTTCGGCGGATGTACCATCAACCTCGTGAAGAAGGAGCTTTACCAGCCATTCGTAGACGCAGCTGTCGAGCAGTTCACTGCCAAGTACGGCCACGCACCTAAGATCTACGATGTAGTCATCAGCGACGGTGCCCGCAAGCTTGACTAAGATGAAAAGATATCTGATCTTGATATCAGCGATTGTGGCGTGCATGGTCACGCCACTTTCGTTATATGCAGGTGGCAGATCGAAGGATGCCAGTCCTGTGATGAAAGACTTCAAGAGCTGGACGGTGTCTGGTGTGGCCTATGACTGTGCCGACTTTTCCGGTCTCACCATGGCCAGGGGCGGGATGCGTATGGTGGCTGTCTTCAACAGTGCGGGTGCATATTGGATGAATATCCCTCAGGACGGGGACAATTATCTTGTCTTCACCCCTCTGTGGGCTGCCGGGACTCAATATGAGATGATAAAGCGGGATATGGAAGCAGTGGCTGTAGATCCGTCCAATGGTGATATCTATATCGCTCAGGAGCGTCCGTCAGGCAAAGGCGGTTCTGTCGTATATAAGGGAAAAAGCATCTACAGGCTCAAGGCTCCGGCATATGACAGTGAGGAATTGCTTTACACTTTCGATGACAGCATCGTGCCCGACGGCAATTCCGGTCTGGAAGGACTTTCCTGGATGAAGAAAGGGCAGCTGGTTGTCGGCCGTGAGGGAAACAGACAGAACAAGCCGTCACCTGCTCTGATGTTCTATTCTGTCAAGAAGGGACTGAAAGGTGTGATGGCCGTCGATCCCGAGATCAAGCAGATTGCGGAGGTGTCATATGACAAGGTGCGCAGATGCTACTGGATACTGGACAGTGACTATGACAAAGTGCTGTACAGATGCTCTCTTGACGGAAAGATCATAGACAGGTATCCTGTCCCGTTTATCAAAAACGCTGAGGCGATGTATATAGACAGGCCGGGAAAGTGCATATGGATAGGCTCTGACCAGAAACCTTCCATGCTGTATAAGATATATTTCGACAATCTTTAGTCTGTCTACCTGAAGAACTGGGAAACCCACTGGGCGTCGACTCTGACGAGCCCGGTGGATTTTTCTTTTATGGCAGGGTTGCGCTGGAGTATGCCGCGGCAGTCTTCATAGACGTTGAATCCTATGTTTATCATCTCCATGTCGCCGTTCAGAGGATAGGTGAGCGTGATCTCATTGTCAGCGCCTTCCATCCTGAAGAATTTCATGCCTTTGATATCCTTTTCCATCTCCATGATGGTGATGTGCTTGCAGAGTTCGATGACCATGTCATCCAGTCCAGCGTCAAAGATCTTGACTTTCTCGATGAGTTCTCCCGGTTCGGAAACAAATCGTGCGGTGTACGCCTGAAGCGCCTCATCCCTGCTGAACATATCCTGGATGGTGCCGTTGAGCGGGGTGCCGGCATCGGCGAGAAGTATCATCAGTTTCTGATCGGGATCATGGTAGAGCGTGTCGAATCTCATGAGGTTGACTGTGCCGCAGTGAGGGCAGGTCCATGTGAAGACAGCACCGCTCATGACTTCCTCCTTGAGTTCCGGCTGAGATGCGACATTGATGCTTCTGTAGACTTTGACTGTATCCTGACCGCCGCATCTTGTGCAGGTTCCTGTAGCTGCTGATACCATAAGTGCTTAGATTTGATAGGACAAAGTTAGTAAAAATCATTATCTTTGTCTTGATATGGCCTCCTTGCGGGGCGTGAACGTACTATTAAAACCTATTTGACAATGGAAGAAAACAAAAAATCTTCTTGGTGGAAATCTGAGGACTGGATGGCCTGCTGGATCGGATTTATCGTGATCGCGATCGGTGCAGTATCCGCCCTCACAGGCTGGTTTGATTTTTCTGCACTCAAGTTCAGCACTTGGACAGTAGGAGAGACCCTCTCTGAAGCTGCAGCGGCCAAAGCCTCGCCTCTCGGCACACAGCTCGCATCCGGAGCATTCTGGATCAAGCTTGTCAGGACAGTGCTTGTCCTCGGTATCCTGTTCTCACTCGCAGTGAAGCTTCAGGGAGCCAGGCTCAAGCAGTACGTCCCTGCTTTCATCGCACTCTTTGCGATCGCAGTCATCGTGCGTCTCATAAGTGCGGAATTCACTCTCAACCGCTACCTCGAGTGGGCTTTCTGGGCTCTTCTCGTCGGTCTTCTCATCTCAAACACCGTCGGTGTTCCGGAGTGGCTCAAGCCAGCCATCAAGACTGAGTTCTATATCAAGGCCGGTCTTGTGATCATGGGCTTCTCTGTGCTTTTCTCCAACATTGCCAAGTTCGGTCTCTACGGCCTCGGCATTGCATGGATCGTGACACCGATAGTCATCATCTTCATGTGGTGGCTCGGCACAAAGATCCTCAAGATGGACAACAAGCCTCTGGTAATCACACTTGCAGCCGCTACCAGCGTCTGCGGTACATCTGCCGCCATCGCTACTGGTGCTGCCGCAAAGGCAAAGAAGGAAGACCTCTCAATGGCAGTGTCCATCTCTATCATCTTCACCATCCTCATGATGGTATTCGAGCCTATGATCATCAAGGCTTTCGGTATGACTCCTATCATGGGTGGCTCTCTCATCGGAGGTACAGTGGACAGCACTGGTGCAGTAGTGGTAGCCGGAACCGCTCTTGGCGGAGAGGCTCAGACAGCGGCAGTCCTTGTGAAGTCTATCCAGAATATCCTCATCGGCTTCATCGCCTTCTTTGTGGCTGTGTTCTTCGCTACACGCGTTGACAAGCAGGAGGGCAGAACCGTGGGTGCATCTGAGATCTGGGTACGCTTCCCTAAGTTCATCATCGGATTCTTCGTGGCATCTCTCGTGGCATCATTCATCTTCCAGCCTCTCTGCGGCTCAGCTGATGTGAAGGCCATCAACACGGTGCTCGACCAGTACAAGAACTGGGCGTTTGTTCTCGCATTCACCAGCATAGGTCTTGATACCAACTTCAAGGAGATCATCAAGCGCATGCAGGGCGGAAAGGTGCTCTGGCTCTACATTGCAGGCCAGGCGTTCAACATCCTCCTCACCCTCTTCGCCGTTTGGTTCCTCCTCTCAGGTGCAGTGTTCCCTATCCCTGTACTTGACTAAAGGAGATGTCCAGGCACAATAAAGCAGGCAAGGTGGCTGCCATCATCGTCGGTGGTGCCACCTTGCTTGCTGCTTTATATATCATGGCTCACGGCCTCGGGCTGGTGGACAGCCTGGATTTCGGAGCCGGTGCCTATTACTATGCGGATATTCCCGGATTCGAGAAGTATGTCAGGGATGATGCGTATCAGTCCGGTCTGCCTCTGTGGCTGGCCATCATCCTCTTTCTGGCGTGGGGAGCCTTGATGTACCTGCTGTGGATATGGATAGACAGCCGCGGCGGGGATAAGAAATGAAATACTAGAGATCGATAGAGAAGGTCGTGCCTATGTAGGTGCGGCCTGTCTTTATTCCGGCGGCGGTCAGACCGTCATAGAGACTTCCTCCATTGTAAGAGATGCTCACGCCGATGCGGGTGTCATACGGAACCCAGAGGAAGTTGCCCAGAATGGCGCAGATCTCTGCTCCGGCGCTGTATGCCGTGCCCCTGCCGGACAGGGTGGTGACCCTTGAGCCGGCGTATGCTCCCAGGTCGCAGAACCCTGTGACCTCGAAATTGCGTATGTATGCGATCGGTCCGAGCCATGTCCAGTCCACAGGCGCCACCGCCATTCTGTACTCGGCCGTCATCTTGGCCTGAGAAGGGTATGCGGTGGTGATGGCCGGTCCTGCCGCCGAGAGTCCGCGCGGAGTCGAGGATGTGTAATCCTC
The DNA here is from genome assembly GCA_018066125.1 of Candidatus Cryptobacteroides onthequi. Taxonomy (GTDB): domain Bacteria; phylum Bacteroidota; class Bacteroidia; order Bacteroidales; family UBA932; genus Cryptobacteroides; species Cryptobacteroides onthequi. Next base: position 56,633 of record JAGHSA010000015.1, on the reverse strand, counting down.
GCTGAAGAGAATGTTTTCCCCGATCTGTTTCTGTGCCAGCATGTGGAGCCTTATGCCGTGTTGAGGCATGATGCCTGGCAGATAGCCGTAGACAGTACAGAATGTGGATGGGGAGAACAGTTCGGTGAGCCCGAGTCTCGCCGTGAAACCGGCTTCGCCTCCTATTCCGAACTTAGGGAATACCCCTGCATGGGCGACAGGTCTCATGCAGTATCCCCTGACGGATGCCGACAGCCTGTGCAGAACCGCATTGTCTCCGGGGATGTATCCACCGAAAAGGCTAACATCTTCTTCGCCTAACCCCGGAACAGTCATGATCTTCCTGATGCCGGTTGAAAGCCTGCCGTTGGATGCCGAATATCTGATCTGAGGCACCAGTCCCCTCTGCCATCCTCCGGATGTGAAATTGAATGGGATGTACATCTTGATGTCGCCGCTCAGAGAAGGTGTGGATGTGCTTCGCCTTCTCATGGAGTATGTGCAGGAATTGTCTGCCCTGACAGTCTGGTATATCTGATATTGTCCGGCTGCCACGTCATTGAAGTCCAGGTTGGTCTCGAATACAGGGTAGAGACCGCTGTAATTGAATTTCAGGTGGGCTCCGTGTCTCAGGCCCCCGTCACCCCTGCTGACAGAGTAGCCTATGGATCCGTATGATGTGCCGAGGGCGTTCTGGAAGAACGCGCTGGCTCCGACGGCTCCTGTGGAGGTGATGTCCTCGAAGCTCAGGCTTCTGACCGAATCATAGTCGATGAAAAGAGGCACCAGCCAGGAATGGACATGGAACAGGTGCGGGAGCTTGCGCCACGGGCGCGGCTCCGTACAGGTGAAGGCACGTCCCTGTGCAGCGTCATCCGTTCCGGCGAGCATCTGCTCCTGGGCGGATAGTTCGTCTGCTATCGCATGGTGGTGTATGTCCCCGAATGACACATTGCGGCGCGGAAGGTCTGCGGATGCCGTGCGGCAGATGTATCTTGCCTCCGGTGCGAGTGCCGAGAAGTACAGATCCCTTTCCCCTTCGGAGAATGCGAAATCCGCGACACCGTAGCGGGTGCATGTCAGCTGCTCCGTCGCAGCCGTGCGGACATCGAGGGAATATACTTCATTGACTCCGCTGCGGTCGCTTACGAACAGGATGCGACCCCCATTGCCGCTGCGCGGCTGCTTGATGGTGACAGGGAGTGGGGGCAATATCTCGGAGAACACGGCACCGGCCCTGTAGATGCCTATGCCGCCATCCGATATTGCGGTGACGAATATGTCCTCCCCTGACCATACCGGCTCCACGATCTGGAGACTGTCCGGTGCCGCGAAGCGTTCAAGCTCTTCTCCGCTGCGGCCATCGAGTATCACGAGGGCCGACCTGGTATCGAATCCGTATTCCGTGACCGCGATCTTCTCTCCGTCCGGCTGCGGTGCAGGATGGAAGAGCCGGCCTTCGCGGGTGAGATTCCTGATCTTTCTGTCCGCGGGATCCATGTACCTGATGGCTGAGACGGACTCCATCGACCATCTCTTGTCGGTGATATTCTCGCTCCAGAACAGTCTGCCCAGGCGGTCCGACCATTGCGGTGCGCTTGTCATGGAAGCAAAGGCTCTCAGGTCCGTGACTCTGCCGTCTGTGCCTATCTCTGCGATGGTCGCGGCCTGGGCGATCCCTTTGTGGACGGCGTACATCCTCTCCCCGGCCATGGTGATGCCGGTGAACTCGGAATACCTTCTCGGGGCTGCGGTGACGGTGTCCAGAGGCATGAAAGGTCCGCGCTCCCTGAACCCATTCCTCCAGTCTTCCAGGAATGCCTCTTCGATCTCGCGGAAGCTTTCTTTCGGTTTCTTGCCGGAGACTTCTCTGGTGGTCTTGCGCATCACTCCGAGAGGCAGCGGCAGACTGCCGAATCTGTGGCTGAGGAGGCGGTCATAGTATTTCTTGCTGAAAAGGGGTTCGTCGTACACCGTCCTCATGCCGGCAACCGTCATGTACCCGACCTTGTAATGGTCCGGCGTGTATCTTTTGATGGAAGAGTATCTCCATCCGTACCAGTTGCGCCAGTCGCCGTGGTCCAGAGCGACCATGGGATATTCGAGGAAGTCTGCCTTGCGCCCGCGTCCGCTGAGGGTGAGTGCGGTCTCTGCCGTGACAGCGTCGCCTTCGAAGAACGCCGGTCCGCCGTAGATGGCGGACAGTGCCCCGCCCCACATCTCACCCAGCAGGTATGAATCCCACCTGAACCGGCGGCCGTTTACAAACTGAAGCTGTGCCACATGGCGGGATTCGTGTATCGCGAGGGTAGATATCCAGGGGAATGGTTCAGGATTGTAGGCGTCAGGCACTGTGTAGAGATCCATTCTTCTCGGCGCCCAGGTGACCGAACCGTTGGATGCGGCGTTGAGAGGGTGGAGGATCACAGGCATGGGACTTCGGTAATTCTCATTCGGAGCGACGCCGATGCTCCGTGAAACGGGGATGCGCCACTGCTCCAGCGCAGTCGCGTACCTGACGGCGACTGAGTCCTGCCCTTCGGCATATATGAGGTGGAATTCCGGAGTCTTGAAATGACGCCATCGCAAGCTCGCTGGATTGTCGCCCGTCTGATAGAACTGTGCACTTGCAGATATTGCAGCAAGCACCAATACAAAAGAAGTGGCAATCCTTTTAAGATTCAGCATTTCAGCGTCGTTTTACCTTAAAGCAAATCTAATTATTTTTCTTAACTTTGACTGAATTTAGGAAGTCATTTTTTAATCTCTACACTGCATGAGTACAGTATTCGCAGTCCTCAAGATGCTCGGATGCCTGGGTATGTTCCTTTACGGAATGTCCCTGATGAGTGGAGGACTCCAGAAACTGGCCGGAAATTCTCTCCGGTCATTCCTCGCCCAGATGACGTCAAGCAAATTCAAATGCGTCCTCACGGGTATTGTCGTAACAGCTCTCGTCCAGTCTTCAACAGCCACGACGCTCATGCTGGTGAGCTTTGTGAACGCAGGTCTCCTGGCGCTTGCAAATGCCATCGGCGTGATCATGGGTGCCAACATCGGCACCACTGTGACAGCCTGGATATTCGCTCTCTCATTTGACGGGTCGTTCAGCCTCGGTGCCATCGCGATTCCGCTCATGTTCTTCGCGTTCATCTTCCTTTCAAGCAAGAAACCCAAGCAGAAGAACTTCGGTGAGTTCCTCATGGGCTTCGGCCTCCTCTTCCTCGGCCTCAGCACACTCAAGGATACTGCCTACCCTCTGCTTGCCAGCGGTGGAGTCCAGGAATTCCTGAAGCCTCTGACCAGCTACGGCATGCTGTCAGTAGTGCTTTTCATGGTCATTGGAGCAGTCATGACTCTTTGCCTTCAGTCCTCTGCGGCGACCATGTCCCTCACCATGCTTCTCGTCTCTGCTGGCGTGATCCCGTTCACGATAGCAGCAGCGATGGTGCTCGGTGAGAATATCGGAACCACCATCACTTCCAACATCGCCGCTTCGGTGGCCAATGTTTCCGCAAAGAGAACGGCAAGAGCCCATATGCTCTTCAACCTCTTCGGCGTGACATGGGTGCTCTGCCTCTTCAATCCATTCCTCCGTCTGATCGGAATCATCGTGGAGGCTCTCGGATTTGCGAACCCGATCACTGCAGACTTCAACTCCAATCCGGAAGCTCTCGCTGCCACTCTTCCATACTGTGTGGCTACCCTGCATACTCTCTTCAACATCATCAACACCCTCATCCTCATCTGGTTCATTCCTCTCATTGAAAAGATCGTCAAGATCCTCGTCCCTTCGCCAAAGGATTCATCAGAGGTTTTCAAACTCAGATATATCGGCGGCGGCCTTCTCAATACAGCAGAGCTCTCTCTCAATGAGGCCAGCAAGGAAATCGTCAATTTCGGAGAGATATGCCGTACAGGATTCGGCTATGTCAAGAGTGCCATCAATGAGAAGGATTCCGAGAAATGCAATGAATTTATCGATCAGCTTGTAAAGCATGAGGAGATAACTGACAACATCGAGTTCGAGATTGCCTCATACCTCAACGAAGTCTCACGCGGGGAAATCAGCGGCACTGCGGCGGAGCGCATCAAGCGCATGTATAAGATCATCGGTGAGATGGAAAGCCTCGGTGACTCTGGTGAGGCTATCAGCCGTATGATCACCCGTCTCAAAGTGCATGAGCAGACTTTCGATGAGAATCAGCTCGGCAAGCTCAACCGCATGGTCAATCTGGTAGAGGCGGCATTCAATGTCATGATAGACAATCTCAGGAATGACGATCTCAGGGACATCTCCAATGCACGTGATGCCGAGAACAGGATCAATTCTTACAGAAATGCCCTCAGGGAGGAGCATATCGTCAACCTCGAGAAGGCCAAGTACAACTATCAGGCAGGATCATTCTACATGGATATCGTGTCTGAACTCGAGAAAGTCGGAGACTTCATCATCAATATTTCACAGGCACTCATTCCTAACGGAAAGAATGAATAGCAGGTCCAAAATGACATCAGCCCTGCTTCTGGCGGGGCTGTTGCTGTTGTCTGCGTGCTCAGGTGCGCAGAAGGGACCATCTGATACGAGGGCATTTCCCAGGGTCCAGGTGCCTTCGCTCTATTCCGGGCAGGATGAGATGATGGAATATGTCCTGGATCATTTCTGGGATGCGTATCTCACCACGGACAATACTTACAGGACGGATTCTCTGTATATGGCCGGAGTCGGAGTCGGTGACATCGTGGAACAGATATTCTCATATGCCGCCATATTGGAAAGCTGTCCTATTGAGAACGCGCGCAAGAGCATAGACCTGCTCATGGACAGGCTTGAGGCCTGCCATGACAGTGATACGCTGCTGTTTTCCAAGATGACATCCATGCTTTCCGACTGCCTGTACGATCCGAACTCCGAAATGAGGGATGAAGATCTGTACTCGGAAATTGCACGCAGGCTCTCCGCTTCGCCTTATGTGTCGCCCGACATGAAAGATACCTATGAGTATCAGGCACGCATGTGCTCTCTCAATGCCAGAGGCACCGGGGCTGCGGATTTTGCATTCATCGACACAGACGGAGTCCGGGGCACTCTCTACGGAGTGAAGTCCGAGTTCACCGTGCTGATTTTCGTCAATCCGGGATGCCATGCCTGCGGCGAGGTGGTCGCGCCTTTCAGCAGCGAACCGGTTATGCGGCTGATAAGTGACGGACGTCTTTCCGTGCTGGGCATATACATCGATGATGAGATCGACAAGTGGAAGGAGGGGCGCGACGAGCTGCCGGCGCATTGGATCAACGGCTACGATCCCGAGGGCATCATACGCGCGGACAGCATTTATTCGGTAAGGGCCATCCCTTCCATCTACCTTTTGGATAAAGACAAGAATGTGATCATGAAAGATGCGGTTCCGCAGAGGGCCGTGGCTTTCCTCCAAAACAATATGAGCATATGAAACAGTATCTGGACATCCTGCGTGAAATAAGGGACAACGGAGTGGTCAAGACCGACCGCACGGGTGTGGGCACCAAGAGCGTGTTCGGCACCCAGAGCCGCTATGACCTCAGCAAGGGCTTCCCTATCCTTACGACCAAAAAGGTTTTCACCCGAGGCATCATCGAAGAGCTCCTGTGGTTCCTCTCCGGGGATACCAACAAAAAGACTCTTCAGGCCAAGAATGTCCATATCTGGGACTCATGGGGCAATGATGAGACAGGCGAGCTCGGTCCGGTGTATGGTCACCAGTGGCGTGCATGGGATGACTACAGCGGCGGCCACATCGATCAGATCGCACAGGCTGTGGACCTCATCAAGAACCATCCTGATTCCCGCCGCATCCTGGTGAATGCATGGAATGTGGCTCAGATCGACCAGATGGGACTTCCTCCGTGTCACTGCCTCTTCCAGTTCTATGTGGCGGAGGGACGTCTCTCATGCCAGCTGTACCAGCGTTCGGCAGATGTCTTCCTCGGGGTTCCTTTCAATATCGCGTCATATGCGCTTCTCACCATGATGATGGCGCAGGTATGCGGTCTGGAGCCGGGCAGCTTCATCCATACCACTGGAGACACACATCTGTACCTCAACCATCTCGAGCAGGCGGACCTTCAGCTCTCACGCGAGCCGAGAGCGCTCCCTGTCATGAAGATCAACCCTGATGTGAAGGACATATTCTCATTCAAGGTTGAGGATTTCGAGCTTGAGGGATATGACCCATGGCCGGCAATCAAAGCACCAGTCGCAGTATGATGGAGAAATGCATAGTGGTAGCCGTGGCCTCAAACATGGCGATAGGTCGTGACAACAACCTCCTCTGGCACATTTCAGAGGATCTCAAGATGTTCAAGCGCCTCACCATGGGGTCGCCTGTCATCATGGGCAGAAAGACCTTCCTTTCGATAGGACGCCCGCTTCCCGGGCGCACAAATATCGTCCTCTCCCGTTCATTCAAGGATGCACCGGAGGGCATTGTGGTAGTGAATTCCCTCGAGGAGGCATACGCCGCCTGTGGAGACGCCCCGAAATGTTTTGTGATGGGCGGCGGACAGATATACCGTGAGGCGATGGCGGATGCCGATGTGCTTTATGTCACGGAGGTTCACGCTGCATTCGAGGCAGACACCTTCTTCCCGGAGATAGACCCTCAGGTGTGGGAGGCATGTGAGCGTTCAGGAGCCGTCACCGACGAGAAGTCGGGCTACGAGTATGAGTTTGTGACCTACCGCAGGAAGTAGGAGTTGTCATTTTCAGGTTGAGTTAGTAGATGGAAAAGAAAAGAGAGAAATTCGGCAGCCGCATGGCTGTCATCTTCGCGATGGCCGGATCGGCTATCGGCCTCGGGAACATATGGCGGTTCCCATATATTGTCGGAGAGCATGGCGGCGCTGCCTTTGTGCTCATATATATCGTTTCCACGCTGCTCATCTCCATGCCGGTCTTTGTCGCCGAGGTGTCAGTCGGACGCCGCAGCCGTACGAGCGCATATGGCGCGCTCGGCCGTCTGTCCCCGGGTAAGTGGATCTGGAAGGCGATGGGCCTGCTTACCGTTTTCATCCCTCTGATGATCGCTTCGTACTACAGCGTCATAGGAGGATGGTCGGTGAACTACCTGATCAAAGCCTGCTCGCTGTCATTCCTGTCTCAGTCACCGGATGAGGTCACAGGCATGTTCGGGACCTTCATATCCTCGTCTTGGACGCCTCTCGTCTTCCATATGCTCTTCCTCGCGGCCTGCTGCATGGTAGTGGCCGGCGGAGTGAAGTCCGGTATCGAGAAATTCAGCAAGCTCACCATACCGATGCTCTTCGTGCTGGTGCTTGTGATACTTGTATATTCTGTCACTCTTCCAGGTGCATCTGTCGGCGTGAACTATCTGCTCAAGCCGGATTTCAGCCAGCTCACGCCGAGAACCTTTGCGTATGCTCTCGGGCAGAGTTTCTACTCTCTCTCTCTGGGCATGGGATGCATCATCACCTACGGTTCTTATGTGAGCAGTAAGGAAAACATCCTCGCATCGAGTGCCGGTACGGCAGTGTCTGACCTGTTGTTTGCGATACTTGCGGGCTTTGCCATCATGCCGGCTGTCTTCGCTGCCGGCATAGAGCCGGGTGCGGGTCCGGGACTCATTTTCCAGAGCATACCGTTCATCTTTACCAAAATGGGAATGCAGCTTCCGCTGGTCAGCACCGTGGTGTCTGTGCTCTTCTTCCTCACCATTGTGGTGGCAGCCATGACCTCATGCATATCTCTCGTTGAGGTAGGCGTGGCCTATCTGTGGGACAGGTACAGTATCAGGCGTCCTGTAGGCAGTCTCATCATCTTCATGCTCTGCGGCCTGGCCGGAGTGCTCTGTTCGCTCTCTTTCGGCCCGCTGAGTTCGCTGACGGTCGGCGGCAAGTGCATCTTCGATCTGTTTGACTGGTTTGCATCCAATATCCTTCTCCTCCTCGCGGCGTTTGCCGTGGTGGTCTTCGTCGGTTTCGTCATGAAGAAAGAGGATGTGTGGGATGAGGTCACCAACTCCGGCGCATTCAAGGTCAATGTGAAGCTCTTCAACCTCCTTTACTTCCTTATCAAGTGGGTGGCTCCGGTGGCTCTCACGCTCATTTTCATCACAAATTTCATCTATTAGCCCATGGCAGCTCAGAGAGGCAATTTCGGCAGCAGGTTCACTGCAATCATGGCCATGGCCGGTTCGGCCATCGGTCTCGGCAACATATGGCGGTTCCCTTACATGGTGGGCCAGAATGGAGGCGCAGCGTTCATCATCGTGTACCTCCTTTCAGCAGTGATGCTCTGCATACCTATCTTCCTTGCGGAATCGATCATCGGCAAGAGGACACAGCTCAGCACCTTCGGTGCCATGGAAAAGCTGTCTCCGGGCACCAGATGGAAGTGGATGGGTTTCCTGACCGTGTTCACCCCACTCATCATCCTTTCATTCTACAGTGTTGTGGGCGGATGGTCGATAGAGTACCTCTTCAAGTCGCTGGGCTTTGCCTTCACGGATCCGGCGGTGAGCCGTGAGGGACATAGTGCCATTTTCGGAGCGTTCATCACCTCCGTACGCAAGCCTCTCATTCTCCATACCGTCTTCCTTGCCCTCAATGCGGTCATCGTCATGGCCGGAGTCCAGAAGGGAATAGAAAAGTTCACTAAGATCACCACTCCGGTGCTGTTCGTGCTCGTCGTGCTCATCATGGTGTACTCGCTCACTCTTCCGGGTGCGGCTGCCGGCATAGAGTACATGATCAAGCCGGATTTCTCGAAACTCACATCATCCGCAATGCTCTCAGCGATGGGACAGTCCTTCTTCTCCCTTTCTCTTGGAGTCGGATGCATCCTCACATACGCATCCTACCTCAGGAGGGACGAGAACCTTCTCTCCACCGGTCTCTGCACCGCTGTCTTTGACCTTGGCTTCGCCATCATTGCCGGCTTTGCCATCATGCCTGCCGTCTTCGCTGCCGGTATCGAGCCGGGTGCCGGTCCGGGTCTCATCTTTGAGACACTTCCTTTCATATTCTCTACCATGGGAGCAAGCGCGCCGATGCTCAGCAACATAGTGGCGATTCTTTTCTTCACGACCATACTCTTCGCAGCGCTGACCTCGTCTGTGTCTATGCTCGAGACAGGAGTCGCATATCTGGTGGACGAAAAGAAGATGTCCAGACTCAAGGCCACCTCCATCATATTTGTGGGGTGCTGGATACTCGGAGTGTTCTGCTCACTGTCATTCGGCCCTATCAGTGATTTCCATATCCTCGGAAGCACTGTCTTCGACTTCTGCGACCATATGACTTCCGACTTCCTCATGACTTTCGGCAGTCTGCTGTTTGTGCTGTTTGTGGGATGGAAGATGGATAGGGAGAGCGTGTATGATGAGTTCACCAACGGAGGTACGCTCCGTGGCAACGGACGCATCTTCGGCGTAGTCTATTTCTTCATCAGATATATCGCCCCTGTCGTGATCGTCACCATCTTCGTGACGAACCTGATTCTCTAGGATATCGAGGGTCGCCGCTCCGACCGTTGGACAAAGCAGATGCTCCAGGCAATGTCTCGGAGTTCTCCCTTCGGGTCTGACTCCTCGACGGACTTCCGCATCTGATTGTCCACCGGATCTTCGTGGCTGTGGATCGGCCCAGAAGATCTGCTTCCAGGTCTTCGCAATCCCGCAGCTGCGGAAAAGGACGGCATGGACAGAGCTGAGGCGGGAATACACTTTTTCAGCGTCACTCGAAAATCACTTGCACCAATGATGTGCCTTCCAGTAGCCTGAGAGGCAGGTCTGTGGTGCAGGTCCCCTAGTTCCGAGGGCACCTGCACCATTCAGAGGCAATACAGGCCCCAGAATGACGTTCCATGATGCAGGTGATTTTCATCTTCGATCGCAAGTGCGGCAACGGGAGTGGTGGCACCGCCGTCTGCACTGCCGCAGCCCCAAGACGCCGCGTGACTTCCCGTCTCCGGCTCTTTCGTCATGCCGTGAAGGCAGCATAATAAGACGTGCAGACAGTCAGATTAGGAATGACATTGTTGCTGCAATACTGGCCTTTCATCATGGCTGGCAAGTCCTTCAAATGGGCTATGACGTCGTGTCTGATGTCATTTTCAACAAGTCGCAGCTATGGCCATAAATAGAGCCATGCCGCCCAAAAGCAGTGGAGGGTTTGCCCCTGCGGCGGGCGTTGCGGAGCTCTTCTCCGCCCGCAAAGGGGCATTCCCGCAGCTGCAGCTGGGGCGCAATTCACGTGATTATTGTTCAGCAGTATTCGATTTCAGCGGCCCCCCGTGTAGGCCGGCTGGTCTCTGAGGCCGGCTATGTGGTCTGGCCTACTTCTGGAAAAGAAGGGTGAGACGGACGAAGTCCTCGACGCTGAGGCGCTCTGCGCGGAGGTCAAAGACAGGATCTGCTGTCACTCCTGCGGCCACCATCTCTTCTGTGATGAGCGGCTTGAGGGCATTGCGCAGAGTCTTGCGGCGCTGGTTGAAAGCGGTCTTGACCACCTGCTTGAAGAGAGCTTCGTCGCAACCGAGGTCGGTGCGGGAGTTGCGGCGCAGGCGGATGACTGCGGACTTGACCTTTGGAGGCGGGGCAAAGGCACCCTGGCCTACTGAGATGAGGTATTCAATGTCGTACCAGGCCTGGAGGAGCACTGAGAGGATGCCGTAGACTTTGCTTCCCGGCTTTTCCGCAATGCGGTCGGCCACCTCTTTCTGGATCATGCACACCACCTCCGGCACATCGTTTTTGTGGTCAAGCACCTTGAAGAAGATCTGCGAGGAGATGTTGTAAGGGAAGTTGCCTATGATGCGGAACTGTCCGGGGAAGATGCGCTTGAGGTCGATGCGCAGAAAATCGGCTTCCATGAGCTTGCCCTGCATGCCAGGGAGATGAGTCAGGAGGTATTCGACAGACTCTGTGTCGATCTCCACCATGCGCGGGTCGATGTCATCCCTCTGGATGAGATACTGGGTGAGCACTCCCATTCCCGGACCTATCTCCAGGACATCTCTGACCTCGGAGTCGTGCTCCAGGGCATCAACGATAGCCTTTGCGATTGACTGGTCTGTGAGGAAATGCTGACCAAGCGCTTTCTTTGCTCTTACTTCCATAGGCTTTTGTTTTGGAACCGGCGGACACACCATTCCTTCCGGCCAGACAAAGGTAGATATATTATTTCACAAAGGGCATGCACTTCGCCACTTCTCTTCACCATATCCTTCTTTCTGCCCACTGCTGCCGACCTGAGATGGAAGTCTTTGATTGGAATCAGCGAATTGTTATATTTGTTAGTTCTGATAACTGACAGGTAAGATGGCTAAGACAAAGGAAAAGGACAGTATGACTCCGATGATGAAGCAGTACTTCACACTCAAGGCGCAGTGCCCTGAGGCAGTGCTTCTGTTCAGATGCGGAGACTTTTATGAGACCTATGGAGAAGATGCCGTCACTGCCAGCAAGGTACTTGGCATCGTTCTGACCAGACGCTCCAGCGCCATGGCAGAGCCCATTCCTATGGCAGGCGTCCCGTACCACGCCATCGACGTCTATCTTCCGAAGCTGATCCGCGCCGGGTACAAGGTGGCCATCTGTGACCAGCTCGAGGATCCGAAGCTTGCCAAGGGCATAGTCAAGCGCGGCATTTCGGAGATCATCACTCCGGGTATCGCATTCGGGGAGCAGATGCTTCCCCAGAAGGAAAACAATTTCCTCGCCGGCCTGTATTTCAGCTCCGACAACAATTGCGGCGCCGCATTTCTGGATGTGTCCACCGGCACGTTCCAGGTCGCACAGGGCAGCCTCGACTATATCGGGACCCTTCTGGCGTCATTCGATCCCAAGGAAATCGTGCTTCCACGCGGCTATGAAAAGCCTGTCCGCGAGAGGTACGGCACCACCGCATACATCTCCAGCATAGATGAGTGGGCGTTTGTCCAGGACTCTGCAGAGGAGAAACTCAAGGCCCAGCTGGGCGTGAAGTCGCTCAAGGGATTTGCGATCGACCGCTACCCGCTCGGCATATGCGCTGCAGGTGCGCTTCTGGTATATCTCGAGCAGACCCAGCACACCGGTCTCCGCAACATATGCTCCATCTCGCGCATCGACGGTTCGAAATTCGTGTGGATGGACAAATTCACCTTCCGCAACCTCGAGGTCTTCGCGTCGGCGTCCGGCAATGAAGGCACCTCGCTCGTGGATGTGATAGACAAGTGCAGCTCTCCGATGGGTGCACGTCTTCTGCGCAGCTGGCTCGCCATGCCGGTGATGGATCTCAAGGAACTTGAGGCCCGCTACGATGTGGTGCAGCACTTCAACGATTCGCCTGAGGACCTTCTCGCGCTTCAGGAGCACATCGGCAACATCGGTGACCTCGAGCGTATCATCTCGCGCGCCGCCACGGGCAAGATCCTGCCTCGTGAAGTGATGCAGCTGGGACGGGCTCTGAGCCAGACCGCTCCCATCTCGCAGCTCTGCCTCGGACACGGAGTCACCGAGCTCGAGAAGATGATGTCGAGACTCAAGGGCTGCGACAGGCTTCTTGCGGACATCAATGCCACAATGGCGGAGAATCCGGCCGCGGCGCTGGGCAAGGGCGACATCATCGCGCCTGGCGTGAACGCGGAGCTCGACGAGTACCGCAACATCTCCCGCGGAGGCAAGGACTACCTTCTCCAGATGCAGCAGAGAGAGGTGGAGCGCACCGGCATCTCCTCACTCAAGATAAGCTACAACAACGTCTTCGGCTACTATATAGAGGTCCGCAATTCGTTCCGCGACATGGTGCCGCCGGAATGGATACGCAAGCAGACGCTTGTCAACGCGGAGCGCTACATCACCGAAGAGCTCAAGGAGTATGAGGAGAAGATCCTCTCCGCAGAGGGAAAGATCTACGAGCTCGAGAGCCGCATCTACGGTGCCCTGGTCTCAGAGATCCAGGACAACATCCGCGACATCCAGTCCAATTGCCAGATACTCGCGCGCCTCGACGTGCTTGCCGGTTTTGCGGAGCTTGCACGCGAGAGCGGCTACTGCCGTCCGCAGATGGATGACAGCCTCACTCTGGACATCCGCGAAGGCCGCCACCCTGTCATAGAGAAGATGATGGGCATAGGAGAGGAATATGTCCCGAATGACGTGTTCCTCGACTCGAAATCGCAGCAGATCATCATCCTCACCGGTCCGAACATGGCCGGAAAGTCTGCCCTCCTCCGCCAGACCGCGCTTATCGTGCTGATGGCACAGATCGGCAGCTTCGTGCCGGCCACAAGTGCCAGGATAGGATATTTCGACAAGATCTTCACACGCGTGGGAGCCACGGACAACATCTCCCGCGGAGAGTCCACATTCATGGTGGAGATGCTCGAGACCTCGATGATCATGCACAATCTGTCGGCACGCTCGCTTGTGCTTCTGGACGAGATCGGACGAGGCACATCCACATATGACGGCATGTCCATAGCCCGTGCGCTTGTGGAGTATCTCCATGAGCACGGCAAGGGGGCGAAGACGCTTTTCGCCACCCACTATCACGAGCTCAATGACCTTGAAAACATCTACGACCGCGTGAAGAACTTCCATATCGCGGTGAAAGAGGCCGGAAGAGAGGTCATTTTCCTCCGCAAGCTCAAGGAAGGCGGTGTCGCGCACAGTTTCGGTATCCATGTCGCCAGGCTGGCCGGCATGCCGCAGGAGGTCATCAGCTCTGCGGAAAGGACGCTCAAGGCTCTGGAGCGCAGCGGTCCTGCCGTCGTGCCTTCCGGCCGCGATACCAAGGAGGGACACATAGAGGAAGACGGCTCTCTCCAGCTTTCATTCTTCCAGCTGGATGATCCGACGCTTTCATCCATACGTGACACCCTGCAGGGTGCCGATATCAACAACATGACTCCCCTTCAGGCCTTTGACCTGATCAGGACCATGAAACAGGAACTCGGAATCTAACCAAACCAAGAATCATATGATCAAGAAGACACTCACAACTCTCGTTGCAGGTCTCTGCTGCATGCTTGCAGTGGCTGCGACAAAGCCTCAGAAGCTGACTTCCCCGGACGGAACCATCGTGGTGACCGTTGATGGCTTCAACTGGTCTGTTACGGCTGACGGCGAACAGGTACTCGCACCTTCTGCCATCTCCATGACCCTCGCAGACGGTACCGTCTATGGCGGCACTGCGAAACTCCTCAAGGCCACAAAGAAGTCTGTCAATCAGACAATCGAGCCTGCAGTCTATAAGAGAGACATCATTGTCGACAACTACAATGAGCTCACTCTTTCCTACAAGGATTTCAACCTCATCTTCAGAGCTTATGATGATGGTGTGGCCTACAGATTCGTATCCAAGGCAAAGGCTGATTTCAAGGTGGTTTCAGAGGAGGCTTCTTTCAGCTTCCCTGCAGACTGGAACATGTATGCAGCATATGCAAACTCCAAGAAGGATCTTGAGATGCAGCACAGCATGTCTTTTGAGAACACTTACAGCGTCAGCACTCTCAGCGGGTGGGACAAGGAGAAGATCGCGTTCCTTCCTCTCGTAGTCGAGGCTGCCAACGGATACAAGCTCTGCATCACAGAGTCCGACCTCCTCAACTATCCAGGCATGTGCCTCTACAACGGTGACGGCGACTGCACTCTTTCCGGTGATTTCGCAAAGTATCCGGATGAGATCGAGCAGGGTGGACACAACATGCTTCAGGGCATTATCCAGACCACCAGGGACTATATCGCAGAAGCCGGCGCAGGCGAGGCCTTCCCTTGGAGGACTGTCATCATCGCCAAGAGCGACAAGGAGCTTGCAAACAGCGACATGGTATATAAGCTCGCTACTCCTTGCGAGGATATCGACTGGAGCTGGATCAAGCCTGGAAAGGTTGCATGGGACTGGTGGAATGACTGGAACCTCTATGGCGTGGACTTCCGTGCAGGCATCAACAACGACACCTATAAGTATTATATCGATTTCGCAGCTTCACATGGCATCGAGTATGTCATCCTTGACGAGGGATGGGCAGTGAATCTGGAGGCAGATCTCTTCCAGGTCATCCCTGAGATCGACCTCAAGGAGCTTGCCGACTATGCAGCCACAAAGAATGTAGGCCTTGTCCTCTGGGCAGGTTACTGGGCATTCAACAGAGACATCGAAGGTGTGTGCAGGCATTTTGCCGAGATGGGCATCAAGGGATTCAAGATCGACTTCATGGACAGAGACGACCAGCCTATGGTACAGTTCTACCGCAAGGCTGCCGAGACAGCTGCCAGGTATCAGATGTTCTGTGACTTCCATGGAGCATTCAAGCCTTCAGGACTCCAGCGCACATATCCTAACGCAATCAATTTCGAGGGTGTGCATGGTCTCGAGACCATGAAGTGGGAGACAGAGGACAGGCAGATAGAGTATGATGTCACTATTCCGTTCATCCGCATGGCTGCCGGTCCGATGGACTACACCCAGGGTGCGATGCGCAATGCCACTCTGGAGAACTACCGTTCAGTGAACTCTGAGCCTATGAGCCTCGGAACACGCTGCCATCAGCTTGCGATGTATGTCGCATATGAGGCTCCTTTCAATATGCTCTGCGACTCTCCGTCAAACTATATGTCAGAGCCTGAATGCACAGCATTCATCTCGGCAGTTCCTACCACATGGGACGAGACCATCGCAATCGACGGAAAGATCGCCGACTACATCGTCATGGCACGCCGCAAGGGTGACAACTGGTACGTGGGCGCTCTCACAGACTGGACTCCGAGGGATATGGAGATATCACTCGACTTCCTTCCTGAAGGCAGCTACGTGGTCGAGATCTTCAAGGACGGCATCAACGCAGACCGTGCCGCACGTGACTATGCCAAGGAGGAGATCAGCGTGACCAACGCTTCAAAGATCAAGATCCACATGGCACCGGGCGGCGGCTGGGTAGCCAAGGTCGCAAAGCAGGAGAACTAGTTTTTCCGGCAGGAAAAAGCAAATGGGATGGCCGTTCGGCCATCCCATTTTTCATTATGGTAAAGGAATGATTATTCCTCTGTATTCTGTGCGGTGGAGACGATCATGAGCTCGTCCATCTGGACCTGGTCGATAGCGCTTGGGGAGTCGATCATCACGTCGCGGCCCTGGTTGTTCTTAGGGAATGCGATGTAGTCGCGGATGGTCTCCTGGCCGCCGAAGAGTGCGCACACGCGGTCGAAACCGAATGCGAGACCTCCGTGTGGCGGAGCGCCGAACTTGAAGGCGTTGATGATGAAGCCGAACTTGTAGTCGGCGTCCTCCTTGGTGATGCCGAGAATCTCGAACATCCTCTCCTGCATTGCGGCCTCGTGGATACGGATGGAACCGCCACCGAGCTCTGTGCCGTTGAGGACGAAGTCATATGCGTTGGCGCATACGCGCTCGAGGTCTTCCTTCTTGTCGCTGTAGTACCAGTCGAGGTGCTCTGGCTTAGGTGCTGTGAACGGATGATGCATCGCGTAGAAGCGGTTGGTCTCGTCGTCCCACTCGAAGAGAGGGAAGTCCACGATCCAGAGCGGTGCGAACACCTTAGGGTCGCGGTATCCGAGGCGGTTGCCCATCTCGATGCGGAGTACGCCGAGCATGGTCTGGGCCTTGCGCCTGCCGCCGCAGAGGATGAGAACGAGGTCGCCTGCCTTTGCCTCGGCGGCATCAGCCATGGCCTTGACTTCCTCTGGAGTGTAGAACTTGTCGACAGAAGACTTGTATGTGCCGTCTGCGTTGCACTTGATATATACGAGTCCCTTTGCACCGACCTGAGGCCTCTTGACCCATTCGGTGAGGGCATCGATTTCCTTGCGGGTGTACTCTGCACAGCCTGTGGCGGCGATGGCGCCCACATACTCGCAGCTGTCGAATACAGAGAATCCGTGACCCTGAGCCACAGAGGTGATCTCATGAATCTTCATGTCGAAACGGATGTCCGGCTTGTCGGATCCGTAGAAATCCATGGCGTCGTACCAGCTCATGCGGGGGATAGGGTTAGGGATGTCGACGCCTACGGCGTTCTTGAACATCTGCCTCATCATGCCCTCGAAGGTGTTCAGGACATCCTCCTGCTCCACGAATGACATCTCGCAGTCGATCCGGGTGAACTCAGGCTGACGGTCGGCTCTGAGGTCCTCGTCGCGGAAGCAGCGCACGATCTGGAAGTAGCGGTCGTAACCTGCCACCATGAGGAGCTGCTTGAAGGTCTGAGGGGACTGAGGGAGTGCGTAGAACTGACCTGGATTCATACGTGAAGGCACTACGAAGTCGCGTGCTCCCTCAGGGGTTGACTTGATGAGGTAAGGAGTCTCTATCTCCATGAATCCCTGCTGGTCGAGATAGGTCCTGATCTCCTGTGCGAGCCTGTGACGGAGGGCGAGAGCCTTCTGGAGAGGCGGACGGCGGAGGTCGAGATATCTGTACTTGGCGCGGAGGTCCTCACCTCCGTCAGAATTCTCCTCAATGGTGAAAGGAGGGGTGACAGACTTGTTGAGGATGTTGATGGCGCTCACGATGATCTCGATGTCGCCGGTCTCCATCTTCGGATTTTTGCTCTGACGCTCTACGACCTTGCCCTTGACCTGGATGACGTACTCACGTCCCAGAGATGAGGCGGTCTCTACGAGAGCCGCGTCTGCAGTGGCCTCGACTACGAGCTGAGTGATGCCGTAACGGTCGCGAAGGTCCACGAAGGTCATGCCGCCGAGCTTGCGTGCGCGCTGCACCCATCCGGCGAGGGTCACTTCCTGACCTGCATTGCTGATGCGGAGTTCTCCGCAGTTGTGTGATCTATACATTGCTTATGATGTTTGTCTTTTTTGGGGTCTGCAAAAGTAGGAAAAATAAGTCAGCCTGCATCAGTCCTTGAAAGAGAATGCACACTTGGCTCCCTGATAATCTTCAGCTATCATATCCCACTGTGCCGGTCTCTTTGCCGGGTCTTCTTCCGGCTTGGGGAAGAAGAACTCGTACTCGTGAAGGTAGGCGACAGCCTTGTCCTCGCCGATCTGGAAGCGGGTGTATCCTATATCGCCCCAGTGTCCTGTGGACGGAAGGCAGAGGGTCGGCACGATGCGCTTTTCGCTGTAGCTCTTCTTGAACCAGTCCCTGCGCCAGCGGTGGTCATGTCCGTGGATGTAGCCGCGGCAGCAAGGGCACTCGAGAAGCAGCTTCTGGATGCCGAGCTCGTGGATCGGGTGGTGGGATGAAACGAATACAGGCTTGTCCTTATAGGTCTCAAGTGTCTCCTTGAGCCATGCGGTTTCTTCTTCATTGAGGGCGCCCGGGGTGATCCAGGTCTTCTCGTCATCGCCCTGCTGGAGTGAGTCGAGCACTATGATGTCTGCCTTCGGGGTCTCTACGACATATACGTACCTGTCCTTCATGCGGGATTTTGCCGCCTGCTTCGGGAAGGCTGCCCTGAAATTGTCCCTGCGGTCATGGTTGCCCATGGCCAGGGTGAGGGTGATGCCGGCTTCTTCGACAGGAGCGATGATCTCTTTGAGGAGAGCGTATTCCTCTTCGCGGCCGGTGAGGTATGCCAGGTCGCCGAGGGCGATCACATTGCGCGGCAGCGGTTTCATGGCGAGGATATCCTTCACTGTCCTCCTGAGGAGATCCGGCTGATATCCTCCAGGGTTGGTATGGAGGTCGGAGATGAAGACGACAAGGTCTTCGTTGAACTTTCCCTTGGTTCCGCTGCCGATCTTGGATGCCGCTTTTACCAGAGGTGACGCCTCGGCGGTCTCGATGGCGCCCAGGCATCCGGCAGCGATGATGCCGCCCAGGAATTCACGTCTTTTCATATATTATCCGAGTTTTGAAGACAATGCCTCAGCGAGGCTGATGAATGCGAGCCCGTCAGGACGTGTGCCGAGGGCCACAGGCTCTCCCTGGTCGCCGCCTTCGCGTATGCTCTGCACCAGAGGAATCTGTCCGAGGAGGTCTATTCCCATCTCTTCGGCCATCTTGCGTCCGCCGTCCTTGCCGAAGATGTAATATTTCTCATCCGGGTGCTCCTCAGGTGTGAACCATGCCATGTTTTCCACAAGTCCGAACACAGGCTTGCTGATGCCCGGGTTGAGGAACATGTTCACGCCTTTCTCCACGTCTGCCAGGGCCACGGTCTGAGGGGTGGTCACGATGACCGCACCTTCCATAGGAATGTCCTGGACGAGACTGATGTGGATGTCTCCTGTTCCCGGAGGCATGTCGATGAGCAGGTAGTCAAGCTCTCCCCAGACGACCTGAAGCACCATCTGCTTGAGGGCGTTGCACGCCATCGGTCCCCTCCAGATGAGGGCCTGTCCCTTCTCGGCGAAATAGCCGATGGACATCCACTTGACGCCGTATTTCTCTATAGGCATGATCCATTCCTTGTCGCCGTCATTCTCGGCGAGCGGAGTCTGTCCTTCTGTGGCAGTCATCACGGGAACGGAAGGTCCATATACGTCCGCATCTGCGAGGCCGACCTTGAATCCGAGTCTTGCGAGTGCGATGGCCAGATTGACTGCGACGGTGGATTTGCCGACGCCGCCCTTGCCGGAAGCGACTCCGATGATATGCTTCACCCCGCTGACCTGGGAGAAATCGAGGTCGAGGCTTTTTTTCTTTGCGGCGGCAGGAGCTTCCTCCACCACAGTCTTGACTTCTGCCTCTATGCCTTCACCGAAGGCTCTGATGATGGTGGCGCGTGTGCTGCCGACCAGATACTCGGTGAGCGGGTCGCGGTGCTTCGGGAAAGACAGGGTGACTGTCACCCTGTTCCCTTCCACTTCCACGCCCTTGACCATGCCGAGCTCGATGACGGACTTGTCACCCTTGCCCGGATGGCGGACATCGCCGAGGATATTGAGTATTTCCTGCTGTGTCATGTTATTTCACGATATTCATTTCATCTCTGAGATAACCTGCGCCACCGAACTTGTCCATGAGAAGGAGCACGTAGCGGATATCCACGCAGATGCATCTCTGAAGGTCAGGCTCGAACATCACATCGCTTGACATCGACTCCCAGTTGCCGTCGAATGCGAGACCGATGAGCTCGCCGTCTGCATTGAGTACAGGGCTGCCGGAGTTGCCGCCGGTGATGTCATTGTTGGTGAGGAAGCAGGTGACAAGCTCGCCCTTCTCGTTGGCGTAATCGCCATAGTCTGCGGTCTCGAAGATGGTCTTGAGCTTTGCAGGGACGATGAACTCGTAGTTGTCTGGATCTTCTTTCTCCATCACGCCCTTGAGGGTGGTGTAGTGTCTGTAGAGGACTCCGTCCTTCGGAGAATAAGCCTTCACAGTACCGTAAGAGAGACGGCAGGTGAGGTTTGCGTCAGGATATGAAGGCTCGCCCTTCTTCCACTCGAGCTGGCCGGCAGTGAATGCCTTGCTTGCCTTTGCATAGAGCTCTGCCACCTCTTCCTGCTGAGCCCTCGGTCCTGCAAGGCTCTGAACCATTGCGGTGAACAGCTGTGCGGCAGGATCTTCCTTGAGGTTCCTGCCATCCTTCTTTGCGGCTTCAAGCTTCTCGGCAGAAGTGTAAACCGTATTTGCGAAGAGGTAGTCGAGATAATCCTCTGCATTTGCCTTGGTGAGATCCCATCCCGGGATGCGTATCTTGTCCTCAGGCTGGACCCTGTCGAGGTAGAGTCCCACCATAACGGATGCGATCTTGCGGTCAAGAGCCGCGTCATAGTCTCTGTAGCTGTTCATTTCGCCCGTGCGCGAAAACATCACGCACTCTATGTTGGCTATGGTTTCGGTGAGGAGGGTGGAAGCCTTGCGGCTGGCGTCGGTAGCCTCTACCACCTTCTCGATGTCCGCTATGGCGCTGCCGTATGCTGCCTGTCTCTTTTTCTTGGCATCGATCCATGCGCTGAACTCAGCTTCCTTCTGCTCCTCCCTGCCGATGATGTCGAGGTCTGCAAAAGCCTTCTTCATGCCGATCCACTTCTTCCATCCGTTTGCCGATCCTGCATACTTGCTTGCATACTGGAGTCTTACGGCAGGGTCTGCCATCATGGCGTCCCACATCACTTCCTGGCGCTTTGTGCGCGCCTCGATGCGGATGTCATTGACATCTACCATCTGCTTGAGCTGGGCAGCGGTCTGGAATCTCTGAGTGCTTCCCGGATATCCCATGATCATGGTGAAGTCTCCGTCCTGAACACCCTTGAGCGACACCTTGAGCGCCTGTCTCGGGGTGAACGGGATGTTGTCTTCAGCATAGTCGGCCGGCTGGTTGTCCTTTCCGGCGTACACGCGGAACATGGAGAAGTCGCAGGTGTGGCGAGGCCACATCCAGTTGTCGGTCTCTCCTCCGAACTTTCCGCAGCTTGCAGGAGGTGCTCCCACAAATCTCACGTCGCGGTAGATCTTGTAGGTGATGAGGTAGAATACGTTGTTGTTGTAGTAGGAGGTCACTCTGGCCGTGATGGTCGGGTCTGCGTCCTGAGCCTTCTTCTCGATTTCCCTGGCCTTGTCATTCTGTGCCTTGATGCAGAGCTCGAAGCAGTTGGTGCTGTCCTTGTACTGCCTGGCCGCGGTCTTGAACGCACCCTCCATGACGGCGGTGATGTCGTCCATCCTCTGGAGGAACTTCACCGTGAGTCCCGGGACCGGAATCTCCTGGCTGCGGTTCATGGCCCAGAATCCGTTCTCCAGGTAGTTGTGCTCAGGGGTCGAGAGCTTCTGTATGCTGCCGTATCCGCAGTGGTGGTTGGTGACGAGAAGACCCTGGTCGGAGATGATCTCACCGGTGCATCCGCCTCCGAACTGCACGATGGCGTCCTTGATGGAGCTGTTGTTGATGCTGTAGATCTGCTCTGGTGTGAGGCGGCAGCCGAGGTCGGCCATGGCCTGTCCGTTCATTTTCTGGAGCAGCGGGAGAAGCCACATGCCTTCATCCGCGCTGGCGGGGATGATCAGTGCCATGATGGCTGCTGCTGTGCAAAGAAATCTTTTCATATTTCGAATAATGTTGGTTCAAGTTCCTTGGGGTGGAAGCTCTTGCGGTGGTGAGGGGTATAGCCGAAACGGCGTATGGCCTCGATGTGCTCTCTGGTCGGATAACCCATGTTGCGGTCCCAGCCGTACTGGGGGAATTCCTGCGCCAGCCTGCACATGTACTCGTCGCGCCATGTCTTGGCGAGTACGGATGCCGCAGCGATGCTTGCGTATGTCGCGTCTCCATGGACGACGGTCTTGTAGTCATATCCGTCGAAGGGATAGAATCTGTTGCCGTCGATCAGGAGGAACTCGGGCTTGACAAAAAGGCGGCGCACCGCTCTCTGCATGCCTGTGATGGATGCCTTGAGTATGTTGAGGCTGTCGATCTCCGCTGCGCTGACTTCCTCCACCGCCCATGCGACGGCTTCCTTCTCGATGATGCCTCTGAGGGTTTCCCTGTCTCTTGCGCTCATCTTTTTCGAGTCGTTGAGCAGAGGATGGTAGAAGTCCGGAGGGAGAATCACCGCGGCTGCATACACCGGCCCGGCGAGGGGTCCCCGTCCGGCCTCGTCACATCCAGCCTCGATGAGGCCTTCGTTCATGTATTGCAGGAGCTTTGGTTCATGCGACATAATGTCGCAAATTTAAGAAATTTCCTGTTCAGTTGGAGCACCTTCTACGGATTCATCAGGCTTCGCCTGAATGCCATCGCCGTTTTCGTATCTGCTCAGCTGGCTTTCGAGCATCCTGTTGAGCTTTTCGAGCGAACTGATGGCCTTGTCTTTGGATGCGAGACTGTTTTCGAGAAGGGCAATCTTTTCCCGCAGCTTGGCCAGTTCTTCCTCATATTCCTGTGTGGTGCGGCTCAGGCGGCCTTCGTACATGTCCTTAAGCTCTCTTGCGGCTGTCTCGAGGTCAGCCGGAAGGGCACATCCTATCAGTTCGGCCTCCGAAGATCCTGTGAGTTCGGCTATCTTGGGGACATGTCTGTTGACAAGACTGTCTTTCGCCTCGAGTGAGATGAGCGCTCTGGTTGAGATGCCGACTCCCTCAGCCAGGGCTTTCTGCGTAAGTCCCGCTCTGTCACGTAGCTCTTTGATCTTGTTTCCGCCCATCTGCCAGATGATTTGAGTGACGGCAAATATAGCAGGTGGCCGGATAGAAACCGGTGAAGCATGACATCACATGGTGAAGAAACACTTCACGTGAGATTAAAAAATGCTCTTTTCCCTTAAAAAACTTAAAAATATTCATGTCATGCCGTTGTATTGCGTGTTTTACTGTTGCTATTCTCGTTTGTATGATGCAGTTTTGCTTCACAGAAACAAATGACGGTTATGGAAAACAATGATTCTGCCTTTGAGCGTTTCGGCGCGTATGTCTGCGGGAAGAGGGACTGGAGCGACCCTTCTGAAAGTTTTGAAAAGTTCTGCCGTGAGTCCGGGGCCGATCCGGTCAGACTGGACTGCCGGCTTGTCGATGAACTGGGCATGACGGGAGGAGAGATACTGCAGGCCCTGAGGATGGAGAATGAAGCCGGCAGCGAGATATGGATTTATATGGGTTGACAATTCGTGTTTTATTTATTAGATTTGCGAGGTTATGACGGCTTTGTCCGGCGTATCCTCAGATGAAATTTAACTAATTCACATAAAGAACATGAAAGAATACTCAACCAAAGACATCCGTAACGTGGTTCTTCTTGGCGCTTCGAAGTCAGGAAAGACTACGTTGGCAGAGTCGGTGCTTTACGTAGGTAAGGTCGTCGACAGAAAGGGTACCGTAGAAGACAAGAACACAGTGTCTGACTATGAGGAAATCGAGAAGCTCAACCAGAGATCCGTATATGCGACTCCAGTCTATGCCGAGTTCGCAAATGCAAAGGTTAACGTCATCGACGCACCGGGATCCGACGACTTCTGCGGCGGCGCATTCTCGGCTTTCAAGGTTTGCGAAAACGGTATTCTCACTGTCAATGCACAGCAGGGTGTCGAAGTAGGCACAAACATCTTCGAGCGCTACGCTTCACAGGCAAAGCTTCCTCTCGTGGTCGCTGTCAACCAGCTTGATGCAGAGAAGGCAGACTGGGAGCTCGTCCAGAACTCTCTCAAGGAGTCTTTCGGAAGCAAGGTCATCACCATCCAGTTCCCTGCAGCAGTCGGCGCCGGCTTCAACGGCTTTGTCGATGTGCTCACCATGAAGTACTATCACTTCACTGACGACAAGGGTACACGCGAGGATCTCGAGATCCCTGCACAGTTCGCGGATGAGGCACAGATCCTCCGCGAGGCTTTGATGGAGAAGGCTGCAGAGTTCGACGACACTCTCATGGAGAAGTTCTTCGAGGCTGGAGAGCTCACAGAGGACGAGATCAGGGACGGTCTCCGTCTCGGTATCGCAGCAGGTGAGTGCTATCCTGTATTCTGCGTTTCTGCAAAGAAGAACATCGGTGTCAAGAGACTCCTCGAGTTCACAACTCGCGTAAGTACCGTTCCTCAGTGCGACGAGACAGCTCCTGCATCACTCTATATCTACAAGAACAGCGTGGAGAAGAACCTCGGTGAGGTTTCATTCTTCAAGGTGATGAGCGGTGTCGTGACAACAGGTGTCGAGTATGAGGATACCGCTACCGGCAACAAGGAGCGCTTCTCTGCCATCTACGCTGTCGCAGGACAGAAGAAAGAGTCTGTCGGCTCGATCCATGCAGGTGACTTCGGCTGCGTGGTGAAGCTCAAGAACGGAAAGTCAGGAACCACACTTGCAGCTCTCGGTTCAGGCCTCAATTACGGAAAGACATATTTCCCTGCTCCTAAGTATGAGTGCGCCATCAAGGCAAAGGTGCAGCAGGACGAGCAGAAGCTCGGCGATGCTCTCAAGAAGATCTCTTCACAGGATCCTACCGTCATCGTGGAATACTCAAAGGAGCTCCGTCAGACCATCCTTTCAGGAAATGGCGAGCAGCACATCAATGTAGTCAAGTGGCGTCTCAACAACGAGTTCGGTGTAGACGTAGAGCTCTTCGCTCCGAAGGTTCCTTACCGTGAGACCATCACAAAGGTCGCTACAGCGCAGTATCGTCACAAGAAGCAGTCAGGTGGTGCCGGCCAGTTCGGTGAGGTTCACCTCCTCGTATGCCCTGCAGAAGGTGATCTCAACACCAAGTTCACCATCGACGGAAAGGACACCGTCCTCAATGTCAAGACTCAGGATATCACTGAGCTCGAATGGGGTGGAAAGCTTGAGTTCTACAACTGCGTTGTCGGTGGTGCCATCGATCTCGGCTTCATGCCTGCTATCCTCAAGGGTATCAAGGAGAAGATGAACGAGGGTCCTCTTACCGGTTCATACGCACGCGACATCCGCGTATTCGTATATGACGGAAAGATGCATCCGGTTGACTCAAAGGAAATCGCGTTCATCATCGCCGGCCGCAACGCATTCAAGGAGGCATTCCGCATTGCAGGTCCTAAGATCCTCGAGCCTATCTACAATGTCGAGGTATTGACTCCTGCAGAGTATCAGGGTGCCGTCATGTCAGACCTCCAGAACCGCCGCGGTATCCTCGGCGACATGGGTGCTGACAAGGGTTTCGCTATCCTCAAGGCAAGGGTTCCTCAGGCAGAGCTTTACCGTTACTCTACCACCCTCAGCTCACTCACAGCAGGTTCTGCATCATTCACCAAGGAGTTCGCTGACTACCAGCCGGTTCCTGGAGATGTACAGGCCAAGCTCCTCGCTGAGTACGCTGCAGCTGAGACAGACGAAGATTAATTCTTCCTCTATACAGTCAGAGAGGCGATTCCTTCAGGAACCGCCTCTCTCTGTTTCAAATCTGTCGGATAATTCCTATTTTTGGGTATAAATTGTTTATCATGGAAAATCTCTTTGACATCAAAGGCCGTGTCGTAGTCGTGACCGGCGCGTGTGGCGTCCTTGGCGTCACTATCGTAAAATATTTTGCAGCCCAGGGCTGCAAGGTCGTGATGCTTGCGCGTGAGCATTCCCGTGAGCAGGCTGAGGGTATCATCGCTGAGATCAAGGCCAACGGAGGTGAGGCCATGTTCCTTGCCACCGACGCTACCGACAAGGCGATTGTGGCCCAGAACTGCAAGGATGTCGTCGCTGCCTACGGCCGTGTCGATGTCCTCATGAATGCTGCTGGAGGAAACATGGCTGCTGCTACAGTACCGCCGGACAAGACCATCTTCGACCTCGATGTGGACGCCGTGAAGAAGGTCGTGGACCTCAATCTTTTCGGTACCATCATTCCTACCCTCGAGTTTGCCAAGGTCATGGTCGAGCAGGGAGAGGGTTCCATCATCAATTTCGCCAGTGAGTCGGCGCTCCGCCCTCTCACACGAGTTGCCGGATACGGTGTGGCAAAGGCTGCAGTTGTCAACTGGACCAAGTACCTTGCAGGTGAGCTTGCCATCAAGTGCAGCGAGAAGATCCGCGTCAACGCCATCGCTCCCGGATTCATCCTCACCAAGCAGAATCACTCTCTGCTGATCGCGCCAGACGGTTCGCTTACCCCTCGTTCTCACAGCATCATCGGTCATACTCCTGTGGGCAGATTCCTTGAGCCGGAGGAGCTTTTCGGCACTTTGCACTATCTCGCATCAGATGCGTCAAAGGCTGTGACCGGAACAGTCGCCATCGTTGACGGCGGCTTCGATTCATTCTCTATATAGGATGATCACAAGATTCGACAATCACGATCTTTCCGGCAGGAACACCTTCGGCATGAAGGTGTCCTGCGCATGTTTCATAGAGTACGACTCTCCTGAGGATCTGGCAGAGCTCGACATTGAATCCCTGCCGCAGCCAGTGTTCCATATGGGGGGCGGCTCCAACCTGCTCTTCACCGGGGACTTTCCCGGGACAGTCATACACTCGGACATCAGATACTGCCGTATAGTGGCGTCTGACGGTGACGGTGTGCTGGTGGAAGCCGGCGCGGGCGTCACTTTCGATGATTTCTGCGCTTGGGCTGCGGACAATGAACTCTGGGGCGTAGAGAACCTCAGCGGCATCCCCGGCGAAGTGGGTGCTTCCGCCGTGCAGAATATCGGCGCATATGGCGTGGAGGTCAAGGATGTCATCACCCAGGTGAAGTGCTTCGATCTCGTGACTCGAAGGGAACTTACATTTTCCAATGCGGACTGCCGCTATGGATACAGGGACTCCATGTTCAAGCACGCCCCCGCAAAGGGGCGGTATGCGGTGCTGAGCGTGCTTTTCAGCCTTTCCAGAGCCGCAATGCCGAAGCTCGACTACGGCAACATCCGCGCGGAGCTTCCGCAGGGACAGGAGTATTCGCCGGCGGAAATACGCCGCACCGTCCTCCGCATCAGAGATGCGAAGCTTCCCGATCCCAAGGTGCTCGGAAGTGCCGGCAGTTTCTTCAAGAATCCCGTCATCACCAGGGAGGAGTATGATGCGGTGGAGGCCGTGGCCATTGCCGAGCATGGTGAAGACTGCAGGGTGCCGCATTTCGCCCTAGAGGGCGGAATGGTGAAGGTCCCTGCCGCATGGATGATAGAGCAGTGCGGGTTCAAGGGCATGGAGTGCGGCAACGTCGCCGTGTACCACAGGCAGCCGCTTGTCATAGTCAATCTTACCGGCAAGGCCAGCCCATCGGAGGTCATTGCGATGGAGCAGAGGGTCATCGCCGGGGTTAAAGAGAAATTCAACATCACGCTCCATCCTGAGGTGGAGCACGTATAGCGGCCTCCGGGCCACCACAGACCACATATGAGTACATTCATCATAGAAGGAGGCCACTCCCTGAGCGGCCGCATCCGTCCCCAGGGTGCCAAGAACGAGGCACTGGAAGTCATCAGTGCGATCCTGCTGACAGCAGAGCCTGTCCACATCTCCAACATTCCGGAGATTCTCGACATCAAGAACCTCATCGCCCTGCTGCGCGGCATGGGCGTGAAGGTCACCCGCCATTCCAAGGGGGACTATACCTTTGTGGCGGACGACATCGACAGCAGCTACATCGAAAGTGCGGAATTTGTGGCCAAATGCGCGCAGCTCCGCGGTTCGGTGATGGTGGTGGGACCGCTCCTCGCCCGTTTCGGCCACGCCTATTTCCCGAAGCCGGGAGGAGACAAGATCGGCCGCAGAAGGGTGGATACGCATCTCGAGGGCTTCAGCAGGCTCGGCAGCTCTCTCGAGTACGATACCGAGAAACGTGCGTTCAGGCTTGAGAACAATGGCCAGAAGGGCTGCTACATGCTGCTCGACGAGGCTTCCGTGACCGGTACGGCCAATATAGTGATGGCGGCGACCCTCGCCCAGGGCGAGACTACCATATACAATGCGGCGTGTGAGCCATATGTGCAGCAGCTCTGCAGGCTCCTCAATGCCATGGGCGCCGATATCAGCGGAGTCGGATCCAATCTGCTCCGCATAAAGGGCGTGGAGTCGCTCCATGGTGCCAGCCACAAGGTCCTGCCGGATATGATCGAGGTGGGCAGCTTCATAGGACTGGCCGCCATCAACCGCAGTTCCCTCACCATAGAGGATGTGTCCTATGAGAATCTCGGCATCATCCCGGACTGTTTCCGCCGTCTCGGCGTGAAGATCGAGCAGCAGGGTGACGATATATATATACCGGCGCAGGAGAGCTATGAGATCGAGTCCTTCATGGATGGATCCATCATGACGCTTGCCGATGCCCCTTGGCCTGGTCTCACTCCTGACCTCCTGAGTGTGATGCTCGTCGTCGCCACTCAGTGCAAGGGAAGCGTGCTGATACACCAGAAGATGTTCGAGAGCCGTCTGTTCTTCGTGGACAAGCTCATCGACATGGGCGCTCAGATAATCCTCTGTGATCCGCACAGGGCAGTGGTCATCGGACATGACCACCGCATCTCCCTCCGTGCCGGCCGCATGACCTCTCCGGATATCCGTGCCGGTATCGCGATGCTTCTTGCCGCCATGTCGGCGAATGGCACATCGACTATTGACAACATCGAGCAGATCGACAGGGGCTATGAGGATATCGACACCAGACTCAATGCTCTTGGTGCCCATATATCAAGGCTTTAGCGATGCGGGAGTGCCCGAAGTGAAAATAATTCATTTGTAAATATTTCGGCAACCCCTCGTTTTTGTTTGTAATTCGCCGCTGATTCTAATAAAATATTTTAGAATCAGCGGCTTTGTTTATAACGTATTTAGTGTCCTTTTGAAATAATATTCGGGATGATATTAATTATTTTTTTTAATTCATTTTTTACTCCGATATTGCCACCGTTATCATTATTATTCAACACACTTTTATGAAAAGGATACTCGCAATCGCAGTACTCGTTCTGAGCTTCTGTATGTCGCTTGCAGCTCAGACCAGAGTGTCCGGCATCGTACTTTCCGCAGAAGACGGCAACCCTGTATCTGGCGCATTCGTAGTCGTTACAGGAAACCAGTCTGTCTATGCGACGACTGATGCCAATGGAAAATTCGTTCTCAATTCGGTTCCTTCAACAGCCAAGACAGTGGAGGTTTCTGTACTCGGTATGGAGTCCAAGACCGTCCAGATCGCTCCTGACATGATCGTAGAGCTCTCTACAGACAGGATGCTTCTCGACGAGGTCATGGTTGTCGCTTACGGAACAGCAAAGAAAGGCACCTACACCGGTGCTGCCACCATGATCAAGCAGGAAAAGATCAAGGATGTCCCTACAGCATCTTTCCAGAATGCCCTCATGGGTAAGGTCGCCGGTCTCCAGGTCAACAATACCACAGGCCAGGTCGGTTCATTCGGTCAGGTACGCGTCCGTGGAACAGGTTCTATCAATGCATCCAACGAGCCTCTCTATGTCATCGACGGCGTTCCGGTCATCAACGAGAATGTGACACAGCTCTCATGCGTGTCAAATGACGTGATGTCCACCCTCAACCCTGCCGATATCGAGTCTGTCACCGTCCTCAAGGACGCTGCAGCGTCTTCACTGTACGGTTCACGTGCAGCGAACGGTGTCATCCTCATCCAGACCAAGAAGGGTAAGACAGGCAAGCCGGTCATTACCTTCAAGGCCAATCTCGGTATCTCTCCTGCATGGGCTACAGAGAACTGGACCCCTGCTTCATACACAGAGCAGAAGGAACTCATGTATGAGATGAGATACAACCAGTATCTTGCCAATGGCAAGACTGCTGAATATGCAGCTACAGAGGCTCAGAAGATCGTGGACAACACCCTTACATCGCTCGAGGACCCACGTGGTGAGTTTGACTGGGAGAAGGCTCTTTTCCGTACGGCCGTTTATCAGAACTATGACATCAACGTCAGCGGTGCAAACGACAAGACCAGCTATTATACCTCTATATCTTATAGCAATGAGGAAGGCCGCGTAGCCAAGAACGACTTCAGCCGTCTCAGCGGCCGCGCCAACATCACCCAGAAGATCGGAAAACTTTTCGAGGCTTCCACCAACATGGCAGTCACCTACTCTGAGAAGACAGGTTTCAACGATACCGACAACGGTACTCTCAACTACTTCCAGCAGTCACGCAACCGCCTCTACGCATGCTACTATCCTTATGATGAGGATGGAAACCTCAAGCAGGTCAGATGGAACAATACCCCATACAACGTCCTCTGGTATGATGATTACTGGTCAAACTCATCAAAGACTCTCAAGGTCTCTGCCATCGAGACTCTTCAGGCCAACCTCATCCCTGAAATCCTTTCCGCAAAAACGACATTCTCTTACGACAACTACAACATCAGAGACTATTCATGGTATGGTCCTACCCACTTCTACCGCAGTTCAAAGGGCGGTCAGGTGGACAGCTATGTGACCAACAAGACCACTCTCGTGTCATCTTCAACTCTCAACTACAACCAGATGTTCGGCGACCACAGCATCAGCGCACTTGTCGGCTTCGAGGCTGAGAGCAACAAGACAGACTATACACGCGCCACAGGTACCAACCTTCCGAATGACATCGTGCGCACAGTAGCTGCTGCCGGTACACTCGATGCAAATGCATACACCTGGGGCAACACCATGGTATCAGTGCTCTCAAAGGCTGAATACTCATACGCGAGCAGGTATTTCCTTTCAGGATCCTTCCGTCGTGACGGTTCGTCAAAGCTCGGCCCAACCACCCGCTGGGGCAACTTCTGGTCAGTATCAGGATCATGGAAGATCTCCAACGAGGAATTCATGAAGAATGTCTCATGGGTCAACGATCTTCGCGTCAGGGCATCTTACGGAACCAACGGAACCCTTCCTACCAGCAACTACGCATGGATCCCTACATACTCTTATGACAACACTTATAAGGGAAATGCCGGTGGATACATCGACGGTACCGCAAATGAGAACCTCACATGGGAGACCAGCTACACCTGGAACATCGCTCTTGAGTCTTCTCTGTTCGACAACCGTCTCCATGCCACCGCAGAGTTCTTCAACAGAGATTCCAAGGGACTCATCCTTCCTGTACAGACTTCACGTGTGACCGGTTTCACCACCGTGCTCCAGAATGTCGGCCAGATCCGCAACCGCGGTGTCGAGCTTTCTATCGACGGTGACATCATCCGCACCCACGACTGGACATGGAACCTCGGTGCCACCGTATCTATGGTAAGGGGTACAGTCAAGAAGCTCTACAATCATGAGGATATCATCTGGTATGATCCTACCGGAGGTGACGACAACTCCAAGTTCATCTACCGCGAAGGCGAGTCCACATATGCATTCTACGGCAACGAATGGGCAGGTGTGGAAGCCGCTACCGGCAAGGCCATGTGGTACATCAACCCTAAGGATGGCGAGAAGTACACAGCCGATGCAGAGGTCAACGGACGTCCTGTCACCTACTCCCGCAACAAGGCCAACGAGACTATCATAGGCTCGGCCGAGCCAAAGGCCTACGGAGGTATCAACAGCTCACTCAGCTGGAAGAACCTCACCCTTGATCTCGGATTCACCTACTCTCTCGGAGGACAGACCTATGACGCTCTTGAGGTTTACAATGCCGATGACGGACTTTACAGAGTCTACATGCAGACTAAGTACTACTATGACAACAGATGGACTCCTGAGCATACCGACGCTCTCTATCCTATCCGTGTGTATGATGCAGTGACTGCAAAGGGATATCAGAGCCGCAAGCTTCACCCTGGTGACTATCTCAGGCTCAAGAACGCCTCTCTCTCATACAACCTTCCAAAGGGAGCCCTTTCAAAGGCTAACATCTCAAACATGAGAGTATTCGCGACAGGTACCAATGTCTTCACATGGTCGGCTTTCGGTCTCTATGATCCTGAGCGCAACATCTACGGAACCACCAGCTGGGCCGTTCCTCAGTGCAAGACCTATACTGTCGGAGTGGAGTTAACATTCTAAATCAGAAGAACAATGTTTGTAAGAAATATAAAGTTGGCAGCAGCATCTGTGCTCTGCATCGCGGCACTCTCTTCCTGCGAGGAATTCCTTACCGAATATCCTAGCGAGTCAGTGACCTCACTTACCGCCATCAACACTCCGTCAGATGTGAAGACCGCTCTCAACGGTGTGTACAACAAGATGACCAGCGTATACTACTATGGCCGTCAGTTCCTCTTCTACGCAGACTACAAGGGATCAGACCTCACCGTCTTCTCTCTCGGCCGCGGAGACAGCGACTTCTTCGCTTTCCAGCATGAAGAGAACAACAATGCTCACGAGAACTTCTGGAGATACATATACAACGACATTCTTCAGGTGAGCAACATCATCGAGCGCGCATCGGAGCTCGGCGAGCTTTCTTCAAGCGAGCAGACAGCCCTCAATGACTATGTAGGTCAGGCATATGCCCTCAGAGGACTTTTCCACTTCGACCTTGTCCGCCTCTACGGCTATCCATACCTCAAGGACAACGGCGCCTCTCTCGGCGTTCCGATCATCACTACCGTACTCAGCGCAGACGCTCAGCCGACCAGAGCTACCGTGGCAGAGGTATACGCACAGTGCATCAAGGATCTCGAGACAGCCCTTCCGCTCCTCTCGAAGTCCAAGACCAACGGCATGATCAACTACTACGGTGCTGTAGGTGAGCTTGCAAGGATCTGTCTCTACAAGGGTGACTATGCAAATGCCCTCAAGTATGCCAGAGAGATCATCAACAGTGGTGTATATACTGTCTATGAGCCTTCAAAGTGGGCTGCTTCATGGAAGAGCCAGTACGGTTCAGAGTCTATCTTCGAGCTCTATGTCAGTGCCGAGGACGGAACGGACCAGGCCAAGAGCTCACCACGCTGGTACACTCTTGCAAAGGGTCAGGGCGAAGGCGCTTCAGGATGCTGGCTTGCTTCCGAGGCATTCCTTGACAGGATGTCAGAGGATGAGACAGACGTGCGCTGGGAGATCATGAAACCGGATGAGTGCGCGCTCTGCGGACTCGGCGGCGTCAATGTCGCTCCATACTATATCCCTGGACGCCGCGGCTCCATCATGAAGTATGACGGTGACGGCAAGACTCCTGCCACAGCCACCAACATCAAGGTGATGCGTCTCTCTGAGATCTACCTCATCGCAGCCGAGGCCGCTCTTGCTACAAACGATAAGGGTGCAGCCGTTTCATACCTCAATGAGATCCGCCGCAGGTCTCCGAAGCTTGCTCCGGCTACTGTAGACAATATCTCTGTCGATATGATCCTCAGTGAGAGGAGCAAGGAACTTGTACTCGAGGGCCACAGATATTTCGATCAGCTCCGTCTCGGACGCACCATCGTATTTGATGACACCACACTCGGCACCAAGGCAGGCCTCATGGATTATGTGCTCACTCCGCCGGATTCACGCTCTACCACTGTAGACTGGAACTACTACAGGTGCGTGCTCCCTATCTCACTCGATGAGCGCAACGCGAATCCAGGAATCCAGCAGAACCCGGAATATTAGTAAATGTTTCCGCCATAAATGAAGCGACCGGTCCATGAGGGCCGGCCGCTTCCGTATTTATGTGAGGTATTGTCATCTGTACTCCTCGAAGCCTGGCATGGCGATGTTTGAGATGAGCTCCTTGAGCTTCTTGTCGTCGCGCGGGCAGATCATCAGGACCTCTCCTGTGTCCACTACCACGAAATTCTCCATGCCGCTCATGACTACGAGCTTGCCGCTCTGGGTATAGACCACATTGTCCTTCACGTCTTTCTGGACTATAGCCTTGGCAGCCTTGATGGCGTTGCCCTGATCGTCCTTTTTAGCCAGGTAGCCGTAGAGTGAGTCCCAGTTTCCTATATCGGCCCAGCCGAAGCTTGCAGGGATGACCCAGTCCAGCTCGGTTTTCTCCATGATGGCATAGTCGATGGAGATACCTTCGATGTTCATGTATGTCTTTTCGATGAACTCTCTTTCGAAAGCTGTGCCCAGGGCGCCTTCCCAGCCCTTGAAGAGGCTTGTGATCAGAGGGGCGTAGCGGTTGAGCTCGTCCATGATGACTTCGGCCTTCCATACGAAGATACCGGCGTTCCAGAGGAACTCTCCGCTCTTGATGAACACGTCCGCAAGCTCGGCGTCAGGCTTCTCTGTGAAGGTCTTGACCTTGAGAGGCCTGTTCTCTCCGTACTGTCCGGCTCCGCCTACCACCTGGATGTAACCGAAGTTGGTGTCGGGTCTGTCAGGCACAATTCCCAGAGTGACGAGTGCGCGGTTTTCGGAGGCAAAGCCGATGGCGCTTGATATGGTCTCTCTGAACTTGTCCATGTCGCTGATGATATGGTCGGACGGACAGAGTACCATCACTGCATCGGGATCTCTCTTGAGGATGGAGAAGGTCGCGTAGGCGAGGGATGGCGCCGTGTTGCGCCCGTATGGCTCAAGCAGAAGGTTTTCCTCGCTCAGTTCGGGGATGTGTGCGAGGACTTCGTCCTTGTAGCGCACCTGCGACACGATGATGATATTCTCCTTCGGGACAATACCCTCAAATCTGTCGTAGGCCATCCTCAGGAAGGATTTGCCGTCTCCTGTGAAATCCAGGAACTGCTTGGGCTTCTCGAGGGTGCTCAGAGGCCAGAATCTGGATCCTATACCTCCGGCGAGGATGACTCCGTATGTGTGTCTGTTCATATGTATATCGGTATGAATGCCTGGTTATAGTATTTAATGTCAGTCTTTTCTCCGTCGAATACGACCGTGACGATGTCAAATGTCACCTCAAGGTCTCCCGCCGTCCTTTCGTGCAGGTAGGCGTTTGCGGCTGTGGTGAGCTTCCGCTGCTTCTTCCATCCGACATTTTCCTCCGGCTCGGCGCTCACGGGAGCCACACGGCTCTTTACCTCTACAAAATGTAAGCCTTGGCTGTCTTTCGACACAATATCTATCTCAAGATGTCCGTACCTCCAGTTCCTGTCCAGTATGACATGGCCCAGCGAGGTCAGATATCCGCATGCAAGGTCTTCGCCGAGCATGCCGAGTGCCTTTCGTCCGTTTTCCATAGTTTCAGTTCAAGTGTTGTGTCCAGTGGTTATCTGTCAAATGTGACTACCGTCACTCCGGAGCCTCCCTGCTGTATGTGCTCGTCTTTCGCGGAGGCTATGCCCGGTATCGCCCTGAGGTATTTCTGTATCTCCTCCCTGAGCACCCCGGTGCCCTTGCCGTGGATGATGCGCACGGACGGGATATCCAGCATGATGGCGTCGTCTATGTAGTGCATCACTATGTCAAGCGCGTCACTGAGTCTCTCTCCCCGCACATCCAGCTCCATCTTGAAATTGAGCTTGCGCTCCTGGATGCTGCTGTCAACTTTCTGCAGCACCGGCTTGAAAGTCTCCTTGACTGCCGCCTTGAACTCATTTGAGGATATGCGCTCGACCCTGTCAAGCGGCATCTTGCTGCTGATGTTTCCTATGATGAGCGTCACGGCCTTGTTGGAGACCTTGGACACTTCTCCGACCATGCCGTTGTCCTTTACGCGCACCTTCTCCCCCACCTTGAGCGGCCCTCCGCGGAATGTCTCCTTCTTCTCGGCCGCCTCAGCCTCGGGGTTCTTGCCCTCGCGTCGTGCCTTGCGGGCCTTTTCCTTTTCCTGACGCCTGCTGAGCTGTTCGAGCTTGCGGTCTATGTATTCGTCGCGGTTTTTCTGCTGCTCGGCCTTCCTGTTCTGGAGAGCGCTCATGAAGCTCTGCAGCTCGAGTCGCGCCTCTTTGGTCTTCTCCTTCTCGGCCTGGGCCTCCTTGATGGTGCGTATGGTGTGCTCGACCTTGCGGTTGGCGTCCTTGACGATCTCCTGTGCCTCGCGCCTGGCCTCGTCGATGATGTCCTTCTTCTGCTGCTGTATGTCCTTCAGCTCCTTCTGGTACTTGTCGGTGATGCTTTCCAGCACCTTGTCCGTGCTCTTGATCTTCTGGAGCTTCTCGTCCAGGGCCTTTCGGTTGCGGGCGATCTTGCGCAGATTTCTCTCTATGCCCACAAATTCCTCTCCGGCTCTCTCTTCCGCATCCTTGATGATGCTCTCGGGGAGTCCCATCTTCCTGGCCAGCTCGAATGCGAACGAGTTGCCCGGGAGACCGAGCTCCAGCTTGAACATCGGAGCAATGTTCTGGGCGTCGAAGAGCATGGCTCCGTTGACCACTCCGGTGTCACCGTTTGCGGCGTAGAGCTTGAGGTTGGTGTAGTGGGTGGTGATCACTCCGTACACGCCTCTGGAGTCGAGCTCGCTCAGGATGGCCTCCGCAATGGCGCCTCCGGCTGCCGGCTCTGTACCTGATCCGAATTCGTCTATGAGCACCAGGGTGCGCGAGTCGGCAGTGGAGAGCATATCCCTCATGTCGCAGAGGAAGGAGCTGTATGTGCTCAGGTCGTTGTCTATGGACTGGTCGTCTCCGATGGAGAGCATGATGCGGTCGAATATCGGCAGCTCAGACGCCTCGGAGGTAGGTATGAGCATTCCCCACTGGAACATGTACTGGAGGAGACCGGTGGTCTTCAGACACACTGACTTGCCGCCTGCATTCGGGCCCGAGATGAGGAGGATGTGCTTCTGCGGTGACAGGGACACTGTCAGCGGCACGATGGATTTGCCTTCCTTGCGGAGTGCCTTCTCCAGAAGCGGATGACGCGCCTTGCGGAGCGACATCTCGCCGTTGTCCGAGATGACCGGCATTCCCGCGATGAAATCGAGCGCCACCTGGGCCTTGGCCATCATGAAATCGATCTCGCCGACAAAGATGGCTCCCGCAATGAGGTCGGGCACATACGGGCGGAGGAAGTCGCTGAACACGCTCAGGATGCGTGAGATCTCGCGGCTCTCCGCAAATCTGAGCTCTATGATGTCGTTCTCAAGCTCCACGATCTCCGCAGGCTCCACGAATGTGGTCTTTCCGGATGCGGACTCGTCGTACACATATCCTGCGACCTTGCGCTTGTTGGCGGTGCTCACAGGGATGAGGTACTTGCCGTCGCGGATGGAGACGCTGGCGTCACTGTCCACCACGCCGTCGGCCTGTGCCTTGCGGAGGATGGCGCCTGCCCTCTTGGAGATGGTGCTTTCCTTCTCGCGGATGCTTCTGCGTATCTCGTAGAGCTCGTCGGATGCGGTGTCCTTGATGTCGCCGTAACGGTCCAGGATGCCGTCTATGCGCCTGTGTATCTCCGGGAAATAGAGAACCGATCCTGCCATCTTCTGGAGGTTCGGGTAGATGCCTTCCTTTATGCTGCCGAAGAAATGAATGATCTTGCGGATGGTCTCCGTCATGGTGCGGAGCTTGCCCAGAGACAGCGCGTCGATGTTGCAGCCGTCGTTGAGGAGGGGGTTGAGGAATGGTATCGCGTCTATGTATCCGCTGGTAGGGAAATTTTCCTCGAACATGACGATGAGGCGCATCTCGTCCGTGAGCATGAGCCTCTGCCGTATGACCTTTTCATCGGTCGAGAACATCTCGTCCGCGACCCTCTGGGCTGCGTATTCGGTGGAGCACCTGTCGGAAATGATGCTCCTCACCCTGTCGAAGCCGAGCTTGGCTTCAAGTCTGCCGTATGTGTCAATCCTGCTGTCCTTCACTTTCTGCCTTGGTTTCCTTGTCCGTCCTTCCGCCGCTCTCTGCGAGGAATTCCCTCAGGCGGGTGATGTCCTTGACCGCACGCACCTGTCCGTCCTTGACGAATGACACGCCTCCGGTCTCCTCAGACACCACGATCACCGCCGCGTCGCATTCTTCCGTGACGCCGATAGCGGCCTTGTGCCTCATGCCGAAGCGCGCCGGGATGTTGGTCTTTCCCGTGAGCGGGAGGGTGCATCTTGCCGCGACTATCCTGTCGCCGTTCATGATGACCGCTCCGTCGTGCAGCGGCGAATTCTTGAAAAACAGGTTGAGAATCAGGCGCATGTTGATATTGGCATCGATGGTGTCGCCTGTCTCTATGATCTGCTGGAGTGAGTCTTTCCTGGAGATCACTATCAGTGCTCCGGTCTTCTGCTCGGCCATGACCTTCACTGCCTCAATGAGTTCGGTGGTGGAGTCGTCGCCCATGGAGCTGACACTTCTTCCCAGCACCTTGTCGATGATTCTGCGCCATTCGCCGGCGATGCCGTCCCTGCCTCCTATCTTGTTGAGGAAGTGCCTGATCTCAGGCTGGAAGATGACGATGATCGCTATGACGCCGACATTGAGGATGATCTTCATGATGCCGGACATCAGCTTCATGTTGAGGTTTTCTGTCACGAATCCTATGACAAACAGCAGGAATATGGCCAGGAAGATGTTCATGGCCGTAGTCTGCCGTATCCACCGGAAGACGAAAAATATCATGAGCGCCACCATCAGGATGTCCAGGGCATCCGTGATGGAGAATTTCAGAAAGCCGAAAGTCCAGAGAAGCATACCTGTTTCTTTAGTCTTGCAAATATAAGAAAAACCTCGCGTATGCGCGCAATATGGAGGAGGTCTCCGGGGGCTCCGGATGTTGACAAGGCAGTGTAAAGAAATGATGATTAAATGTTTGTATTTCAGAATATTATTCGTACATTTGCAGGCTGCCAAGTATGTGGCAGAGTTTAAAGTATTATAAATCAATCAATTATCTAACAATGCCTGGATTAATTGGAAAGAAAATCGGAATGACTTCCGTTTTCGGTGCTGATGGAAAGAACATTCCATGCACCGTTATCGAAGCTGGGCCGTGTGTTGTTACGCAGCTACGTACAGTAGAAAAAGATGGTTATGCCGCTGTACAGCTTGCCTATGGCGAAACTACAGAAAAGCACACCAGCGCGCCTCTTCAGGGGCACTTCAAAAAGGCAGGAACCACTCCTAAGCGCAAGCTTGTCGAGTTTGAGGCAGACTTCGCAGGAGAGCTCAAACTCGGTGACACACTCACCGTTTCAGACGTCATCGGCGAGGACGTTACCTTCGTGGATGTAGTCGGTACTTCTAAGGGTAAGGGATTCCAGGGAGTTGTACATCGTTACCACTTCCAGGGAGTAGGTGGCAAGACCCACGGTCAGCACAACAGACTCCGTCATCCTGGTTCAATGGGTGCATCTTCATGGCCTTCACGCGTATTCCCTGGAATGCGTATGGGCGGTCACATGGGCAACCAGAGAGTGAAGGTATTCAACCTTCAGGTTGTCAAGGTTCTCCCTGAGAATAATCTTCTCGTTGTAAAGGGCTCTGTTCCAGGAGCCAAGGGTTCATATGTAATTGTGGAGGCTTAAGTCATGGAATTGTCAGTTTATAAAATTGACGGATCAGAGTCCGGAAAGAAGATTGTTCTTGATGAGAACGTTTTCGGCGTACAGCCAAACGATCACGCCATCTATCTCGATGTAGTTCAGTACCTCGCAAACCAGCGTCAGGGAACTGCAAAGACAAAGGATCGCAGTGAAGTAGCATACAGCACCAAGAAGCTCGGTCGCCAGAAGGGCGGCGGCGGTGCACGTCATGGTAGCCTCAAGGCTAACATCTTCGTGGGTGGTGGTCGCGTATTCGGCCCAGTTCCACGTCTTTACAGAAACAAGCTGAACAAGAAGGTAAAGGCTCTTGCCCGCTTCTCTGCTCTCACATACAAGGCACAGGAGAACGCAATCACCTTCGTTGAGCCATTCACAATGGAGGCTCCTAAGACCAAGGAACTCATGCAGATCCTCGCCAACATCAAGGCAGGTACCCGCAAGGTCCTCGTTGTTCTTCCTGAGAATTCAGCTAACATTTATCTTTCATCACGCAACCTCCCAGAGGTTAAGGTCATCACTGTTGACGAAATCAACACCTACGCGATCATGAATTCAAATTCACTCGTGCTTGTTGACGGCGTACAGGATATCCTTTCTGCAAGAGTCAGGTAAGCTAAAAAGACTAAAGACATGGGAATTATAATTAAGCCAATCGTAACAGAAAAAATGACGGCTCAGGGCGAAAAGTTGAACCGTTATGGCTTCATTGTTGACCGCAAGGCAAACAAGCTTCAGGTCAAGGCAGCAGTGGAGCAGATGTACAACGTGACAGTTGCTGATGTGAATACAGTGAACTATCACGGAAAGAAGAAATCCCGCTATACCAAGGCCGGTATGCTCCGTGGTCGCATGAACCACTTCAAGAAGGCATACGTAACCCTTGCAGGTGAAGACAAGATTGATTTCTATAGCAATATTTAAGGAGGGTTAGACAATGGCAATCAAGAAATACAAACCGATTACCCCGGGTCAGAGAAATAAGGCTATCAGCTCTTTTGAAGAGATCACCACAAACAAGCCTCACAAGGCATTGCTCGAGCCCCTCAAGTCAACAGGTGGACGTAACAATACCGGTCAGATGACCGTACGTTACATCGGTGGCGGTCACAAGAGAATGTACCGTATCATCGACTTCCTCCGCGCCAAGGACGAGTGCACGGCTACAGTAAAGACCATCGAGTATGATCCAAACCGCAGCGCACGCATCGCTCTTGTTGAATATGCTGACGGACAGAAGAAGTATATCATCGCTCCAAACGGAATCAAGGTTGGACAGGTAATCGCTTCAGGCAGCGGTGTCGCTCCTGAGGTCGGTAACGCTCTCCCTCTCGCTGAAATTCCTGTTGGTACCCTCGTACACAACATCGAGC
Organism: Candidatus Cryptobacteroides onthequi; assembly: GCA_018066125.1. GTDB lineage: Bacteria > Bacteroidota > Bacteroidia > Bacteroidales > UBA932 > Cryptobacteroides > Cryptobacteroides onthequi. The sequence goes on along the minus strand of JAGHSA010000015.1, from coordinate 15,672 downwards.
TCCGTCCTGGTCAGGGTGCTGCCATGGCACGCTCAGCAGGTACTTTCGCTCAGCTCGCTGCAAAGGAAGGCAACCACGCTATCCTTCGCCTGCCTTCAGGTGAGACCCGCATGGTTCTCCTCGCTTGCCGCGCAACTGTTGGTACAGTATCAAATCCAGACCACAATCTGGAGTCTTATGGAAAGGCTGGTCGTAGCCGCTGGCTCGGTCGTCGCCCTCGCAACCGTGGTGTCGTAATGAACCCGGTTGATCACCCTATGGGTGGTGGTGAAGGTCGTGCTTCCGGAGGTCACCCACGTTCACGTAAGGGACTTCCTGCAAAGGGATACAAGACACGCAATCCTAAGGCTGCTTCAAACAAGTTCATCATTGAAAGAAGAAAGAAGTAATAGGAATAAAAGTTTGAGATTATGAGTCGTTCATTAAGAAAAGGTCCATACATCCAGGAAGCCCTGGAAAAGAAGGTTCTTGCTATGAATGAAGGTAGCAAGAAGAAAGAGGTGGTCAAGACTTGGAGCCGCTCCAGCATGATTTCACCTGACTTCATCGGCCATACTATTGCAGTTCATAACGGAAACAAGTTTATTCCTGTTTATGTAACTGAGCAGATGGTAGGTCACAAGCTCGGCGAATTTGCGCCAACCAGAACATTCAGAGGCCATTCGGGCAACAATAAGAAATAATTAAAAGGAAAGAATTATGGGAGCTCGTAAACATTTAATGGCAGAAAAGCTTAAGGCTGCGAAGAAAGTAACAGCTATTGCAAAGGCAAATGATGTTCCTTCATCTCCACGCAAGATGCGTCTCGTTGCAGACACAGTGAGAGGTGTTGAGGTTAACCGCGCACTCGACCTTCTGAAGTACTCCAAGAGAGATGCTTCTAAGGCTTTGGAGACACTCCTCCGCAGCGCTATCGCTAACTGGGAGGCTAAGAATCCAGAGAAGAGCAAAGAACTTGACAACGGTAATGTGATCGTCAAGACCATCATGGTTGACGAAGGCCGCACACTCAAGAGAATCCGTCCTTGCCCTCAGGGTAGAGCCGGACGTATCCGCAAGCGTTCAAATCACGTTACTGTCATCCTTGATGTGAAACCAGCAACAGCAGAGTAATTATGGGACAGAAAACTAACCCTATCAGCAACAGAATCGGTATCACCCGTGGTTGGGACTCTAACTGGTGTGGTGGTAACTATGCAGAGAAGATCGCAGAGGATTTCGAAATCCGCAAGTATCTGAACAACCGTCTTGCAAAGGCAAGCCTCAGCAAGATCATCATCGAGAGAACTCTCAAGCTCATCACCGTGACTATCTATGCCGCAAGACCAGGTGTCATCATCGGCAAGGGTGGTGCAGAGGTTGACAAGCTCAAGGAAGAGCTCAAGAAGGTGACCAGCAAGGACGTTCAGATCAATATCTATGAGGTCAAGAGACCAGAAGTTGACGCTCACATCGTAGCAGACAGCATCGCTCGCCAGATCGAGGGCCGCGTTTCTTATCGCCGCGCCATCAAGATGGCAGTTGCCAACACTATGAGAGTAGGTGCAGAAGGTATCAAGGTTCAGATCAGCGGTCGCGTAGGTGGTGCTGAAATGGCTCGCAGCGAGATGTTCAAGGAAGGTCGTACACCTCTCCACACATTCCGCGCAGATATCGACTATGCTCTTGCAGTAGCCAACACAAAGGTAGGTTGCCTCGGTATCAAGGTATGGATCTGCAACGGTGAGCGCTATGGCAAGCAGGATCTCACTCCTGCAGCTGTCATGGCAGCCAACGCACAGGCACAGGGTTCTCCACGCGCACCTCGCGGTGACCGTGGTCCACGTCGCGGTGGTGACCGCGACCGTCGTCCTCGCAGAGATAACCAGAAGTAATTCTCCGTCAAGGAAAATTGACTATATTTATGCCGGTTCTGTCAAGGAACCGGCATTTTTTGAAAACAGTCTATTATGAAAAAGTATCTTATCATTGCAGCCATCGCTGCATTAGCGGCTGTCAGCTGCAGCAATACAAGTGTTGAAGAGAGACGTGAGGCTTTCAAGACCGAGATCCAGCAGTTCATGGAAAACTACAATGAGTCCATGGCTGCCATCAAGGGGGATGATTCACTCTCTGACGAGCAGAAGGCTCAGAAGATGGAACAGACTACCTCTGCAGCTCAGGACAGCTACAAGGAGATATGCATGGCAGCCATCAAGAAGAACAAGGACAACGATATCGCCATCGATGCCCTTCAGAATGTCTTCTACATGCTTGAGCCTTCGGAGCTCGAGACAGTGATCGCTTCTCTCGCAGACTCGCTCCAGCATACAGAGTTCGTAGAGAAGATCTCGGCTTCCATCAGATCAAAGAGAGCTACTGAGGAGGGCAAGAAGTTCACAGACTTTACAATCGTCCAGGACCCTCAGAACCCAGAGACTTCCACAGTCAGGTTCTCAGACTATGCAGGCAGGGGCAAGTACCTTCTCGTGGATTTCTGGGCAAGCTGGTGTGGACCATGCAAGGCTGAGATTCCAAACATCAAGGCTGTATATGAGAAGTATGCAGGTGAGAAGTTCGATGTGCTCAGCATCGCAGTATGGGACGATCCTGCAAAGACAGCTGTCGCTGCACGTGAGGAAGGTGTGGTATGGAACCAGATCGTCAACGCGAAGGAGATCCCTACTGACATCTATGGCATCGAGGGCATTCCTCATATCATGCTTATCGGACCTGACGGCACCATCATCAAGCGCGACCTCCGCGGTGCAGAGATTGAAGCCACAGTTGCCAAGTACGTTCAGGCCAAGTAATTGGAAGTCAGAGAACTCATAACTTTATTGCCACATTCCCCCGGAGTCTACCGTTATTACGACTCCGAGGGAAAGGTCATATATGTCGGCAAGGCGAAAGACCTCCACAAGAGGGTCTCGCAGTACTTCGTGTCGCCGGACAGGCTCAATACCAAGACAAGGATACTTGTCTCCAAGATAGCCGACATACAGTATTCGGTCGTCGATTCCGAGGCTGATGCCCTCCTGCTCGAGAACAATCTGATCAAGCAGTACAAGCCCAAGTACAACATCCTCCTCAAGGACTCGAAGACCTATCCGTGGATCTGCGTCACCGCAGACCCTTTCCCCAAGGTATTCCTCACCCGCAGGGTCATCCAGAATGGGTCGCGCTATTTCGGACCCTATTCGTCCGTGACGCACGCCCGTTTCCTGCTGGATTTCTTCTCCCGCACCTACCCTCTCCGTTCCTGCAACAGCAGGATAGACTCGGAGGTCATTCTGCGCGGCAAGATACGCCCGTGCCTCGATTACCAGATCGGGCGCTGTGCCGGCTGCTGCTGCGGTGCCATCTCCATGGAGCAGTACAACTCCTACATCGACGAGATCGTCGCTCTCCTCAAGGGTGGTGTTTCCGAGATCACACGCTGCTACAAAGAAAAGATGATGGCGGCTGCCGAGTCCCTTGACTTTGAAGCCGCTCAGGAGTACAAGGTGCGCATGGAGTCGCTCCAGAGCCATTATTCCAAGTCGATCATCACTTCTGCAAGAGAGACAGATTGCGATGTGTTCTCACTTGTGACAGACGCTCTGGACGCATATGGCAACTTCCTCCGTATCCGAGGCGGCTCCATCGTCCAGTCTCTCAATCTCGGATTTCATCTCAACATCGAGGAGGAGCCCTCATCCGTGCTGAGTGAATTCATTGCGGAGATAGAGTCGAAATTCGGGCGTCTCAGCCATGAAGTGGTCGTTCCTTTCCTGCCCGATGTCGAGATGGAGGGGATAGAATTCAAGATCCCGGTGCGTGGCGACAAGCTATCCCTGCTCGAGCTGAGCACGAAGAATGCCCGCGAGCTTCAGTTCAACACCCTGAAGCAGAAGGAGCGCTGCAACCCGGAAGAGTTCCGCATGTCAGTCATGGAGGAGCTCCGCAAGGCACTCGGGATGAAAGAGCTGCCGGTCCACATGGAGTGCTTCGACAACTCCAATATCCAGGGTACCAACCCTGTTGCGTCCTGTGTCGTGTTCCGCAATGCCGAGCCGTCAAAGAAGGATTACCGCCGTTTCAAGATCAAGACTGTCGTCGGAGCCAATGACTACGCATCCATGAAGGAGGTTGTGAATCGCCGCTACTCGAGGATGCTGGAGGAAAATCCGGAAGATCTCCCTCAGCTCATCGTCATCGATGGCGGCAAGGGACAGCTGGAGTTTGCCTACCAGGCACTTTTCGAACTCGGTCTCACGGACAGGCTCACAGTCGTCGGACTCGCCAAAAGGCTTGAGGAGGTGATACGCGTTGGTGATCCGTATCCTCTGTTCATAGACCGCAACAGCCAGGCTCTCAAGGTACTTCAGCGCATCAGGGACGAGGCCCACCGCTTCGGTATCACCTTCCACCGCAATCTCCGAAGCAAAGAGCAGACGCTTTCCGCGCTGCGCGAAATCAAGGGTGTGGGAGAGCAGACGGAGCAGAGGCTGCTGATGCATTTCGGCAGCGTATCCCGGATCGCTGCCGCTCCGGTAGAGAAGATCGCCGATATCACAGGTCCCGCTCTGGCGGAGAAGATTCACGACCAACTGAATAACAAGGATTGAAATGCCATTCAACGAAGACAGGTTCAACAGATGGTTCAGCGCATTCATCCTGATAGGGATGACTGTCGCCATAGTCATGACCACCATGCTCAAGTTCGGCAGGGCAGATGCCGGACGTGCAATGCTCATCATCTCTGCCGTGGGATCTCTCATGGGGGTGCTGAGTTCTGTCTGCTCCGCCAATGGGAAGATCATCACATTCCTCTTCGGCCTGATAGATGTCTCACTCTATGCCGTGGCGTGCTTCTATGGCCACAAATACGGCAATGCCTTCCTGCACGTGCTCTATTTCATACCGATGCAGTTCGTAGGCTATTCCCAGTGGAAGAAAAGGGGACAGGGCAAGTCCGGCGGTTCTGTGAGGGCGCGCCGTCTCAGCCCTAAGCAGTGGGCCATGTACATGGCCTTCTTCATGGCTGGTGCGGTCGTCGCGTATCTGATCCTTGCCCGATTTGACAAGTCGGCTGCGGACTCGTTCATCAAAGTGGCTGTGCTGCTCGACGTGCTTCCTCTGATGTGCAACATCATAGGGCAGCTTCTCATGTCCATGGCATATATGGACCAGTGGATATTCTGGATAGGTGTCAATATCAGCTCGGTCATCATGTGGGCCACCACGCTCAGCGGAGCCGCTGATTCGTACGCGCTCATATATGTGATCAAATACAGCTTCTATCTGCTTAATTCCATAAACGGGCTCAGGATATGGCTTAACTTAAGTAGACCTGAATAGGCTTGTTTTTTAGCAAAATAATTAGTTATTTTGCAGCATCAAATGATACTTTGAAATCAAGTGTATTATTAACATAAACTAAATCCTATCTATTATGGAATACAGCGAAATCGTAAGCAAGGTAAAGGCTATCATCGTTGACAAGCTTGGCGTTGAAGAGTCTGAGGTTACTGAGTCTGCAAATTTCACCAATGACCTTGGTGCAGATTCTCTTGACACTGTTGAGCTTCTCATGGAGTTTGAGAAGGTTTTCGGCATCAAGATTCCAGATGAGGAGACCGCTACCATCGCTACCGTTAAGGACGCTATCGACAAGGTTGCAGAGAAGATTGCTACAAAGTAATTAATCCTCCTTACGATAAACGATAAAGGACTGCTCGACGAGCAGTCCTTTATCGTTTGTGTCACACCCGTTATTCTCTCGGGATGGAGTAAGTGAATTTCAGCTTCGGACGCTTTGTCTCATCCGGGCACTCTGGGCCGTAAAGAGTCGCGTCATAGTATCTGAAGATGTCCAGCGACTTCTCGCTTTCTTCTGACGAAGACGAAGATGCGTACATGGATGAATACATCTGGTTCATCAGGTAGTAGCTGTAGTAGTTGTTGCCATAGCCGTATCCGCCATATCCGCCGTAACCTCCATAGCCGTATCCGCCATAACCGCCGTATCCTCCGTATCCATATCCTCCGTATCCGCCGTACATCATATTGTTGTAGTACTGTGCGTACATCATCTGGGTGTAGTAGTCGCTCATGGCGTTGCTGCTGCCCGATCCGGAGTCATTCTTTCCTACCGTCTCCTGGGCGAGGATGAGGAACCAGATGTCATAGTTCGCGAAATTGGCTGTCTCGCTGTCAAGTCTGAGGATAGACTGGGCATGGTAAGTGATGTCTGGAGAATACTGGCAGAGGGATCTGTTGATATTGCCCTGATTCTCGTCGTTCGAACTTGCGTCGGTGAGCGCCGCATACGAGTACATGGTGGCCGTGCTGTCCTTTGATGAGACTCCCTTGATCCTGCAGGTAGGGCTGAGAATCTGTGGATAGTGCCTCATATAGGTATAGTCATCAGGGAACTCGTACGGCATGACGATGGTCGCCTTGTTGATGACGGCTACGTCCGGGTTTCCGTGCCTGCCTATCTCCTCTCTCATGATGCTCTGGAGCTCGCGTGAAGAGATGACCGGCTTGAGTCCGCCGCCGCCTTCAATCTTCATCTTTGCGCCGGCCTTTCCGCCTGTCTGTGTGCCTTCCTCAGTCGACATGTTGAGGCAGTACTGAGGGAATGTGTTTGCTCCCTTGCTTACAAGAGAGTCGATATTGGTGAAATTCTCAAGTCCGAAGAGATAGTAGAACGAGGTGTCCTTGCGCTGTCCGTCGTATTCGGCAGAGAACGAGAGCTCGGCATAATTGCCCTGGATATAATAGTAGGACGAATTGTACTGAAGCTGTGTCTTGAACATGTCTATGCGTCCGCCGTCTCCGAGGGGCTCGTCGGTCTCGATGTAGATGCCTGGAAGCTTCTGGAGATACTTCTCGATATCACTGGACTCCTCAAGGGTGAGGTTCATATACTTCTCTCCGAATTCCTTCGTGAAGCTGAATGCCAGGGTGTCGTAAGTTCCGTCATACACAGGAATGCCCTTGGTGATTCTTTTCTTTCCGTGCTTTATCCTTCCGTTGACATCGAATATGTTCGTGGTGCTTTCCTCGAGCTCATAGACATTGACATTCTGGAGGATGTTCCTCTGATTCTCATTGTTCAGTGAGATGGTGTCCCTGAGGAGATTCAGCGAGAAGTCCTTGAACTGCGGGTTCTTTCCGAAATCAAGGCTGTCATAGAATGGCACCAGGGAGAAGGCGCATGATCTGGTGGTGAGCCCGTTGGCATCCCTGATGGCACCTATCGCCACCCTTTTCTGAGAATAGCCGGAGAGGCTGTCCACTTTTTTCATGCTTATTTCAGACAGGTCATATTCGGCTACGAAAGTGTCGAAAAGCTGGTTGGTCGCGATGAGGTCGCCTCCCAGTGTCTGATCGATATTGACACAAGAGCAAAGGCCGCAGAAGGCGGCAGCCATTGTGAAAAGATGTGTGATTCTTTTCGTAAAGATTGATTTCATCTGTTACAACTGATCATAAAATTTGTCGTACTCATCGATGTAGCTGCCGTCAGCGGCAGCATCTGCGTTGAAAGGCAGCACCGGCAGTCCGAGAGAAGCGCAGTATTCCTGCAGTCCGGTGTCGATGTCCGGGTCTCCCATGATGACGGCGTCAGAGTACGATGCGGCGAGTTTCGCAAGATTTGTGCCAGTGGCCTCCTTGAGGACGGCGACGTCCTCTGCCGTGATGCCTCCGGCTACAAGCTTGTCTGCAAATTCAGGAGAGAAACCCTCTCCGGGGATATCGTTGTAAAGTGAGAGGACAACCTTGCTGTTGGAGAATATAGGGTCGTCCTTATATGCTTTCTTGAGATAGATAGGCACGAGCTGGGAAATCCAGCCCTGGCAGTGGATCACGTCAGGAGCCCATCTGAGCTTCTTGACCGTCTCCAGGATGCCGCGTGCGAAGAAGATGGCCCTTTCGTCGTTGTCCTCGAAGAAGCGTCCTTCGTCGTCGCGGTCTATCTGCTTGCGCCTGAAATAGTCCTCGTTGTCGATGAAATAGACCTGCAGCCTGGCTGCCGAGATAGAGGCGACCTTGATCACAAGAGGTCTGTCGACATCGCTGATGATCAGATTCATTCCTGAAAGGCGTATCACCTCATGCAACTGGTTCTTCCTCTCGTTGATGCATCCGTATCTCGGCATGAACGATCTGATCTCCCTTCTCCTCTCCTGAATGCCCTGAGGCAAGTTGCGGCAGATTGTGGAAATCTTCGATTCCGGAACGAATGGTGCCATTTCGGAGTTCACGAAGAGTATTCTTTTTGTAGTCTGTCCCATCTTTTTCAACTTAAAATGCAGATATGAACAAAGATAAGAATTTTTTTTCATATTTTGATAAATCACTATCTTTGAACTTTGTTTGAAGACTTTACATGGCCCGGAAAGAAAATAAGATGATGCGCAGGAGACTGGCAAATGCCTGGCTCTCTTCAGTTATCAGCATTAGTCTTGTCCTGCTGCTGGTCGGTGTGTCCTGTCTTCTCCTTCTCAACGCCAGAGGTGTTTCCGACTACTTCAAGGAGTCCATGCAGGTGTCTGTCATCATGGGCCAGGAAGTGTCTGAGAACGAGGCCCTTGCCTTTCAGAAACAGCTTGAATCCATGCCTTTCGTCCATGGGGTCCGATATGTCTCCCGTGAGCAGGGCACCCAGGAAATGGCGGCCATGCTCGGCGAGGATTTCCTCAACGTATTCGAGACCTCTCCGATACCCCAGTCCTTCGACATCACGCTCGATGCCGCATATGTCTCTGCAGACAGCCTCGATGTGGTATGCTCAAGACTGCGTTCGTGCGCGGGGGTCGAGGATGTGAGCTATCAGCAGTCGCTGGTGGAGTCCCTCAATGAGAATCTCGGCAGGATAGCCCTGTGGCTCGGTGCCCTTATACTCGTCCTGCTTTTCATATCTTTCGTCCTGATCAACAACACCGTGCGCCTCAATGTCTTTGCACGCCGCTTTACGGTACACACCATGAAGCTTGTGGGTGCCACAAGGGCGTTCATCAGGGCGCCTTTCATGGGGCAGGCCGTCCTGCAGGGAGTGGTGGCTGCCCTTATAGCCATCGCACTTCTCTCATCGGCGCTTTTCTTCATGAGAAGCCAGTTCGTGCAGCTCTTTGAGATATTCCAGCTCAAGGTGGTGCTGCTCGCCATGGGTGTAGTGCTGGCGGCAGGCGTGACCATATGCGTGGTCAGCACATATTTTGTAGTTAACAAACTTGTCTCTCTGGGCAAGGATGAACTTTATTATTAGTTATGGCAAATGGTAAGATGGCGGTGACGCCTAAAGGTCTCAGGCTCCTGATTGCGGGTCTGGTGGTGATGGTCTCTGGTTTTATTCTCATGGCCGGCGGTGGAAGTGATGACCCTCAGGTGTTCAATTACGCCATGTATGATTTCCGAAGGCTCGTGGCGGCTCCACTCGTCATCGTGGCCGGCATCATCGTGGAAGTCGTGGCCATCATGGGCTCATTCAAAGATGGCAGTAAAGACGGGGAGGCCAAGAAATGAGTTGGCTTCAGGCTCTTATCCTGGGACTTGTGCAGGGACTCACTGAGTTCCTCCCGGTCAGCAGCAGCGGTCATCTCATGATGTTCAGGGAGTTTCTCGGCGTGGATGCAGAAGGCTTCCTCGATTTCACCGTGACCGTCCATTTCGCCACCGTGCTCAGCACGATCGTCGTGTTCTGGAGCATCATCTGGAAGCTTTTCAAGGGACTTCTGCAGTTCCGCTACAACGATGAGACCGACTATGTCTGCAAGCTTGTCGTGTCCATGATCCCGATAGGCATCATCGGCCTCCTGTTCAAGGACAGGGTGGAGGCTTTCTTCGGGGATTCGCTCACAACCGTGGCGGTGTGCCTGCTGGTGACCGCGGCTCTTCTTGTATTCTCGGACATCTTTGCCGGCCGCGGCGGAAGCTCTCTGTCGGACAGGCGCGGCTACCGCAACGGCATTTCCTACTGGCAGGCGTTCCTGGTGGGCCTGGGACAGTCCTTTGCCGTGGCTCCGGGTCTTTCCCGCTCAGGCACGACTATCGCCACCGGACTCATCAGCGGCGTGAAGCGTGAATCCATGGCGCAGTTCTCCTTCCTGATGGTTCTCGTGCCCATCATCGGCGAGCAGATGCTTGACCTTCTCGACATGGTGACAGGGGAGACGGCAGCAGCCTCAGGTGTGGGTGCCGCCGCACTTGCCGCAGGTTTCGTGTCTGCATTCATTTCGGGCCTCTTCGCATGCAGGGCCATGGTGGCACTGGTCAGAAGGGCAAGGCTTTCATGGTTCGCCCTCTACTGTGCCGCTGCGGCTGTCCTCATTCTCATTCTGGCTTAAATGGGGGATCGGAAGCTCACATACTTTGTCTCTGACGTCCATCTCGGCCTTGACTACAAGGATCCCGAGGGGCGTGAGGAGCGCTTTGTCGGCTTCCTGAGATCCATCCCGGCGCGTGAGACTCTCGCGCTCTACCTCCTCGGCGACATATGGGATTTCTGGTACGAATACAGGGACGTCGTGCCCAAGGGCTACGTCAGGGTGTTCGCTGCCCTGATGGATCTGCGCGACGCCGGAGTCCAGATATTCTTCTTCCCCGGCAATCATGACATCTGGTGCTACAGCTACTTCCAGGAGCTTGGCATCACGGTGCTTCAGCAGCCGCATCTGGTGGAGATCGGCGGCACCACATTCTGTCTCGGGCATGGTGACGGGCTCGGTCCCGTCGGGCTCGGATACCGCATCATGAACGGCATCTTCAAGTGCCGTGCGGCGCAGATTCTCTTCAGCATGCTTCATCCGTGGCTCGCGTTCCGCTTCGGAAACAACTGGTCACGCTCCAACAGGAAAGGTCATGACCGCAAGGTGTACGCTTTCCGGGGAGCGGACGAGCCGCTGTACCGTTGGGCGGTGGACTTCTCTTCGAGGATGCACGTGGACTGTTTCATTTTCGGGCATTACCACTCGCACTATGATGCGGTGCTCCCTACCGGAGCCCGGATGGTCATCCTCAAGGACTGGCTCGACGAGTCGTCCTACTCGTATTTCGATGGGATGTACGTGCGCTTAGGCATCTCCATGAATACGGAGAAGTAGAGATCGTCGAACTCTCCGGATTCCCATTTCTGGATCAGATACTCTGTCATCAGGTCTTCTCCCTTCGGGTCGTAGTGATTCTTGAGGTCCTGGCCGAAGATCTTGGCCACGCCCTGCCAGAAACCGGCTGCAAGGCCGTTCTTGTAGTCCTTTACGATTTCGTATGAGGACTTGCCTATCTCCCTGTCCACAAGTCTCACCAGGAGTTTGCCCTGGGATATGGTCATGTGGCGTATCGCTCCCTCGAAGTCTCTGAGGAGCTCCCACTGCATGGAGTTGATGTACCTGTCTTTCTGGAGGCGGTTCATGCCCTGGGAGTCGATGTTGGCATCGACTTCGGCTATGAGCTTGCGTCCCAGCAGGGCATATGGATAGACTTTGTTGAAGTTGTAGACCAGCTTGTAGTATCTCCGCCAGTCGGTCCCCTTGATCTTGAATCCTTTCGGGAATACCCATACAGGCTGTATGTTGTCGATGAAGACGGTGTCGCCTTCTTCCACGATGTAGTGCATCAGTCCGCCGCCGCGGGCCGCCGCCTTTCTGGCCGCGTCTGCGGCGCTCTGCTCTACAGCTATCGAGTCGAGGACGGAACTCATCCTCGATCTTCTGTGACTCTGTCCCGACGCCATGGCGGACGCCACCGTCAGAAAAGTCAGCAGTATGGCAGAAAATCGTCTCATCACGGCGGCAAAATTAAGCAAAAATCTGACCAAATGACAGGGGGTGAAAATGCCATTTCAGACCGTGTCGAAAATGTAGGGGAAAATATTTTTCAACACCCTGTCAATTTGCTGAAAATGCGATAGTTGGCTAATCAAAAACTGTGTCTAAAACATGTAAATATTTTTGAAGATAATTATGGTTTTTCGGATTTTTTGACTAAATTTGCAGTCCCAAAAATACGGGGTGTATTATGTAGTTTCCTGAGTATCAGGGATTTACGTTAAAAAAGAATAAGTTTTATTAAATTCAATAAACGATGTTACAACCTAAGAAAACAAAGTTTAGAAGGGAACAGAAAGGCCGCATGAAGGGAAATGCCCAGAGAGGCAACCAGCTTGCATTTGGTTCTTTCGGTATCAAGACCCTTGAAAATTGTTGGCTTACAGCTCAGCAGATCGAGGCCGCTCGTCAGGCTATCTCACGTTATATGAACCGTGAGGGCCAGATTTGGATCAGGGTCTTCCCTGTAAAGCCAGTTACAAAGAAACCTCTTTCAACCCGTATGGGTAAGGGTAAGGGTGATCCTTACGGATATGTAGCACCTATTACTCCGGGCCGCATTCTTTTCGAGGCAGAGGGTGTCTCACTCGAGATTGCAAAAGAGGCTATGCGTCTTGGCGCGAACAAGCTCCCGGTAGCTACCAAGTTCATCGTTCGCAGGGACTATGTTGAATAATATTAATGGAGAAAGAAAATGAAAGTTTCAGAAGTACGCGAAATGTCCGTAGCAGATCTGCGCGACCGTATCGAGCTCGAAAAGGCAAATCTTGATTCCATGAAGATCAATCACGCTATCTCTCCATTAGAGGATACGTCTAAGTTTAAGAAGACCAGACAGGATATCGCTCGCATGATCACTATCCTTGCTGAGAAAGAAAAAGAACAGAACTAAATTGATGTCTTATGGAAAGAAATCTTCGTAAGGAAAGAATAGGAGTAGTGGTCAGCAACAAGATGGAGAAGACCATCGTCGTTGCCGTAGAAAGAAAAGAGAAACATCCTATGTACGGCAAGTTCGTAAAGAAGACCACTAAGTTCGTTGCCCAGGACGAGAAGAATGAGTGTGGTATGGGTGATACCGTACGCATCATGGAGACACGCCCTTTGAGCAAGACAAAGAACTGGAGATTAGTTGAAATCATTGAAAAAGCAAAGTAGCATATGATACAGCAGGAATCACGTTTACAGGTAGCCGACAACAGCGGAGCAAAGGAAGTTCTTTGCATCCGTGTCCTTGGCGGTACCAACCATCGTTATGCCACTGTTGGTGACAAGATTGTCGTAGCAGTGAAGAGTGCTATCTCTGGCGGCGACGCTAAGAAGGGTACAGTTTCTAAGGCTGTAGTGGTACGCACTAAGAAAGAGATCCGCAGAGCGGACGGTTCATACATCCGTTTCGATGATAACGCTTGTGTTCTTCTCAACAACGCAGGAGAGCTCAGGGGCACACGTATCTTTGGCCCAGTTGCCAGAGAGCTTCGTGAGAATTATATGAAGATCGTTTCACTGGCACCGGAGGTCCTTTAATAAATCAAGATTATGAAAAAGTTACATATCAAGAAAGGCGACACCGTGTATGTAAATGCCGGTAACGATAAGGGAAAGACCGGAAAGGTTCTTTCAGTTGTCCCTGAGAAGGATCGCGCGATCGTCGAGGGTATCAACATGGTAAGCAAGCACACCAAACCAAACTCAAAGCAGCCTCAGGGTGGCATCATCAAGCAGGAGGCAGGCATTCACATTTCTAACCTTCAGCTTATCGACCCTAAGAGTGGCAAGGCTACTCGCGTCGGCTACAAGATGGACGGCGACAAGAAGGTCCGTTACGCTAAAAAATCAGGAGAGGAGATCAAGTAATTATGGCAAAGAAAGAAACAGCAGCAGCTCAGACTCTGCCAGCAGGATACGTTCCTTCACTCAAGAAGCTTTATAAGGAAGAGATCGTTGACCGCCTCATGAAGCAGTTCTCTTATTCAACTGTCATGCAGGTTCCTAAGCTCGTCAAGATTACTCTCAATGAGGGTGTCGGCGATGCTACTCAGGACAAGAAGATCGTTGAGGAGGCAGCAGCAGAGCTTTCAATCATCGCAGGACAGAAGGCTGTCCTCACAACATCAAAGAAGGATATCTCCAACTTCAAGCTCCGTAAGGGCATGCCTATCGGTGCAAAGGTGACTCTCCGTGACGTCAGGATGTACGAGTTCCTCGAGAGACTCATCAGAGTCACTCTCCCTCGTATCCGTGACTTCAACGGTATCGCTGAGAAGATGGACGGTCAGGGTAACTACACCCTCGGTCTCAAGGAGCAGATCATCTTCCCTGAGGTTGACATCGACAAGAACCCTAGGATCCATGGCGTAGAGGTTACCTTCGTGACCACAGCCAAGACCGACGAAGAGGCTTATGCTCTCCTCAAGGAGTTCGGACTTCCTTTCAAGAAACATAATAAATAAAGATATCTATGGCAAAAGAATCAATGAAAGCTCGCGAGGTAAAACGCGCGAAATTAGTTGCTAAGTACGCCGAGAAAAGAAAGGCTTTGAAGGAAGCTGGTGACTGGGCTGCTCTTGACAAGCTCCCTAAGAACTCTTCATCAGTTCGTCTTCACAACCGCTGCTCTCTCACCGGACGTCCAAAGGGATATATGAGAGATTTCGGTCTCAGCCGTATCCAGTTCCGCGAGATGGCCAGCAACGGTCTCCTTCCAGGCGTAAAGAAGGCAAGCTGGTAAAATATCATACCTATATATTATTAACAATCGGATATCGGGCGCGGATGCGCCGGTTCTAAAAACAAATTAAAGAAATGACTGATCCAATTGCAGATTTCCTCACCAGGATTCGCAACGCGTATCTTGCAGGAAACAAGATCGTGGAGGTACCTACATCAAAGATGAAGGTAGCCATCACCAAGATTCTTTGCGAAAAGGGCTACATCCTCAGCTACAAGGTAGTGGATGCACAGCCACAGGGCACAATCAAAATCGCTTTGAAGTATCATCCTCAGACCAAGGTCGCAGCAATCAAGAAGATTGTCCGCGTATCTTCTCCAGGTCTCAGGCAGTACACTGATGTAAAGGACATGCCAAGAGTTCTCAACGGACTCGGAATCGCTATCCTCTCAACATCTAAGGGCGTCATCACAGACAAGGAAGCCAAGGAGCTCAATGTCGGTGGTGAGGTTATTTGTTATGTTTATTAATCTAAAGGAACAGAATAATGTCACGAATTGGTAAATTGCCTGTAAACCTTCCGGCCGGCGTTACAGCAGAGCTTCTCTCCGGCAACGTTGTGAAGGTTAAAGGACCTCTTGGTGAGATGACACAGAAGGTAGATGCAGATATCACCGTCACCATCGAGGGTACTACAATCACATTCACCCGTCCTACAGATCAGCCACGCCACCGTTCAATGCACGGTCTTTATCGTGCACTCGTTCACAACATGGTAGTCGGTGTATCTGAGGGCTTCACTATCAAGCAGGAGCTTGTCGGTGTCGGTTACCGCGTTGAGCAGGCTGGTCAGCTTCTCACATTCAGCCTCGGTTAATCACACAGCATCCAGCTCATGCTCCCTAAGGAGATCACTGCCGAGGTGCCTCAGGTCCGCAAGGGTGAGAACCCAGTACTTGTCCTCAAGAGCTGTGACAAGCAGCTTGTAGGTCAGGTCGCAGCCAAAGTACGTTCATTCCGTAAGCCAGAGCCTTATAAGGGCAAGGGTATCAAGTTTGTTGGTGAGCAGCTTCGTCGCAAGGCTGGTAAGACTGCAGCCGCTAAATAATAGGAGGATTGAGTTATGGCATTGAATAGAATAGAAAGAAGAAGAAGGATTCACTACCGTATACGCAAACACGTCAGTGGCACAGCTGAGAAGCC
>JAGHSA010000040.1 GCA_018066125.1 Candidatus Cryptobacteroides onthequi | reverse complement strand
AGGATCTTCTTCATCGTTGCGAAATTAACCATTTCTTCCGGTAAACCCGCGATTAATGGTAGTAAAGTACGCTGTTTTCTTGATTATTCTGCGTTATTGGTTAATATATCAGCGGAATGTGTGTCTGTTGTGAGCGTGTTCGCGAGTAAATTTGCATCATAACAGATAAAGTACGATGAAGATGATGCAGATAATGTCAATCATGGCGACAGCAGTCATGGCCATAGGCTCATGCAGTGCACCGGAAGTCATTCCGTCTGTCAAAGACGAAGAGCATGAGGTGAAACTGGAAGAAAACATGCCGGACTCTAAACCAGACCCGTCTGAGGGAAAGACCCTTGTGATTTTCTACAGCTACACCGGTAACACCCGTGAGATTGTGGCCGACCTCCAGAAGCAGATCGACTGCGATGTGGTTGAGATCATTCCAGAAGGTACATATGACTACAACGCCAACAACTACAAGATCGGTGCAGACCAGATCAATGCCATAAATGCAAATCCGGACAAGGAGTCATCATATCCGGCAATCAAGGAAACGAAGATTGACATGGAACAGTACGGTACTGTAATCATCGCAACCCCGCTGTGGCATGCGAGGATGGCGTCCAACACGCAAGCTCTGCTGTTTCAGTACGGGAAGCAGATGTCAGGCAAGAAAATCGAACTCATTGTCAGCAGCCACTCCAGCGGTATCAGCGGTGTGGAGTCCGATGCAAAGCGCCTCGTACCTGACGGAAAATTCACCAAGAGCCTATGGATAAATGCAGGCAATCATTCCAACAGGGCTGCTCTTATCAAGAATTGGCTCACTGAAATAGCTCTATGAAACGCATAATCACAATACTGTTAACATTGATCACAATGGCATCAACCATCTCCGCGCAGACTCTTGACAGCAGCTGGCCCAAAGGCAATCCCAACGATGCCTACGCTCAGTATTTCACAGGCAACAGTTATCTGGCACCGATTCAGCCTAAGAATCTTGCTGCGGGCGACAAGACAATCCAAGGCTATTCCAACGTCACTTTCGAGCCAGGTTGCCGCAACAACTGGCATATCCATCACGGAGCACACCAGATTCTTATCTGCGTGAGCGGCGAAGGCATATATCAGGAATGGGGCAAATCTGCAATCCATCTTCATGCCGGTGACATCATCGACATCCCGGAAGGCGTAAAGCACTGGCATGGAGCGACAAAGGACTCTTGGTTCCAGCACCTCGCCTCCCATGTCCATGTCGGCGACCCCGAGAGTAATGAATGGTTAGAACCAGTATCCGATGAACAGTATGCTTCAGCCAATCATGCTGCAGTTCGCATCCATACAGAAAAGGACATGATAGTGCGAATCAGTGAGATTGAGGTTTATCCGGAGTATCTCCAGGAGTATCTGGAGTTTGCTCACAATGTTGGAGTCACTTCAGTAAAGGAGGAGCCCGGCGTTATCTGCATCTATCCAATGCAGCAGCTGCGAGACGACTGCCAGATACGCATTCTCGAAATCTATGCTTCGCAGGAAGCTTACCAGCATCACATCAAGACTCCGCACTTCCAAACCTACAAGCAGGGTACCCTCCAAATGGTTAAGAGCCTTGACCTCGTGGATATGAGCCAGATGGCCCCTGAAGCTCTCTCGTTGATCTTCAGCAAATCCAGCAACCCTTCATTCCGGGAGATCGCTTCGTCACGATTTGCATGCAGGAAGTTCTCCGGTGAGCAGATCGGCAGGGAGCAGCTTGGCGCGATTCTTGAGGCTGGTCGTCTTGCACCGACCGCCAAGAACCTGCAGGAGCAGCATATCTATGTGGTTCAGTCGGCAGAGGCACTCGCAAAGATTGACTTGAATACCCCGTGCCGATATGGAGCTCAAACCTGCCTTGTCGTGGCTTTTGACAAGAACAATGTATATACTTATCCCGGCGGCAAGAGAGACTCCGGTGTGGAGGACGCAAGCATTGTGGCCACACACATGATTCTTGCGGCGGAAAGTGTCGGCGTGAACAGCTGCTGGGTGAACTTCTTCGATCCGGAGAAGCTTGCATCCGACCTCGGCCTTCCGGAGAACGAAGAGATTCTCATGGTCATGGACCTTGGTTTCGCCGCAGAAGGCACTGGTCCGCAGAAGGCCCACTTCAGCAGAAAACCGATAGAAGAAACAGTTTCATACCTTTAGAAATGAAGAGAACGATATCAATGCTGGCAGCAATATGCCTGCTGTGCTCATGCAATCAAACAAACAACAACATGACAACAGACCTTAATCTCACACAGGAATGGGACAAGACATTTGCTCTTAGCGACAAGGTCTCCCATGAGAAGGTGACATTCACCACAAATTACGGTTTCACACTGGCAGCTGACCTTTACATGCCGAAGAATGCGGCCGGAAAGATGCCGGCAATCGCGGTCAGCGGACCGTTCGGCGCTGTCAAGGAGCAGTGCTCCGGCCTCTATGCCATGACAATGGCGGAGCGCGGATTCATCACCCTGGCGTTCGATCCATCCTTCACCGGTGAGTCATCGGGTGAACCCCGCCGCACAGCATCTCCTGACATCAACACCGAAGATTTCCTTGCGGCAGTGGATTACCTTTCGCAGCGCGGCGATGTGGATGCGGATAAGATCGGAATCATCGGCATCTGCGGATGGGGCGGCATCGCACTGAACGCCGCGGGACAGGACCCTCGCATCAAGGCGACCGCCGCAATGACCATGTATGACATGAGCCGTGTGAACGGCAATGGCTACTTCGATGCCGACGACAGCGAGGATGCCCGCCGCAATGCACGCCTGGCCTGGGCTTCAGCCCGCAAGGCGGACCTCGAGAGCGGAACATTCGCCCAGGCCGGCGGTGTGGTTGATCCTCTCCCAGAAGACGCGCCGTTTTTCGTGAAGGACTATTACGACTACTACAAGACTCCGCGCGGATACCATGCGCGCTCGGGCAACAGCAACGATGGATGGCGCACCACCGGCTGCCAGGCATTCGGCAATGCCAGATTCCTCTATTACATCAATGAAATACGCTCTGCCGTGCTTGTTGTTCACGGTGAGAAGGCTCACTCGCGCTATTTCGGCGAGAATGCATTCGAGTATATGATGAACGGCAAGGCAGATGGCTACGACTTCGTGCGCAAGCCTAATCCGGTGCCGGAGAACAAGGAACTGATGATCATTCCGGGAGCTTCGCATACCGACCTCTACGATGGCGGCAGAGATAAGGTCATCCCTTGGGACAAGCTCGAATCATTCTTCCGTAGCAATCTGCATACTGTGGCTCAGAATTGAATATGGTGGCCGGGTTCAAAATAGCCGTGAATCTCGGGATTTCGTGTCAATGTGCGCCTACAACACCTTGATGCTGGATCCGCCAAGTTCATCCTGCGGGAGCGCGACATCGTAGGTGCGGCTGCTTCCAGCCGAGCGCACCGTAAGGTGTAACGCCGAGCTGTTGCGCGATGGGTCTGAGGCGACAATCTCCGAGACTGAGCCCGTAGATGTGTCCAAGCGCACGAGCAGCATCACCGGTGTCTCGCTCGCGATGCTCAGCGAGTCGCTGAGACGCAGCTCGCCGCCGGCATACATCGCCGCATAGACGATGCCGGTGCCGGTGTCCATCACCGACTGCAGACTACGGGTGTTGGAGAGCACCACAATGTCGTTGTGTGATGCGAATTCGGCAGTCTGCGAGGCGTCAGCACCGGGCACGACCACGTAAGCATAGCGGTCGTCCCACAGATTGTCGCCGTGGTCAAGGAAGAGACAGAAAATATCGTTGGCGACCGGCCCTTTCTCGCGGATGTCGGTCTGAAGGTTGATAAGCTGCCATGAGCCTTCGACCGACTTGTTCAGGATGCCTGCCTTGGCGCCGCCGGGGAAGATATACCCCACACCCGCGTGGTTGACCCACGAGACGTCCTCGAGCATCCTCTCGCCTTGTGGCAGCACTCCGCTGAAGCCTTTTGAGGACACTGCGACATTCCGTCGAGGAAGCACTGGTTGACCGTCGTGGTCACATCCTGCGGACCGAAATGGGCAATCCCGGTGCCGAGGCAGACGTAGCAGCCATCAAAGAAGAACCACGCCTTGCGTGCGCTGACGACGTTCAGGGCGCTGATAAAATCGAATGCTGCAGCTCCGTAGAGCCCATCGTCCACGCCGCCGACGAAGTCGGTAAGCCCCCTCTGCTGCACTGCGTCTTCGGGCGGCATCGCGCCGGCCTGGACCGTGGTCACACCGGGCACCTTGCGGAAGTCGAAGGTCGGATAGATATCGGCGTACTCACCTCCAGTGACCGTGAGATAGTTGGCGCCGTCACCACGGTAGTGGTTGGTGATGCCTTCGCTGTTGTGGGGATACTCCATGC
>JAGHSA010000059.1 GCA_018066125.1 Candidatus Cryptobacteroides onthequi | reverse complement strand
GCGGAGCTGTACCGCACGCGGCGGGCCTTGCGGAGCTCTTCTCGGTCCGCAAGCGCGGTTCAGCGCAGCTGCGACAGCCGCGGCAGCGCCTGCTTGATGTACATGCAGCCGCGTATCTGGCGATTTCACGGCTGAAACCGCCGCCACGGTCGCGTCAACGGGTATGCCCCTTTGCAGGCAAAGAAAAAGCCTGCGTTGGTGAGGGCGCAGGATTGAAATAATAGACTTTAAGTAAACGTCTACTCTACAATATTTGACTTGAAGTATTTGTGAATTAGTACTTCATCACCTGAAAGTTTCCAGTCAAAGGATGGAAATTCGCATCCCATGTGTTCCGTGATGTATATGCCGTGATTCCAAAGAAGGAAAGCAATATACCTGAATTGGTCAGGATTTGAGGCGTACTGTTCAGTCAGATTTGATGATGACAATAGCCTTAGAACACCCTCTATACCTTCACTTTTATATGTCATCTGGATTCCACTATCAGGAATAATAATCTCTGAGGAGAGCTGTTTGTAAATATCGGGCGGGATAATCATTGGCTGATTTGATACTGACAATTCATACAACGAATGAAAGAAATCACTTTTGCTTATGCCCTGCAAATTAAGCGCTTCATACAATTCAATCGGTGAGTAACAGCAGGTAATAGTGTCAATATCGTCAATTGTTGCTTCTGACGTATATGTAGCAAAATCTCCAAAGCACCACGCAAATGAATAATTTTCTCCCTCAGAATTGTAATGCGCCAATTTTCCCAAGTCATTAATAGTAGACCTAGCACATGATGCTATAAATAACGCGATTGTAATTACTATTAACTTATTCATGATTTTATTTTTTTATACCTCTTAGGTAATCGTAATCCCTAAGATTTAAGCCCAAATGCTCCCTGACAATATTATCTTTCTCAATAGATTATTTTCGTTTGCATTTATTTTTTGTATAGACTTTTCTCGCTTCAATACATCATTGCCTTTTAAGTTCTCAATGTTTGCTTTTGTAATAGGAACTCTTGTATTATTGTTGTCATTTTGGGCATGTCCTAACTCGTGAGCGAGAGCCGCTAGAGGATCTCGTCTTTCCTCACCTGGTAGAGGTGAATTGTAATCAAGAGGGAGAAAATAAATTGTATTTCGTGAATTCTATTTTGAAGTGCAACGCACTCCAAAGTCAAAGTTATACATTAATTTACAATATTCAATAGGAGTCAGATAGCCGAGTGACTTGCGTGGCCTGTTGCTCAGTTTCCATTCTATCTCCGCAATCATCTCGTCAGTCAACTCACTGAAATCGGTACCTTTAGGGATGTACTGTCGTATCAGCCCGTTTGTATTCTCATTGGCGCCCTGTTCCCAGGAGTGGTACGGTCTTGCGAAGTAGAACTCTGCATCGAGTCCTTTCGCAATCTCCTTATGTCGGGCGAATTCCTTTCCGTTGTCAGCCGTTATTGTATGTATCTTGTCCTTGTATGGCAGCACACTCTTCTCCATTTGATCCACATCTCAAGAGGTGGGAGATATGGCCGTGCCTGTCAGATGACTTTGATAATGGCGGCCATTTGACTAAATTTGTATTTATCAAACAACGTACATGATGAAAAAGAGACTGTTTCTTTCAATTGCACTCGCCCTGGTTGCCATGGGCGTGTCAGCTCAGGAGTGGAAGCGGGTAGAGGCTTCTGAGCTCAATCTTGTAGGCAAGGCCTTCGACACTCCGAACCCTTACCACCGCATAGATACCGTCAGGTATAAGGGATTCACCAGCGGTGAGAATTTCCAGTGCAGAGTCCCTGCCGGACTGGCAGTGCTCTTCAAGACAGATGCCGACAAGATAGGCGTGTCTGCCGAATTCTCTCAGATCAACAAGTCTTCGTACCGTTCTTATCGCGGAGTCGATCTCTATATCAAGAAAGACGGACAGTGGCTCTGGGCAGGCATGAATGATTTTCCATACGACCACAATGACAAGGACAGGGTCATCACCGTGGTCGGCAGCATGGCTCCGGGCGTGAAGGAATGCCTTCTCTATCTCCCTCTCTATTCTGAGGTGAAATCCATGAAGATATGCGTTCCTGAGGGCTCGATGATCGAGTCTCTCGAGTCTCCGTTCAGGCACAGGATCGTATTCCATGGCAGCAGCTTCACTCACGGCATCAGTACCGGACGCTCAGGCATGAGCTATCCAGTACAGTTCATGAGACGCACAGGCCTGCAGCCTGTCACTCTCGGATTCAGCGGCAACTGCAAGATGCAGCCATACTTCGCAGACGTGCTTGAGGATGTCGAGGCTGACGCATATGTGTTCGATCCGTTCTCAAATCCGAATATCCCTATGATCAGGGAGCGTCTCCTTCCATTCATCGACCGCATGGTAAAGGCTCACCCAGGCAAGCCTATCATCATCCAGCGCACCATCTACTGGGAGAAAGAGAATTTCGATACCTCTGCACAGAAGGAATTCTCTGGCCGCCGCGCACTTTCGGACAGCCTGATGAAGATTGCGTGCAAGCAGTATAAGGATGTCTATTACATCAAGCCGGATGCTGCCCTCCACAATGGCGAGTCATCTACTGCCGACGGTGTGCACCCGAACGACAATGGCTACTCCGTATGGGAGCGGTCGATTGAAAAACCGATTTTGAAGATTCTCCGTAAATACGGAATCAGATAGTGAGACGGCGGATTATTTCCGCCGTTTTCTTTGCGATGTCATCGGCGGCCCTGACCGGTTCCATCGACTCTTCGAGAGTCCTGCCTGTCGATGTCTTGGCTATCCCGATGAAGCCCATGGCTTCCAGTTCGGGACACATCTTCACTCCGCCGCCCAGGGCAAGCACATCTATTCCCTGCTTACGTGCTCTGCGCAGCACTCCGTAAGGAACCTTTCCTTTGGGGGTCTGAGAGTCCAGGCAGCCCTCTCCCGTGATGACAAGGTCAGCATCCTTTATCATGCTGTCAAAAGATACGGCGTCGAGTACCATCTCGATGCCGTTTTTGAGATCTGCACCGAAGAATGCCTTGAGCGCACCGCCCATGCCACCGGCTGCCCCGGCTCCTTTTGTCGTGGACAGGTCGCAGCCCGTCTCTGCCAGAATGACGCTCTGGAGCGACTGCATACCCTGGTCGAGCATATCGACCTGCGCGGGTGATGCTCCTTTCTGGGGAGCAAATACCGCAGCGGCCCCTTCTGGCCCGCAGAATGGTGTGTCGACATCGCATGCCACGGTGAACCGTGACTCCCTGAGTCTGTCATCCATTGCGGCGGTGTCTATCCTGTCTATGGATGAAAGGGATGCTCCGCATCCGTGGAGCGCTTTCCCGTCTCTGTCCAGCAGGCGTGCCCCGAGGGCTTCCAGCATGCCGGTGCCGCCATCGTTTGTGGCACTGCCGCCTATCCCGATTAGGAACTTTCTGCAGCCATGGTCCAGCGCGTCCCTGATGAGCTCGCCGGTGCCGCAGCTCGATGTCTCCATAGGGTTCCTTTCGGAAGGGGAGAGCAGAGGCAGGCCGCTGGCTGCGGCCATCTCTATGACTGCCATGTCTCCTGCAATGCCGTATCCTGCAATGACAGGCCTCATCAGAGGGTCGTGCACTTCAGTCTCGATGATGCTTCCGCCAAGAGCTCCGGTCAGCGCGAGTGCTGTCCCTTCTCCGCCATCTGCGACGTTCAGAGAGATCACTTCACAGTCTTCACCTGCCATCCTTATGCCTCTGGTGACTGCTGCTGCCACTTCGGCTGAATTGAGCGAGCCCTTGAAGGAGTCGCATGCTATCACTATCTTTTTCATCTGACCTTGGTATTCAGTGTGATCTTTCCACCGTCAGGCACCATGCTCCATACCTGTTCTCTTGAAGCATCGCGTGTGAACCATCCACGCTCCATGGTGACCGAGTAAGCGAATCCGCGCTCGTTGGCATAGATGTCGGATACATATTTCCCGGCTCTTGGCAGTCTGAACGTGTGCTTGGCCTCAGGAGCGACTGTAAGCTCCAGCGACCAGTCGGCCGCTGCTCTCGATATGGATACTTCTATCCTGTCTTCGCTGAGTCTGACGGTCATCCTGCCGATGCCGGTTTCGGCTTTCACGACAAGCACGTCATCTGCCGCCTTTGTGACAGAAGGTTTTCCTACCTTTACAACTTTCCCCTTGCTGACCAGTCTGAGTCCGGCTATCTTCTCCGGTGTGCTCCAGAGGTATCCGTCCACTACAGGCAGGGTGGTGTAGACACATTTGGTAGAGGTGCCGGCTCTGCGGAGATAATCGGATTCCATGGTCTCGTCGAAGAGATGTATGTCCCTGAACCTGAAAGCGTCACCATCCCAGTATAGATTGGCTCTGTAGTATCTGCTGTCGTACCATATGGAAGCCTTGCCGCTTGCGGTGAAGTCATCTTCGGCGACCACGCAGGTGGCCGGTGTGACTTTGAATCTGGAACTGAACCATTCTCCGGATTCGGCGAGAGTCTCCATCTTCAGGCGTCCTTCATCCACCATTTTCCTGATCAGGGGCAGCTGTATCTCATATCCATTGCGGATGCGCTCCCAGGTGAAAGAGTTCTCCTGTCCCGCCTGTACATAGTTGAACGCGAGACATTCTCCGTCCGCTATCATAGGCAGGTACCAGTCGACCCATTTCTTCACTCCGCCGCCGCCATCACTTCCGGTATAGACCGGCTCGAGGGTGACCACGCCCTGGAAATGAGATTCCATGCCGTTGTCGTACTGGTAGATGGGATCGCTTCCAAGCATCCTGAATACAGGAACCGGTATCTGCCCGTCTCTGGTCTGTGCCGGCATGAATGCATTCAGCCGGCTTGGATAGTAGGCCTGGTTCCAGTATCCGCCCCACATGGTGTAGCCGTCTGTGCCCCACTGGTCCTTGCAGTTGCAGGATGCCTTTATGCCGTATCTGTCATACATGTATCCGAGCGTATGGGCATCGATGAACCAGGAACCGACTGATGATGGCAGGTGCCCGAATACCTCCTTGAACCTGGCCATGTACACATCCACGAGCTTTTCCCTCTCTTCGGGTGTGTATCCTGTGGCGAATCCCACATTGGCATGCCAGTCCCATGGATAGCGCCCGCGCCACTCCATGCCGGCATCTCTGACGTGCGGCTCGGTTATTTCCCACCAGCCGCCTACTTCGCTTCCCTCAGGGAGCGAACTTTTCATCAACTCCTGATATGCAGGGTTGATCAGGGCGTCGTACTGTAGAAGAAAAGTACCTTTCAGCGAGTATTCATCCATCATCCGGATCTCTTCCACGACTGTCTGGTAGAGCTCGTCCTCTATGCCTCCGGGCACTCTCGGCTCGATCTGGCGGATGAAGTTGACGATGTTGATTATCCTAGGCGCCTTTTCTTCCCTTGCATATCCGTTGGTCATGCAGAGCAGTGAGACGGCGATGAGCAGGATTCTCTTCATCATTACACTTTGTCGATATAGTTATCCGGCATGTAAGGTATCACGATCATTGCGATGAGGTATGCGAAGAAGCCTCCACCGGCAACGAATGCGGTAGCCACCCAGATGAGTCTGAGGATGGTAGGGTCGATGTCGAAATATTCTCCGAGTCCGCTGCAGACTCCACCTATCATTTTTCCTTCTCTTACTTTGTAAAGTTTCTTTGCCATAGCCGTATTTTTTTAGTGTTTTTAGATTATTCAAGGTGTACTAGTGATATAGTACACTGCAAATATACATCCGTTTTTTTTATCTGCAATACATGGAAGAAATTTTTTTCATTCTTCCCATATAAGTATATTTGCTATATATATCAGACGAATCAGACATGAAATCGTTAAAACAGCTATATAAGATAGGACGCGGTCCTTCCAGCAGCCACACCATGGGCCCTCAGAAGGCGGCTCAGAAATTTCTTGCAGGCCATCCTGATGCTGCCGGCTTCGAAGTGACTCTGTATGGAAGTCTTGCCGCTACCGGAAAGGGGCATCTCACGGATGTCGCCATTCTCGATGTGCTCACCCCTGCAGCTCCGACGGAGATATTGTGGAAGGCCGATACTTTCCTTCCTTTCCACCCCAACGGCATGAAGTTCGTCAGCAAAGACGCTGATGGCAATGTCACCGATGAGTGGACATGCTACAGTGTCGGTGGAGGATCGCTGGCAGAGGAGTCTGCCGACGGTTCGATTGGGGACATATCACCGGACATATACGATCTGAACAGTCTTCAGGAGATCCTTGACTGGTGCGATGAGAACGGACGCGCGTTCTGGGAGTATGTGGATCTCTGTGAAGATAAGGACATCTGGGATTATCTGCAGGGCATCTGGGATGCAATGAAGGCTTCCATCGTCAATGGGCTTGAGAACGAAGGTGCTCTTCCGGGGCCTCTGCATCTGGCCAGAAAGGCATCTACCTATTATGTGAAAGCTACAGGGTACAAGCAGTCTCTGCAGTCGAGGGGACTGGTGTATGCCTATGCCCTTGCCGTCAGTGAGGAGAATGCATCAGGGGGGACCATCGTCACGGCTCCTACCTGCGGCTCATGCGGCGTCATGCCTGCGGTGCTTTATCACATGCAGATGGCTCATGGATTCAGCGACACCAGGATTGTCCGTGCCCTGGCTACCGGCGGTCTTGTGGGCAATGTCGTCAAGCAGAATGCTTCCATTGCGGGAGCTGATGTGGGATGTCAGGGTGAGGTCGGTGTGGCCTGCGCCATGGCAGCCGCCGCTACGACACAGCTTTTCGGCGGTACGCCGGCACAGATAGAATACGCAGCCGAAATGGGGCTTGAACATCACCTCGGCATGACTTGCGATCCTGTGTGCGGCCTGGTGCAGATCCCATGTATCGAGCGCAATGCCTTTGCGGCGACCCGCGCCCTGGATGCAAATATCTATGCCACTTTCTCGGATGGCAAGCACAAGGTGTCGTTTGACAGCGTCGTGAAGGTAATGAAGGAAACCGGTCACGATATTCCGTCTCTCTATAAGGAGACAAGTATCGGAGGTCTTGCCGCCGGTTATGATCACGCCCGCAAGATGAGGTGATGCCCCTGCCCGTGCAGCCGTGACAGAGCCGGCTGGATGGTCCTGACAGTATTGCAGCAAAAATGGCCTTAAATGCTGCAAATGACTGAGAAATATCAGGAATTGCTGCAAATCCAGGCATATCTGCAGCAAAAGGACAGCCTGAATCAGACAATTTGCTTGGCTTATCTTTGCCGCCCCCGCCGCGACTTCGGAAAAGCCCCTTTGCGGGCAGAGAATAGCTCCGCAATGCCCGCCGCAGGGGCTTTACCTCCGTCGCTATCGGGCGGCGGCAGTTTCAGACGTGAATATGGCAAAAC
>JAGHSA010000070.1 GCA_018066125.1 Candidatus Cryptobacteroides onthequi | reverse complement strand
TCCTGGGGCTGGAGCAGGTTCCAAGGGTTCGGCTGTTCGCCGATTAAAGTGGCACGCGAGCTGGGTTCAGAACGTCGTGAGACAGTTCGGTCTCTATCTGTTGTGGGCGTAAGAAGTTTGAGGAGGACTGACCTTAGTACGAGAGGACCGGGTCGGACGAACCTCTGGTATACCGGTTGTGGCGCCAGCTGCACCGCCGGGTATCCACGTTCGGTCAGGATAAGCGCTGAAAGCAT
Organism: Candidatus Cryptobacteroides onthequi; assembly: GCA_018066125.1. Lineage (GTDB taxonomy): Bacteria > Bacteroidota > Bacteroidia > Bacteroidales > UBA932 > Cryptobacteroides > Cryptobacteroides onthequi. The sequence continues at coordinate 49,755 of JAGHSA010000070.1, read as the reverse complement.
CTAAGCGCGAAGCCGTCTCCAAGATGAGACTTCCCCAAGGGTCGTGGGAGACTACCACGTTGATAGGCAGGAGATGTAAGGTCCGAGAGGATTTCAGTCGACCTGTACTAATAGCCCGAGATCTTTCCAAGTGTCGATTCTTTGCAAGACGATCTCTCTCAAGACATATACTGCGGTGGCTATAGCGGCGGGGAACCACCTCTTCCCATTCCGAACAGAGAAGTTAAGCCCGCCATCGCCGATGGTACTGCCCCACCAGGTGGGAGAGTAGGCAGCTGCCGTTCTTTGAGAGCTCGAGACTTTGTCTCGGGCTCTTTTTTTTGTGTCCAGGGCTCTTCTTTTTATTATCTTTACATCATGGAAATACGTGAAATCAAAGGACTGAACAGAGAAATCCTCCGCCTTTCCATCCCCAGCATACTGGCCAATATCACGGTTCCTCTTGTGGGCATGGTCGATACTGCCGTCGCAGGTCACCTTCCTGCATCATCTGAGGTATCCAATGCCGCATTCATTGGCAGTATTGCGGTCGGTTCCATGATGCTCAACCTGATGTACTGGATGGTCGGCTTTCTCCGTACCAGTACAGGTGGATTGACTGCACAGGCATACGGCTCCGGTAATCTACATGAGTGCGCACGCATATTCGGACGGGCTGTCGGCCTTGCTGCACTTGTGGCCGCTTTCATCCTTCTGGTACAGTGGCCATTCGGTAAACTGGCTCTCATGATCACCCGTCCCTCATCGGATGTATATGACCTGGCCTTCAGATATTTTCTGGTCCGTATCTGGGCTGCTCCAGCCACCATATCCCTATTTGCATTCAGAGGCTGGTTCGTCGGCATGCAGGATTCATTGAGCTCCATGTCTACCGACCTTGTCATAAATGTCGTGAATATCCTTGCAAGTGTCTTATTGAGCTTCGGAATCGGTTCCTGGAGCGGAATGGGTTTTGACGGTATTGCTCTCGGTACGGTTGTCGCCCAGTTTACAGGACTGGCATATGCTGCCTGTGCAGTCCGCTTCAAGTATGGCCGATCCGTCTTCGCCGGACTAAGGCTGAGAGACTGTTTCCGTCAGTCAGAGCTCGGCGGATTCATGTCCATGAATGTTGATTTCATCATCAGGTCCCTATGCTTCACCGTGATCTATATGGGAGAGACCATGATTGCTGCCCGTTTCGGCGACATATATCTTGCATGTAACGCGATCATCATGAATCTACTTATGATCTTCTCATATTTCACAGACGGTTTCGCCTACGCAGGAGAGGCGCTCACCGGCCGCTTTATTGGTGGGCATGACCGGCTTATGCTTGTGAAGTCGGTCAGATATGTGTTCATGTGGAGCATGGCCCTGGGAGTTCTTTTCGTGGGAATATATGCCGTGTCCGGTGTCCCGCTGCTGAGGTTCATGACTTCCGATGCGGAAGTAGTCGACTGCTGCCGTCAGTACCTTCCATGGCTCATGCTCATGCCGCCTCTGGGCTGCGCGGCATTTGCCTGGGACGGCATATACATGGGAGCTACCGCATCGAAGGGGATACGCAACTCCATGATCGCAGCCATGGTGGCATTTCTGGGAGTGTGGTATGGTGGTTCGGCGTTGCTCCATACTCATGATGCCGGGTGCCTCCATCTGCTGATGGCAGCGTACTTCGCGCATCTGCTTGCGCGTACCGTCCTCATGAGTCTCAATTACAAGACATCAGTCCTGGGACGTCTTTGATCCGCAGTGCGTAACGGAGCAGAATACCTTTCCATCCGAACTGATTCCTTCGATGACGAAGCGGTATTCATTTCCTGTAAATATAGATTCATTTTCTGTAAATATAGCGTATAAGTTCATAATACCCGGCAGACGTTTTTTTCTTCTCGCGGGAAATGACTAAATTCACGGTCTAATATTCATAACGCATATGGCAAATATTGTCGGTCGCATTTCGCAGATCATCGGTCCTGTGGTGGATGTGCATTTCGAGCTTGCATCGGAGGCTGAGCTCCCACGCATACATGATGCACTCACCGTTGTCAGGACAAACGGGAAAAAGCTTATCATTGAAGTTCAGCAGCATATCGGAGAGGATACTGTCAGGTGTGTGGCGATGGATTCGACGGATGGCTTGCAGAGAGGAATGGAAGCTGCGAACACAGGCGCACCTATCTCGATGCCTACAGGCATGCAGATCAGAGGACGTGTGATGAATGTCACAGGCGACTCTATCGACGGCATCGGAGATCTTGACTCCGCAAATGCACTTCCTATCCACCGCGAGCCGCCTAAGTTCGAGGATCTCACGACGTCTCAGGAAGTCCTCTTCACCGACATCAAGGTCATCGACCTTCTGGAACCTTATCTCAAGGGAGGAAAGATCGGCCTCTTCGGCGGTGCCGGAGTGGGCAAGACCGTGCTGATCAAGGAGCTCATCAACAATATCGCCAAGAAGCACAACGGTTTCTCCATTTTCGCCGGTGTGGGAGAGCGTACCCGTGAGGGAAATGACCTTCTCCGCGAGATGATCGAGTCTGGCGTTATCCGCTACGGCGAGGAATTCACCAAAGATATGGCTGAAGGAAAGTGGGATCTTTCCAAAATCGACAAGTCGGAGCTTGAAAAGTCTCAGGTGTCGATGGTATTCGGCCAGATGAACGAGCCGCCGGGAGCCCGCAGCTCCGTGGCTCTCAGTGGACTTACACTTGCGGAGTCATTCCGCGACAGCTCCAACCCGGATGATCCGAAGGACATCCTGTTCTTCATCGACAATATCTTCCGTTTCACCCAGGCGGGTTCGGAGGTGTCCGCCCTTCTGGGACGTATGCCTTCCGCAGTAGGCTATCAGCCGACACTTGCCACCGAGATGGGACAGATGCAGGAGCGCATCACCTCTACCAAGAACGGATCCATCACATCAGTGCAGGCCGTGTATGTGCCTGCGGATGACCTCACCGACCCGGCTCCGGCTACCACATTCTCGCATCTTGATGCGACCACCGTGCTCAGCCGAAAGATCACCGAGCTCGGTATCTACCCTGCGGTCGACCCTCTTGAGTCCACATCCCGCATCCTCGACCCGAATATTGTCGGCCAGGCGCACTATGACACCGCCCAGAGGGTGAAGCAGATACTCCAGCGCTACAAGGAGCTTCAGGATATCATCGCCATCCTCGGTATGGACGAGCTTTCTGACGAGGACAAGCTTACGGTCAACCGTGCACGCCGTGTGCAGCGATTCCTCTCACAGCCTTTCGCTGTGGCCGAGCAGTTCACAGGCGTACCCGGCGTGATGGTGGATATCGAAGATACCATTGAAGGATTCAACAAGATTCTTGACGGTGAGGTGGATTATCTGCCTGAGCAGGCATTCCTCAATGTGGGAACCATCGCTGACGCCATCAAGAAGGGCGAGGCCATACTCGCACAGTCATCAAATTAGCCTGAGCCATGGACAAGAAGATAAGACTGGAAATCATGTCCCCGGGCGGAGCCGTGTTTGCCGGAGAGGTGGATGCAGTGTTCCTGCCTGGAACAAAGGGCGCTTTTGAAGTGCTTCCCGGCCATGATGCCATCATCTCTTCCCTTGAGAGCGGCCTCGTCCGCTACAGACAGGGAGGGGAGGAATGCTCCGTCTCCATCTCATCCGGATTCATGATCAACAAGGCTGACAACATGAAAGTCTGCATCGAGAAATGAAAGGACTGAAACTCATACTGGTCATGATTCTCGCATTGCTCCCTGTGACCCTCAGGGCACAGGAGCTGGACATGAACGAATACCTTTTCGGTCATGTCGGGGATTCGTATGGCTGGCATGTCACCACGATAAAGGGACATCCTGTATGCATACACCTTCCGGTGATAGTCCACAGCAAGGCCACGGGCTGGCATGTGTTCTCATCGAAACATATCGAGGAAGGTGAGGAGTATGAAGGCTTCAGACTGGCTGGAGAGGATGAAAAACACAGCGGCAAGCTGGTGGAGGTGACTTCTCTCGGTATCGAGAAGCCTCTGGACATATCCATCACCAAGAATGTGTTCGGACTGTTCATCAACAGTCTCATAGTACTTGTGGTGATCCTTCTGGGTGCACGCTGGTACAGGAAGCATGATGCCAGGGAAGAGGCCCCGGGAGGATTCGCGGGCCTGGTGGAGATGGTGGTGATGATGATTGAGGACGATGTCATAAAGCCTTGCGTGGGACATGACTACAAGAGATACTCGCCGTATCTCCTCACGGCCTTCTTCTTCATCTTCATCAACAACCTGATGGGTATCATCCCGTTCTTTCCTGGAGGCGCCAACATCACAGGCAACATCGCGGTCACACTCTGTCTTGCGCTCTGCACCTTCCTGGCGGTCAATCTCTTCGGTAACAGACACTACTACAAGGAGATATTCTGGCCGGATGTGCCGATCTTCCTCAAGGCCTTCCCTCTGATGCCTCTGATCGAGATCGTCGGCATGTTCACCAAGCCGTTCTCACTTATGGTCAGGCTGTTTGCAAACATCCTTGCAGGCCATATGATGATTCTGGGTGTTCTCTCAGTGATTTTCATCACGGCATCGATGGGGGCTGTGCTCAATGGCAGTCTCACATTCATCGCAGTCCTCTTCGGAGTGTTCATGGACGTCCTCGAATGCCTTGTAGCATTCATCCAGGCATATGTATTCACCATGCTCTCCAGTGTGTTCATCGGCCTCAGCCGGCAGGAACCCGAGCATGAATAGAAAGCAGATAATAACTTTTAAATAATTAGGAATATGTTAATGACAATGATTCTCCAGGCAGTTGCAGGTGCAGCTCTCGGTAAGTTTGGTGCAGCGATCGGCGCAGCAGTGGCAGCACTCGCAGCAGGTATCGGTCTCGGCAAGATCGGAAAGGCAGCTCTCGAGGCAGCAGCCCGTCAGCCAGAGTTCACAAGCAAGTATCAGTTGACTGCGATCATCATCGGCGCTCTTGTCGAGGGTGCATGTCTTTTCGCAATCGTCGTCTGTCTCCTCGGTATCCTCCGATAAGCCATGTCTCTGATCACTCCTGATTTCGGTCTCCTTTTCTGGATGACCCTCATCTTCGTCATTCTCTTCTTTATCCTGGCGAAGGTGGGATTCCCTGTGATCACAGGGATGGTATCCCAGAGACAGGACCGTATTAATGACAGCATCCGTCTTGCCAAAGAGGCGGAGGAGCGCGTCAGGGAGCTTTCATCCGAGCAGGCCCGTATGATAGAGGAAGCCCGCAAGGAGCAGGCCGCCATCCTCAGGGATGCCGCTTCAGCCAGGGATGCCATGGTGTCCAGGGCTCAGGAGCAGGCCAGAGAGGAGGCTGCGAAGATCATCGAGCAGGCCAGGATCCAGATTGCAGCCGAGAAGGAGACGGCACTCAGGGACATACGTCGTGAAGTCGCATCTCTCTCGGTGAGCATCGCTGAGCAGGTGGTCCGCAAGGATCTCTCTGACAATGAGGCACAGATGGCACTCATCGACAGACTTATGGATGAGATGTCATCTACAAAGATGAACTGATATGAATACAGGAGTCATTTCCTCCAGATATGCCAGGGCGCTGCTGAAGCTCGTTGACGAGACAGGGAACGGGCCGCAGGTGTGCGCTCAGGTGAGACAGCTCCTCGAGGATCCGGACAAGGCTGCAGGCATGGAGCTCTGTGACGAACTGCAGAAGTTCGTCAGGCTTCTGGTACGCAATGGCCGGGCTCAGTATCTCAGGATGGCTTTCACCACTTTTCTCGGCCTTTACAGGAACTCCCGCAATATCCATATGGCACATCTCACCACGGCAGTATCGGCACCAGGGCTTGAGAAGCGTCTGGCGGACTTTGTCCGTGAGAAGACAGGAGGAGAAGTGGAACTTCTCACCAAGGTGGATCCATCCGTAATCGGTGGTTTCATCTTTGAAATTGATGACTACATGGTGGACGCAAGCGTCTCTCGCAGGATCGAGGACATACGCCGCCAGTTCATCGACAGAAACAACAGAATCGTTTAGGAAATTATGGCAAACACCATCAAACCAAGTGAAATATCAGAGGTTCTGCTCAGTCAGCTGAAAGATGTGGATGACTCCCTCAGGTTCGAGGAGGTCGGCAATGTCCTTCAGGTCAGCGACGGCGTGGCCCGTATCTACGGACTGGTCGGCGCCGAGGCAGGTGAACTCCTGGAATTTGAAAACGGTATCATGGCCGTCGTCATGAACCTTGAAGAGGACAACGTGGGAGCAGTGCTTCTCGGTCCTACCGATCAGGTCAAGGAGGGCATGACGGTACGCAGGACAAGGCGCATCGCATCCATCCGCGTGAGCGAGCAGATGCTCGGCCGCGTGGTCGATCCTCTCGGCAACCCTCTGGACGGCATGGGAACCATCACAGGCGAACTCACAGAGATGCCTCTCGAGCGCAAGGCACCGGGCGTCATCTATCGTCAGCCTGTGACCGAGCCTCTTCAGACCGGTCTCAAGGCTATCGATGCCATGATTCCTATCGGAAGAGGCCAGCGTGAGCTCATCATCGGTGACCGCCAGACCGGAAAGACCGCCATCGCCATCGATACCATCATCAACCAGAGAGATGAGTACCTCAAGGGCAATCCTGTATACTGCATCTATGTGGCCGTAGGCCAGAAGGGCTCCACTGTCGCATCGATAGTCGAGACACTCCGTTCAAAGGGAGCCATGGACTACACTGTCGTGGTGGCTGCCACAGCGGCCGACCCGGCTGCTTTGCAGTACTACGCTCCATTTGCGGGGGCTGCCATAGGAGAGTATTTCCGCGATACCGGACGCCATGCACTGGTGGTATATGATGATCTTTCCAAGCAGGCTGTGGCGTACCGTGAGGTGTCCCTCATCCTTCGCCGCCCTTCAGGACGCGAGGCCTATCCAGGCGACGTGTTCTACCTCCATTCAAGACTCCTGGAGCGTGCCGCAAAGATCATCGGCCAGCAGGAAGTCGCTGAGCAGATGAACGACCTTCCGGATTCACTCCGTGGAAAGGTGAAGGCAGGAGGTTCACTCACTGCCCTTCCTATCATCGAGACCCAGGCCGGTGACGTGTCTGCGTATATCCCTACCAATGTGATCTCCATCACAGACGGCCAGATCTATCTCGAGGCTGCCCTTTTCAATCAGGGATTCCGTCCTGCCATCAATGTCGGCATCTCCGTGTCGCGAGTCGGCGGAAGCGCCCAGGTGAAGAGCATGAAGAAAGTGGCCGGTACTCTGAAGATCGATCAGGCTCAGTTCAATGAGCTGGAGTCATTCTCCAAGTTCAGCAGCGACGTTGATGCCATCACGGCCATGACCCTCGACAAGGGCCGCAAGAACAACCAGCTTCTTATCCAGCCTCAGTATTCACCTATGCCTATCGGTGAGCAGATCGCCATACTCTATTGCGGCACACATGCCCTGATGAAGGATATCGCCATCGATCAGGTGAAGGCGTTCCAGAGTGAATTCCTTGACAGGATGCGCGTGAGCCATCAGGATGTGCTGGACACTCTCGCATCCGGCAAGCTCACAGAGGATGTGACAAGTGTAATCGAATCGGTGGCAGCTGCCGTGACGGCTGCGATGTAGCATGGCTTCATTAAAGGAAATCAAGGGCAGAATCAGCAGTGTGAAGAGCACGCTCAAGATCACTTCAGCCATGAAGATGGTCGCATCGGCGCGTCTCCACAAGGCTCAGTCTGCCATTGAGGGGATGCTCCCGTATGAGAAGTCGCTCCAGAGCATACTTCAGGCCGTGATTCCTTCAGGGTCGGGAGAAGTGTTCCTTCCGTACTCACCCAAGACAGAGGAAAACTGCTCAGGCAGGGTTGCGGTGGTGGCCGTGGCATCCAATTCTTCCCTTTGCGGCGCGTTCAACAACAATGTCATCAAGGAGGCCCGCAAGTGCATTTCAGACCTGGAAGCGGACGGCATGTCCGTGGATGTATATCCTGTGGGTAAAAAGATGGTGGACGCGATGAGACGTGACGGGCACAGCTGTACTTCTGATCTGTCCCATCTTGTCGCTGATGCCAGATATGAGACTGCTGCCGATCTGGCTCAGTCACTCACTCAGGCATACGTGGGAGGGAAGTATGACAAGGTACTGCTGGTGTACAACCACTTTGTCTCCACTTCGACTCAGAAGCCTGTAACGGACGTGTATCTCCCCATGACGGCTCCTGTCGGAGCAGATGCAGAGCATTTCATTCTGGAACCATCCGCAGACGGACTCCTGCGTGATCTGCTGCCTAATCTTTTGAAACTGAAGGTCTTTACCGTGCTTCTGGACTCGGTGGCATCTGAGCATTCGGCACGTACCGTAGCCATGCAGACAGCTACGGACAATGGCGAGAGGATATTGTCTGACCTTACGCTTGAGTACAACAAGGGAAGACAGCAGAAGATCACCAGCGAGATTCTAGACCTCGTCGGAGGTGCCCAGCAGTAAGCTGATTGAAAGATATATGACAGGAAAGCGGCCAATCTCACGACTGGCCGCTTTTCTGTTCACTTTTATGTTTAATCAATTCTGTTTCGTCTGATTACGTAATATTCCAATACTGTGCCAAAAAATAAAGGCTGGCTGTAAAACAGCCAGCCCGTTATCAATTCGGGAGTTGAATCCTGATGCTGTGCGGACTAATAATTCTCGTCCATCCAGTCGGAGTACTCGATCATGTCTTCCTCCCAACCGGTGTTGCGGGTGCCCTTGACAACATAATCCTCGACCTCACCGTCAGGATATGTCCTTGTGTAGGTGAACTCGATCGTGTCGGCCTTGCCGCCACTGGCCAGGCTCTTGCCGTCCTTTATGACCTTGCCGTTGACTGTGACCTTGTACTGCTGAGTTCTGCCGTTTCTACCAGCAAAAGTGTAGTAGCCCTGTCCATAATGAACGTTGTAGCATGTGTAAGGCTCAGTGGCAGTCACTGCGCTTGCACTGAAACTTCCATCTGCAGGGGAGCATGAAGCTTTGAATCTTACTGCATCAAGCATGTAGCTTCCATATACGTAAGGGCTGCAGTCGGTGATTGTGAAAATGGCTGCATCCTTGGCATTATCGGTAGTGTTTGTCACCTCGACATGGAATACTGCTACAGGCTCGCTCATGTCTGCCTTGTCATAGGCAAAGCATACGTACTGCCCGTCTACGCCCTTGATTGCGGTGTAGTCCGGCTCGTCGATCTTATAAGTCTCGCATGCTGCGAGAGACATCACGAAGGCAGCGATTGCTGAAAGTCTGAATATTTTTTTCATTATAGTTCCTCCAAATTATTTCTGCCACCACATCTTCTCTGTGAGAGACTTGCCGGCAGGTGAGTTTGAGTTGTATTCAGTAGAAGAGTTAGGGATGAGGAAACGCTTAGGGAAGCCGTCTGAAACACCTGGGCTGTAAGAGATGGTCTTGCCAACGGTAGGATAGCCTGTCCTGTTGATGTCGAACCATGACTCGATAGGGTTTCCATGGACGTTTGCAGCCCACTTCTGGTTGATGATCTGCTCTACCATCTCTTCGGTTGAGCCAGCGGTGAAAGCGTATGCACCTTCGATGAATTCCTCAGCACCGGCGCAGCCCTCTCTGTCGAATGATGCCTCGATGGCAGCTTCGTAGCAGCTCTGTGCGGATTCTGCGTCACCAAGTCTTGCATAAGCCTCTGCCTGGAGGAAGAGAGCCTCGTCTGCGGTTGCGAAGTAAACAGGCTGAGTGGCTGTGATGTTGAAGAGTGTAGACTCACTAGGGTCGGTAGTTACACCATAGACGTCACCCTTCGCGCCATTTACATAGTACGCGTCGAGACGTGGGTCGTCTTCACTGAGTACATTGAGGATCTCGATGCAGCAGCGGATGTTTGCATTTGTGTTGAGCTGGCGTCTATCGCTCTCATAGAGAGGGTTGGACTTGTCTGCCTGATCGGAGAAGTTGTCGAATGCACAGTCCTGATCGAGGAAGTTGTCTTCTGCGAGGAGGCTCTGGATCTTTGACTTGTTGGCTGAGAAGTCTCTCAGAAGCACCTTCAGGTAGAGTGTGTTCGCAAACTGGAACCAGGCGTCTGTGTCGCCGCCGAATACCATGTCGGCTGTAGAAGATGTTGAAGCTTCCTCTGCAGCGGCTGCAGCGTCAGGGCTGATCTTGCGGATGTCCTCGAGAATGCCGATGATGGTCTCCTGCATCTGCTTGCCGGAGTCGAACTTAGGATTGACGATGAGTTCGTCTGAGAGGTAGCCCTCAGTGTAAACCACGTCATCCCAGAGGCTGGTCATCATGTACAGTGTGTAGGCGAGCATTGCCTTTCCTTCGAGTATGAAGTTCTCATTGCCGGTCTCGTCGCACTTTGCAAGGAAAGTCTTGATAGACGGGAGAACTCTTGTATAGAAGTATGACCATGGGCTTCTGAAGCTTGAATCCTGATTGGTCAGGTTGTAGGTCATGATGGTGTAGTACTGGTTGGTGTTCTTGTTCTGGGTGACGTACTCACTCCAGAAGAGGCCTACCAGATTGATGTCATATCCAAGCTTGTCTGCTACTGAGAGCTGGATGGTAGGGAGGAGCATTGCCTTGTCTGCGTCTGCGACATAGTTAGGGTTGGTGTTGATGTCCAGCCATCTGTTACATCCGGTCAGACACATTGACATGGCAACGACTGCGATGATATAGAGTCTTTTCATATCTGATTCGTTTTGGAAGGGTTAGAAAATGATCTTGATGCTTCCACCGAAGGTCCTTGTAGAAGGAGATGAGTAGTACTCACCATACTGTGAGGTGAGGTCGTTACCATAGTTGGTGGCATCCGGGTCGATGATACCCTGTTTTGGAGTCCACATGAGGAGGTTGCGGCCGACGATTGAGAGCTCTACGCCCGTAAGCCAGCTGACGTTAGAGAACAGGCTTGCAGGGAGCTTGTATGTGAAGTTGAGCTCACGGAGCTTGATGTATGTCTTGTCGAGAAGCTCGTCGCGGAAGCGGACATAGTTGTAGTTCGAATACCAGATACCGTTCATGTTGTAGTAGCTGTTGACAGGGATGTCATTTTCATGATACTGTCCATCTGCTCCTACATATACAGCGTGCTGCTCAACCCATGGGTTGCGGTCGTTGTAAGTGGTCTCTTCTGCATTACCGTTGAACATGACGATGCTCTTGGTAGAAGAATACATGAGACCGCCCTTGCGGTAATCAAGGTTGAATCCGAGGGAGAAGTTCTTATAGGTGAACCTGTTGTTGAGACCCATTGCGAAGTCATTGTCGGCTGTGCCGAGGACCTCTGTTTCTGTAGAGCTGTAGGTTGGGTAACCAGTAACTCTGTTCACGATGGTGTAGCCGTAGTATGGGCTGTTCTTATCTTCAACAGTGTTGATCTTGTAGTCTGTCCAAGTTGCCACAGAGCCGCCCTTGATGGCCTTGAGCTGAGGACCGTTTGAGAGACCATAGATGCTGAACTCCTCGATATCGTCCCAGAGCTCCTTGACAACGTTCTTGTTCTTCGAGAAGGTGTAAGCCATCTCCCACTCGAAGTCTCCGGCGCGTACTGGCACGATGCCGACTGTGAGCTCGATACCCTTGTTCTGGATGCAGCCGACATTCCTTGTCTGGCTTCCGAATCCTGACTCAGGGGCAAGTGTCGCAGAGATGATCTGGTTGCGTGTATTCTTGTCGTAGAGAGCTACATCGAAACTCAACCTGTTCTGGAAGAAACGTGCATCGATACCGAATTCTGCCTCAGTAGAGATTTCAGGCTTGAGGGTTGTTGCAGGCACGCGTGTGCTCTGAGCAAGACCTACGAAGCTGTTGAGAGGGAAGGTAAGGCTTCCGAAGCCGCCACCTGCACTGCTGAGTGAGTAGAAGCTTGATGTGAGGTATGGGCTGGCGTCGTTACCGGTCTGGCCGTATCCGCCGCGGATCTTGATGAAGTCTACCACGCTGTTCTTCAGGGCAGGGAAGAGCTCAGTCACGATCACTGATGCATTTGCACCCCAGTAGAAGAATGAATTGTCTGCCATAGGGAGGGTGGATGACCAGTCGTTTCTTGCAGAGAGGGTCATGTAGATGGCGTCTCTCCAGCCGAGATCAGCCTGTGCATATGCACCCATGAGGCGGCGTGTAGAATAATATGAAGATGAGGTAGGTGTCGCACCGCTGGTATTGTCGAAGCTGAGCCAGTCCTGGACTGCGAGACCTGAAAGGTCACCTGCAACGTATGATGACTTGCGCTGGTTGGCGTTGAAACCTGCCACACCGTGGATTGACCACTGCTCATCTGATCCGAATGCCTTGTTGTAGTTGAGGAATACGTTGGCGTCGATCTGACCCATCTTGCGGGCAACTTCGCTGTACTTTCCGTTTTCAGGTGAAGCACCTTCGAGTTCAGCGTATGAACCAGGAGAGAAGTTCCATGGGTTGTTGATGGTCCTTTCGTTGGAGTTTGTGAAGTCCACACCGCCACGTGCGATGAGGTCGAGACCCTTGAGGACGTTGATGCCGAGCTCTACATTGCCATATACGCGGTCATCCTGGTAGGTACCGTAGTTGTGGTCGAGGACCCACCATGGGTTCTGTGCATATGGTGTATAGAAGTTGTCGGCATTGTTGTAGATGCTGCTGTAGTCCTTGAGATCGGCGTAGTCGATGTTGACAGGATACTGGAGGATGTCGTTGAAGATGGTTGATCCGTCAGAACCCTGACCTGTCATGGCATTGCGGATGTCCTTGCGTGCGTAGTTCATGCTGTAGTTTGCCCACGCGAGACCGCCCTTGATCTTGGTGTTGCCGCGTACAGAGAATGTGTTTCTCTTGAAGTAGTCGGTGTTTCCGCTGAGGATACCGTCGGAACTTACGTTACCGTATGATACCACGAAACCTGAGCTTTTGCTTCCACCCTGGATGGAGATGTTGTTGGAAGTCTCGAATCCGGTCTCATAGAAATGCTTGAGTGAGTTCTTCTTGTAGCTGAAGTCTGTGTATGAAGGGTCTGCACCGTTGTACCATGATGCGCCTGGACGCCACTCGACTTCACGGCCGTCGAGGAAGTTACCCCAAGAACCGTTCTCGGTAGGAGAGTAGTTGCCCCAGTATCCTCCGTCATAGTCGTAGAACCAGCCCTGTCCGAAACGGTTCTGGAGCTGAGGGATACGGAGTACGTTGCTTGCCTGGAATGAACCTGTGTAGGTTACAGTCACCTCTTCATTCTGCTGGCCGCGCTTGGTGGTGATGAGGATGGCACCGTTGCCTGCACGTGAACCGTAGAGTGCGGTTGCTGAAGCACCCTTGAGGATGGTGATGGACTCGATGTCCTCAGGGTTGATGTCGGCAGCCTGGTTACCGAAGTCGATGGAGTTGTTGAGGTCCTGCACACCCATGGTGCTGTTGGACATAGGAACACCGTCGATCACGTAGAGAGGCTGGTTGCTTCCAGTGAGAGATGAGTAACCGCGCACGATGACCTTCTGTGAGGTACCGGTACCGCCGGCAGATGATATCTGTACGCCGGCAACCTTTCCGGTGAGGCCGCTGAGTGCCTCTGCGGCGTGTCCCTTGACGAGCTCGTCAGAGCGGACTGTGGTAGATGCATAACCGAGGGTCTTTTCCTGACGTGTCATACCTGTAGCGGTGACAACGACTTCGTCAAGTCCGATGGTGTCGTCTTCCAATGTAACATTGATTTGTGTCTGGTCAGCGATGGCTACCTTCAGGGTCTTCATTCCGAAGAATGAGAACTGGAGAGCGTCACCTCCACGGATGATGAGGTTGTATTTTCCGTCAACATCCGTAACTGTACCGACGTTGGTACCTGCGACGATGACAGATACTCCCGGCATAGGGAGCCCCTGTGTGTCGACAACTGTACCAGTTACCTGTTTCTGCGCGAATGCAGAAATGGCAATGCAGAGAAATGCGATTGCCGAAAGTACAATTTTCTTGAACATTGTTAATAATATTAGTTAAACGAACAACATGCAATTTTTCTGTCTGTGACAGGCACATTTTTAACTGCAAATCTATGTTAAAATTATTTAAAAACAAAATGTCGCATATGCTAACCGCCTGTAATTCGTTATCTTATGCATTCTGTCATGTAGCAATTTGCGAATATTTCGCATGCTGTGATTACAAATTGTAAGCAGATGCGGGTATTATTGTTACGCTCTTTCATATTTCGCGCGAATGAGCGAACTTTGCATCATGAAAAATTTCCAGGTCATGGCAGCCTCGGCGCTGCTCCTTATCACATCTTGCACCATGCAGAATCCATTACTTTCAGAATCGCCGCTCCCATACGGCGCACCGCAGTTCGATAAGATAAAGAACGAGCATTACATGCCGGCTTTCGAGCAGGGCATAGCAGAGGCCAAGGCTGAGGTCGATGCAATCATTACAGACAGCGATGCCCCGACATTCGAGAATACCATCTTGGCTCTCGAGCAGTCAGGCCGCACCCTGGACAGGGTTTCCAGCATCTTCTTCAACCTCCTCGAGGCTGATTCAGATGACGAGATGCAGGAGATTGCAGAAAAAGTCTCACCTATGCTCAACGAATATTCCATGTACGTGAGTCTGAGCGAGCCTCTGTTTGCCAAGGTGAAGGCTGTCTGGGAGCAGCGCGGGTCTCTCGCCCTGGACGCCGACCAGGCGAGACTTCTTGAGAAGACATACAAGTCATTTGCACGCAACGGTGCCAATCTTTCAGCTGAGGACAAGGCCACGTTCAGCAGGTATTCCGAGGAACTGTCTCTTCTGAGCCTTCAGTTCAACAAGAACGTCCTTTCGGCTACAAATGCATTCGTCCTCAATCTGACTGACAGCAGCGAGCTGGCCGGTCTTCCTGACTTTGTGGTAGAGCAGGGAGCGTCTGCCGCTGCGGAGAAAGGTCTCGAGGGGTGGGCTTACGACCTTTCATATCCAAGCTACGGCCCTTTCATGAAGTACAGTACCCGCAGGGACCTGCGCGAAAAGCTGTATCGTGCCTATAATACCCGTGCTTTCGGAGGCGATTTCGACAACAGGGAAAACATCATGAAGATAGTCGACCTCAGGATGAAAGAGGCTGTGCTTCTCGGTTACGGGACTTATGCCGACTATGCCATCGAGGAGCGTATGGCCAAGACTCCTCAGACAGTGAATGACTTCATAGAGAAGCTTCTCACCCCTTCATTGCCTGCTGCCAGGGCAGAGGTCGCTGAAATACTGACCTATGCAAAGGCCAATGGCTTTGAGGGCGATGCCATCATGCCGTGGGACTTCAGCTTCTGGTCAGAGAAATACCGCGATGAGAAGTACTCTCTCAATGATGAGCTTCTCAAGCCTTATTTCCAGCTTGAAAACTGCATCTCCGCAGTTTTCGATCTTGCGCATCGCCTCTATGGCATCAGTTTCACCGAGAGGAAGGACATTCCGGGCTATCACAAGGATGTCAAGGTGTACGATGTGACAGATGAGTCAGGCAGCCACCTGGCGCTCTTCTACGCCGATTTCTTCCCGCGCGCGAGCAAGGGAAGCGGTGCCTGGATGACCGAGTTCCGCGGACAGAGCATTGTCGGCGGTGTCGAGTACCGTCCATTCGTGAGCATCGTGACCAATTTCACGAAGCCTACCGCCAAGGATCCGTCACTCATCACCCATGACGAGTTCACCACCTTCCTCCATGAATTCGGCCACGCCCTCCACGGCATGCTCGCGGAGGGACGCTACGGTTCTCTCTGCGGTACCAGTGTCTCCCGCGACTTCGTCGAGCTCCCATCCCAGATCATGGAGAACTGGGCGTTTGAGCCTGAGTACCTCAATACCTTTGCAAGACATTACCAGACCGGTGAGGCTCTGCCTGTCGATCTGATCGACAAGATCGTGGCAGCCAAGAATTACCTTGCAGCCTATTCACAGGTCCGCCAGCTGCATTTCGGCATCCTTGACATGGCATGGCACACACTGACTGCGGCGCCGGAGGTCGATGCCGTGTCGTTTGAGAAGCAGGCGCTCGCTGCAGCTGCAGTGATGCCGGACGTTCCGGAGTGCGCGATCTCGACTTCATTCGGCCATATCTTCTCGGGCGGCTATTCCGCAGGCTACTACTCATACAAGTGGGCGGAGGTGCTTGAGGCCGATGCATTCTCGCTCTTCCAGGAGAAGGGTATATTCAACCGCGAAGTGTCAGACTCTTTCCGCCGCAATGTCCTCTCCAGAGGCAGCTCAGAAGATGAGGCCGTCCTTTACAGGCGTTTCCGCGGCCACGATCCGGAGCCGGAGGCGCTTCTCACCAAACTCGGCATCACGAAATGAGTGCGCTTTCCGTCCTTTATCTGATCCTGCCTTTCCCCATTGCGTTTGTCGTGCATGAGGCGGAGGAGATCGTGTACATGAGGCGCCGCATGAGCGCCGTGGACAAGGTCGCGTCAGGCATAGTCTCTCTGGAGAAGCTCCTGGCTGTCATACTTGTGACCATGTACCTGCTGTCGGATCTTCCTTACGCGCAGGAACTGTGGTATGCGATGTTCTTTGCATTCGCGATCAGCCTGTTCCTCTGTCTTGCCCGGGGCATTATGGCCCGTGGGTATGTCCCGGGTCTGGTGAGTGCGGTGATTCTCATCCCTTATATATGCATGGGTATCGGAAGCATCAGCCTGGCACTGCCGATCTGGAAGATGCTGCTGCTTGCTTTTGGCGGTTACGCTCTGGCCGTGGCAAACAACGGCCTGGCTCAGAAACTGGGCCAGGCCGTATCGAAGGCGTTCAGGCAGGATTAAAGCTTTCCCTGCTTCAGTTTCTCGATGTACTCATCGATGCGCTGGAGCTCGCGAGGGATGCGCAGGCTCTGAGGACAGTGAGGTGAGCACTGGTTGCATGCTATGCAGTGGTCAGCCTGACGTATGGTCTCGATGGCCTTGTTGTATCCTGTAAGGTATCTCTTGCGGAGCTTCTGGTAGTTCTCCTGTTCGGCATTCTGCACGAAGGTGCCGTTGTTGATCGTGTCGTTGTAGTACTTGAAGATGTTCGGAATGTCTATGCCGTAAGGGCAAGGCATGCAGTACTGGCACATGTTGCAGTTAATCAGAGGGTAGTCCCTGATCATGAGGGCCATCTCGTCCAGGAATTCGTAGTCGTCCTTTTCCAGAGGCTTGAAATGGGTGAAGGTGTCCACATTGTCCTCGAGGTTTTCCATATATGTCATACCGCTGAGGATGGAGAGTACGCGTGGGTGGGAGCCGCTGAATCTGAAAGACCACGATGCGATGGACTTTGAAGGCTCCTTGCCCTTGAGTCTCTCGGCCACAGGACCCGGGAGATTTGCAAGACGTCCGCCGAGGAGCGGCTCCATGATCACGATAGGAATCTCCCTCTTGTCAAGCTCCTCATAGAGATAGCTGGCATTCGTGTTGCGTCCCGCAGCATGGTTCCAGTCAACGAAATTCATCTGGATCTGGACAAAGTCCCAGTGGTACTTCTCGTGAAGCTCCATGAGTTCGTCGAATCCTTCCTTATGGCCGTGGAATGAGAGTCCGAGCTTGCGTATGTGGCCCTTCTTCTTCTCCTCCAGAAGGAAGTCCATGATGCCGGTATCTTCATATCTCTGCCTGAATGCGTCGCCTCCGCTGATAGAGTGGAGGAGGTAGTAGTCGATATGGTCGGTCTGGAAGATCTCGAGTGACCTCTTGTACATCTTGACAGAATTCTCATAGGTGTAGTTGGAGAAGTTCGAGAGTTTCGTTGCGAGGAACCAGCTGTCGCGGGGATATCTGAGGAGGGCCTTGGCAGTGGCTTCCTCGCTCTGTCCCTGAAGATATACAGGTGATGTGTCGTAGTAGTTGACACCGTGGGCCATGGCATAGTCTACGAGTTCATTGACTGCCGCCTGGTCTATTATGTCCTTGCCGTTGTCGTCCTTGATCATAGGCCAGCGCATGCAGCCGTAGCCGAGCAGGCTGACCTTGTCTTCTCCACAGGAGCGCAGAACCATCTCGCCCGGCGTCTTGTCGATCACTGTCGGTGGCAGGGTGCTCTTTGCGGCATTCTCGCATGCAGTCACGCCTATTGCGGCCGCACCGGCACCGGTCATCTTGAGGAAATCTCTTCTTGATATATCTTTCATGGCTCCTTATTCTTTGATGTGTGACTTGAGACCATCCACATGGATGGCGCTGATCGGTCTGACAGGGCACAGGAACTCACATGCGCCGCAGCCCATGCAGAGCTCTTCCATCACAGCAGGGACGGCTTTGCCCTTCTCATTCTTGACCATCTTGATGGCTCCGGCAGGGCAGTGTCTCGAGCAGTTGCCGCAGGCTACATCTTCAGTGTTCGCGAGGCAGAGCTCCAGATCCACGACTGCGCGTCCAATGTGCTCTGCTGTCTTTTCCTCAGGTGTGATGGCCGTGATGGCACCAGCAGGGCAGACCTGTGAGCATTCGGTACATTCCGGCCTGCACCATCCGTTCTCATACGACATCTCCGGCTGCATCAGGTGCATCAGGTCGGTCGACGGACGGAGTACATTGTTAGGGCAGGCGCTCACACAGAGCTGGCATGCGGTGCACTTGCTGTAGAAGTCCTTCTCGCTCTTCGCTCCGAAAGGTACAAGCCTGTTCTTGCGCTCCGGCTTCTGCTTCGGCAGTATGTCGGCAAGACCTCCGTCGAGCTTCATTTCCTGAGCCTTGAGGGTGGTGGCTCCCGCAATCATCGCTCCCGCGATGAATGCGCGCTTGCCTGCATCCACTCCCTTCTCGGCGGTTTCAGCAGACTTGGCGCCACTCTTCCATGCGAAACGGTACTTCAGTCCGGAAAGCTTGCATGAGCCTATGCAGTCAAAGCAGTCCACGCAGCGGCTGTAGTCGATCTTGCCGCCATCCACATCGATGCATGAAGCCTTGCAGGCACGCTCGCATGCGCGGCATTTCACGCACTTTTCTGTGTCGATCACCGGACGGAACATCGCGAACCTCGAGAAGAAGCTCAGAGTGGTACCCACAGGGCAGATGGTGTTGCACCATGTCCTGCCTCCGGTCCATGCAAGGACGGCGACAGCCACGAATGTGACCGCTGCTATCACAGGCACCTGCCATCCGGATGGGGATACCATGCTCCGCACGATGCGTCCATATGCGCTGTACGGTGCGACAAGGGCCACTATCACCTGCACTCCGGCTATCAGAGCTGCGCAGAAGAGCACCCATACGCCGTATCGTACGGCCTTCAGCTCTCTGCTGTGGCTGTATCTGCGTGTCTTGCCTGTACGCGCCTTGTAGATCTTGCGCTGGAGCCAGCTGATGATGTCCTGCATCACGCCGAGAGGGCAGATGACAGAGCAGTAGATGCGGCCGAAGATGAGTGTGAGCAGTATCAGACCTGCCACAACGGCCACGTTGAGTGCGAGTGCGCTGCTGAATACCTTGAGCAGCGCCGGGAGGAACTGGATCTTTGCCATCCAGCCCCACCAGTCCTGGCCTATGCCGATGAACAGCAGGGTGATTCCTGCGAAGAAGAGGGATGCCAGTGCAATCCTTGTCTTTCGTAACATATGCGTTAATAGATTATGGTCATTTGAACCTGTTTTCAGTCAAGCACTATGAGTGCCATGGATGGGTGGCTGAATGTCAGTTTCACCCTGTCGGCCACCGTCCTGTTGAGTGTGGCTTTCCACCAGTTGTCAAACACTACCTCGTCAACAGGCCATTCCAGCCCCTCCGAGCGCATCTTCAGTGTGTTGTCAGGGCAGAATATCGATATCCTGCGTCCTTCTCCCACATCCAGCGTGGTGCTGTCGCCTATCGCGAATACCGTGCTCCAGTCGGAGATGATGTCCGCCGTGATTCCCCGCTCCGAGAGCGAAAACATCCGCTCGTACTCCATCAGGAGCGACATGTTGCCAATGGTGTGATCCTCCCTCTTGCCTGTGGCCCCGATGAAATGTATCTCGGTGATGTCATCCCATCTGGAGAGGGTGTACCTCATGGCCTTGGTCATGTCGTTGTAGTCCTGCTCGTCATACTTCACCACTATGTCGCCGTACTTTTTCATCATGGACGGCGAGAGTGAATCCATATCTCCCACCACGGCATCGGGGAGCCTGAGCTTCCCGAATACAGCCTCGCTCTTGCGCAGGAAGGCAGAGAAGGCTCCGTCACAGCAGACTATCACGTCCGCATTGCGGAGTACATAGCGCGGGTATTCCTTTCTGGGGAAGTCGCCCTGGCAGATTATGACCGCACTTTTGCACATACTTCCTTAGATGTTCCTGCGGTAGTGCTGTATGAGGCCGGCTCACGGAAGCCCAGAAGGAAGGACTTGACATCCATTCTCTTCTTGCCTGAGAGCTGAAGGTCCTTGATGAGAATGGCTCCATCGGCGGTGGCTACTGCCAGGTGGCTCTTTCCGTCGCAGAGGACGGTTCCTGCAGCCGCAGTATCCACACCGAAGATGGATGCTATGTCGGCGGCAGTGAGTTTCTCAGCGCCGAATATCTTGAGCTGGAGAGGATTCTCCCCTTCGCGTACGAGCTCTGTGAATGCAGCCGGATATGGGCTGAGTCCGCGGATGAGGTCGTAAACGTGCTTTGTGGTGTCTGTCCAGTCGATGTGGCAGAGCTCGCGTGTGAGCTTAGGTGCAGGCTTGAGCACCTCTGAGCCCTGGATGAAGCTTCTCTGCACGCGGGTCTCGACATTGCCTTCGATGATGCCCTGGACTGTCTGTACCACCAGATCGCTTCCTATCTCCATGAGTGCGTCATGCACGTCGCCCACAGTATCGGTTTCAGCTATCCTGTGGTCCTGTCGCAGGATGATGCCTCCGGTGTCGATATCCTTGTCTATCATGAAGGTGGTCACGCCTGTCATCTGCTCGCCGTTGATGACCGCCCAGTTGAGAGGTGCGGCACCTCTGTACTGAGGCAGCAGGGCAGCGTGGAGGTTGAAGGTGCCGAGCTTAGGCATGGTCCATACTTCCTCAGGCAGCATCCTGAATGCCACTACCACGAAGAGGTCGGCCTTCCATGCCTTGAGGGCCTCGAGGAATTCCGGATCCTTCAGCTTCACCGGCTGAAGGACCGGGATGCCATGCTCCACAGCATATTTCTTGACCGCGCTCTCATTGAGCTTCAGGCCGCGTCCGCTTGGTTTGTCTGCGACTGTGACCACGCCGACGACATTGTAACCGTTGTTTATGAGTCTGTCGAGAGGTGCGACTGCAAAGTCAGGCGTACCCATATAAACTATTCTGGTCTTTCTGAACATACCGATGATCTTTGATTTCACTCTTCGCCATCCGCTCTTGACCGTGTCCACATTGAACAGGTTGGAGTCGTTGACGGCTTTCCATGTGAAGTACATGCCTATAGGGAACAGCACCGCCGTGGATATGAAGGCACCCATGGTGGCGTTGATGGCACCATCTTTTGCCAGCTTGGCTCCTGTCAGGTCTATGACCCAGTACAGCACGAAGAAAAGAACTGCAACGATCATAGGCACGCCGAGTCCTCCCTTTCTAACGAGTGCACCGATAGGTGCTCCGATGAAGAACAGGATGAAGCAGGCAAGCGCTCCGGCGAACTTCTTGAGGAACTCGAGGTCAGCCCTGCGGAGGTAGAAGGTGTATTCGTATGACTCCCTCTCGAAGCCGGTGACATCAGAAATCATCTGGTTGAGTCTGGTGCTCGCGCTCTGGTAGGCATCCCTTTCCTTCGTGATATCCTGCCAACTGAGGAATTCAGGGTTCTCATAAAGCTGGAGACCCCTGTCCACAAATCCGGAATCAAGCTGGTCGCGTCTCACGAAATAGCCGCCGCTCATGAGCCTCTTGAACTGATCCACACGGGTATCGGCATCCACCCGGTGAAGAGAGTCCTTCGTCTGGATGAGCTGTTTCACATTCATGGACTTGATCTGGTCTCCGAACTTTGCGCTGTCGGATTTCTCGAAGGCATAGTTTTCCAGGGAGATGATCATCTCCTGCTTTGTGAAGTTGATCTTCTGGAGCTCCAGGGAGGTGTCCCTGTATCTCAGGGAGTTTGTCTCCTGGTAGTTGGTGCCGTTGTACATCGTGAAGGTAAGGTAATCCTTTGTCTTGGCCATCCTGATGATGGCCGAATCCGCGATGGACATGCTGGTGTTGCCTTTGCCCTTGGTGTGGTCATATACAAGTACGCCCTGCATCATGCCGGTCTCCTCGTCCGTATTGTCGACTCTAAGGATGTATCCGTCGATGCCGTCGTAGAAGGTGCCTGCGGGGATCTTGATCTCCTCTTTTGTCTTGAGGATGTCTTCCCTGAGGGTGTATATCTGGTTGAATGCGTACGGGACGAGATTGTTGGAGGTGTAGAACGCTCCGACACTGATGGCCGCCGTGACGATTATGAGCGGTGCCATGACTCTGGTCACGGAGAGTCCCGCGGCCTTGAGGGCGATGAGCTCATTGTTGTCTGCGAGCTGTCCCATGGTCATCACGGACGACAGCAATGTGGCCAGAGGCAGCGCCATCGGAAGGATGGTGCAGCTTCCCCACATGAGGAATTCGAGGATGACCTTCATCCCGAGGCCCTTTCCGACCAGTTCGTCGATATAGAGCCACAGGAACTGCATGACAAGGATGAAAAGCACGACAAACAGGATCGCTACGAACGGTCCAGCAAAAGCCTTGAGTATGAATCTGTCGAGTCTTTTCATTCCAGAAAGTCAATGTGGCCGGCACGCGGCCGGCCGCATTCTTATTTCGTCGCTGTCGCTACGAGAGCCTTGAAGGCATCTTCGAGTCCTTCAACATTCTTGCCACCGGCTGTGGCGAGACCCGGCTGTCCGCCGCCGCCACCCTGGATGAACTTCGCACCTTCGCGGATGTCCTTGCCGGCATTCTTGCCTTTGGCCACGAGGTCTGCGGAGTACATGAGAAGGAGCTGAGGCTTGCCGTCTGCAGCCACGGCTGCGACAAGGGCGGTATTCTGCGCGCTCTTCTGGAGGATGAGTGCCGCATTCCTGAGCATTGTGGCGTCAGCCTCGATGCCTTCGGCGGCGATGAGCTGCATGCCGTTCACCTCCTCGGCCTTGTCCTGGAGTGACTTGGCGAGGGCTGCAGCCTTCTGCTGTGCGAACTCCTCTGCCTGCTTCTTGTATTCTGCATTCTCGGCGATGAGCTTCTGGATGGCTCCGGCGAGGTCTGGTGCATTGTTGAAGAAAGCCTTAGCCGAACGGAGTGAGCATGCGAGCCCGTTGACGAGCTCCTCTGCAGCCTCTCCGGTCACAGCCTCGATACGGCGCACACCGGCTGCGATGGCAGCTTCGCTGACGATCCTGAAGTAGCCGATATTGCCGGATGCAGATGTGTGGCAGCCTCCGCAGAGCTCGACGCTGTCGCCGAACTTCACGACGCGGACGCGGTCGCCATACTTCTCTCCGAAGAGGGCGATGGCGCCCATGGCCTTGGCCTCATCCATGGTGGCATTGCGGTTCTCGATGAGAGGATTGTTGGCCCTGATGAGCTCGTTCACTCTCTTCTCGACTGCTGCGGTCTGCTCGTCGGTGAGCTTCTCGAAGTGTGAGAAGTCGAAGCGGAAATACTTGTCGCATACATATGAACCCTTCTGCTCCACATGGGTGCCGAGGATCTCGCGGAGTACCTGGTCGAGAATGTGGGTGCAGCTGTGGTTGTTGGCGATCTTCTGACGGCGCTCGGCATCTACCACGAGGGTGAATGACGCTGTGCAGTCAGAAGGCATGCGCTCTGCGATATGGATGGTGAGGTTGTTCTCCTTGACGGTGTTGAGGATGGCGATCTTCTCGCCTGCGTCAGAGATGATGTATCCGGTGTCACCGACCTCTCCTCCCATCTCTCCATAGAATGGGGTGCGGTCGAAGACGAGCTGGAGCATCTCCTTGTTCTTCTGCTTCACGGTGCGCTGCTTGAGCATCTTCACGCCCTCGACTGTGGTGAGGTCGTAGCCGACGAACTCTACCTCTCCTTCAGCGTAGATGGTCCAGTCGCCGAATTCGATGGAGGTGGCGTTGCGGGCGCGCTCCTTCTGCTTCTGGAGCTCTGCGTTGAAGCCGTCGAGATCCACGGTGTATCCGTTCTCGGTGGCGATGAGCTGGGTGAGGTCGATCGGGAAGCCGAATGTGTCATAGAGGGTGAATGCATCCACGCCTCCGATCTCCTTGCTGTCCTTGGACTTGGCCATGTAGTCGTCCATGAGCTTGATGCCGCGGTCGAGTGTGCGGAGGAATGCATTCTCCTCCTCGCGGGTCACGCTCTCGATGAGCTTCTGCTGGGCCTTGATCTCAGGGTAAGCCTTGCCCATGTCATCGATGAGCTGAGGTACGAGGCGGCAGAGGAAAGGCTCGTTGAATCCGAGGAAGGTGTAGCCGTAGCGCACTGCACGGCGGAGGATGCGGCGGATCACATAGCCGGCCTTCACATTTGAAGGAAGCTGTCCGTCAGCGATGGAGAAGCTGATGGTGCGGACGTGGTCGGCGATCACGCGCATGGCGACATCCACCTGGCGGCTTTCGCCGTACTTGTGTCCGGAGAGCTCTCCGATCTTGGCGATCATGCCGGTGAATACATCAGAATCGTAGTTTGAATTCTTGCCCTGAAGCACGGCGCAGAGACGCTCGAATCCCATACCGGTATCGATGTTCTTTGCAGGGAGCGACTCGAGGTGGCCGTCAGCCTTGCGCTCGAACTCCATGAACACGAGGTTCCATATCTCGATGACGTGAGGGTTGTCTTTGTTGACCCACTCGCGTCCAGGGAGACCGTCTGCAGCCTTCTCCTCGGCTGTACGGATGTCGATATGGATCTCGGATGAAGGTCCGCAAGGGCCTGTGTCACCCATCTCCCAGAAGTTGTCATGCTTGTTTCCGAGGATGATGTGGTCCTCAGGGAGGTGCTTGAGCCATGCTTCCTTTGCCTCGAGGTCCATTTCGGTGCCGTCTTCGGCAGAGCCCTCGAATACGGTGGCGTAGAGGAGGCTCTTGTCGATGCCGTAGACCTCAGTGAGGAGCTCCCATGCCCAGTCGATGGCCTCCTTTTTGAAGTAGTCCCCGAAGCTCCAGTTGCCGAGCATCTCGAACATCGTGTGATGGTAGGTGTCGTGACCCACCTCTTCGAGGTCATTGTGCTTTCCGCTCACGCGGAGACACTTCTGAGAGTCGGTAGCCCTGTTGAACTTAGGGACTGCATTGCCAAGGAAGAAATCCTTGAACTGGTTCATGCCGGCGTTTGTGAACATGAGTGTAGGGTCGTTCTTCACAACCATCGGCGCCGACGGTACGATGGTGTGTCCCTTTGATGCAAAGAAGTCCAGGAACTTCTGTCTTATTTCTTTTGAAGTCATATCCTGTGATGATAAGTACGAAATGCAAAATTACATAAAAAATATAAAAAAGGAGTATATTTGCTGCACATGTCCGGATTTGAGAATCATCATCTAGACCCAGAGACCCTCCTGTATGAGAACGTGGAGGAGCCTCGGGAGCACCGCGCCCTCAGGATTGCCGCATTCCTGGTGGTGGGTGTCGGCATCACGCTCTTCTATCTCTGGATATGGACCTCAGTCCTGGGGCTTGACACCCCGAAGCTAGCCGTCCTCAAGGCCAGAAATACGGCATGGCACTCGAAAATCGCGTTGATGAACCGCAATATGGACACCTACGACGAGGCTCTCGATGCCCTGGACATGCGCGATCAGGATATCTACCGTTCCATTTTCGGCATGAATCCGATCCCGAAAGAGGCTGCCCCTGCCGCGGATGACAGCACTTTCGCCTTTCTGGAGAGCAATGCCGTCCTTCAGGATGCCTACATCCGCCTCGATGAACTCATGAGGAGGACGTACGCGCAGAGCAAATCGTATGACGAGATCTCGGGCATGTCAAGGAAGGCCGGAGACATGGCTTCGTGCATCCCCGCCATCCCTCCGATCAACCCCGACCCTCGCAACTACAACCTGTCCAGCGTGTTCGGCACCCGTTCGGACCCTCTGTACGGGGATATGCGCAGCCATACCGGAGTGGATTTCGCCGCCAAGGTGGGCACGCCGATCTACGCTACCGGCGACGGCGTGATAGAGAAGGTGGATTTCCTCTTCTACGGCTACGGCAACATCGTGATCATCGATCACGGATTCGGATATCAGACCATGTATGCCCACATGAGCACCATCAATGTGGTCGAGGGCATGAAGATAAAGAGAGGGGAGTGCATCGGAACGGTCGGCAAGTCCGGCAAGGTCACCGGCGCCCACCTCCACTACGAAGTGATATACAGGGGTACGAAAGTGAACCCCGCCAATTTCTATGACCTCAGCATGTCTCCTGCCGAATATTCCTCCATGGTACGGCAGAAGGAGGAGGAGTCTCCCATCGTGCTGAGACCGTCATTCAGACTGAGGACAAGGTAGGACATGGACAGGAAGCAGCTTTTCGCAAAGAGCCAGGACGGCGTGAAGAAGGTGACCCGCACCTTCTGGGGCGTCGTCGTGCTCGTATTCAAGTACTTCATGTACTCGTTTGCCCTTGCCATCCTGTACTACACCATCTTCGCCCTCTGCGTAAGCACGGACTCGGAGCGCGCCCTCAGCACGGAGAACAAGCTTTTCGAGCGCACCTATGCCGACATGGTGGGACGTGAGAAGCTCATCGAGGATGTCATCAACAGCATCCAGCTGCGTGACCGCCAGGTCTACAAGGACATCTTCTATGCCCAGGCGCCTGGTCTCGACCCGGTCAACACCATGGATTTCCTGGCATCCAGCGACACTGTGCCGGACCGCGACATAGTGGCCTATACTGCACGCAAGGCGGCTGCGCTTCAGGGGAAGGTGGATGACATCGAGGCCGCTTTCAGGCATGTGGAAGAGGTCTACAGCATGTCAAGGGACTCGCTCCCTCCGCTGTCGCTCCCTCTGGACGGCATCTCGTACGCTCAGGTGGGCGCTTCCGCAGGCTCCAGACTCAATCCTTTCTACAAGGTGCAGGCCCAGCACGGTGGTGTGGATATGATAGCGCCCCAGGGAGATCCGGTGCTTGCCTCTGCGGATGGGGTGGTGTCAAGGGTGGAACATTCCCACAAGGGGGAAGGCAATGTCGTGGAGATCACCCATAAGGGAGGCTATGTCACCAGATACTGCCACCTCGGTGACATAGCGGTATCTCAGGGTCAGACAGTGCGCCGCGGGAGGCGCATTGCGGATGTCGGCATCTCAGGCAACTCGCTCGTTCCCCATCTGCACTACGAAGTGCTCAGGGGCGGCAGGACGATGGACCCTGTCCAGTACTTTTTTGCGTCCGTCACGCCGGACGAATATGCAAACATGATATATATGTCCGTCAACACCGGACAGTCACTCGACTAAAATCAATCCTGAAATGGAGAAATTATACTACTCGATCAGCGAGGTCGCTGAAATGCTCGGAGAGAACGCATCCCTGGTGCGCTTCTGGAGCAACTCGTTTTCCAAGTATCTCAAGCCGTACCGCAATGCCAAGGGCAACCGCATGTACAAGCAGGAGGACATCGCCGTCCTCAAGCAGATTCATTTTCTTGTAAAGGAGAAGGGACTTACCCTGGAGGGTGCCTCGATGGCCCTTGCGGGAGACCGGAGCAAGGTGGACAGGAAAGTCCGCGCTCTCGATTCACTGAAGGAGATCAGGGCTCAGCTTCTTGAGGTCAGGGAGGTGATATGCAGGTAAGAGACGTAATCGCCGCAATCGAGGGCTTCGCCCCTCTCTCCCTCCAGGAGAAATGGGACAACAGCGGTCTGAGCGTCGGCTCTCCGTCTCAGGAGGTTCATGGAGTCCTCCTGGGGTTCGACTGCACTCCGGAACTCATCGACGAGGCCGTGGCGACGGGGTCTGACCTTGTCATCACGCATCACCCTCTCATTTTCAGGGGGATAAACAGCATACGCCCTGAAGATCCGGTCGGCCTGGCCATCATCAAGGCCGTCAGTGCCGGGGTGGCGGTGTATGCCACACATACCCCTTCGGACAAGGTTCTGGAAGGAGTGAGCGGGGCCATGGCGCGCAGGCTCGGACTCACCGGCATCCAGGTGCTGGAGCCGGAAGGGGATGGAGACACCGGATTCGGAGCTGTGGGCGATCTGCCGGAGCCCCTGTCCTTTGCGGAGGCTGCGGATCTGGTGAAAAAGACATTCGGTCTGAGCGTGCTCAGGGCATCGAAAGCCATAGCCTGCCCGGTGAAGAGGATCGCCATGTGCGGAGGCTCGGGAAGTTCGCTCATTGCGGCTGCGAAGGCCTCCGGCGCCCAGCTCTATCTCTGCGGAGATGTGTCATATCACTACTTTTTCACTGCTGACGGCTTCGCCATCATGGATATCGGTCATTTTGAGAGCGAAGTGGAGATAGTCAGCGTATTAAATTCGTTGTTAAGGAAAAAATTTCCTAACTTTGCGGTTCGCATAAGTGGCAACTTGAAAGACAGTAATCCGATACAATACTTATAGACATATGGCGACAACAAAAATCAAGAAAGTCGAAACCCCGATCGATGAGAGAGAGACCTTCGTCTCCCTGCAGAAGTCATTTGCTGAGGACAGCGCAGCGGTCCAGGAAAAGCTCAAGACGCTCTATGAGCTCCAGGAAGCTGACAACGCCATCGAGAAGATCGTCCAGCTCAGAGGCGAGCTCCCTGAGGAGGTCGCAGGACTCGAGGCTGAGATCGCAGCCATGACGGCAAAGGTGGCTCAGCTCAACGCACTCATCGAGGAATATGCCAAGTCCATCGAAAGCAACAACGAGACCATCGTAGAGCTTGACGAGCAGATCGCCAGATATCAGAGCCAGATCGAGAACATCGCGAACAGCCGCGAGTATGACTCGATCAACAAGGAGCTCGAGAATCAGGGTCTCCTCCGCCAGATTGCCGAGAAGCACATCGGCGAGACCAGAGTGGCTATCGCTGAGCGCAAGGACGCTATCGAGGATATCGAGCGCAGGATCGAGATCCGCAACATCGACCTCGAGGCAAAGAAGGAGGAACTTGCGAACATCATCGAGTCTACCTCAGTTGAGGAAGACAAGCTCAAGGGAAAGAGAGACGCCCTCGCATCGAAGATTGATGCCAGGACAATGAGCGCATATGACCGCATCCGTGCAAGCGTACGCAATCACCTTGCTGTGGTTCCGGTCTACAATGGCGACTCATGCGGCGGCTGTTTCAATACCATCACTCCTCAGAGACTTATCGATGTCGCTTCAGGCAAGAAGCTCATCATCTGTGAGCACTGCGGCCGCATCATCGTGAATCCTGAGGCAGAAGAATAACATACCGGAACCGCAAGCCGTCCCCGCGTCTGCGCCGACGGCTTTTCATACCTCAGACTATGCCTGAAGCCAAAAGACAATACCGCAAGAAGGATCAGGCAGTCAATCTGGACACCATAGGGCTTGAGATGGGTAACAAACCTCCTCAGGCTCTTGATGTTGAAGAGGCTGTCCTGGGAGCCATGCTTTTAGAGCCCGCATGCGTCGATGAGGCCATGGAGGAGCTCTCTCCGTCGTGCTTCTATGACGAGCGCAACAAGATGATTTTCGAGGCTGTCAGCAGCCTCGTGCTGGAGCATGCTCCGGTGGAGACCATCACAGTCAGCCAGAAGCTCAAGGAGAAAGGCAATCTCGAGATTGTCGGAGGTCCGGTGTATCTGACCAACCTCTCCCAGAACGTGGGCGCTGCCGCCCACATGGAGTATTACATCAAGATTCTCAAGCAGAAGACCATCCAGAGAGAGCTCATCACAGCCTCTCACGACATCCTCAGGCAGTCGTATGATGACTCTGTCAGGGTCGATGACCTCATCGACATGGCTCAGTCGAAAGTATATGCGGCTATCCAGAGCAATGTGAAGAAGGAGGTCCAGGATATCGGCAGCATCATCAATGAGGCGATGGACGATATCCAGGAGATGCAGGGCAGAGAAGGCATGAACGGTGTGCCGTCGGGTTTCCCGTCCATCGACAGGATCACACTCGGATGGCAGCCGTCTGACCTTATCATCCTTGCGGCCCGTCCTTCAGTCGGAAAGACGGCATTCTCGCTCAACCTCATCCGCAACGCGGCAGTGGATCACCACATGCCTGTGGCGTTCTTCTCACTCGAAATGTCGGCCAAGCAGCTCGCCAAGCGACTCATGACATCCGAGTCGGAACTCCCCGCTGACAAGATTAAGGGCGGTTCCAAGCTCGAGAACTACGAGTGGGAGCAGCTTGAGATAAAGCTGAAGAACCTCATCAAGGCTCCTATCTACATCGATGATACCCCAAGCCTTCCTGTGATGGAGTTCCGCACCAAGGTCAAGACCCTCGTGAAGCAGAGGGGAGTGCGGCTTGTAGTGGTGGATTACCTTCAGCTCATGCAGGGACCTGCAGAACTCAGGGGCATGCGCGAGCAGGAGGTGGCAGCCATCTCCAGGACACTCAAGGCCACCGCGAAGGAACTCAACGTGCCTATCATCGCGCTTTCACAGCTGTCCCGAAATTCCGTGCAGCGTACAGGAGGAAGCGGCAAGCCTGTTCTCAGTGACTTGAGAGAGTCGGGATCAATCGAGCAGGATGCCGATATGGTACTCTTCATCCACCGTCCGGACTTCCTCGGACTGTCGGAGAATCCGGGAGACAAGGAAGTCACTCAGATCATCATTGCCAAGCATCGTAACGGTGAGACCTGTGAACTCCCGATGCTCTTCAAGAGCGAGAAGGTGAGGTTTGTGGAGCCGGAGGATGCACTTCCGAACCAGGCCATGAGGATGGACAGCGCGATGAACGCCCCTGCCGGAGGACAGTTCGACATGGATCCGTTCCAGGGTGGAGGCTCTGCCTTTGCGGACGATTTCTCAAATCAGGGCAATTTCTAGGGCATATGGCAAAGGGAGAAGTATCACATACCGGCAGGATAGTCCAGGTCGATCCGCAGTTCACCACTGTGGCGATCGTATCGGAGTCGGCATGCGCTTCCTGTCACGCCGCGGGCCTATGCGGCATGTCCGAGTCCCAGACCAAGATGGTCAAGGTGCCTACTCTTCCGTCGGAGCCATTCTCTCCCGGTGAGGAGGTGGATGTCATTCTGAAGGCCTCGATGGGTCACAAGGCAGTGTGGGTGGCTTATGCCATCCCGCTTTTCGTCATGCTTGCGGTGATCATGGGACTGCTCGGAGCCGGCATCTCAGAGCCCGTTTCCGGTCTTTGCGGCATCGCTTCGGTGCTGGTATACTATTTTGGCGTCTGGCTTTTCAGGGACAGGCTCCAGGACGGATATGTATTCACAATCAGAAGGAAATAAATCAAAAACACATCAATAATGACAACAACTATTATCTGGACAATCGGAATTCTCGCGGGCCTCGGTCTGCTGCTCTCCCTCGTCCTCTTCTTCGTGGCGAAGAAGTTCAAGGTCGAGGAGGATCCGCGCATCGATGAGGTCGAGAAGGTGATGCCGGGCGCCAATTGCGGCGGCTGCGGTTTCGCTGGCTGCCGTGCCTTCGCAGACGCTGCAGTCAAGGCTCCGAATCTTGACGGCAATTTCTGCCCGGTCGGAGGAAATGACGTCATGAAGAAGGTCGCAGCCATCCTCGGCTATGAGATCAAGGAAAAGGCTCCGATGGTGGCAGTGGTACGCTGCAACGGTACATGTGAAAACCGCCCGCGCACAAATGTGTGGGATGGTGTGCAGTCATGCAGGGTCAAGGCTTCTCTTTACAGCGGTGACACAGGATGTTCATTCGGATGTCTCGGCTGCGGCGACTGCGTGGCAGCCTGCCAGTTCGGTGCCATCACCATGAACCCTGAGACCGGTCTCCCTGAGGTGGATGAGTCCAAGTGCTCAGCCTGCGGTGCATGTGCGAAGGCCTGCCCTAAGGGCGTGATCGAGCTCCGCAACAAGGGCCCTCGCGGCATGAGGGTCTATGTGTCCTGCATCAACAAGGACAAGGGCGCGGTCGCACGCAAGGCATGCAAGGCTGCCTGCATAGGCTGCGGCAAGTGCGCCAAGGTCTGCACCCATGAGGCCATCACAGTCGAGAACAACGTGGCTTACATCGATTTCACCAAGTGCAAGCTCTGCAAGAAGTGCGTGCTCGAGTGCCCTACAGGCGCCATCCATGCTGTGAACTTCCCGGCTCCTAAGCCGAAGACAGAGACTGTATCACCAGCACCGGCACCAAAGCCGGCACCGGCAGCGGCTCCTGCGCCTGCAGCTCAGGCCGCTCCTGCACCAGAAACCAAGAAGGAGGCATAGACATGAGCAACAGTAAAGTAACTTTCAGGATCGGCGGTGTCCATCCAAATGACAGCAAACTCGCGCGCAACTGCGCCATAGAGGTTCTCCCTCTGCCGCAGACTGTCTATATCTCCATGGCTCAGCATCTCGGAGCCCCTGCAAAGCCTGTAGTCGCCGTAGGTGACCAGGTGAAGGTCGGCCAGGTGATTGCGGAGCCGGGAGGATTCATCTCCGCATTCGTACATTCATCGGTTTCCGGTACCGTGAAGTCCATCGCTCCGCGCAAGGACATTGCCGGCAACATGGTTCCCCACATCGAGATCGCTGTGGAAGGTGACGAGTGGGCAGAGGGCATCGACCTCAGCGACACTCTCGTCACCGCCATCCCTTCAGACAGGGCTGCCGTGCTCGAGAAGATCAAGGCTTGCGGTGTCGTAGGCCTCGGCGGTGCCACCTTCCCTACACATGTCAAGCTCAATCCCGCACCGGGCAGCAAGGCCGAGTGCCTCATCCTCAACGGTGCCGAGTGCGAGCCTTATCTCACCAGTGACTTCCGCATCCTCCTCGAGAGGACAAAGGAGATCGTGGTGGGAGCTGCCATCATGCAGATGGTGCTCGGCGGGTGCAGGTGCGTCATCGGCATCGAGGAGATCAAGCCTGAGGCCATCGAGGCCATGACTGCCGCAGTGGCAGAGCTCGGCTACAAGGACATCGAGGTGCTCTCTCTCAAGAAGAGATATCCTCAGGGTGGTGAGAAGCAGCTCATCGACGCCGTCATGAGACGCCAGGTGAAGTCAGGCGGCCTGCCTATCAGCGTCGGTGCCGTGGTGCAGAACGTGGCCACCTCACTCGCAGTCTATGAGGCAGTGCAGAAGAACAAGCCTCTTATCACAAACACCATGACCATCACAGGTGACTGTCTTCCTGTGGAAAGGCAGCACAACTACCTGTTCCGCATAGGAATGCCTCTGTCATACATAGCAGAATATGCAGGCGGCATACCTGAGGCTGCAGCCAAGCTTATCAGCGGAGGCCCTATGATGGGAAGAGCGATCGCCAATCTCGATGCGACCACAGTCAAGGGCTCGTCATCCATCCTCTATCTTTCCGAGGCTGCCACAAAGCGCAAGCCGGAGAGCGCCTGCATCCGCTGCGGCCGCTGTGCCGACGCCTGCCCTATGGGACTTGAGCCATTCCTCCTCAACAGGCTTTACAAGGCCGGAGATATCGAGGGACTCGAGGCCGGCTCAGCTCAGGACTGCATCGCATGCGGATGCTGTCTGTACAGCTGCCCTGCAAATATCCCTCTTCTCGACAACGTCAACCAGGCCAAGGGTCAGGTGATGGGTGTCATCCGCGCGCGTGCCGCCGCAGCCAAAGCGGCAGCTGAGGCAGCAAAGGCCGCAGAGAACAAGTAACGATAAAACAGACAAGAAAATGGATAAATATCTGGTTTCACCCAATCCGCACATCCACGCAGCGGTGTCCACACAGTCTCTCATGAGAGATGTGATCATCGCCCTGCTGCCGGCAGTGCTCGTATCCATCCTCTTCTATGGATGGTCAGAGATCCTTGTCCTCGCAGTCAGCGTGGCTTCATGCGTGCTTCTTGAGTATGCCATCACCAGATGGATGCTCAAGACCCCTTCTACCATAGGCGACCTCTCTGCAGTGGTGACCGGTCTCCTTCTCGCCATGAACCTTCCAAGCACCACTCCATGGTGGGTGGTCCTCGTGGGTGCCATCGTGGCAATCGGAGTCGCGAAGATGACATTCGGAGGCATAGGACAGAATGTATTCAATCCTGCCATCACCGCACGTGTCTTCCTCCTCATATCATTCCCTACCTACATGACCGACTGGACCATCCCTCAGGGCTTCATCCACGCAAACGATGCGGTTTCCGGAGCGACTCTCCTCGGCATGGTGAGCGAGGGCGGCCTTGGCAGCATAGCTGATGTCAGCTATCTCCGCACCCTCTTCCTCAACATCGGCGGCTCTGCCGGTGAGATCTCAGCCATCGCACTGCTCATCGGTTTCGCATATCTCGTGATCCGCAGGGTCATCAAGCCTTGGATCACTCTCAGCATCTTCGCAACGGTGATCGTGATCTCCGGCATCTTCTGCCTGGCTGACCCTTCACAGTTCACAGACCCTGTATTCAACCTCCTCACCGGCGGTATCATCCTCGGTGCCTGCTTCATGGCTACCGACTATGTGACATCTCCTATGAGTGACCTCGGAGGCGTGATCTACGGTATAGGCATCGGTGTCATCGTGATGATGATACGCTACTTCGGCTCATATCCAGAAGGAATGTCATTCGCAATCCTTCTCATGAATATGACAGTGCCGCTTCTCAACAACTGGTTCCACAGCAAGAAATTCGGGAGGGCATAGACATGGCAGCAAAATCTACACTCGTCAACATGGTTCTCTGCCTCACGGCAGTGTGCCTCATCTGCGCCGCCATCCTCGGCGGAGTATACGCTCTCACCTACAACCCTATCCAGGCTGCAAACCAGAAGGCTCTCGAGTCTTCGATCAAGGTGGTGCTTCCTCAGGGTGGAGAGCTCTCGGACGCTCTCGAAGCACAGTCAGAGGGTGTTTCATACCAGTATTACACACTTACCGAAGGTGATGAGGTGACCGCATATGCAGTCAAGTCGACCACCATCGGATTCGGCGGTCCGCTCACCCTCATGGTCGGTGTACTCGCCGACGGTACAGTGTACAACACTTCAGTCCTCTCACACAGTGAGACTCCGGGTCTCGGGGCCAAGTGCACCACAGACGAAAAGTTCACAAGCCAGTGGAAGGGCTTCTCTCCGGACAAGTCACTCAAGGTCACCAAGGACGGCGGTGATGTGGACGCCATCACGGCATCTACCATCACTTCACGTGCCTACACCCTTGCGGTATCAAACGCAGTCGCTCTCGTAAAGAGCCTTGCAAGCAACGAATAAGGAGGAACAGACAATGAGCAAACTTTCACTTATCACCAAAGGCTTCATCAAGGAGAATCCTACATTTGTCCTTGTTCTCGGTATGTGTCCTACTCTGGCCACGACCTCATCTGCAATGAACGGCCTCGAGATGGGTCTTGCGACGCTTTTCGTCCTCGTCCTCTCAAACATGGTCATCTCCCTCATATCGCCTCTCGTCCCGGACAAGGTGCATATCCCGGTCTATATCGTGGTCATTGCCACTTTCGTGACCGTACTTCAGTTCGTGATGCAGGCATATACGCCGTCCGTATACCAGACCCTCGGTCTTTTCATCCCGCTCATCGTGGTGAACTGTATCGTGCTCGGCCGCGCCGAGGCATTCGCCAACAAGAACGGTGTCCTCGACTCCGCTCTTGACGGCATCGGCATCGGTCTCGGATTCACAGCATCCCTGACTGTCATCGGCATTGTCCGTGAAATCCTCGGAAGCGGCTCCATCTTCGGATGGAAGTTCATTTCGGGAGACGGCATCCTCGCATTCGTGATGGCTCCGGGCGCCTTCCTCGCACTCGGATACCTCATGGTGCTCTTCAACAAACTCGCTAAGAAATAAAAGGAGACATCGTCATGGAAATACTTCTCATCATCGTATCTGCGATATTTGTAAATAATATCCTTCTGGCGCAGTTCCTCGGAATCTGCCCGTTCCTCGGAGTCTCCAACAAGGTTTCGACAGCGACAGGCATGTCCGGAGCCGTGTGCTTCGTCATCACCTTCGCGACTCTCGTGACATATCTCATCAACCAGTACCTCCTCGTGCCGTTCGGTCTCGAGTTCCTTCAGACCATCGCGTTCATCCTTGTGATTGCCGCACTTGTGCAGATGGTTGAGATTGTGCTCAAGAAGATCAGCCCTTCTCTCTACTCCGCTCTCGGCATCTTCCTTCCTCTGATCACCACCAACTGCGCCGTTCTCGGTGTTGCCATCACCGTGGTGACCAAGGAATTCACATTCGGAGGCACAGCCCATATGCTCAACCTCGGCGAGTCGCTCGTGTACGCATTCGCGACCGCTCTCGGTTACGGTCTCGCCATGATACTCTTTGCAGGTCTCCGCGAGCACCTTTCACTCAACAGTGTGCCAAAGGCATTCAAAGGCCTGCCTATAGCCCTGATCACCGCAGGCATCATGGCGATGGCATTCCTCGGATTCTCAGGAATCTGCTAACATATAAACGAACCATACAATGTACAAGATTATCAGCAAGGAAATGCTGACACCCAACATCTGCAAGATGGAGGTGGAGGCACCGAGGCTCGCTGCCGCAGCGAAGCCTGGCCAGTTCCTTATCGTGCGCGCTGATGAGAAGGGGGAGCGCATCCCTCTTACCATCAGTGACTATGATGCTGCCAAAGGTACTGTGACCATCGTGACACAGGCTATCGGAGCATCTTCAAAAGACATCGTCAGCTACGAGGTCGGAGAGTCCTTCCAGGATGTGGTCGGACCCCTCGGCATCCCTTCGGACTTCTGTGAGAAGACCCCTGAGGAACTGGCTTCAGAGCACTATGTGTTCATTGCCGGTGGTGTGGGTACCGCACCGGTATATCCTCAGGCGAAATGGCTAAAGGAGCATGGTGTCAAGGTAGACGTCATTCTCGGAGCCCGCAACAAGGACCTCATCATCTATCGTGAGGCGCTTGAGGCAGCGTGCGACCACCTCTACATATGTACTGACGACGGAAGCGAAGGCTTCAAGGGCGTCGGCACCGCAATGCTCGAGAAACTCGTAAATGAGGGCGAGAAGTTCACCCAGGTGGTGGCGATCGGCCCTATGATCATGATGAAGTTCGCCACCATCATGGCGGCAAAGCTCGGTCTTCCCATCACAGTCAGTCTCAATACCCTCATGGTGGATGGTACCGGCATGTGCGGAGCCTGCCGCGTGACGGTGGGAGGCAAGACACGCTTTGCGTGTGTAGAGGGACCGGAATTCGACGGTCATCAGGTCGACTTCGATGAGGCCATGCGTCGTCAGGCTCAGTACAAGCCTGAGGAGGCAGATGCAAATGAACATCACGTCTGCAAGATCGGACGTGGCAGATAAGGGAAGGATATGGCAAACAAGATAGCAAGAGTACCTGCCCGCGAGCAGGATCCAAAGGTAAGAGCTACCAATTTCGAAGAGGTATGCTACGGTTACAATGCAGAAGAGGCGATGCTTGAGGCTTCAAGATGTCTCCACTGCAAGAATCCCCGCTGTACCGCAGCCTGCCCTGTCAATATCAATATCCCGGACTTTATCGCAGGAGTGCTCGAAGGCGACTTCGGCAAGGCTGCCGACATCATCGCCCAGGACTCATCCCTGCCTTCTGTCTGCGGCCGCGTCTGCCCTCAGGAGAATCAGTGCGAAGGAAGCTGCATACTCGGCATCAAGGGTGAGAGTGTTGCCATAGGCAAACTCGAGCGCTTTGTCGGCGACTGGAGCCGCGAAAACAGGCCTGTGCAGGCTGTAGAGCGCCAGACCAACGGTCACCGTGTCGCCATCCTCGGCTCGGGCCCTGCCGGTCTCGCATGCGCCAATGACCTCGCGAAACTGGGTTATGACGTCACCATATTCGAGGCTCTCCACAAGGCCGGAGGCGTGCTCGCCTACGGTATTCCGGAGTTCCGCCTTCCAAAGGACACCGTTGTCCAGAATGAGATCGACAAGATCATCGCACAGGGTGTGAAGATAGAGACCAATGTCATCGCAGGCCGCACTGTCACCATCGACAGCCTCCTCGACGAAGAAGGCTTCGAGGCCGTATTCGTAGGCACTGGTGCAGGCCTCCCTAAGTTCATGGGCATTCCGGGAGAGAGCCTCAACGGAGTATTCTCCGCAAATGAGTTCCTCACCCGCAACAACCTCATGAAGGCATTCCGCGAGGACTATCTCACTCCTATCCGCGCCGGCCGCAAGGCCATCGTGGTCGGAGGTGGCAACGTGGCTATGGATGCCGCGCGCACCGCTCTCCGTCTCGGAGCCGAGACCACCATCGTTTACCGCCGTACAGAGGTGGAGCTTCCTGCCCGCAAGGAGGAGGTTCACCACGCCCATGAGGAAGGAGTACAGTTCGCCATGCTCACCAATCCTGTCGAGATCCTAGGAGACGAGAAGGGATGGGTGCGTGCAGTGAAGTGCATACGCATGGAGCTCGGCGAGCCGGATGCAAGCGGACGCCGCTCTCCGGTGGAGATCCCTGGCTCAGAATTCGAGATCGAGACAGATACTGTGATCATGTCGCTTGGAACATCGCCTAATCCTCTCATCGCCAAGACCACCGAAGGTCTGGAGACTACACGCAGAGGCGGTCTTGTCGCTGACGAGTCCGGAGCCACCACCCGTCCGGGTGTGTTCGCCGGAGGTGATGCTGTCACAGGAGCGGCCACTGTCATTCTGGCCATGGGTGCGGGCCGCAAGGCTGCAGCAGCCATAGACGCCTATATCAAGAGTCTTTAATCTGCCTTTTTGGCGTCAAATTCGGATTTCGCATCTGCCAGAGCCTGCTGGAACTCAGGCTCTCCTATGAGTCGTGCAAACCCCGCGCTCGCTGCGATACGGGCTGCATCCACATCGCTCTGGTAGTGGAAACCCACGATCACGCGGCTCTGGCCTATCTCATAACCGGTCTTGAGGATTGCATCCTGGTGAGCCGGATCCACTGACACCAGCGCGAGTGCGATAGCCCACGCCCTGGTGGTATGGCCTGATGGGTAGGAGGTCCTGTCATCAGGGCTCTCATGCTCGGGCACAGGGGTGCCTTCGTGGAACTGATTGTACGGCCGCACCCTGACGTATGTGTCCTTGGCCACCTGGATGGAGGCTCGTATGGTGGTATAGGTACTGAGTATGTATGATGCGAGCAGGGGATAGTCCTTCGGGTTGATGTCCGTCTCCATGGCTTCGCCGAAACGCTTCATGTAGTAGGCTAGAGTGGTGGCTGCATCTTCCACGGCCAGCTGTCCTCTTTCGGTGGAACGCAGCTCCTTGCCTTTGACATACTCCACCCAGTCATTGAAGAACAGCGGATCTTCAAGCTCCGGTGGGGAGGGAAGGAAGTTGACCGACTGGGGCATGTCCTTCGGCTCGACGAAGTTGACTCTTTTGATTTCGTTCTGCGCATTCAGGCAGACAGGGATGAGGATGGCCAGGACGGCCAGTGTCTTTCTCATGTTCAGATGCATGTTTTTATGGTCACAAATATGGGAATAATTCCTTAACTTTGCTTGATACTTGACAAATCAGATAAAACAATCATAAAATGACACTTATCGAAAGCATCATTGCGCGTGCAAAATCAAACAAGCAGCGCATCGTGCTCCCTGAGTCACTCGAGGAGCGCACCATCACAGCGGCTGACAAGGCTCTTGCCGACGAGATTGCAGAGATCATTCTCATCGGAAACAAGGAGGAGATTCTTGCCAAGGCTGCAGAGCTCGGCCTCCAGAACATCGAGAAGGCTACAATCATCGACCCTGCCACCAGCGAGAAGACAGAGGAGTATGCACAGCTTCTTTTCCAGCTCCGCCAGAAGAAGGGCATGACCATCGAGGTTGCACGCCAGACCGTTCTCAACCCACTTTATTTCGGCTGCCTCATCATCAAGAGCGGCGATGCTGACGGTC
This sequence comes from Candidatus Cryptobacteroides onthequi, assembly GCA_018066125.1. GTDB lineage: Bacteria > Bacteroidota > Bacteroidia > Bacteroidales > UBA932 > Cryptobacteroides > Cryptobacteroides onthequi. The sequence continues at coordinate 9,942 of JAGHSA010000070.1, read as the reverse complement.
AGATCAGCGGTGCCCTCTCTACTACCGGTGACACCCTCCGCCCTGCACTCCAGATCATCAAGTGCGCTCCCGGCATCTCTTGCGTCAGCGGTGCGATGCTCATGATCACCCAGACTCCTCAGTACGGTGAGAACGGTGTGCTCGTGATCGGCGACGTGGCTGTCACTCCGGCTCCGGATGCTTCTCAGCTTGCTCAGATCGCTGTCTGCACAGCTCAGACTGCGAAGAGTGTGGCTGGTTTCGCAGATCCTAAGGTGGCTATGCTTTCATTCTCAACCAAGGGCTCTGCAAAGCATGAGGTTGTGGATAAGGTCATCGAGGCTACAAAGCTCGCCAAGGAGCTTGCTCCTGAGCTCAAGATAGACGGCGAACTCCAGGCAGACGCTGCTCTCGTCCCTTCAGTAGGCGCAAAGAAGGCTCCGGGTTCAGATATCGCAGGAAAGGCAAATGTCCTTGTATTCCCTAACCTTGAGGTCGGAAACATCGGCTACAAGCTCGTTCAGCGTCTCGGCAACGCCGAGGCTATCGGACCTATCCTCCAGGGTATCGCCCGTCCGGTGAACGACCTCAGCCGCGGCTGCTCGGTAGATGACATTTACAAGATGGTCGCTATCACAGCCTGCCAGGCCATGGACGCGAAATAAATGACATCCCCCGGGATTCTTCCCGGACAAAGGAATATGACGGAGACCGCAGAAATGCGGTCTCCGTTCTTGTCGGTGGCTGTTCCTGTTACTTTGAGCCGGGCCAAAGGTACGGACGTCAGCAGGTATTGATATATTTGCTACATTTGCACCGCATATGATTGAATGATAATGCCGAACAGATGAAGAAGATATACTTGTCCATGATCTGCCTGCCGATGATCTGCAGCATGGCAGATGCCCAGGCCATTTCCCTTGACGGAGAATGGCAGCTCACATATTGGAAACAGCCCGATGGAGGTGCGGTCACCTCTCCCGAAGGGATGGCGGATGTCGAGTGCCGTACAATCCCTGCCACCGTGCCGGGCAATGTGGAGATCGATCTCCAGGCGGCGGGGCTCATTGCCGACCCTATGGTCGGGAAAAACATATACAGACTCCGCAGCTGGGAGGATGTGCAGTACTGCTACTCCCGCACATTCGAGGCTTCAGAGCTGGCGGCCGGGGACAGATACGAGCTCTGGTTCGGCGGCATAGACTGCCTCGCGGACATATGGGTCAACGGCATTCATGCCGGCAAGGCAGAGGACATGCTCATCGAGCATGGCTTCGATGTCACCGATATCGTGCGTCCGGGTGTGAACACCGTCCAGGTGATACTCCGCTCCACGGTGCTTGAGGGGCAGAAATACCTTCTCGGGCAGCTCAGCATAAGGCTTACACCTGCAGCCGAGGCCATCAACATACGCAAGGCTCCCCACATGTACGGCTGGGACATCATGCCGCGCCTGGTCAGCGCCGGGCTCTGGAGGAGCGTGGAGCTGCGCACCGTCCATCCGACCCGCATCAGGGACGTCAGCTATATCGTGCACGGTCTCGATGTCGCCGGGAAGAAGGCATCTGTCTATACCGACCTTCAGGTGACCATGCCATTCTCGCGCTTCGACAAGACGCGTGCGGTATATACCCTGAGCCTGGACGGCAAGGTCATCAAGACCGAGAGCGAGGCCATCAAGGAGCCTGCCATGAGGCATGACATCAAGGTGGAGGATGCGCGTTTCTGGTGGCCGCGGGGCTACGGCGAGCCTGTGCTCTATGACCTTCGTGTCGATATCGTGGATGAGAATGGCGCGGTACTTGACTCCAGGTCGCAGAAGGTCGGCCTGCGCACCGTGCGACTGGACATGAATGACATCAACCTCCCGGACAGTCCGGGGCGCTTCCAGTTCTTCGTCAACGATGTGCCTGTGTTCATCCATGGCACCAACTGGGTGCCTATGGACGCTCTCCACAGCCGGGATCCGCAGTTCTACGATGAGAGCATCGCCATGGCGGTGGATCTCAACTGCAACATGATACGCTGCTGGGGCGGCAATGTCTATGAAGACCACCGTTTCTACGACCTCTGCGATGCCAACGGCATCATGATATGGCAGGATTTCACCATGGGCTGTACCATGTACCCCAATGACGACGCCTTCGCATCTGCCATCTACGAGGAAGCCAAGTCCGTCGTGGTCAAGCTCCGCAATCACCCGTGCATCGCCGCGTGGGCGGGCAACAATGAGGACGACCAGAGCGTGACCTGGGGCCTCAAAGAGTTCACGCTGAACCCCAACCGCGACCGCATCAGCCGCCGCGTCATACCGGACGTGCTCTTCATGTACGATCCTACCCGTCCTTACATCCCGAGCTCACCGTACTACAGTGAAGAGGTGTGGAGGCACGGAAACGAGATGCAGACCCTCCCGGAGAATCACCTCTGGGGCCCACGTGGCTATTACAAGGACCCGTTCTACACTGATGCACAGTGCAGGTTTGTCAGTGAGATCGGCTATCACGGCTGCCCGAATCGGGAGAGCCTTGAGAAGATGATGACACCTGAGTGCGTGTATCCGTGGACTGATTTCAAGTCTCTGAAGTGGAATGAGGAGTGGCTCACCAAGGCGGTGCGCGAGTTTGAGGTGGCCGGCGACCATCCCCGCAACAACCTCATGACAAACCAGGTCCGTCTCGTCTTCGGCGAGGTGCCGGAAAGCCTGGATGACTTCATCTTCGCCTCGCAGAGCGTTCAGGCCGAGGCCATGAAGTATTTCGTGGAGATGTGGCGCGGCCACAAGTTCGCGGACAAGACCGGCATCCTCTGGTGGAACCTCAGGGACGGGTGGCCTATCCTCTCGGACGCCATCACCGATTACTACGGCGGCAGGAAGATCGCCTACGCTTTCCTCCGCAATGTGCAGAGGGACGTGTGTGTCCTGATAAACGATCCGGTGGACGGAAAGTACCAGCTCATCGCGGTCAATGACAACCTTGTCGGGCATGAGGGAAGTGTCAGGGTGACTGACGCCGCATCCGGCAAGACTGTCTACAAAGGCAGATTCACAGTGCCTGTCAACGGCAGGACTGTGATCGCCGGCATCCCGGAGAGAGAGGGACAGGGTATGTTGAAGATAGAGTACACCGTAGCCGGCAGCAGCTATACCAACCACTACCTCTACGGCAAGGCTCCTTTCAGTCTGGACGACTACCGGAGCTGGGTGTCGGGACTGGACTATTAGAAGCGTCCCTTGATGTCAGCGACGTCCTTGCCGAAGACCGCCTTGATGAGTGGGGCGAGAGCTTCTTCCGGACCTTCGAGATGCATGGTGTACTGGGTGTGGGTCAGGCTCTCACCCGGTGCAAGCGCTGCTCCGGGTGAGGAAGTCTCGATCTCGTAGAACGGTCCCATGATGGTGCCGGTCTCGGTCGGGCCGTCATTGTAGGAGTTGATCACATCGCCGCCGAAGCAGTCCTCCTGCGGTCCCCACTGGCTGTTGACATAGTCGTTGTCACCCTGAGGCACCGTGTACCTGAGTATGTTGAGGACATGGGCTTCTGAGTCGTAGCTGCCGCAGAGATCCTTTGCGCTTCCGGCCGGAAGGCCGATTTTCGCCCTGTACTCTCCGTCGATCTTGAAATACACCATGCCGTCGTCAGCGACTAGGCGGCCCTCAGGCATCTCGCCGAAATAGTCATCCTTGACGATGCGGCCCTCATGATCCTTGTTGTAAGGGATGAATACGGTCGTGGTCTTGGTAGGGTTGAAGCATCCCAGAAGCCATACCGACGGCATTCCTGTCTCCCTGTTCCATGCGCTTTCACCCTCATTGGTGAGGGTGTTTGCGGTGCTGTATACGAGAGCTCTGACGCCTTCCGGTACAGGGACTCCGAGTATGTCTGCGACCTTAGATGTCGGCACGATCTCCACCTTGCGGCGGAATCCTATGCTGAATTCGCGGCCGGAAGCATTGGTCAGGACTGCATGGCCGGCATAGGTCACAGAGGCGTCAGAGCGCTCGATGACCTCGTAAGTGTCCGTGTCGATCACTGCAGGGACCTTCCAGTTGGCATATATCTGCTCATCTCCGGGTTTGAAGAACCAGGAGTTCGGACCACCTTCCGGACCTATCCAGAATCTCTCCTCGCCGCCATAAGAGTTGAACTGCGGATTCACCTCTCCGGAGGCTATATAGTCATGGTTGACCCAGCCGTAGCTCCGCCCTTCGTCTCCACCGGTCGTGGAGGTCATGACTCTGCCCTGGTATGCAGGGACAGTCAGCACCCTGCACTGTCCGTCAGGGCTTTGGAGCTCTATGGTTTCTATGCCATTGGCCTTGAAAAAGGCCAGATTGTCGCCGTATGTCATCTCTGTGGAGGGATTAGAACACGAGCAGAAAGGTTGCGGCCGCCAGGGCCGCACCGATGATCGGGCCAGCTACAGGGACCCAGCTGTAGCCCCAGCCGCTTTCGCGTTTGGTGCTCTTCATTGGAAGTATTGCGTGTGCGATGCGCGGTGCAAGGTCACGTGCAGGATTGATGGCGTAACCGGTGACTCCGCCGAGAGACATACCTATGGCCATGATGAGCATGGTGACAGGAAGAGGTCCGAGTCCCGCGAGAGCCTCATTGCCCTGTGCGGAGAACATCAGGATGCTGAAAACGAGCACCCAGGTGCCGACAGCCTCGCAGAATGTGTTACGGATCTTGTGGCCATTGATGCAAGGCATGGTGCAGAAGGTGCCGAGTTTGGTGTCAGGGTCTTCGGTAGCATCATAGTTGTCCTTGTAGAATGCCCAGACGAGGGCAGCGCCGCAGAAGCCTCCGAGCATCTGGGCGATGATGTAGCCAGGTACGGAAGACCATGCGAAAGAGCCCGCGATGGCGAGACCGATGGATACCGCAGGGTTGAGGTGGGCTCCGCTGTACGGACCGGCCACGAACACGCCGCACATCACGGCGAGACCCCATGCCAGGGTGACAACCACCCAGCCTGCGCCTTTTCCTTTGGATTTTTCAAGTGAGGTACATGCGCACACGCCGTCACCCATGAGGATGAGCACGAGTGTGCCGAGGAATTCTGCAAAATATGGATTCATATGTCTTGGTATTTATTTCTGAGTAAGTGTCCTGCCGATGGCGTTTGCCCATCCGGCCTTTGCTGCGGCTACCGTCTCCGCCGGTGCGGAAGGTGAGAATGTGCGCTCTGCCTGCCACTGTTTCTTCACCTCGTCGATGCTGCTCCAGAACCCTGTCGCGAGACCTGCGAGGTACGCAGCTCCGAGGGCGGTGGTCTCGGTAACCTCAGGTCTGATCACCTGGGTGCCGAGGATGTCGGACTGGAACTGCATGAGGAGGTTGTTGCGTGACGCACCGCCGTCTACCTTGAGTTCCTTGAGAGGGACGCCGGCATCTTTCTCCATTGCGGAGACGATGTCCATGGTCTGGAATGCTATACCCTCAAGGGCGGCGCGGGCTATGTGTGCTGCGGTGGTGCCACGGGTGATGCCTGTCATGGTTCCCTTGGCGTACTGGTCCCAATACGGTGCTCCCAGGCCGGTGAGTGCCGGAACGAAATATACGCCGCCATTGTCAGGGACGCTTGCTGCGAGAGCTTCCACCTCCGAAGATGCCTTGATGATGCCCAGGCCGTCGCGGAGCCACTGCACTACAGATCCAGCCACGAAGATGCTGCCTTCGAGAGCATAGTTCACGGTGTCTCCTATCTTCCATGCAATGGTGGTGAGGAGGTTGTTGCGGGACATGATAGGGGTGGTGCCGCTGTTCATCAGGAGGAAGCAGCCGGTGCCGTAGGTGTTCTTGACGGCTCCGGGTTCGGTGCACATCTGCCCGAAAAGGGCGGCCTGCTGGTCTCCGGCTATACCTGCCACTGGGACGTTTCCGCCCAGGAGCGAGGTCTCGCCATAGACTTCCGAGCTCGAGCATACCTTCGGCATCATGGATGCCGGCACTCCCAGGATGTCAAGGAGTTCCTTGTCCCACTCGAGAGTGTGGATGTTGAACAGCATGGTGCGGGAAGCATTGGTCACGTCGGTGATGTGGACGTTGCCTCCGGTGAGATTCCAGACGAGCCATGAGTCCACTGTGCCGAAACGGAGCTCGCCCTTTTCCGCCTTCTCGCGGGCACCAGGGACGTTCTCGAGTATCCAGCGTATCTTGGTGCCGCTGAAATATGCGTCGATGATGAGGCCCGTCTTGCTGCGTATCAGGTCGGTGAGACCGGCTGACTTGAGGCTGTCGCAGTACTCAGAGGTGCGTCTGTCCTGCCATACGATAGCGTTGTACACCGGCTTGCCTGTAGCGGCGTCCCATACGATGGTGGTCTCGCGCTGGTTGGTGATGCCGATGGCTGCGATGTCATGGCCTCCGAGGCCGAGGGTCGCCACGGCTTCTGTCATCACAGCGTATTCGGACGCCCATATCTCCATAGGGTCGTGCTCGACCCATCCTGGTTTTGGAAAATGCTGAGTGAATTCTTTCTGGCTGACAGCGCAGGACTTGCCTTCATGGTCGAAGACAATCGCGCGCGAACTGCTGGTGCCCTGGTCGAGGGCCAGTACATATTTGCCCATTATGTCTCTTTGTTTGGTTATTTGTTCTTACATGTGCCGGCGCGGTATGGCTCAGGCACAATCTTTTCAGTCAATAAATATAATTATAATTCTTATTTTTGCGAAGATTTACACATTTCATGAACGCGACTTCAGAATATAGATTCACTATAATAGTTCCGGTCTTCAACGAAGAGGACAATGTCCGACAGCTGGAAGAGAGGCTTTCTGCCTTCCTTCCACAATGTTCAGCCAAGGCATGCGTACTTTTCGTAAACGACGGGTCTACAGATGACAGTGCGGCCAGGCTCCTGGAAGTCTGTACGCGCCACACGAATTTCTATTATATAGATTTTGAGAAGAACAGAGGTCTCAGTGCGGCCATCAAGGCCGGCATAGACTGCTGTGAGTCCGAATTTGTCGGCTACATGGATGCCGACCTGCAGACCGCTCCCGAAGATTTCAATCTCCTTCTCGAGAAGATTGATGGGCATGCGATGGCCATAGGCATACGCGCCAACCGCAAGGACTCATTCTTCAAGAACCTCCAGTCCAAGATAGCCAACGGCTTCCGCCGCATGATGACAGGTGACGGTGCCATCGATACCGGTTGCCCTCTCAAAGTGCTCCGCACTGACGTGGCAAAGCGCATCCCGCTCTTCAAGGGCATGCACCGGTTCCTGCCGGCTCTGGTTCTCCTCCAGGAGGGATGCACATATGTGCAGGTGCCGGTAAGACATTTCCCGCGTGTGGCGGGAAAGTCCAAGTATCACCTCTGGAACCGTCTGTGGGGACCGTTCGCTGACTGTTTCGCATACCGCTGGATGAAGCCGAGGTATGTGAACTACAAGGTGAAAGCTACCAATCTTTAGCAGATGGACAGCCCGCTCTGGATATACTGCATAGGCTTTTCGGCGCAGATCTTCTACACCGGAAGGATGCTCGTGCAGTGGTATCTTTCAGAAAAGCATCATCGTGTGGAGTCACCGGGCTCATTCTGGGTGCTCAGTATCATCGGCTCGATGATACTCTTCGTCTACGGAGTCCTCCGTCAGGATTTCTCCATCATATTCGGTGAGCTTCTGTCTTACTACATATACATGTGGAACATCAGCGCCAAAGGGCTTTACAGGCGCACACCCCGCATCGTGCCTGTGCTCCAGGCACTCCTGCCCGTAGCGGCGTGCGTGCTGCTGTTCAAAGACATACCCGAGTTCGCGCAGAATTTCCTCCGCAATGAGGACGTGCCCCTGAAGCTCCTGATCCTCGGTACCGCAGGACAGTTCATATACAAGATGAGATTTGTCTACCAGTGGATATACAGCGTCCGTCACAAGGAGTCGACGCTGCCTCTCGCATTCTGGATCATAGCGGTCACAGGATCGCTCCTGATCATCGTCTATGGCGTCATCAGGCACGACTGGGTGCTGGTGCTGGGGCAGTTCGGCATTGTGGCATCAATACGTAACATCATGATTGCGCTCAGCGCAGGCAAGAGAGATGAAAAGGTTTCTTGAGACATATCCCATCACATCGGTGATGCTGCTGATGCTCCTGTGCCTCGCTCCGGTGATGGCGATGAGGGATTTCTCCCCGGGCAATGAGCTGCGCTATCTGAGCATAGCCGATGAGGCAATCGCGCATGGCGACATCTTCGCATTCACCAATCACGGTCTCGCTTACGCAGACAAGCCGCCGCTTTATTTCTGGCTCATCATGCTCTGCCGTCTCATCTTCGGCTCTCACAGCATGTTCGTGCTCTCGCTCTTCTCATTCATCCCCGCAATGGTCATCATCGCCGTGATGGACAAATGGATGTGCGGTGCACGCGGACTTTTTGACGATAAGTTCAACTCCGGCGAGAGGGCAGGTGCCGCCCTGCTTCTGGGTACTTCAGGGCTGTTCCTGGGCATGTCAGTGTTCCTCAGGATGGATATGCTGATGTGCATGTGGATAGTGCTGGCGCTTTACGCATTCTCGGAGGGAAAGCCTGTCGCCTTTGCGGTGTACACCTTCCTGGCTCTTTTCACCAAGGGACCGGTCGGCATCATGGCGCCGCTCCTGTCCGTGCTAGTATTCCTGCTGGTCACCGGCCGCAGGGACGAGATGGGGAAGTGGTTCGGATGGAGGACCTGGGCCATCCTCGCAGTAGGCTGCATAATCTGGTTCGGAGGCGTGTTCTTGGACGGAGGGAAGGACTATCTCAACAATCTGGTCGTGCATCAGACCGTCGGCCGTGCGGTGAATTCTTTCCATCACAAGGCCCCATGGTGGTATTACATCGTGTGCATATGGGAGGTTATGGCCCCATGGTGCCTGCTCACTGTGCCTGCTGTGATCATCGCCATGGTCCGCAAAGGTCGCAAGTCGGACGAGCCGTTCTGGGCCTGGACCGTGTTCGTCACCTTCGTGATGCTTTCATGCTTCAGCTCAAAGATAGCGATATACCTCGCACCTGTATTCCCATTCGTGGCATATGTGTTCCCCGTGGAAGCCAAGAGGCTCAGGGGGAGCGCATGGATCAGGATAGGGCTGGTGGTGCCTGCGCTGCTTTTCGTGATCATCGGTGTCGCCGCAATGGCAGCCGGAGCCTTCTTCGGACCGCTCTCCGGCGTGCTTTCCGGCAGGGGGGTGGACGTCTCGGCATATGGTTTTGTGGGCGGACCGCTTACCGTCATCGCGGGGGCGGTAATGGTGGCTGGCGGTGTCCTGGGTATGATCAGGTCGTCGCGACAGTGGTACGAGAGTATCATCCCTATGGCTGTGTCCCTGCTGGTGGGGCTGTTCCTGGTATCATGGATGATGCCTTCCATCAACGATTTCGCGGGCTACCGCAGTCTCTGCCGCGAGATTCCCGAGGGCATGGAGGTCTATGCCTGGAAATGCTATCGTCCCGAGAATATAGACGTGTACCTTGGACATGAGATCACCGTAATGGATCCGGAGGCGATCGCGATCGGTGAGGACGGCACCGTGGGAGATGTGGCGGAAGACGCCGGCTCGTCCGACAGCATCGACATGGCAGCTGCCAAAGCTCATGCTGCTGCTCTTGCCATTTCCGGAGTGGTACCTGAAGATGCAGCATTCATGGCTCGTACCAAGAGATTTCCGGATGGCATAGAAGGGCGTCAGATGGTAATTAAAGGCGATTATGCTGTTTTCCTGCCACTTAAGTAGCGATATTTCAAAATTATCTTTATATTTGCAGTCCTTTCTGCCCGCAAGGCGCCAGCCAAGCTCAGAATGACAGAAAGAGAAAGGATCGGTTCCGTAGCTCAGCTGGATAGAGCAACAGCCTTCTAAGCTGTGGGTCTTGGGTTCGAATCCCAACGGGATCACAAGGAAAAGCGCCTGACGTAAGTCAGGCGTTATCAGTAAAGGGAAAGGTGGTGAGAGCTCGCTCTCAA
>JAGHSA010000056.1 GCA_018066125.1 Candidatus Cryptobacteroides onthequi | reverse complement strand
TTTGCGGAGCTCATGTATGGAGCATCGATCGTGGCATACGGCTGCTGCGTCGGAGGCGGCGACACCCTGGTGCCGAGTGCGCTCAACCTGATAAGCATGTGGGTGGTACGCATCGGGCTCGCCATCGTGCTGACGCCGGCCATGGGTCTCGCCGGATACTGGCTGGCGATGTGCATAGAGCTCAACGTCCGCGGACTGCTGTTCCTCTGGCGCATCAGAGGCAGGAAATGGATGAAACTGAAACTTACTTGACAATGAATATCATAAAGAACACCGAATTCGGAGGCGAAAGGCCTCTGTACTGCGAGCATGACCTCCGCGTAGAGGGGGTGACCATCAATGTGGGTGAATCGTCACTCAAAGAGTGCAGCAACATCGAAGCCGAGGGCTGCACCTTCAACGGAAAGTATCCCCTCTGGTGCTGCAACGGCGTAAAGGTACATGGATGCACCTTCCTGGAAGGAGCGAGATCCGGCATCTGGCACACGGACAACATCGAGATGAGCGACACCATGATGGGCTCGCCCAAGATGTTCAGGGAGACCACGGGCATAAAAATACGCAACGTGGACTTCCCTCTCGCAGAGCAGACATTCTGGGCCTGCAGAGACATCGACGTGGACGGCATGACAGCAGATCACGGAGACTACATCTTCCTCCACTGCATCGGAGCCACGGTACGCAACTTCAGGCTCAACGGCAACTATGCGTTCCAGAAGGCACAGGACATCGAGATCCACGACTCGGACCTCCAGTCAAAGGACGCGCTCTGGGAGAGCGAGAATGTGACAGTGTACGACTCCTTCATCAATGGAGAGTACCTGGGATGGCATTCAAAGAACCTCAGGCTCGTGAGATGCCGCATCGGAGGCACCCAGCCGCTCTGCTATGCAGAGAACCTCATCCTTGAGGACTGCACCTTCGAGGCGGATGCCGACCTCGCATTCGAGTATTCGTCAGTGGAGGCGACCGTGCTCAACCACGTACCTTCGATCAAAAACCCGCGTACCGGACACATCAGGGTGGGCTCAGTCGGGGAAATCATCATAGACCAGAACATCAAGGCTCCGGGAGACTGCAAGATAGAGACATTATGAGATACGATTTCGACGAAGTGACAGACAGGCACGGATCCAACTCCGTGAAATGGGACCTCTGCAAGGATCCGGAAGTCATACCGATGTGGGTCGCCGACATGGACTTCAAGGCGGCGCCTTTCATTCTCGACGCCGTGCGGAAAAGGGTCGAGCACGGAATCTTCGGATACACGCATCCTTCACCGTCGTACTACCGGGCCACCATCGACTGGTTTGAGAGACGCAGGGGCTGGAAGATCCAGCCCGAATGGATAACATTCATCTCCGGCATCGTGCCGGCGCTCTCCATCGCCATCGAGGCGCTCACCGAAAGCGACGAGAAGGTGATATTCCAGGGTCCCGCCTACAACTGCTTCTACAGCTGCGTGCGCAACAACGGACGCATCCTCCTCGAGAACAGGCTCGTGTGCGACAATGCAGCCGAGGCACCGTCATTCACCATAGATTTCGAAGACCTGGAGCGCAAATGCGCCGACCCTAAGGCAACGCTCTTCATACTCTGCAACCCTCACAACCCGTCAGGACGCATATGGACCCGCGAGGAGCTTACCAGGATCGGAGAGATCTGCCTCAGGCACGGAGTCACCGTGGTGAGTGACGAAATCCACTGCGAGTTGGAGATGCCCGGATACACATACACTCCGTTCGCATCCATCTGCAAGGAATTCGAGGACAACAGCGTCACCTTCGTGTCACCATCAAAGTCTTTCAACCTCGCCGGGCTCGAGATCGCGAACATGATCTCCAACGACCCTGCAAAGCGCGAGAAGATGGACAGGGTCATCAACAGGTGGGAGCACTGCGACGTGAACCAGATAGGCGTAGTCGCCCTAGAGGCAGCATACACTGCCGAGGGAGAGGAATGGCTGAAGCAGCTGAATGCGTATATCCATGAAAACTGGCATGTCCTCAGAGATGCCCTGACAGCCGTACCGGAAGTGAAGCTCTGCAGACTTGAAGGCACCTATCTCACCTGGCTCGACTGCAAGGCACTCACCGCCAGGGGCATCACCACCAGGGAAGCCCAGGACAGCCTGGTGGAGAACGAAAAGGTATGGATCAACTCCGGCACCATGTATGGCGACGGAGACTATATGCGCATCAACCTGGCATGCCCGCGTTCTCTCATGAAAGAAGGAGCCGCGCGCATTGCCGCCGGTCTCAGAAGGCTTCTGGACCGGTAGCGGTTTCCTGACGCAGCACCACAGGACCTATAAGGCCCGCATGGGCCTTGCCCTTGTATGGAGTGGGTATGGTCTGATAATGATTTGAAAGAGAGCTGTACACCAGGACCTCGATCACGTTGTCTCCAGCCCTGACCCAGTCGGTGATGTCTGCCGCATACGGACGGGTCAGCAGGACATCCACCTTCCTGCCGTTCACGGCAAGCTCGCAGGTGGCATCCACATCGCCCAGATCGAGCACATATCTCTGCTGAGGATCATCTATCCTCAGCGTCTTGGTATATCTCACGCCACCGGAGTACCATTTCATGGCGCCCTGGAGTGTCCAGTCCCCCGCAGGCATACGGCCTCCGCGACACTGCATCCTGACAGGTCCCCTGAAAAAAGCACATCCCGGTGCGCTTCCGCTCTCAGCCACGACGATGACAGTGGAGATGCCGCTGCCATGACCTGGGATATCCACATCGAAGCTTCCCTCCATTTCCGAAGACAGTTCGCGGCCGTCCACAAAGATCTGAGACACCTTGCCGGCGACATCGAAGCTCATGCTTCTCGTGCCGGGAGCAGTCTCGAAGGCATACACCCAGAGACCGTCCGCGCCACCGAAAGCATCATATTCAAGGTGGCCGCTTCCCTGCCAGCGCGATGTGACCACCGAGCCGTAAGGCTTCTTTTCCTGAGGGAGCTCCGCAGACATGGGATAGAACATCACCATGGAGCGCTGGCGCCTGTCCAGAGTAGAGCTCACAAGTCTGCTGAGAGCGTATTCCTGTCTCTGTGTCGAAGCATATGCCACGAAGAGTTCGTGCCATCCCTTGGCAAGACGCACCCTGCCGCGGCTGACATCTTCCCCGTCCACCTTCACACAGTCTGGAGCGACTCCCTCGCAGACCATCCTGTACTTCCCGGTCTCAGGTGCATACACCTTTGTACGGAAGAGCTGATGACATCCTCTGTCCAGTATGAGGAACTTCTCATCCACCTTCCCCTTGAGGCCGTGGTAGCCCTGGCTGCCCGGGCTGTCAAACACTCCGAAATCCCAAGACCACTCATACGGGGTCCATCTTGCGGAGGCGCCCTGTTCTGCCGCAAGCGCGGCAAAGTCTGCAGTGGAATCGACATCTGCAGTCATCATATACGGCCCGTAGCCGTAAACTGCCTCGGCAGCGGCAAGCGACGACACAGACTCGGCAGCGGCAGCACTGAGTTTCCCGGTCACAGGGACAAAGGCATATCTCATCGCGCGGGCCTCCACTCCTATCATCTCGTCCGACGCAGGCAGGCGGAAGTCGCCCCACCTGTTATTCATTGTAGGGAGTATCTCCACATCCCACGCGCCTGTCACAGGCACGGAAGACAGTACCTTCGGGCCGGCATCATCAGCCTCCGCCATACGGGTCTCCCCTGGAGAGAACACTACCAGCATGGAATTGCCCTTCTCTCCATGGAAACGCAGCCACGTACCGTCGGCATCCTTCGACAGCGCTCCCATCTCAGTGATGGATCCGTCCTTGGCATCCCATCTCTCCACACGCCCGTGGCTGCGGAAGAACAGGCTGTCACCTTTGGCGACATCCATCACCATATATACATCCTGATCGGCGACACGGTGGTGGAGCACACGGCCTTCACCGCTCTGAGCCGCGAAATCCGGCACAATAGCATCCTTGAGGAAAGGTACCACATCCGCCTTGTCAAGCAGGCTCACGCCGTCATAAGACAGCTCCGGGCACCTGGCTCCTAGAGCCACCACTATACCGCCGGCAGCCTTGAACGCCTCTATGGCCTTCACCGTGCTTTCATGCATGGCCATGGCATCGGCCAGCACCAGCACCTTGTAGTTCTCACCAGACACCGAGATCTTCGCATCAGATATCACGGCATTGCGGAGGGACTGATAATCGATGAAATCGTAGTCGTATCCGTGACGGCTGAGTTCGTCGGCCACCTGGAATGTAAGGGTCGGCTTGGAACCCGGTATGGCCTGGATGGTCTCTGTCGGATAGAGCACGGCGACGTCACATACATGGAGGCCCTGGCTCAGCACGAAACACATCCTCTGGGCATATTCCAGCCAGAGTTTCATGTGCTCCCAGTAAGGCATCCTGAAATGGAAGCAGGGCGGTGCCCACTCCCACCATCCTCCATGGGTGGAATAATACAGGCCGTGCATGCAGAGAAGATTCCCTCCCGCAATGATGTGATGGTCGAGCTGATGTGTCAGCACCGCACCGTTGGCGTCCCAGCCCATGCTGTGGAATGCCTCAAGCCAGGTGCGCGGACGTCCATAGAGATGGGCGATGCTGCTGGACACCTTGGTCTGGGTGAAGCTGCTGCCGCGTGACGGAGCGTCGTTTCCAGGCGCAGTGAACCAGCTCACAGCCCTGAAGTAGTCCATATATTCCTTGGGATCAAGACCGCGTCCCATGTTGTCACAGCCATATATGAGTCCCTTGGATGCATTCCAGTCATATATCGGCTTGAAAAAGCGTTCTTCCGCCAGCTGGGTAACGACCTCTGCATAGTCAAGCCTCACCTTTACGCTGTCCCTGCCGGGGCCGAAAAGGAGAGGGAGCAGAGGCACGATGTCATACCCCTTGCGTGCCATGAATTCCTGAGGCATATCCTCGCACCAGGAGTCCAGCCCGGCCTCATACACAAGCTCATCCTGGAAGAAATAGTTCATGCCGCGGAGCCCGCGGGCGTCCATGTGGTCTTCAAAAGGCTTGAAATAACCTTCGACTATACCCTTGCCGAACTCCGGATGCAGTTCGTGGGAAGGGACTGTATAAACCACGAAAAGAGAATCACCACCCTGAGGGACAGAGCAGAGCGTATGGTCAGGCAGTCTGTCGTTCAATGCGACAGTCATGGTTTTCATGCGCCCCTGATATCCCTGGAAACGGGTCTCATGCTCCACCCTGTCCCTGAAGTCACGGTTTCCGGGCCATGCAAACACGTAATCGTCCATGCCGGCGCCCATGCCCTTGTCCGCACACATCCCCGAGAACTCATTCCATATCTTCCACCATTCCTCGCTGAATGCGGCAGGGGTGCTGTACTCAGGCACGCCGCAGAATCCGTGGCCTGCGGCATTGACAGCCGTATCCACCTTGGCATGAGTGTGGTTGTAGCTGACGGCAAAACCTTCCGTTGCGGAGCCGGACAGAATCTCCAGCTGGTCAGCCAGGCGATCTATCCTCAGCGAGTCTCCGCTCCACCAGTAGAACGGCACATTGCCATACCCCTTCGGAGGATGGGCAAAACCGGCACGGATATCTATCTTTCCATCAGGAGACGGGTACCCCAGATACGCCTGAGGCTGAGCGTTCAAGGATATATGCGCCGCAAGCGAAAATGCCATTGCAGCCACGAAAGAACTGATCTTCATACGCTATCGGATTTGAAATCTCGTGATTCCGGACTCTGCCTCGCAGATCACCCAGGCGCCCTTGCGCACGCCTTTGACAGGGTTGCCGTTCACCGTAAGTACATATTTCTTTCCCGGGCTCGGGAGCCAGACTTCCGCCGTGGTATTGGCAGGGATATCCACATCGAGCATGAAGGCTCCGCCGTCATCGGTGACGCTGCAGCTGACCGCCCCCCTGATGGTAGGGATGACTGCATCGGCTTCGCGCAGGCCTGCAGTCTGCGGTCTGATCCTCATCCTTCCCCATCCGGCCTCCAGTGGAGTCACACCCATGAGTCCGCGCGGTATGGCATTGGCCGGGGCTGCGCCCCAGGCGTGGTTCCAATCAAGGTTGGGCTTGTATTTCATATCCCATGCCTCAAGAGTGATGGTGGATCCGGCACGGAGCATATTGTACCATCCGCGTTCGGACTCAGAGTTCATGAGCGAGAGTGCATAGGCGCCGTCACATGCCTCGTAGAGTGCATCCAGCAGGAACTGCGCTCCGTAGACGCTGCAAGCCATGCCGCGGCTGCGAATGAAAGCAAGAACCGACTCCTGATGTCTTTCGGGGACCATGCCGAAAGCCAGAGGAAACATGTTCGCATGCAGGGAATGGTGGTCTGTCCCTATTCCATCACGATAGCATCCGGCCTTGGCATCGAACAGGAGCTCATTGACGGCCTTCCTCACCGACTCGGCCTGAGTCCTGAACTCCGCAGCCTCATCTCCACGGCCCAGGGCTTCCGCCGCCATCGCCATGATGTCGAGGGCCCTGTAGTGGAAGGCATTGACCACGGTATTGTAGTCCTGGAACACATAGCCGTCAGCCTCACCCGCCTCTTCCTTGCCGAGTCCGGCAGCTCCGCTCTGAGGCCAGTCCACGATATCCCTCATGGTATTTCCGTAATAGCCGCAGCTGAGTGCCACCTCGGGAGTGAGTTTTCCGGTCCGGGTGCTTATCAGGCCATTGCTTTCCCTGAGGGCACAGAGAGTCCTGGCCTTGAGTATGTCATAATCCTTTTCAAGCAGGGCCGTGTCGCCTGTGTACATGTAGTCATTCCACGCCATGATGGAGGCCTGGAGTATCCACTCCGTAGGCCATGTCGCATGGGTCATGAGGTAGTCAACTGAGTACCTGGCCATGGCATATTCGGCATCCGCTCCGTAATGAGACAGCTGGTTGATGATGGCATCGGCCTCATATGGGATACGCTCCCTGTCGCCGTCCACATAGACTCCGAGGAAAGAAGTTGCCTTCATGGAATACCTGCAGAGTTCCCACACACTGTTCAGGACACTGTCGGAAGAATGGAAATACGAGGCATCGTCATCAAAGGCGTAATGGACTGATTCGCGGACTATGTCTGACTTGGAGACGTGGCCTTCGAAACCTTCTATCTCCATGTAGCGGAAAGGATAGACTTCCCCGATGCAGTCAGGCATGAGCACAGCCTGCGCGTCACTGTGGTCTGGTTTGACAGCCGCATTGCGCTTGTCCGGCAGGAACTGTATCCTGTACGTATGGACACCCGGGCGGATGACCAGCGGATATGAGCAGTATCTTATGCTGCCGCCGGGATTCCTGTTCACGCGGTCGCCGGAAGCAGCCTCTCCGAAATGCACCACAAGAGTGTCCTGCACCTGTGAATTGAGGGTGATTCTTGCCTGTGCAAATGCGTCCCGGCCGAAATCCAGAAAGAGAGTGCCGTCAGAGTGCCTGTACATCTTCTCGGCAAGATTGTCCGACTTGACAAGAGGAGTGCGGGGGAAGGTGCCGTCCAACACCTCGGATGTACGGAATGCCTTGATCTGAGACCACTCACCCTCACGGCCGTGATTGTCCCACAGTTTCACCTTCCAGAAATAGGCACGTCCCGGCTCAAGCGCTTCCGCGCAGTTCACCCGCGGTGCGGCACCCTCGATTCGTCCGCTGTCCCAGATATCGCCCCTGTCCTGACAGAGATTGTCTCTGGAGGACGCCACCAGCACACGGCAGGCTGTCTGGAGCGTGGATGGGATGTCACTTTTCATCATCCAGCTGAGACTCGGATGCGGCGTGGCTATCTGTGCATACTGGAGATCGGCACGATACCCATCCACATTCTCGATTGGAACGGAAGTGAGGTATCCTCCGCTGTACACGGCATCTGTCGCTGCGACAAGGTCGGTACGCAGGCAGGCAGCCGTCTGCGCATGCAATGCGACAGACAGGGACAACGCCGCCATCAGGGCAGTCATTCTTTTCATATTGAAGGCTTGGCTGAATCCTGTTCTCTGAGGGCAATCTTGTAACCGACTGCGGCGATGAAAATGGTCATCAGAGGGGACAGGAGATTGAATATGCAATATGGGAGATAGTCGATGGTCGGGACTTTGAGCACCGTGGACTGGGTCATGCCGCATGAATTCCAGGGAATCAGGACGGATGTGACGGTGGTGGAGTCTTCGACCGTACGGCTCAGAAGGCTGCTGTCGAACCCCCTGTCATCGTAGAGTTTCTTGTAGAGGCTGCTGGTGAGGATGATGGAAAGGAACTGGTCTCCGGTCATCATGTTGGAGCAGATGCCGGTGACCGATGTCGCGCTCACCATCGCGGTACGGCTGCGGATGCGGCTTGTGATGGCATCGGTGAGACTCTGTATCATGCCGCTGGCCTTGAGCGTTCCGCCGAATGTACCGGCGCAGAGGATGAGGAACACCGTGTCAAGCATGCCCTTCATGCCGCGCGTCGCCACAAGTTCATTGAGAGAGGCATCCCCTGTATCGACAGAGGTGGAAGTGCTGAATGCGGTGAATATCCCTTTGAAGCCGTCCATGAAACCGAGGCCCTGGTATGTGCAGTCCTCACCGGCATGCGCCACGCCCCAGACAATCTCCGGCTGCGCGATGATGGCGCAGATGCCGGCAGTCATCGCGGAGACAAAGAGGGTGATGATGGCTGGTACCTTTCTGGCCACCAGCACTCCGGTGATCAACGGCACGATGAGAAGCCACGGGGAGATGTGGAAGGTCTCCCTGAGTGCCTGTGCGAACTGGGTGGTCTTCGCGGCATCAGGTGACTTGTGGCAAAGGCTCACGATCAGGAAAACCGTGCACGCTATGAGTATGGACGGGACCGTCGTGATGAGCATGTAGCGGATATGCCTGAACAGAGGTGTGCCCGCCATGGACGAAGCCAGGACAGTGGTATCTGAAAGTGGTGATATCTTGTCTCCGAAATAAGCTCCCGAAATGATGGCGCCTGCGGTCCACCCGGGGCTGTAGCCCAGGGCCGTGCCTATTCCCACGAGCGCCACTCCCAGGGTCGCGATGGTGGTCCACGAGCTGCCGGTCATCACAGACACAAGGGCGCATATGATACACGCCGCAAGCAGGAATATGCCCGGAGTGATGACCTTCAGGCCGTAGCAGATGAGCATCGGTACCACTCCGCTGACCATCCAGCTGCCGGAAATGGCTCCGATCAGGATAAGTATGAGAATGGCCTGGCCGGCAGTCTTGACATTCTCGCATATCGCCTCCTCGAACAGGCTCCATGGGGTCTTGTAAAAGAACATGGATATGGCCACAGCGATTCCCGACGCGAACAGCAGAGCTACCTGTCCGGGACCTCCGAGAGCGTCTCCCTCAAAAGCCCGGATGACTGTCGCAAGGGTGACGATTAGGATGACGAAGGGCATCAGCGACACCCACCACGATGGTCCCGAGCTGCTTTGTCCTGCCTTCATGCTATCTTCCCGAGTACATGTTTTCGTAATACTTCTGATATTCTCCGGACGTCACTTCGTCCAGCCACTCCTGATGGTCCAGATACCATCTGACAGTCTTCTCTATGCCCTCCTCAAACTGGAGGGAGGGCTCCCATCCCAGTTCTTTCTGCAGCTTTGAGGAGTCTATCGCATAGCGCAGGTCGTGCCCTGCACGGTCGGTGACATAGGTGATGAGATCCATGTCCTCGCCTTCGGCACGGCCGAGGGCACGGTCCACCGTCTCGATGAGCACCTTCACGATATCTATGTTTTTCCACTCATTGAAACCGCCGATATTGTATGTCTCAGACGGCTTGCCATTGTGGAAGATGACATCTATCGCACGCGCATGATCCTCGACAAAGAGCCAGTCGCGCACATTCTCACCCCTGCCATAGACAGGCAGCGGCTTGCGGTGACGGATATTGTTGATGAAGAGCGGGATGAGTTTCTCCGGGAACTGATATGGACCGTAGTTGTTGGAGCAGTTTGTCACTATGGCCGGAAGGCCATAGGTGTCATGGAAGGCCCTCACGAAATGGTCCGAAGAAGCCTTTGCGGCGCTGTACGGGCTGTGGGGGCTGTATGGGGTGGACTCCAGGAAGAAACTGTCGCCATATGCCAGATGGTGGGTCCCGGACGATGCCGTGGTGGTGAAAGGTGGCTCTATCCCGTCCGGATGAGTCATCTGCAGAGCGCCGTACACCTCATCCGTGGAGATGTGGTAGAAGAGTTTCCCCTCATATCTCTCCGGCAGGGACTCCCAATAGAGACGTGCCGCCTGGAGAAGGCTCAGGGTACCCATGACATTCGTTCTCGCAAATGTGAAAGGATCCTTGATGCTGCGGTCCACATGGCTCTCGGCTGCAAGATGGATGATGCCGCTTACCCTTTCGTCACGGATGAGGGCGGACATGGCGTCGAAATCGCAGATGTCAGCCTTGACGAAAGTATAGTTCGGCTTGTCCTCGATATCCTTGAGGTTGGCGAGATTGCCGGCGTATGTGAGCTTATCCACATTGATGATGCGGTACTCTGGGTATTTATTGACGAAGAGGCGCACCACATGGCTCCCGATGAAGCCCGCGCCTCCTGTGATGATTATGCTGCGATTGAATTCCATAGTTATCTGTTTGTTGGATACAGGTCGTCATTGTAGTCGAAAGGGCTGTCGAAGTCCTTCATGCAAGGGTGCAAGGTGTCCTTGGCGCTGGTGATCACCCGGTCTGCAGGTATCTGCCAGTCTATGCCGAGGCTTCCGTCGGCGAGGGATATCCCTCCCTCTGACTGGGGAGCGTAGTAATTGTCGCACTTGTACTGGAATACAGCCTTCTCTGACAGCACCGCGAAGCCGTGTGCAAATCCCCTCGGCACAAAGAACTGAAGGTGATTGTCACCGGAAAGGACGGCAGCCACATGCTTCCCGTAAGTGGGGCTCCCTCTGCGGATGTCCACAGCCACGTCCAGAACCGTTCCCTCGACACATCTGACCAGCTTGCTCTGGCAGTATGGAGGCTTTTGGAAATGAAGACCGCGTATCACACCGTAGCTGGACATGCTCTCATTGTCCTGGACGAAAGTGACTTTCCGGACCTTCTCTTCGAATTCCCTCTGCGAGAATGATTCGAAGAACCATCCCCTGGCATCCTCAAACAGCCTCGGCTTGAGGATCACAACTCCAGGTATGCCTGTCTCTATGATTTCCATATCTAACGATTATTCTTGGAGTCGGCCACCTTGATGAGATACTGTCCGTACTGGTTCTTTGCCATAGGCACAGCCAGTTCACGTAGCTTGTCAGCAGATATCCAGCCCTGTTCATATGCGAGAGCCTCGAGGCACGCGATCTTGAGACCCTGTCTCTTCTCTATGACCTCGACAAAGATCGATGCTTCGGCCAGAGAGTCATGAGTACCGGTATCCAGCCATGCGAATCCCCTTCCGAGAGTCTGCACCTTCAGCTGACCGTCCTCGAGGAAACGCTGGTTGACCGATGTGATCTCAAGCTCTCCACGTGCAGAAGGCTTGAGTGACGCAGCCACATCCACCACTTTGTTGGGATAGAAATACAGTCCTACCACCGCATAGTTTGACTTTGGCTTCTGAGGCTTCTCCTCGATCGAGAGGCAGTTGCCAGCGCTGTCAAATTCGGCCACGCCATAGCGCTCCGGATCGTCCACCCAATAGCCGAATACCGTCGCCTTGTCATTCTTCTCGGCATCCTCAACCGCATTGCGGAGGAGATCGGAGAAACCGGCACCGTGGAAGATGTTGTCACCGAGCACCAGACACACAGTGTCATCGCCTATGAACTCACGGCCTATGATGAAGGCCTGGGCAAGACCGTCCGGAGATGGCTGCTCGGCATAGGTAAAAGACACTCCGAAATCACTCCCGTCGCCCATAAGGCGTCTGAAGCTCGGGAGGTCCTGAGGAGTGGAGATGATAAGTATGTCGCGTATGCCGGCCTGCATGAGAGCAGATACCGGATAGTAGATCATCGGTTTGTCGAAAATGGGCAGCAGCTGCTTGCTGACACCTTTCGTGATGGGATAGAGGCGGGTACCTGAGCCGCCGGCGAGTACGATTCCTTTCATAGCTTATCGTGCCAGTCTGGTTATGCAGTCTTTCAATGAATCCGCCCAGTATGGGACAGTGATGCCGAAAGTTTCCTTCACAAGCGTCTTGTCAAGGACGGAATAGTGAGGCCTTGAAGCCTTGCTCGGGAACTCATCGGTGTGGCATGGGGCGATGTCGCAGCTGTTGCCGCTGAGTTCGCAGATCGCCTTGGCAAAGTCGTACCAGGAGATGACGCCCTCATTGCTGTAGTGATAGACACCCTGGCGGTCGTACATGCCCTCATCTATCACTTTCACGATGAGCGCGGCCAGGTCGCGGGCATAGGTCGGAGTCCCGACCTGATCGAACACGACCTTCATCGAAGGGTTTTCCGAGGTGATGCGCCTCACTGTCTTGACGAAATTCTTCCCATATGGGGAATACAGCCATGCAGTCCTGAATATGATATATCGGCATCCGGACTGCTGCACCGCCATCTCGCCCTTGAGTTTGGTGACGCCATACACACCCTGCGGATCCTTTGGGTCATCCTCCCTGTACGGAACGGAAGCCCTGCCGTTGAACACATAGTCGGTGGATACATGGATCAGTGTGGCACCGGTCTCTGCAGCCACACGGGCAAGATTTTCCGGAGCTGCGCGGTTGAGCATATCCGCAAACGCCATATCATCCTCGGCCTTGTCCACATTGGTATAGGCCGCACAGTTCACTATCACATCCACCTTCTCCGACCTGGCGACAATCCTGACGGCATCGATATCGGTGATGTCCAGATGGACCGTCTCGCAGCCCGGAAGGCTGCTGACATCCGAGAAGATGAAACGGTTCACGGATCCGGAAGCAAGATTCCTGATCTCCGTGCCCAGCTGACCATTCGCTCCTGTGACTAGGATATTCATAGATGCAATTGTTGGTTGAAACACAAATTTAACAAAATATGCGAATAAAGTTGTACTTTTGCCCGAACCATGGAAGAAACTCAGAAAAGACCTGTAATCTGCCTGTACACAGATGGTGCAGCCAGCGGCAATCCGGGCCCCGGAGGATTCGGAGTCGTGCTGAAATGCGCCGGCATCACCAAGGAGATCTCCGGTGGATTCGCCATGACCACCAACAACAGGATGGAACTCCTCGCAGTGATTGTGGGACTCGAAGCCATACGCTGGACCAATGCCGAGGTGCAGGTATGGAGCGACTCCACCTACGTGGTCAAGGCCATAAATGAAGGATGGCTCGAGAACTGGGTGAAAAAGGATTTCAAGAAAGTCAAGAATCCGGATCTCTGGCAGCGTTTCCTCGTCCTATACCGCAGACACAGGGTTTCCTTCCACTGGATCAAGGGACATGCCGGACATCCCGAGAATGAAAGATGCGACAGGCTCGCTGTGGAGGCCTACCATCAGAAGGACCTTCCCCAGGATGAGGGCTATGCAGTTCAGGACAATTTATTAAATTTGTAGAATCAAAGACGTAATACTATATGGCACAAGATAGAAAACCAATTGTGGGCATCACCCAGGGTGACGGCAACGGCATCGGATATGAAGTGATCATAAAGTCACTTGCAGATGCCAGGATACTTGACAGTTTCACCCCGGTCATCTACGGTTCATCCAAGATCTTCGGATTCTACAAGAAGCTCGTGCACGAGATCGACCAGCTCGACACATACGTGATCAACTCGGCAAAGGATGCAAAGCCAAAGAAGATCAACATCGTCAACTGTCTCCCGGACAATGTATTCGTGGAGCCGGGACAGCCTACACCGGAGTCTGCCAAATCCGCCATCGCAGCGCTTGAGGCAGCCATCAGGGACATACAGAACGGAGACATCGACGTGCTCGTCACCGCACCTATCAACAAGAAGGCCATGGTAAGGGAAGGCTTCGGCTACGCCGGCCACACCGAATACCTCCAGAATGCCTTCGGAGTGAAGGACAGCACCATGCTCATGGTCAGCAGCCGTCTCAGAGTAGGCGTCGTCACAGGCCACATTCCTCTCCGCGATGTCGCAGCCAATGTCACCGAGGAGAAGATTCTCAGCAAGCTCCGCGTCATGAAGGCATCACTCAAGAGAGACTTCGGAGTAGATGAGCCAAGAATCGGAGTGCTCAGCCTCAACCCTCACAGCGGAGACGGCGGTCTTCTGGGCGACGAGGAGCAGAACATCATCATACCTGCAATCAACAAGGCGCAGGAGGAAGGAATCCTCGCATACGGACCGTTCTCCCCTGACGGCTATTTCGGCATAGGCCAGTACAGCAGATTCGACGCGACCCTCGCCATGTATCACGACCAGGGTCTGGAGCCGTTCAAGGCACTTGCGTTCGATGACGGTGTCAACTTCACGGCAGGTCTCCCTATCGTCAGGACATCTCCTGACCACGGCACGGCATACGACATGGCCGGCCGTGACGAAGCCGATCCGCGCTCGATGATGGCATCCATCTTCGAGGCCATCGACATCTTCAAGAGCCGTCAGGCGTATGACAGCCTCCAGGCTGGAAAGATGAAGGAAAAGAAACTTGACGACAATCAGCCGAACCGCCGTTCAGGACGCCCTCAGATCGCCTGACCGTCAGTCAGACGGAGCCTGTACTTACGGCTCCCGAAGTTGGTATATCGCAGTCCCGGAGTACCCGGGGCTGCTTTTTTCATCGGCGTGCGCACCCATGTACCGGGATCGATGATGAATGAAACCGGAGCCTTGTACCCGTCCTCCTCGAAACCGAGGCGGCGGTACACCTTGCCGTCCGACCACTCCAGGTCGGCGTAGCTCACGATATCATCAGGATGCACCTCTTCGATGAAAGCCTTGAGGACCTTGCCCATTCCGCCGACGACTCTGACGTCGGCGAGAGATGCATACCTCACCCACTCGTATGAGCGTATGACGGTCTCCCCCTTCTGCCAGCGTCTGGCGTTGGAGAACTCCGCGACCGCCACAAGTTCATCTCCGCAATAGAGCCCGTACCTGTAACGGCATGCCGCATCACCATAGCTGTGATTCTCTTCAAGAAATGCGGCCGCTACCGGCTTGACTATCCTCTGCACCCTGCACTTGCGTGCGAATATGCTCCTGAACTGTCCCATATGGGCCATCACACGCTTCTCCATCATCTCGCGGCGGCGGTACCACAGATCCTCCGGCACCATTATGGTCTGCCCGTTACGGGGATTGCGGAGGAGATAGAGAGAGAGGTCTCCCCTGCGCTGCTCTTCAAAAGGAAATGTCATCGGCGTAGAAGATCATTGACCGCCGCGTTGGCGGCGTCATATTCATAGCCCCTGGTCAGGGCGAATTTCAAAAGCTTGAGCCTGAGTTCCGGATCCTCTTTCAAGGTGCGCAGCTTCGCTGCCAGGATGTCTCTCATGCGTCTGTCCGCCTTTTCTTCATCGATAGAGGCAAGAGCCTCCCCTATGACCTCTCGGCGGACCCCCTTGGCGGAAAGCTGGTAACGTATCTTTACAGGTCCCCAGCCATCGAGGGACGACTTGTCGCGTGCAAAGGCCGAAGCATAGCGTAGGTCATCAACGAACCTGTCCTCAACAAGGGATGAAAGAAGCTCCGATGCCGCCTCGGCGTCACCATCCGCAAGCTTCAGCGCCTTCCGATAGATGTCAGACTCGCAATACTCCTTCCGGGCACATAGCGCCTGAAGTTTTGAGAGCAGCTTCTTCTTGTCGTCAGAAGTCATAGCCGAAGGTGAAATATGTACCGACAGACCTGGTGAGATCTGACCAGTGGACATTGAACTTGACCGGCCCCACAAGCGAATTGTATCCTATCTCGATAGCCGCTCCCACTGCATCGATATTGAATTCAGTGAATTCGGACTTGAGAGTGTTCGCCGACTTGAAGAAACCTGCCTGGGCGGAGAGGAAGAGATTGTCATAGACATTGAGGCGGAAGTCGGCACAGAGCGATGCCATATAGTCGCCTGCGATGTACGCATCATTGAAGCCTATGAACGGAACTCTCTGATCGAGATATCTTCCTGACATGGAGCCTCCAATATAGTTCCTGAACACAGGGTTTGTGTCACCAGGGCCTATCACGGCCCTTGCGTGGATATCCGTAAGCATGGCGAAGCGCGAGCCCATAGGGAACACCTGCCTGTAATTCACGGACGCGATGTTCAGAGGCTTGAATGAGGTGTTCTGAGGATTAAGGAACACCCAGCTGTAATTGAGACCGAGATCTGTACCCCTGGTAGGATAATAGATGTTGTCCATGGTATAGAGACGGGCATCTGCAAAGACAGACAGGAAGTCTCCGCTGATATCAGCCAGCTCGCTTGAAGTGAAAGCGGACTCACCGTTGGACAGCCAGTCTTTTATGCCGAAATACTCGTTGCGGCCACCGACCTTGAGATCGAACTTGGTCCATTTGACATTGGAGATATAGACCTGCTCCTTGTGTCCCCAGTACGACACGCGGTACTTCGTCGGACCGGAGAGGACATTTCCCACATTGTCTGATATCTTCGCATCGATATTGATGGTAGGCACGCCCGGAGTGTCGAAAGTATATCTCGCATCTGCATATTTATTCAGTCCGAGCTTTCCGGTGAAATCAAACTTCGACCCGGCAATCTTCTGCGTGTTGAATCCCACGTTGAACAGGAGGTCAACCATCTCCTCACTGTCCGCCCTGAATCCGACCCCGACCTTGTGGACTGGTCCTTTCCTGCAGATGAACACCAGACGGAACGGCTGTGCATCGCCGTAGAGCTTATAGTCCACGGAAACGAAGGACCCGGTCGCAAACATCATCGCCACTGCGTCATTGATATCAGACGAGCTCACATAGTCTCCCGCATGGAATTTGAGTTTCTTTGACAGATAGCTGGACTCGAAATCAGTAAGACCGACATATTCGATAGAACGTATCTGCACGTCTTTCTTGGAGATGTCGATCGCGGGAGTGTTCCTGAGTTTCAGCTCCGACGCCGGCATCCTGCCCTTGAGGGTCATGATGGACTCGGCATTGCGCAGTGCGGCCTCATATCCCCTCTGGGTGATGGTGCGGATGTTCTCCTTGGAGAAGCTCATCATGTTGAACTCTGTCAGTACAGGCTTGATGAACACATCCGGAATGTTGACATTCTTGGCAAACGCCTCGCGGCCGAGCATATCGATGAAAGTCCAGAGTATGTCGCCGATATTGTTGATGTCCTGATATGTGAGGTTCACATCCGAGAGATCCACGCCTATGATGTAGTCCGCGCCCATCTCTCTGGCAATATCCGTAGGGAAATTGTTGCGGGTACCGCCGTCCACGAGCACCATGCCGTGAGTGCGGACAGGATTGAACAGGCCAGGGATGGACATCGTGGAGCGGAGAGCCTCATTGATGGAGCCGCTGGTCCAGTTCTTGGCACAGCATGTCACCATATCCGAAGCCACACAGCAGAATGGGATAGGAAGCTCTCTGAAATTGATGGAGTCCTGATAGCCGACAGTCTTCTCACTCAGGACACTGTTGACATTGATGCCGTCGATATATCCGGCCGGAAGACTCTTCCATACCGTATTCATGGGAAGTCCTCCCTCGTCATTCCTGGCACCGAGAGCATCCAGCTCGCTTTCCATGGATTTGTTCTTCTTGAGTCTGTGTGCCGACTCCTCTACAGGCACGGCCACACCTGCACGGTCGTAGAAGACATCCTTGGTATAGTGGAAAGGCACGCTGATGGCGTAGCGGGACTTATACATCTTGGTGGCATACGACACATAGTCCTGAGGAACCTTGTCGCTGAGCACGATGTTCCAGTCAAGATCAGTGAGTATCTCCTGCAGCTGATCCGCATTGTAGCCCATTGCATAAAGGCCGCCCACCAGACCGCCCATACTGGTGCCCAGGACCATGTCCACCGGTATCTTCTGTTCCTCGAGATATCTGATCACACCCACATGGGCCGCGCCCTTGGCGCCGCCACCGCTGAGTACGAGGGCCACGGTAGGTCTGTGCTCAGTACGGCGGATGCGGTCCATCCTGGCGCGCATGTCGGCAAAGGCCACAGAATCCTCCTGAGGATCCACGCTGGCCGTAGAAACCTGGGCAGATGCTGCAATGCATGATATGCAGGCTGACAGTATAGTTGCAAGAAATAGCTTTCGCATATGTCATATGTTTAAGTGTGGTTTCACTTTGAGTGCTGACCCGCGAGCATGCCGCACGCGGCCAGGATGTCCTCTCCTCTCGATGAGCGTATGGTACATGTGACGCCGTTGGAGTTGAGTCTGTCGCGGAAGCGTTCCATGACGATATCCGACGATGTATCGTAAGGGAAGTCCGGAATCTTGTGGAAACGGATGAGATTGACTCTGCATTCGAGCCCCGAAAACAAGCGTATCAGGGCATCGGCATGACGCTTGTCGTCATTGAAGCCCGCAAACATGGTGTACTCGAAGCTGACACGTCTCTGACCGGAAAAGTCATACTGTCTGATGAGCCTGATGACCTCCTGGAGAGGAAACGCATTCTGCACAGGCATCATGCTCTCGCGCTCATCTCCGAACGGATTGTGGACACTTATCGCCAGATGGCAGCGGCTCTCCTCGAGATAACGCTGAAGCTTCGGGAGCACGCCTATGGACGAAAGGGTGATCCTCTTAGGGCTCCATCCGAAACCCCAGTCGGCGGTGAGCACCTCTATGGCACGCATGACGTTCTCGAAATTGTCCAGAGGCTCTCCCATGCCCATGAACACGGCATTAGTCAGTTCATGGCATTCGTCCACCGCGATGAACTGGGCCAGGATGTCCGCTGCGGAAAGATTGCCGTGGAAGCCCTGACGTCCTGTCATGCAGAAACGGCATCCCATCTTGCACCCTGCCTGGGATGACACACACAGGGTACGGCGGTCGTCATCCGGGATCATCACTGCCTCTATGGCCGAGGTCTCCAGGTCGGATTCCCGCTCATATGCACAGAGCGCGGAAGAGCGTGAGCAGCTCACCGGGAAGAGATATTTCTTGGTGCCGTCAGTCGAGACAGCCACGCCCAGCGGCGCACTGACACCCACCTCATACCGTTCAGAGAGCTTTTCCCTTCCCGCTTTGGATATGTTTGTCATCTCGTCGATCGACCTGACCCTCTTGACATAGAGCCACTGAGCCAGCTGTTTTCCCGTGAATCCGGGGAGGCCGGCTTCGATAGCTATGGCCATGAGCTCATCAGGAGTCTTACCAAGGAGTTTTATCTTTTCCGCAGTCATGTCACAAAAATAATAATTTTGTCGCAATATGCTCCCAGAGCCCTGCATCATAGTATGCCCCATGTGATTCAAAAAGCCACAATTACACTTTTTTCTTCTTTTGTGAAATGTGTATTTATTAATGCATACCTTTATCATTCGTGAAAAACTCCCCGATGCTGCTATCGCGCCGATGCATATATGCCGCACTGACCGCAGCCATTGCCATCGCAATGGCCGTGCCCCTCATCGCGTCTGCCGGCACGATGCCGTCAGGGCCCGCCGTTGAGCCAAGGGAAGAGGAACTTCCGACGGAGTTCGGCGATGAATATCTTGATGACACCGACAGCTATCTCACGTTCTGGAGAAGCACACCTGAAGACATCGGGAAGAGATATGAGGCGGCGACCTCCAATTTCGATCAGGAATGGGTCGTGGCATTTGCCGACACGCTTGACATCCTGGGCGATGAGACCGGAGAACTCCCATACCATTTCTTCGCATCCGAGCTCAGATGCCACCATGCATTCAACAAGGCGGATTCAGCCTCTTTCTTCAAGAACAGCCTCGATGCCAGGAAGTATGCGCGTGAGTGCGAGTATTACTATTGCTATTTCAGCGAGATGACCAACGTCGTCTCATTCTATATCAACAGCAATGAGAAGCGCAAAGCCCTGGAGATGGCACGCAACATCATAGACGAAGGACACCGGCTGGACAACGAGTTCGGGCTTTATTTCGGAAACTATGCTCTCGGCGTCATCTTCTGGCAGATGGGAGACATCTCCAGATCCACTCTGAACTACCAGAAAGCTGTGGACTTCATCAAGGGAAAGGGAGAAAGCAGAGTGATAGCTGCATCACAGCTGTACAGTCTCATAGCATTCAACTATCTGGAGATCAAGGATTATGACAACGCCCTGGAATACAGCATGCGGTCACTGTCTACAGCCTTCCCGGACAGTGACGCCTATGCCTGCGCCGCCCTATGCCACTTCGGACTCGGCAATTATGACAAGTTCAGGGAGTATGCCGCAGCGTTCCGTGCACTCGAATCGAACACATCCGTCTCAATCGGGTTCTTTGAAGCGTTATTCAAGGTCTATGAGACTGCCCTGAGGAAAGAATACTCAAAGGCACTGGCACTCTGCGGGGAAATCGGAGACGAAGAGAACATCAACTACGCGAAAACCATGGTCTACATGCTCATGGGCGACTGGGAAAAAGCCTTTGAGTTCCAGAAGAGATACTATGACACCAAGGCGAAAACCCATGAGGAGCAGTTCAGCGATGAGATTTCCGACATGGATGAAGAACTCTCGACTCTTGTGGAAATCAGTGCGAGAGACAGACAGCTGCTCCGTCAGAGATACTACAAGACACTGAGCTACATCTCCGTATTGGCATTCCTCCTGGCGACTGCATTCTACATATCCCGCTATCTCAAGGTCAGGAAATACCGCAAGACCCTCGAAAAGACCAACGCAGAGCTCCTTGAAGCCAAGGAAAGGGCAGAGAAATCAGACAAGATCAAGACACAGTTCGTTCAGAACATGAGCCACGAGATCAGGACACCGCTCAATGCCATCATGGGATTCTCGCAGCTGCTGGGCATGCCCGACGGCTTCAACACCGATGAAGAGAAGGCACAGTACTCAGGCTACATCAAGAACAGCTCCAAGATGCTCACCATGCTCATCGACGACATCCTGGATATCGGAGACGCAGAAAACGGCAATTACAAGATTCAGATCGAGGATGCCTCATGCAACGAGATGTGCCTCAATGCCATCAAGACCGTCGAGTACAGGACCCCTGACGGAGTCGAGATGAGATTCACGACGGAAGTCGAAGACAGCTTCATGATCAGCACCGACGCCCGCAGGGTGCAGCAGGTGATCATCAATTTCCTGACCAATGCCTGCAAGCACACCGAAAGCGGAGAAATCCATGTCCACTGCTCGACTACCGAAAATCCGGGCAAGGTGACATTCTCTGTCACAGACACAGGCACAGGCGTACCTGTCGAGATGGCTGATAACATCTTCGAGCGCTTCACAAAACTTGACGCGTTCAAGCAGGGAGCAGGCCTAGGCCTCAACATCTGCAGCACCATCGCGTCCAAGCTCGGTGGCAGGGTCATGCTAGACACCTCCTACACCGGAGGCGCAAGATTCCTTTTCATTCTCTGACATCCAGAAAGATCAGCCAGAGCCTACCTGTCGAAACCGAACCTCTCGCGGAAGCGCCTGAGTTCCTTGCGGCCTGCGCCAAACACCATAGGATCCTCGGCCGTCTGACCCTGAATCTCAGCCTCATTGTCGTCATGCGTGGCATCCAGGTGGTCCGGATACTTGTTAATGAGGTCCGAAGTAGGGCGTCCGTGGTAGCGGCAGAGCAAGTTGCGGCGAATGACCCATCGATTGCCCTCCATGAGGATGGAAGGATACCATGCGTTAAAGAGCCTGATGCCGCAGTCTTCCGTGTTGCGGAATATATTGTTCCTGACCACAAATCCCTCCGTCTCGGCGGTAGTGTCATAGAACATGAGATGGCCGGCATTTGGATTCCAGCGGCGGGTGTGGCCCCATCCCTTGCCGGCATTGAGGCACACATTGTCCTCAAACACCACATTCACTGTGCTGGCATTGTCGCCCTGCTGCCAATATTCAAAGGAATACTCGCAGTTCCAGATCTTATTTGAGCGGTATATGATGTTCTTCTGGCAAACTCCGTTCTCGTTGGACTGGTTGGTGAGACCAGCGTCCCAGCACTCCCACACACGGCATCCCTCCACCAGGACATCCTGAGCAAGGCTCCATAACTCTATACCGTTGCCGTAGCGCACGCCGCGGCCGTCATTGTCGATATATAAGGTGCTTCCGCCTATCCAGCAGATATCACAATCCTTGATGGAGATGCGCCTGACCTCGCTACCGCCTATGCCATGTGCACCGCCATAACGCAGCCACAGTCCCTCGTAGCAGACATCATGGCACCCACCCTCATTGATGATGTGCCTCTTCTCGGCGATCTCGATGGAACGGAAACGGCTTGCAGGGTTGGAGTCGCTGACCATATAGATGGCCTTCTCCTCCTTCACCCATGTGAAATGCAGGTC
The DNA here is from genome assembly GCA_018066125.1 of Candidatus Cryptobacteroides onthequi. Lineage (GTDB taxonomy): Bacteria > Bacteroidota > Bacteroidia > Bacteroidales > UBA932 > Cryptobacteroides > Cryptobacteroides onthequi. The sequence continues at coordinate 31,121 of JAGHSA010000056.1, read as the reverse complement.
ACGGCCTTCGAGCTGGTCGAGACGGTCCTCCTTCCACGCGCAGCCTTTGCGGCCATGATTGAAGATAACGTTGGCAAGCTCAAATTCGGACGGCTTCTCACAGCGCCAGAGCCTGTCTCCGACCTTCTCCCAGTCCCCCTCGGAGCTGGCATCGTATGATGGCTCGATCACAGGCTTCACTCCCCTGCCATAGCGTCCGTACATGATAGGAGCACCTTCTCTTCCTGACATAGGCTCCAAGCCGCCGCGGAATATGTCACCTGAGCGGAAGAGCACCTTGTCACCAAAGCCTAAGGCCGCGTTGTTGACCTTGTCCAGCGTCTTCCATGCGCTCTCAGGCGAGAGTCCGTCCGCACTGTCATCGCCTTCATTGCTGACGTAGTAGGTCTTGAAAGAGTCCGTACGAGTCTCTTCGCGTATGATTCTGCCCCAGTCCTTCGGAACACGCACATCCCAGGCGCTGTCCACGGCCATCCTGATGAGCTCGGCCTCCATGCCCGGGCAGATGTCCACCACCTCCACGCTCTCCGGTACGGTCAGGCTCTCCACCAGCTGGCAGTTCTTCCACTGCATCCTGGCGAGGAGTTCCTTCATCCTGGGACTGTCATCCGGCCTCACGACGCGCTCGAACACAAACGGCAGAGAAGCCGATATAAACTGATCCGCCGCAGCAGAAACCGCCTCGATATCGACGTCAGGCATCCTCAGGATGACCCTGCGGGGCTGTACGACAGCGCCTGACTCAGGCGACAAGTCAGGACGAATACCTGACTTCAGAGAGAAAGGCATGGCAATGAGCATCAAGCTCACAATCAATAACCGTGATACGACAGCTTTCATGGGCAAAATACTTCCAAATTCCCAAATTTAAGGTTTCTGGAGTATTTCTCAAAGAATACGGCCTGTTGAGCCGGCGAGTTTCCTAGTCTGATGTGGATATACGCAACTCGTATGATCCCGGGACACAAAAGACTGACGCTGAATTATTCCTGTCTTCAACAACGACTTTCCTGTCGACCACACCATCCCGGATGAGCATCCAGCTGCCAGATGCGATATCGGTCACAAAGACTTGTTTTCCCTCCCCCTGCCGGATTTCGAATGACACGGAGTCTGAGCGGAGTCTCCCGTCACCAGAAAGGAGCACAAACCTGTCGCCGACCTCCACCAGAAGCGAATTGCCGGTTTTTACACAATTTGCATCCAAAGGCTTGTATCCATCACGTGTAACCTGGATCATATTGACATATCGATGGTGCAATGACTGCTCCTGGGCACTCTCGACATATTGGAAGGCATCAGCCTCAGGACGTGGATATCGGATCTGATACTGCGGGCCTAGAATATTGGAAGAATCTCTGATCCTTGACACTTCGGTTATCATATCTTCAGCCGATGGCATCAGCGCCGTGACGTAGGCACGCGTATTGGATTTCCCCCCATAAGCGGCCAGACAGACGCCATGATCCGTCATCTCCGGCTCACATAGCGTATTTACCTTCCAGAATGTCTTGAACGGTCCGGATAGTGACAAGACGTCATCGATGATGATGACCGCCGGCACATCATCTCTCTCCATATTGAGAAAGCAGCTGCTTCTGGTATAACTCCTGACTTTGGACGTATACGCATCTGTAAGATCTGCCTTGAACCAATAATGCGGAGCATCCGTCTCTTCTGCTGCGACAGCCAGTACTTTCCCATAGGCAAACACCGGATCTGAGACCGTGTGCTCAGGACTGGACGGAGTGATCTGGTTGAACCGGCTTCCTCCGTCATTTTTTAGCGACCTGCCGACCAGCGCTTCATCCGGATCAAATATCAAGACAGAATTGTGAGAGACAGAGCGCTTGTTGTAATTGAAGTCATAAGGGGATCCATAAGCATAGTAGATGCCTACATTGGTAATGATACGACCGCCACAAAACAATTGAAATGATCCGGCATCACAGTGCTGATGATTCCCGAAATGAAACCCTCCCCCCCTGATATCATATACGACATCTCTGCTGTCTGCTGAAAGATCCCATCCAGTCCTGCAGGTCTGTCCCCCAAGGACATCGCCATAATCGATGGCTTTCGGCAATCCGGTAAGAGGTTCAGGCTTCAGAGAAGGATCATTGACAAGCAGGAACAGGATGGGGTTCTTTTCCATGCATTCAAAGCCCCCAAGCATTCCGAAAAGTGTCTTCAGAAATGGATTTTCTGAATATGAGTAATCGAGGAGAAGAGTCTCGGCTGCCATTTTGTAATCTCCCGGAAAGCGATCACCATCAGCGAGTCTGTCACCACCAGGCAAACGCATGTGCATCCAATAGTCACACAGGGCACTGATATTGTCGGAGAACATGGCTCTGCCGAGCATCCTTTTGAATATCCATGCCGCCCGCATTTCCCAACCATGCCTGAAAATGCCATAGTCATATCCCTGATTGTGCCTTGGAGACTGATACTCGAAGTCACGCATCCGGATTATCTGTTCCATCTGATATGAAACCAGGCGATATGCTTCCTTGTCATTCTCGTAAAAAGCAATTGACATGGCCAGCAGATCCCTGTTCACCTGAGCTTCGCTCGCATGGCCATTGACTACGTTGTCACGGTATGGCGGCCATCCGACTTCCATAATGCGTGCCAGGTCCATGGACTTGCTGTAGAACAGGTCACGGTCTGACGGAGAAACCAGATCATGACACCAATCATATACCAATGCAGCCGTCAGAATGCTCGCGCCTATCTGCCTCGTGATGTCACCTCTCCTAACATTTCCATACTCGAGAACACTGAAATAATCTCTGAGGAGACGGACACTTTCCTGACCTATAGACCTGTTGCCGGTCATGAGGCTGTAAAAGGCTTTTGTGATAATCACATCCTCCAGCTCTGCATTGTAATACTCTTCAACAAGAGTATTTACGTGGTATGGATATACCTGCAGAGCCTTTGACTCGACCAGCTTCCAATATCTCGCATTCTCTCCAGTTTCAAGCCTCGAACGAACCTGAGCGAGAGACTGCGGTGTCACCCACAATCTCGGATGGGCAGAGGGAGGTACCGACTCGGGCTTGTACTTACGAACGGCATCTGGAGTTTTGACATCTTCGTATGGGACAATGCGCAGCGAGTCAAAAGATATCTGCTCCGGAAGCCATATCTTTATCTCATTCTTGCGACGGAGATTGAAATTCCCCAGCCAATGGCCTGTGTGATGATCGAGGTCGGACACAATCCTCGCTGTAGGACGGCTATTATTGAGCTGCATCACGATTTTTCTTTCAGGTACCGGTTCACCTGGACGCAAATCATGTTCATCAAGCCTTTTGACATCAGCATAGATCCTGTATAAACCCTTTTTTGGGAATCTGTAAGACAGCCTGATGTCCGGATTCCGATCCGTAGCAGGAGGTTCCGGTTCCGATACGACAACTCCCTTTGCATTATTCTGGATCAAATTATCAAAACGGGAGTCGAATACGGGAGCAAGTTTCTCCACCGCAGCGCGCGCATAGTTCGAAACAATGCCATCAAGGTAGATATGATGGACATTGCCAGGCTTGAATCCCTTGCCATACTGACCGTTCCCGTAAAAGCGGACAACAACATTCTTGCCGCCTTTGTCTCCATCACTGATATTCTGACACCACACATTGTAAATCTGCGGGCGCGATGGAAGGAAGATGATATCATGATACACGCCGGATACATGAACGTTTCGTATAGTAACATCATGGATATCTGCCCCATAAGAATAGTCTGAGTACCTCACAGGAAGCAAGGGATAGATATATTTAGGGTTGCTCCAACGTGTCTCATCGAATGCTGCGAGGACTATCGAATCATCGGAAGTCTCCCCGCTCACATTCTGAATAATGATATCGGACCCACCCTGAATGATACTGATACCATCGCCATTTTTCACTGTCGTATGGAGTGTGATGTCGGAAACAAGGCCATCGGTACATCCATTTGTAAGAACCATACCCCAGCTATGAGTCTTCTGGAGAGTTATTCCTGTTATTCTGAAGCCATGGACATATGACATGAGGATAGAAAAATTCCGCCATCCCCAGAAGTCACCGACCCATTTCTCATATTTGCCTGTCCTGGGGTTGATATCGGCATAGAAGTCATCCGCGCCCTCGACAACCGCATCCCCTTCGCCGACGATACTTATATCATGAGCCTCCTCAAGCCTCGCAGCGTACTCAAATGGATGATCCTCATCAGGGATGATATTTGCTGAACGGATAATATTGTCAAAGACATGATCCACGAGCTTGATTTTACAGTTGTCAATCACCATCCTTGTATGGGACGGCAGAGCGATGGCACGGTCAATATGATATACCGGGGTGTCGTGAAACAGAATTGTCCCGCCTCCTTTTGCTGATATCTTGTCCAACGCATATTGAATCTTATCCGATATTGATTCTCCCGGACAATCTTCAGGACGAACTGTCAGTTCTTGAGAGAACATCATCGCCGGGAAAAAAAGCAGGACCACGGCAAAAAGAAGACGGAATCGTTTTATCATATCTTGACTTCGTAACCGGGAGCGTACTCGCAGCTCCACAATTTCATTGCTTTTCTGTCACTAAGGACATGACCATTTTGGGGATTTATATTGAGATTGTGACCCACACGATGCGAAATCATACCAAGCTGCATCAGCAGAGTGCTCTTGTGACCATCCTCAGCAGAGCAGTTCACCTTCGCGGTACCTCGGATGGCATTGAGGAAATTATCCACATGCAGAGCATCCAGCCCTTCAGAAGGATTGACCTTGTTGCGAGGATCGATAGGAATGTCACTGTATTTCTTCCTGACAATCTGGTTGTTCAGGTCAAATATCTGATATCCGTTGCTGCCGGTGATGAGGATACTGCCTTTATCACCAAAGAACATCACTCCTACAGAGTTGCTGTCACTGGTCATCGGATTGCAGCTGCGGCCCTCATATGAGATCATCTTTCCCCCGGGAAATGACAGATTGATTACCTGAGTGTCAGGTGTCTCCTGATCATCCTGATAATAATAACGTCCTCCCATAGAATTGACAGAGGTCGGATAGTCGAGTTCCATGCCCCATCTGAGGATATCCACCATATGGGTACCATTGTTTGTCGCCTCTCCTCCTCCCCATCTATAGAACCAGTGCCAGTTATAATGCACATAATTATCCTTATACGGCACATGCGGAGAAGGACCTTGCCAAAGATCCCAGTCAAGCCATTCAGGATTAGGAACTTCCTTCCCAAAACCGATGGACGGGCGATTGTTGGTGTACCATCCACGCCCGAAATGGATGTTGCCTACGACACCGTCACGGATTGCTTGGATGCCCTCGAGAACGTTCGTCCATGATCGTCTCTGGAGACCGATCTCATACACCCTGTCATACTTTCTGACAGCCTCAATCAGGAGCTCGCCCTCTCTGGGAGCGTAGCTCGCCGGTTTCTCACAGTACACATGTTTTCCCGCCTGCATAGACATAATGGATGCCGGCACATGCCAATGATCTGGAGTTGCTATCATCACAGCGTCCACGTCCTTGTCCAACAGGACTTTTCGGAAATCCTTCTCTATTCTGGGAGAGAAACCCTGCTTGTCTGCAAGTATACCGCGGCATCTGCTTAAAGCCCGGCTGTCGACGTCGCATACATGCGAGACCTCACATCCCCTTCGCCCGGCAAATGTATTTGCCACGGCACCACCACGTGCATTTACCCCGACAGCAGCCACACATATCCTGTCATTTGCCCCTGCAATTGAAGCGTAGCTGCGTGCTGAAAGGCCAGGGCAATACAGCCCTCTCATTGAGAGGGCCGCAGCTCCGAATATACTCGTTTTTATGAATTCTCTCCGAGATTGCATATTGATACGCACTATGAATTCCAGCCAGGATTCTGCTCAAGAGCAGGGTTCTGATCTATTTCAGCCTGTGGAATAGGCCAAAGATAGAAATTATCCGGGAATCCTCTCTGACGGATTGATGCTCCTATGAAAGATTTCATCCAGACCTTGTCGACAACATCTTTTGCAATCTTCCATCTTCTGATATCAGAGTATCGTATTCCTTCTGCGCAAAGCTCTACCATTCTCTCATGGCGTATCTTTTCACGCATCTGGTCCTTGGTGAGAGTAGCAGTCACCTCTGCAACGCCAGCTCTCCTGCGGACTGAGTTAAGGGCGTCATATACAGACTGATCAGGGGAGGCTGCCTCATTCTGAGCCTCAGCATACATGAGCATGACATCAGCAAGACGAATCAGAGGGAGGTTCTGAGGGACCTGGTTATAGATGGTATTATTTTTTGTTCCTGCAGGCAGGAATTTGCGCCACACATAATTGCCCATCCATGCAAGCTTGAGCTGATCGGCCTGAGTATTGTCTGCAGGATATCTGTATATGAATGTCTTGTCTCCCGCACCGACATATGTAGACCATGGGACTATAACAGAAGCCTGAAGGCGGGGATCTCTATCCTCAAACAGCGCTCTGACAGAAGATTCGTCATTCCAATCTGCAGCATTGTCAGGATTGAATGTTCCACCTTCCGCATTCTTGAAGTTCTTGAAGTCAAAAGGAGTTCCATCCTTCATCTCAAAGGCATTCACGAGTTCATTTGTAGGACGACAGCGCTGCTGTCCGGAGAAAGCACCTGACTGGGTACCCCATGTCACATTGACGGCAAGTCCCTGACCAGACTGTTCATAATACTGAACGTCGAAAATGATTTCAGGACAATTGTTTCCCTCAACATGAAATAGTGAATAATAATCCGGATTGAGCGTACTGCCACTCTCGTCCATGACCTTTTTGAAGTCAGCTGCTGCAAGGGCATACTGTTTAGCCCAGAGGTGTGCCTTTCCTCTCATTGAAAGAGCAGCCCACTTCGTTGCACGGCCGACATCACTTCCGGTATAACGAGGCGCAAGAAGAGAAAACGCCTTATCCATATCTTCTACGATGAATTCATACACTTCCTGTTCAGTAGCCCTAGGCTTGTATGCGTCAGCTGGAGGCATTGGATAATCATAAAGCGGAACTCCACCGAAAAGATCCCACAGCTTGAAGTAGAAATATCCCCTGAAGAAATAAGCCTCGCCAAGGCATCGGTTTTTCAGGCCTTCATCGATATTCATGTCCGGCAGCTTTTTGATGGCAGTATTTGCCCTGTATATGCCTTTATAGAATGTTATCCAGGGATTCAGGAAGAAAGCAGCGTTCGTAGGATATGACCCTGTGGTCATACCTGTGGCGAATGACTGATATGAACAATCTGTGAAATCATCCAGGAAGCCATAGATGACGATCTGATTATAATATTCCCTATTGGAATGATAGAGAGCGTTGACTGCCTGCACAGCGTCATCAGCTGTCTTCCAGAGACCTTCTTCAGAGAGTTCGTCCTTTGATGCTCTGTCAAGGAAAGATGAGTCGCATGCATTGAACGACAGCAGGCATAGAGCGACAGAAATATATGATATGATCTTTTTCATAACATCCCGATTATTAAAGTGTCACATTGATACCGAATACACACTGCTTCATGAGAGGATAAGCCATTGATGGATTTTCCGGATTGTACCCCTCGAAATGTGTGAATGTAAAGTAATTCTCGAGGTTGGTATAGATTCTGAGTCTCTTTACGCTGAACTTCTGTGTAAATCTTGATGGGAGTGTATATCCGAGCTGGATAGACTTGATTCTGAAATATGAAGTATTGTAAAGCCAGTAATCACTGTTGACTGTATTGAGTGTGGATGCGCTTGTAAGGAGACGAGGGTACTTTGTTGATGGATTCTTCTCGGTCCATCTGTCAAGAACGACTGCTCTCTGAAGGAAACCCTCATTGATATTGAAGGTATTGAAACCGTCATTCCCCCAATATCCATGTGCACCGCTCCGTCCCTGACCCATAACCATGAAGTCAACACCCTTATATGAAGCGTTGAAAGAAAGGCCATAGGTCATTGAAGGAAGGGTTGAGTAATCGCGCACTGTACGGTCTTCCAGGTTGAATACCTTGTCACCGTTTGTATCCTTATAAAGCAAATCTCCCGGGCACGGCTTTCCACCGATTTCATTTGCAAAAGTATAACCGTCAGCAATGAGCTGGTCTATTTCAGATTGGCTCTGAATAATATGGTCGAACTCAAGAAGATAGAAAGCATGGTAAGGCTTTCCCTCACTGATCATATAAAGACCGCTTGCTTCATCCTCACCAAAGGCAAGAACTGTATTCTTCGCTGTTGAGAGGTTTCCTGAAATACCATATGCGAAATCCTTCCCGACTGTACCGTTCCACGATGCTTCGAATTCAACACCCCTGTTTCTCATTTTGGCGATATTCTGCCATGATGGAGTGTTAAAGCCCATTGTGTACGGGATAGGCTTCTTTGCCAGGATATCATCAGTTGTCTTGTCATACCAGTCTGCACTGACATGGAGACGATTGCGGAACATCGCGAAGTCGACACCTACATTTGTCATGGTTGTGGTCTCCCACTTCACAGTACTGTTTGCAAGAGTCGTTGCCGCAACACCCTGCTGAAGCTGACCTCCCATAGGATAAAGCAGTAGTCCATATACAGATTGGTAAGTATAATCTCCAATCCTGTTGTTTCCTAACTGACCATATGAAGCCCTGAATTTCAGATCATCAAACACAGTCTTGAGAGGCGCAGCAAATTCTTCTTCTGTAAGTCTCCAACCAGCAGAGAATGACGGGAAGAATCCCCATCTGTTTTCTCTGGAGAAGCGGGATGAGCCATCATAGCGTGCATTGGCCTCAAACAGGTATTTTCCCTTATAATCATAATTGATTCTTCCGAAGTAAGACTGAAGTGCGTCATCAGTAGCATTTCCCTTGACTGAAAGCATATCAGTCGCAGCATCCATGACATAGAGCTGGTCATTTCCAAGGACATCCTGCTTCGTCGCATTGAAGTTGTCCATTCTGTTGTACTGCTGGTCAAAACCCACAAGTGCTGAAATGTGATGGTTGCCTGCAACAGTTGAATTGAATCTAAGGAGTGTATTGACCACTGTCGTATAATAACGGATCGATGAATTCAGCAACTGATCAACCGCTGTGCTGGAAGGAGTCTCAACTTCGGTCTGGAAGTTCCAGAGGGAATAAGGCATGGTATACTCCCAATTCCTGCGATTGTCGAAATCACCACCGATGCTGGTCTCCCATTGGAAATATTTCAGGAAATTGACCTTTGAGAAAAACTTCACTCCAACTTTCTGTCTCTCATAGTTTCCTCTCACATTATCTACAACCGCACGTGGATTTGAGACCTGCACCATATCCTTAAACATGTTTCCACCATACCTGCCGTCATCTGCCTTAGGTGTAACTCCAGGGATGGTATTTCTGATGCTGGAAAAGAACGAATCTATGTGGATCGGATCTCTATCCGACCAGAATCCATACACATTCCCTCCAAGCTCAAGCCAATCAGTGATTTTCGTTGCCGCATTGATACGGAATGAATACTTCTTGAAACCAGAATTGTCAATGATACCCTTATTGTCAAGGAATCCGAGAGACATTGCAATATTGCTCCTCTGTGTACCGCCTCTCACAGCCAAGGTATGCTCCTGAAGCAATGAGGTATTGAGCATCTCATCGTACCAGTTTGTATTTGGATAGAGAGGATTTCCTTTGGCAGACTCTGTCCTCCACATGTCAATTGCAGCCTGAGGATATTTCTCACGGCCTTCAGACTCGTTGACAAGCTCCATATGAGTCGCCATGTCTGACACGAACTCCACGTCAGTGGCTGCACTCTCAAAACCTGCATAACCGTTATATACGACTTCGAACTTGCCTTCACCACCCATCTTGGTGGTGATAAGGATAACTCCGTTTGCAGCACGGCTTCCGTAGATAGCCGATGAGGCCGCATCTTTAAGGACAGAAACACTTTCAACGTCTGCAGGATTCACATCGTTGATCGCACCCGGAATTCCATCTATCAGAACGAGAGGAGACGAGTCATTCATTGTGCCCTGTCCTCTGACAAGTATCGAGAATCCTTCTGATCCAGGAGTGCCATTGGTCTGCGAAATGCTCAGACCGGCATTCATTCCCGTCAGAGCTGTAGCAAGGTTAAGAGAAGCACGGCTAGTCATCTTCTCATCAAACCTGACTGCAGAGACGGAGCCGGTAAGATTTGCCTTTTTGACGGTGCCGAAACCGATCACGACTACATCCTCGAGATACTCTGCATCTTCAGAGAGGACCACAGCATATATACTGGATGAACCGACAGTGATTTCAGTGTCATAGTATCCCAGATAGGACACGACAAGGACAGAACCAGGGGCAGCATACAACTCAAACTCGCCATCATTTCCTGTTGTAACACCTTCTGATGAGCCTTTGATGATGACACTCGCACCTATGAGTGGTTCATGATTAGAATCTGTGACAGTACCCTTGATCACCTTGGATGCAGGCTGCTGCATGGCCTCGCCGTATGAATTGACGGCTGACGAAACGAGCTCACAAGGGCCTACCGACGTTACGGCACAGAATACCAATGCCGCTGCCAGATGTTTAATTGATGCCATAATAGTGTTATTTAGTTGTTAGTTTTTTCAGACGATTGGCTCCCATCCCGGTTCATAGTCACGTCCCCAATACTTCTGCGCTTCAGGGTCACCTATGATATAGCCATTCTTCGGATTGACCTGTATGGAGTGACCGACCCTCATAGCGATATTTCCCAGCTGCACAAGTTGTGTGCTCATGCACGCCTCTTCCAGAGTAGAGTTGAGAGGATCACCCTTCTTGATCGCATCAAACCAGTTTTGGAAGTGGAAGCCATCAAGCATTTCAGATGGATTCTGAAGATCTCCCTGCTTGTAGGCGACATCACTTTTCACATCCTTCACGACCTTACCTGCCATATCAAGGATCTTGTAGTCATTGCCACCGCTCAGGATGAGAGAACCCTTTTCTCCGTAATAAGCAACGCCGAAGCCATATCCATCTACAGGTGAACTGTTGCAGCTTCTTCCTTCCCATGAACCAGCTCCCTTGTCACCGAATTGGAATGTGATCATCTGAGTGTCTGGAGCCTGCCAGTCATCATCATAGCGCCATCTTCCGCCTACTGAAGACACCTGAGTCGGGAATCCGACCTGAAGTCCCCACCTGATAAGGTCAACGAAATGTGTTCCATTGTTGAGGGCCTCACCTGTTCCCCAGTGCCAGAACCAATGCCAGTTATAGTGAATGAGATTATCCTTGAATTCTTCAACTCGTGGAGCGGGTCCCTGCCATAGGTTCCAATCAAGATTTTCCGGTACCGGTACGACCTTTCCCTTTCCAATAGAAGGTCTGTTGGCTACGTACCAGGACTTGGCATAATGAACCTCGCCGATTGCTCCGTCATGAAGCTCCTGTATCGCCTGCTGGACTCTTGGCCATGACCTGCGCTGGTTTCCAACCGTTACCACAAGATCAGGGTGTTTGCGTGCGACCTTCAAAAGCATCTCATTCTCCGCCGGATTATGAGAAGTAGGTTTTTCAAGATATACATGCTTCCCAGCCTGAAGTGCCATCATGGCGGCAGGCGCATGCCAATGGTCAGGCATAGCTATGACTACACCATCAATCTCAGGGATTGCCAACAGGTCACGGATATCTTTGACACCTACCGGAGTCTTGCCGGTTATCTTGCAGACTTCCGCCTGACAGGCTGCAAGAGCAAGTGAGTCACAGTCACAGAGATGAGTCACCTCACACAGAGGCATTTTAGAAAAATTCTTTGCGAGTGCCTTGCCACGTGAGTTCACACCGATGACAGCAAGGCGGATTGTATCATTGGCTCCGATGATACGTTTCGCAGATGCTGCAGCCGTCTTCTTTTTGCCGCCTGCAACTGCGTCCAGTCCACCGACTGTAATGAATGCTGAAGCGGCAGCCGCCTGTTTGATGAAATCTCTTCTTGTCGTCATTTCTTTATTCTGTTAACAATCCATAATACAAATTTGACCACCAGTCTGATGACTGCCAGGATCAGATATGCCAGAACCGCTGTGATTACGACATAGCCTATCATACTGACAAGTTCAACTACAGGCCTCGAATACTTTATGATGGCAAAAAGATTGAGGCACTCAGCAAAGACAAGACACCCCAAAGCGATAAGAATCTCAGCCTTGATCATCTTGCCCGTAATTACAATATCTTTCATCTCCGACTAGAATTTCATATAAGGTATCTTGTATTCCTCCGGGAATTCAACCATACGGCCTTCCTCCATTGCCTTATTCCCAAGAAGGCATAACATAGTGGAGCTGTATGCCTCACCTACAACATCGTCCGCCTTTTCTCCAGTAATGCATGACTGGCAGAATGCTGAAAGAATCTCATCAGAACCATCATGGTCTGCAGAGATCATGCTCTGCCCGGCATTTACACTGATACCGCCACTAACGAGAGGATGAGGGACATAATCAGATTTCAATTCAGGCTTCCAGCTCGGACCAGCGGTAGGGATAGATGCAAAAGCCTTGGTCTTGATCTGGTCCAGAAGCTGACGCATTCCAGGAATCATGTTATCTTCCTCAAGATAATAGACTCCTCTGGTAAGGTCTACTGTTCCGTTATGGCCAAGAATCTGATCCTCCATTCCATTGTATTTATTTGAAATCAAGGATTCGTAATTGATCTTTCTTCCATCGGCATAACGGTATGTCAGGCTCACGCTGTCATAAACCTCACGTCCGTCTTTCCAATATACAATGTCACCCATGCCGACAACCTGAGTCGGAATTTTCCCGGCAGCCCAGTTACACACTTCCAACTGATGGGTTGCCAGTTCTGTCATAAGACCGCCTGAATATTCTTTATACAATCTCCAGTTGATCTGTCTCTCAAGTTCCGGAGACGGAACAGGCCTGCGCCAATCAGCATTACGGAACCAATGGCAGCGCATTCCGACCACATCACCGATAAGGCCATCTTTAATCTGTTTGATACCCTTTATGTATTTTTCATCATACATTCTCTGCATGCAGTAATACAAGGCCACATTGTGGTTCACATATGAGTTGTAGACAGCAAGGCACTCGTCCATGGTACGAGCCATAGACTTTTCACAGAACACGTGCTTTCCAGCACTGATGGCATCCAGGGTAATCGATGCATGGTTGTACAACGGAGTAGCGATGATTACCCCATCTATTGTAGGATCACTCAGGACCTCACGATAGTCCTTGACGCCCTTTGCTGTCGGACAGATTGTCAATGCCGCATCGAGATTGACCTGATAATTATCACAAATGGCCACAAGCTCGGCATGAGGGATATTCATAAGGTTATGAATATGATACTGCCCTCTGGATCCAGAACCGATAAGCGCAACTCGCGCCTTCTCTTTCTTCACCTCCGCAAGCTTCTCCGGGGTGCAAGAGCTCAACCATGGGGCTGTCGATGCCAGAAAAGCAGCACCTCCTGCCATACATCCAAGGCTCTTTATGAAATTTCGAAGCCCTAAATCGACTTCCTGATTGGTATTCTTCATTCTATATGCGTTTATCGATATATCAGTTCAGCGCTTGCACTGTCAAGATACAGCGTCGCGTCAGGATGGTATCTGCAAATTGTTGCAGGACACATCTCTGACAATTCGCCATTGATTGTATCCTTGACAGCTTTTGCCTTGAAACTAGTTGGCACGACATTGAAAAGTCTGCGGGCGCTCATCATCGTCGGTATGGTAAGAGAAATTGCCTGCTTCGGGACGTCATCAATAGTCGGGAAACATCCATCGTGTACCTGCTGCATGCGGCACACATCATCAAGATCCACAATCTTGGCAATCTTGTCATCTTTAAAATCCGCGACCTGAGGATCATTGAATGCAATATGACCATTCTCTCCTATGCCCATAAAGACAGCATCGATCTCGATACCAGAAAGCTTTTTGCAGTATTCGTCACACAACTGCTCCGCCGTCCAGCTACTGTCTGCGGCAATGTAATTCACAGACTTGAAAGGAACCAAAGAGAATATGTGTTCATTCAAATAGTTACCGAAAGATTCAGGATCCTCTTTTTTCAGTCCCACATACTCATCCATGTGATAAGCATTGATTCTCTCCCAGCATATATCCTTTTTCACCAGACTGGCAAGGATATCATCCTGAGAAGGAGCAGCAGCGAACACACAATTTATCTCTTCCTTTGTTTCCAACAATGACCTGAGATATGATTCTGCCTCACACGCAGCATACTCTCCCATCTCTTCTCTGGTATCAAATATCTTGACCCTCAATTTATCCGCATTCAGTTCAATCATTTTTATTTAGCTTAATAGTCAAAACAGTTTTAACAAATGTATGTCATGTATTAGACAGAAAATGATGATTTTTCGAAATTTAATCTTCATTTAGCGAAGATAATTGGACTGCCCTGGTAGTAATATAGTATTTTGTCAGTGTGTTGGTTTTCTCCCAAAGAGGCACTGCATGCCTGTCTATCATTTCAAGAAATGACGCTGCAACCATATTGAAATGAGCTTCGTGCCCTGGTTTCTTATCCTGTGGCATATCTAGGAGCCACCTGCCGTCACCGAGCCGAGTGCATATCATATCAGGATAGCTGTTTTTGAGTTTTTCCAGCAAACTCCCTTCAGATGACGAAGAAACGTTCAATAACAACTGGCGATCAAAATTTGTTCCTACATTCTGCACCATCCGTACAGAAGCCTTTGTCCCATCATACAATGATTCCGATGTGTCACCGCCTCCTTCAACAGGTTCATAATCCCATCTCACACTGACCGAAACAGGTATTGACTTCAACCTGAAACCAATCCTGCCGTTAGACATGACATTGAGGATGCCGTCAGGGCAGACATCAGCTGAAAGATAATCCGGGAATGCCTGTGCACCGGTAGATCTCTCATACTGCTCAAGAGAAACAGATGTCGGATAATGACATGCTTCAAGTTCAGTGATATCCGATGGAGTCACAGCCACATCAGGCATACACTGCCAGAATATGAGATCTATGAGATGAGTTGTGACATCAGCGATGCCCTCCCCCTGCTGTCTTACGTCGTAGTACCACATCGG
Organism: Candidatus Cryptobacteroides onthequi; assembly: GCA_018066125.1. Taxonomy (GTDB): domain Bacteria; phylum Bacteroidota; class Bacteroidia; order Bacteroidales; family UBA932; genus Cryptobacteroides; species Cryptobacteroides onthequi. The sequence goes on along the minus strand of JAGHSA010000056.1, from coordinate 16,017 downwards.
GCGCCTAAGAGAGGCTCCGTTAACATTCTTGAAAAAATGATGGACACTTGATATGGAAACACCGGTTATATCTCCAAATGATTCCCTGTCTGATACGATATCGCGGACAATCGCATTCAGCACGTCATGTCGTTCTGTCATCAGATCGCATATTACCAGTCCCTTTTTCTTCGCAAGTTCATAAGCAGAAACAAGCGACTCATAACCTTCGCCGGTAATAGCCATCGGCTTATCAGAGAGGACGCTGTACCCACACTCTATCGCCCTTTTGATATACGTGGCCTTGTTCCGATTCTTTCCTGCAAGAACCACGAAATCGCCTTTGGAAGCAGGCGGAAGAGAATCAAGGAAACAGTCTGATATATGCAATTCTTCCCTCCATCCCGTCGCATCGTCCTCCCTTTGATTGAACGAGCGGACAGTGGACAGGTAAGAGTCCAATTCCATACATTCAGGGGCATATACTCTGACTATATCAGAGACACCGGGAAGATGGTTCTTCTGAATCAATGCAGCATGATAGTGTCCCGGATCTATCATCACCATGGTTTTTTCTCCCTCACTGCACGATAAGAGAGAGAGAAACAAAACGGCCATTATCACATACGATGGATATTTCATCCTTATAGTTTTTTCAGGAGTTTCTTCGCATCCTTCTCCCCTGCCTTTCTGGCCTTTGCCATGCTGACAGGCGCGCCACCCGCATCAAGACTCATGTTTGCGGCCTTCATGAACGTGAAAAGTTCCAGCGTCTCCTCTTTTGAGACAGGTGACTCTCCAGTTTCAAAGAACCTCAGAATCTGGTCGAGGAGGACTTTATACCCGGAATACCCTCCGGTGGGATAAGCCTTTGAGGCCGTGAAAGCAGTACCTCCGAACAGATACGGCCCTTTTACGATTGCACGGAATGAACCGATCCTGTCCCCTTCCCAAAGACCGACAACCACATCTCCAGCTTCATTATGAGTCCTTGATACGGACTTGCATCCTGTCCCCATGACAGTGAACAGTTCCTCAACACCGTGGATCCCATAATACCCGAAATCCGGATGTGTAGGTTCGATAGAATGAGGGGAATAAACATCGGCACCGATTATTGCCCCGTAGTCACCGTTCCTGAGCTTCACATTCTGGGGCGTAAAACGTACTGCCGATGAAGAGAAGAACGTTGACCCATAACGTTCTGCGACTTCATAGATTGCGATGGCCTGGCCAAGCGTCGCACCAAGCGGTTTGTCGATATAGATTTTCCTGCCTGATTTAAACACTTCTACAGCCTGTTCCAGATGAAGGTTACCGTCATTTGTCTCGAGGAAGACACAATCCACCTGTTCAAGCAGTTCTGCAACGGAGTCAGTGACGACAACGCCATACTGCTGAATTTCGTCTACATACTTCGGTATCCTGGAAGTTGCAGACTCGATGTTCCGCGTTCCATAAGGGTACGCCGCTACAACCTCGAATTCCCTGACAAAACGGTCCTCGCTATTTTTATCATTAAGGAGTTTTGTGAAAGCAATCGAATGTGATGTATCCAGGCCGATGATACCGATTTTAGTCTGCGCTGAAATGGATGAAACTGTGGCTATCACAGTCAAGAATAAGCTTGCAATCTTTTTCATGATATTTTACGTCTTTAAAACACTCTATTGCCCATTACATATGTCTCGCACGCATACAAATCTCTGCCGCACACGACGATATCAGCATCATATCCCTTTTGTATGCGTCCCTTTCTGTCACCTACCCCCATAATTGCGGCAGGATTGGCCGAAATCATCCTGACCGCATCAGTCAAGGGTTGCCCGGCCAAGAAATGCATAGTACGAACCAATCTGTCAGTAGTCGCGATACTGCCGGCAAAACAAGATCTGTCCATGACTTTGGCAACACCATCTTCAAGATAGACGGTCTGACCCTTTTCCAAGCTTCCGAGGATGCTTGTTGCATTCTCCGGCATCCCTGCTCCCCTCATCGAGTCTGTACAAAGGATCACTTTATCGACGTCCTTGTTCTTGAGGATAAGCTTCAACAGTTCTTTCGGCACGTGTATCCCGTCTCCAATCACTTCCAGTGACATATCATCGAGAAGAAATCCGGCTTCAATGCAACCAGCATGGCGGAAGGCATTGCGCCTTACAACCCCATTCATACATGAATAGAAATGCGTGATGAGAGTATATCCTGCATCATATGCCTCCACCACGTCATCATAAATCGCACTGGTATGGGCGATTGAAGGAAGTATCCCCCTCTGCCTGAGCATACGTCCGAAATCCAATGCCCCCGGAAGCTCTGGAGCAACACTCCACCTCTTTATGTCGGACGAGGCATCAAGTATCGGCATATAATCTGACGGATCCGGATTTTTGAGATACCTGGGATCCTGAGCTCCACGGAATTCATATGCGAAATAAGGTCCCTCGAGATGCAGTCCCCCGAATGCCGCGCCCTCTTTCTGATTTTTCACGCGTTCATACACCTCCAAAAACCTCATCATTTCCTCATTATCGGAGGCAAGTGTCGTTGGATAAAGCAGAGTTGTCCCATGTCTTGCGTGCTCACGTGCAATCGTAAGGCAGGCTTCTGCCGTACAATCCATAAAATCAGCGTTCCCGGCTCCATGCGAGTGGATATCTATGAATCCAGGCATCACATAATGCCCTGTCACATCGATATTTTGGAAATCGTCGCCTTCAACAATACCACGTTCAACACCGATAATTGTTCCGTTTTCAACAAGGACGGTCCCAACTCCAAGGTTTTGGAAAGGAGTGATTATCTCCCCACCTGTCAGTTTGAATCTGTTCATACCGTGTATTATTTACCAGCGTTCTATCTTGCAGCCCTTTACTGCATAGAATATCATGTATATAAAGCAAGGGACAAGAATCCAGTAACCCACTCTGGCACTTCCCGTGATGTCGACCAGCCATGCATATACCAATGGAACAATAGCGTTCGCACACAATCCCATCACCATGACAGATGACCCGATTGAGGTATGCCTGCCAAGATCATGGATAGCCAGCGGCCAGATTCCTGCGTATATCAAAGAGTTCGGTATACCAAGCAAAACGAGGAACCAGATGGACAAGTCCGCATCCAGTCCGAACAGATGAACAGGACTGCCGGCCAGTATTACGCAGAAGGACAATACCAACCCAGTGACAGTACATATGATCAGAGCTTTCTGTTGAGAAAGGTATTTCGGAATGAACAATACGCCTAGTAGGTATCCGAACAATATGCATCCGAGAGTAAAAGAGGGGAACACCTTTGCCTGGAGCATATCTACGCCCATGCTCTGTGCATATCCCATTATGGTATTGATGGAAACGGCCTGAGAACCGAGATGGCAGAAGAGCGCAAATGCGCCCAGGACAAGGTACGGATAACTCAGGATGGATCTGGACTCCGTCTCCTCAGACACATCATCTTTACCGGAACCGTCAGGGTTGACCTCCGGGATCGAAGACTTGAAAAAGAAATAACCGAACACAAAGAGAAAAAGGCCAAGAACGATATATGGAGGTATCACACCACGTATCATCTGATCCAGCGCAGCCTCCTTTGCCGGCCCCTCAAGAAGCCCGGCACCAACCTGATCAATGATAACTTTGTCAGAAGGCCTGATGACAACAGCAGCAAAGATGATAGGTGCAAGAATACCTGCGAACTTATTGCAGATCCCCATCACGCTGATTCTTCTGGCTGCGCTTTCAATAGGTCCTATTATCGTCACGAACGGATTGGCGGCAGTCTGAAGAACAGCCATACCAGTTCCCATTGTGAACAATCCTATCAGGAACAGATTATATGACCTCACCAAAGCTGCAGGAGTGAACAAAAGCGCACCTGTACCAAGAATCCACAGGCCGTATTCCACACCATGCTTAAAACCGACCCTGCTCAAAAGCGCAGATGCCGGGAAAGTCATCACAAGATATGCAATGTAAAATGCGAAATTGGCAAGATAGCCCTGCACTTCACTATGCAGTTCACAGGAAATCTTGAAATAAGGGACAAGAATTGAATTTACCCAGGACACCAGTCCAAACACGAAAAAGAGTGCCCCCAACATGCCCAACGACATGTAGTAGTTCGATTTCCTCATTGCTTCCATATATCCAGTCTTTACGTTTCACACAAAACTATCATTTTTCATTCGCAAAATGACGAAAAAAGCGAAAAAAGGCCTTCAATTATCGAAGCGTGTATTATTGCCTCCGTTTCATGCGGCGGTATTCAGTGGGTGCACATCCATATATCTTCTTAAATGTCCGCGAAATATTGGGATAGTTGATAATGCCGCACATCTCCGCGATTGACATCATTGAATGATCTGTAGTTGACAACAACTGCGCAAAATGATGCATCCTGCAATTTATCAGATACTGATAAACAGTAACCCCTCCCATCTCCTGCCGGAATCGTATCTCAGTACTCCTGCGTGACAAAGGCACCAGAGAGAATATCTGCTCCGTAGTGATATACTGGTCATAATTGTCGTTTATGAAAGATACCACTTTTTCAACATACGGGTCTGAAATGTTGTGTTTTTTTGTCGAATCTCTTTCCACGATTTCTCCGGCATTGACCACGACATTGAACGACCAGGCATCTTTACTCTTGAACTGCCTGTCGAGTATTTCACCCAAACGGTATCCTCCTTTTTCCACATCCAGTTCTATTGAGGATAGCGGAGGATCTGAAATGTGACATAGCAGATCGTCATTATCCACACCGAGCACAGCGATATCTTCAGGGATCGCAATACCCTCGAACTGGCATATTTCTGTCACAAATAACGCATACGCATCATCGCACGCAAACAGTGCCACCGACTTGGGAAGTGAATGAAGCCATGCGACGACACGATCCCTCTCTTTATATGCATCACGGACCATAAGAGAAAACAGTTTGCCACCATTCTTCTCAACTTCGGCACCATACCCTTCAAGACGCTCCTCTGACCAGACAACATCAGAAATTCCGAAATATGCATAATGCTTGTATCTCCTCTGAGCAAAATAATCTGCCGCCAACACACCCGTTCCCATATAATCTCCTGTCAGATTTGAGAAATTTGTACTGCGGCTGTTATAGTTCTGAAGAACAACGGGAATGTTCAACACTGAAAGAAGATCAGAATTGTCCCAGCTCCACCTGCCGACGATTGCATCGGCCTTCCATTTTCTAGCCCAATCTATGACCGCCCGTCCATTCTTCAGGTCATGCCCAAGACCAGAAGACATACGATAGAACAGCCATGGGCCATGGGCTTTTGAGTAATGTACCAATCCCTTCAATAGTTTCCTGTCATATCCGCTCGCTCCATCGAGAAGCAACATTATCCTTTTCATGGGTATGTTTTTCTCGCAAATATGAATAAAATATTCGATATTTGACAAAACTTTAACAAGGAGACAGTAAATACCGAATATTTTCAGTACTCCAGCCATTTTTACACTGTTTCAATGGAAAACACCTTTGAATTCCTGAACGACGGAACCACTTTCCATGGAGTCATCCCCCATATCATGGGTACAAGGATCGAAATGCTTGTGACTGACACATGCGCAGACAATGTCAGTCCGTTGTGGGACTGGCTCTGCATTGAAGCGGAGCACTTGGGCACAATACTGAATCGATTTGATCCAGGGAGTGAAACAACGGCTCTGAATTGCGCACAGGAACCGATTCATGTCAGCAACACACTGGCTGAAATGATACGGATATCCCTGCAATACAGCATCAGGACCCTGGGGCTGTTCGACATCAGCAAAGGTCACTACAAGGAAATCGAAGTCAGCCTGGACAACAAGGTATCCACACATGGACACCCTCTCGATTTCGGAGGCATAGCCAAAGGATATCTGCTCAGCAGACTCGGCGAGAAATGTAAGTCACGCAGCGTCAGGAACGCCTTTATCAACTTTGGCAGCAGTTCTATCCTGTGCATCGGCCATCACCCGTACGGAAACTGCTGGAAAGTAGGTGTGCAGGACCCCTTCGGCCATGGCATCCTGATGGATATTGAACTCAGAGACCAGTCAATGTCAACTTCAGGCAATACGTCCAAACACGGACTCCATATCATCGACCCAGCGACAGGGCGGCCAAACAACGAGAGGAAAGCCATAACCGTCATAGCCGACGATCCTCTTGATGCAGAAGTCGTCAGCACTGCCCTGATGCTGGCCGACGAGGAACAGAAGACCAGAATCCTGGCAAATTTTCCAGACATCACTGAAAAGACATTCCACATCAGATAATTACGCACATGAATACACGCATTTTATCTACCGCCGCTGCGCTCTTGATGCTCAGCGCCTGCACCCAGACACCTGCAAACACAGACCTGACGGACTCCCAAGACGGACGTTCCAGACAGGAAATCCTTTTCGATGACGGCAACTACGCCATGTTCATCCATTTCGGCCTCTACTCCAAGCTGGAGGGAGAATGGAAGGGCAAGCTTTATTTCGGCAATGCAGAATGGATCATGAATCAGAACCAGGCGGCCATACCGGTCGAAGAGTACATGGCCGAAGCCGCAGACTTCAACCCATGCGACTTCGATGCGAAAGCCATAGTGGACCTCGCGAAGGCGGCCGGCATGAAGTATATCGTCATCACCAGCAAGCACCATGAGGGTTTCGCCATGTTCGACTCGGATGCCTGCAACTTCAACATCCATGATGCCACGCCTCTCAAAAGGGATCTCATGAAAGAGCTCGCGGACGCATGCCACGAGGCCGGTCTCGGCATTGGATTCTATTACTCACAGTGGCAGGACTGGACAGCTCCGGGCGGAGGTTCCGGACCTGAAATCCCAGGGATGACAAGAGAGGAAGCATTTGAGAAATATTTCAGGGAGAAGTGCATCCCTCAGGTCAACGAGCTGACCACGAAATATGGAGAGATCCAGGTAATCTGGTTTGACACGCCAGGCAGCCTCTCCCCTGAATTCTCGAAGGAGCTCGTGGACCTTGTGCGCAAGAACCAGCCGGGCGCACTCGTCTCCAGCCGCGTCGGCAACGACATGGGAGACTATGAGACTCTCGGAGACATGCAGGTACCTGTCGTGAACATGCCTGGACGATGGGAAGGCATAGACGTGGTCCAGGTAGGATGGGGATTCTCACGTTTCGATTCCGAGTGGAAATCACCGGAATACATCGTCCGCACCCTTGTCTCCACCGTGGCAAGAGGCGGCACGTTCATGTTCAACATCGGCCCCGATGCGCGCGGGCGCATACCGGAAGAAGCCCAGATGACCCTCCGCAAATCCGGAGAATGGGTGCACAGGTATCCTCAGGCCATCTATGGAGCGCAGGCCTCACCTTGGGGGCATGCCCTCCCATGGGGTGATGCCGTTCGCCATGGTGAGAAGATATACATGGTGGTTTACGACTGGCCGTCCGACGGCAGGCTCTGGGTACCGGGCATAAAAGGCCAGGTCAAGTCGGCAAGACTCCTGGCCGGAGCCTCGATGCCGAAGGCAAAGGCCCTGAAGTACCGGAACGAAGGTGAATGGATCGGCATTGCGGTGCCAGTGCAGGCACCGGACCCTATCGCGTCCGTGATAGAGCTCACCCTCGATCCCGATGCATCCATCGACAAGACCCTCGCAGCCGCACCAAACTGCGCCGCCGAGCTCCCGGTAGCGCTCGCTCAGGCAGATGGATGCAGCATCGAAGACAAGGCATGGATGGTGAAGTTCGGCGAGTGGAAGTTCAAGACCGTGGCCCAGGGCATGAATGCCGCTTCAAAGGTATCCTGGGACCTCAATGTGAAGGAGCCGGGCTTCTACCAGGTCGATGTCGAATACCTTGGCAAAGGTCTGGTGGACTTCAGGCTCACAGACAAGGGCGGCGCATCCATCGTGGACCGGAAGAAAGCCGGCAGCGATTACGGCTTCCAGTCTCTGGGATGGATAAGGATCGACAGTGCCGGCACTCACACTCTTGAGCTCAACGTGACAGACGCGGATTATGAGGCACTGAAACTGGCGTCGATACGCATCTCCAAAGTCAATCTATAGACAACTACCGTTATGAGAAAGATTCTCGCCCTGGCAGCCGCAGTATTCATGGCTGCCGCAGCACAGGCTCAGGATACCCAGAGCACCCAGGAAATGAAAATCAACTACATCGCGCCGGAAGAAGAGGCTGTGCGCGAGCATGTCGCCAGATGGCAGGACTACAAGTTCGGAATGTTCATCCACTGGGGCGTATACAGCGAGCTGGGAGTCGTCGAGTCCTGGTCACTCGTACCTCAGGCTGTCAGCTGGATGTACAGGGCAAGGCGCGAAAGGGGCATGTCCTACAATGAATATGTGGATTTCTACAACAATCTCTACCGCTCCTTCAACCCGACTCAGTTCGACCCGTCGAAATGGGCGGAGGCCGCAAGCTACGCCGGCATGAAATACGTGGTGTTCACCACCAAGCACCATGACGGATTCTGTATGTTCGACACCCAGGCCACCGACTACAAAATCACTTCCCCGAACTGCCCATACAGCAGGAGTTCGGCGCACCCGAATATCGCGAAAGAGCTGTTCCAGGCCTTCAGGGACAAGGGGATAAAGCCGGGTGCCTATTTCTCCATAGCAGACTGGCATCACCAGGATTACTGGTGGGATTTCTTCCCTCCGAGAAGCACCAAGATAAACTATCCCGCCAAGGAATTCCCTGAGAAATGGGAGCGCTTCCAGGACTTCCTCGTACAGCAGGTCAGCGAGCTCACAGACGGCACCTACGGAGACCTCGAGATGCTGTGGTTCGACCTCGGGCATCCGTCAGACGACGACAGCGCAGAGGTTCCATGGGACAGGATGGCCGCAGCAGCCAGAGCCAGCCAGCCTGACATCATGATGGTGGCAAGAGGCACCGGCGGCAAGCACGAAAACTACAAGACCCCCGAGCAGACCATACCGGAACAGCCGCTGGACTGCCCTTGGGAGTCCTGCATCACCATGACAGGCTCCTGGTCATACAGACCGGGATGGGGCTACAAATCCACCCGCGAGATCCTGAACATACTCGTCAAGGTGGTTTCGAGAGGAGGATCGCTCCTGCTCAATGTCGGCCCGAGACCCGACGGCACCCTTGAAGATGAGGCCTATGAGCGTCTCCATGAGATAGGAGATTGGATGCAGGTCAACTCGGAAGCGATCTACGCCACAAAGGCATGGAGCACCTGCCAGGACGGCAAGGTATGCTTCACAGCCAAGGACAAGACCGTATATGCTTTCTACATGGCAGAAAACGGTGAGGATGTCATCCCTGCCGAGATATCATTCAGCGGCGTGATCCCTGACGGAGAAGTCAGGATGCTCGGATATGACAAGCCTCTCAGATGGAAGAAAAACAGCGATGGCGGCATAAGCGTCACCATCCCGCAGAGACTGAGAGACAAACTCCCATGCCGCGATGTCTGGGTACTCCGCATGAATGCCGCCCAGCAGCAATAGCATCTCAGCCGGCAATAAGCGAAATCACCAGAGCGACAGCAAATCCCGTCGCACCGACGATGGTCTCCATCATCGTCCAGGTCTTGAGTGTCGTTTTCTCATCCATCCCGACAAGAGTCTTCACAAGCCAGAAACCGGAGTCATTGAAGTGCGAGCACACAGTTGCGCCTCCGGCCACGGCAGCTGTGACACATGCCAGATGGACAGGAGACAAGGAAGCCACCTCCGGCATGGCTGCGATGATTCCGGCAGCCATCGTCATCGCCACGGTCGCGGATCCCACAGAGATGCGGACCATTGCCGCCACCGCGAACGCCACCACGACGACGGGCAGCGAGGCCGAAGCCATCCCCTCGCCGATGAGAGTCCCGAGTCCGGAATTCTGAAGTATGTAGCGCAGAACTCCGCCACAGGCGGTCACAAGCAGGATGAGGCCGACCGGCTCCAGGGATCTGGTCATGATCTTCTCCAGCTCCCTGCTGCTGTAGCCCTGTCCGATGCCCAGAATCAGCATGGCCGCCAGAGTCGCGACAGTAAGCGCCACAAACGGCTCTCCGAGGAAACCGAGCAGCGGTCTTGCTGCTTCCATGGCAGGGATGACTCCCGCAAGCGACTTGAGGATGATAAGGATAAGCGGGATGAGAATGATACCTGCCACCGTCATGAATGACGGAAGCCTGCCGTCTTCCGCTTCCGGCCTTTCAGCCACATGCTCAGGTACGGGTATGTAATATTTCCTGCCGCAGAACGCCCCCCAGAGCGGACCGGCTGCAATCATCGATACGATGCCGCAGATCACACCGATCAGAATCACCCAACCGAGATCGACCCCCAGCATGGTAGCCACCAGAATGGGACCTGGCGTAGGAGGGATGAAGGCGTGCCCCACGGCCAGACCGGCCAGCAGGGGGATGACATAGCTGAGTGAAGAGCGCCCGGTGCGTCTGGCAAGCGAGAAGGCAAGCGGGATGAGGATGATCAGCCCGGCATCGAAAAACACCGGCATCGCTATCACGAGACCCGTGATCGAAAGAGCCCACGCCGCCTTGCGGTCGCCGAAGCGCCTGACCATGGCGACAGCCAGAGACTGTGCCCCACCCGACACTTCAAGGATTGCCCCGAACATGGATCCCAGCCCCACAAGGAGGGCTATGCCCTTGAGAGTATTGCCGATACCGTCATTGACAGAAGCGATGATCTGGTCAAATGACATGCCGGCGCCGAGACCGATCAGGATGGCACCGACAAGAATGGCTACCATAGCCTGAATACGGAATCTGATGATCAGAATCAGGATGGCTGCCATGCCGAGAATGGCTGCTATGATCAGCTGCGCGGTCATTTCACATTGAGGATAAAAGCCTGTACATCTTGAGACAGTGCCGTGCACTGCGGGGCCAAAGTTAGATATTACTTGAGAATATTCAAGTACAAAACAGCACATCATTTTCCGACATTGACACTACCTGTCAAAAAGCAGAAATATCTTTGCAAAAGTTTTGGGGATTGAATCCGTTTGAATAACTTTGTTATCCGGTCACGAACCCGCTTAATATTTTAAACATTTACATTATGGCTAAAGAAGTTGAAGTACAGGCCAATGAGGCAAATGCCGCTAAGCTCAAGGCATTGCAGGCGACGATCGACAAGATTGAGAAAGATTACGGAAAGGGAACGATCATGAAGCTGGGAGATCAGCCACAATGGGACGTGCAGGTCATTCCAAGCGGTTCGGTAGCACTCGACCATGCCCTCGGCATAGGCGGATATCCAAGGGGAAGGATAATCGAGATCTATGGACCGGAGTCCAGCGGTAAGACCACCCTCGCCATCCACGCCATCGCGGAGGCACAGAAGCAGGGAGGCATCGCTGCCATGATCGATGCGGAGCACGCATTCGACAGGACATATGCAAAGGCACTCGGGGTCAACCTCGACACCCTCCTCATATCTCAGCCTGACAACGGTGAGCAGGCTCTCGAGATTGCAGACAACCTCATCCGTTCCGGCGCGATCGACATTGTGGTCATCGACTCTGTCGCAGCCCTCACCCCGAAGGCCGAGATCGAAGGAGAGATGGGCGACAACAAGGTCGGCCTTCAGGCACGCCTCATGAGCCAGGCCCTCCGCGAGCTCACCGCAAACATTTCGAAGACCAATACCTGCTGCATATTCATCAACCAGCTCAGAGAGAAGATCGGCGTGATGTTCGGCAACCCTGAGACCACTACAGGTGGAAACGCCCTCAAGTTCTATGCTTCAGTCCGCATCGATGTACGCAGGACCACCCAGCTCAAGGACGGTGACGAGGCTCTCGGAAACCGCACCCGCGTCAAGGTGGTGAAGAACAAGATGGCACCTCCTTTCAAGAAGGCGGAGTTCGACATCGTATACGGAGTCGGCATCTCCAAGGTCGGAGAGATCATCGACCTCGCTGTGGAATACGACATCATACACAAGAGCGGCAGCTGGTTCAGCTACAACGGCGAAAAGCTCGCACAGGGACGTGATGCAGTGAAGCAGGTACTTACAGACAACCCTGAGCTCTGCGAAGAGATCGAAGCAAAGGTTCGCGAGGAGCTCGGAAACATTCAAGACTAAATAATGGGAAAAATCATTCTTACAGGCGACCGTCCTACCGGACGCCTCCATATCGGACATTACGTAGGTTCGCTCAGACGCAGGGTCGAGCTTCAGAACAGCGGTGAATTCGAGAAGATATTCATCATGATCGCAGACGCCCAGGCTCTCACAGACAATGCAGACAATCCTGAGAAGGTGCGTCAGAACATCCTTGAAGTGGCACTTGACTATCTCTCTGCAGGCCTTGACCCGGAAAAGTCAAACCTCTTCATCCAGAGCCAGATCAGCGAGCTCACCGAGCTTGACTTCTTCTACCAGAACCTCGTGACTGTACAGCGTCTCCAGAGAAATCCTACCGTAAAGGCAGAGATTCAGATGAGAGGCTTCTCAGACAGCAATGACGGCTCCGACAACAAGGCCGGCACACCTGTAGGATTCTTCTGCTACCCTATCAGCCAGGCTGCTGACATCACCGCATTCAAGGCTACCACAGTACCTGTCGGTGAGGACCAGGAGCCTATGATCGAGCAGACAAGAGAGATTGTACGCAAGTTCAATTCGACATACGGCGAAGTTCTCGTAGAGCCTGAGATCATGCTTCCGGACAACGCTGCATGCCTCCGCCTCCCTGGAACAGACGGAAAGGCCAAGATGAGCAAGTCTCTGGGCAACTGCATCTATCTCTCCGACTCTGCAGAGGAAGTGGCAGCAAAGGTCAAGGGAATGTACACAGACCCTCTCCATCTTCAGGTCTCAGACCCGGGACATGTCGAGGGCAACACAGTATTCACATACCTGGATGCATTCTGCAAGCCTGAGCATTTCGAGAAGTTCCGCAACGCATTCATCGGCAAGAAGGTCAGCTTCGAGTTCAACAGTCTCGACGAGGTCAAGGATCAGTACCGCGCAGGCGGTCTCGGAGACATGATGATCAAGAATTTCCTTGCAGCCGTCCTCAATGACACGCTCGAGCCTATCCGTCAGCGCCGCCAGGAGCTTGAGAAGAACATCCCTTACGTATATGAGGTTCTCAAGAAGGGTACCGAGGCTGCACGCGCAGTGGCATCCCAGACTCTCGCAGACGTGAAGCGCGCCATGAAGATCAACTACTTCGATCCGGGAGTCCTCGAGGAGCTCATCAAGGAGCAGTCTGACAAATACTCAAAGTAATCCCTTTCCTTTACATATCGAAAGCCTGGCCTCCCGCCAGGCTTATTTGTATTGAGTAAGCCCAGCAGCCTAGAGTGTAAAAGAGCTGCCGTCTCCGATGGACGGCAGCTCTTCATTAAGGATTATGTCAGGCGAGCCGGAACGGCTCGGTTTTCTTAGTGTTTTGTACTGAGCAATGGTTATTCTGTGACCGCACGGACCGAGTGGCCGTTGCATCGGATGGTACCGACTACTTCATGGTAGTACGAAGTGAAGTTAAATATGTACGCGTAGCGCGGGTCCGACTTGCTCAGTGACGAAGACCAGTAACCGCCGTAAAAATTAACGTTGTAGATATCCGAATCACTGTAATGACCCGGTGCGGGCAGGAAAATTGAGTTGCCTGTCTTCAAGCCTTTGATGGTATAGCCATTCTTAGTAGCATCCCAGGCCCACTCGCACTTGGTATTGTCAAGGAGTTCCTTGATTTCATCTAAGGTCGGTGTGCGCCACTTCGTGCCCCAGTTCACGGTTGCAGGATCGTCTCCGGGCTGGAGTGTCTTGAGACCGTCACCGCCTTCAACATCAGCCGTGTACTTGGTCATGCCGTATTTAGGCGAAGCGCTGCTGTCATAGATGCCCCACTTGTAGTCACCCTCATTAGACCAGCTGTAATTCGATTTCCCAGAAGTCTCTCCCCAAGCGAAGTACCAGCCATAATCTTCTGGTTTTGTAGCGCCGATATTCATACTAGCCCATTTCACAGACAGACCGAGGTCAACTGCCCTATGGTCAGAGAACTTGCTGAACGGAATCTTGATGGCGTTGAGCTTGTAACCGGTGGCGTCGAGGGACTTGCCGCTGACCGAGTAGACAAGCTTCTCGCCGGTGTCGGTATTGAAGAGGGTGAAGTTGAAGTCCGTATCGGTGCCGTTGCAGAAGTACATGAATGCCCTGCCGTCCTTGTTAGCCACTGAGAGTGCATAGTTTCCTGCTGCGCTTCCGGTATTTACCATGCCCCTTGTCACCGGGCTGTTGCTGGTGAGATTAAAAGAGCTCGGAGTCTTGAACCTGTCGCATTTCAGCGCCCATTCACCTGCTGGTAGACCGCTGATCACCACCTGCACGTTGGCGCCTCTGAAGAGCCAGTCGGCAAGGTTTGAGGTAAGTATGTTTGATGCAAATGAATAGTCCGTCCTGTCCACAAAGGAGACGAGTGGCATCCTGGCCGGCCTGTTGGCGCCGTCTATCACACTGCTGAATCTTGGAGCACTGAACCTGCAGCTACCTTCCTCGCCCGCATAGCTGAAATCGGAAAGTGAGCCATTGACATACATTGCCGTAAGAGTGCCGCTTGCCGCAGGCATCTTTCCGCTGACTGCCGCGCTGTGGTCCACTGCCCACTTGGAGCCGTCATACACAATCACCAGGTCAGGATTCTGGCTGATGTTCTCATCGTACCAGATATTGATTCTGTCGCCTGACGCCCATCCCGTCTTCACCGCCTTGGTGTCCGGATCAGCCGTGCCGTCGAGCTGGCCGACTGTTATGTTGAGCTGGATGCCTTCCTCCGAAGGGGTTGTCTCCGCCATCTGCTCCTTGCTGCAGGAGAGGATGCCCAATGCGGCCACTGCTGCTGCCGCGAGAACTGAAAATACTTTCTTCATGACAATTCCTCCCGTCTTTACCATTCCTTTTCCTCGTCGTCCCTCCAAGGGTCACGCACGTCCACATTGTCTGCACTGACCGCGATCAGGTCACGCATCTCGACCTCCATAGTCTCCACTTCCGGCGAGACGTAGGCCTGTCTGTTCCCGAGCGGACACGCCCCGCTCACTGATTTTCCGATTTTCATAAGCTGCTGTTTTGTAAGATATCCACTTCAGTGACACGCACGCCAAAACCATCCACATCAGCGGGATGTAGACATAAACCGTTTGTTAAATTATTGATTATAAGGTATTTAATACCCCCCCCCGCAAGATTTCGGGAGTTCAGAAAGTCCGATATTGGCAGTCTGTGTACGCATCAAATGCAAATATAGCGATAATGTAGCAAAATGAAACTCATGATGATGGGCAGTGTGATGATGAAAAACACCTGCACCGGCGATGTGCCTTCCAGGCATCTGAGAGGCATGTCTGCGGTGCAGGTCCCCACCGATCGGAGGGACCTGCATCACCCACGTGCGGTACAGGCCCCAGAACGCCTCTCCATGCTGCAGGTGATTTTCATCTCCGCCTCGGCTCGTGCCGCCCCTGCCGCAGCTGCGGGAATGCCTCTCTGCGGGCGAAGAAGAGCTCCGCAACGCCCGCTTCAGAGGCAATCCCTCCACTGCTCTGGGCGGCATCGAAAAGTCAGTGGGACAATCATAGAGTTTGCTGACGCGACGCGGCATTTTTCACTCATAATCAGGCGTCGCGTCATGTAAAACAGCCGATAGGCCTGAAATCGTGACGCGAAGCGGGACTTTGTGCTCAAAACAGCGCTTCGCGTCACAGACCACCGAGCGGTGGCGCAGCTGCGACAGCCACGATGCAGCCGGCTTGAGAGACTCGCCAGACATGATGAGAGGCCTGCCAACCCCGCATGGCACGACAAAAGAGGCGGAGACGGGAAGTCACGCGGCGACTTGGAGCAGCGGCGGAACAGCTGAGGCGTCGGAAGAGCCGCCCGGGAGCGGCTTTTGTCTGACGAACGTTAGGCTGCGAAGCAGACTATAAGGAGGAGTTAGCCGCGACAGGCGATGACGATGACGAGGCAGCCGCTGCGAACCCAGGAGCAAGGGGCTTCCCTTCTCC
>JAGHSA010000013.1 GCA_018066125.1 Candidatus Cryptobacteroides onthequi | reverse complement strand
TTCTTGCAATCCTGCGGCCCCTGTATTTGATGGTGCTTCCATTTATATCGAAGCCTGGCAGCTGCTCCAGGATAGCCATTGCAGTTTCTCCCGGCATGGTCTTGACTGCCGCGGCATTGAAGATCGTGGTGTCAGCCAGCATGCGCATGAGCGGAACGTCACCGGAGACAATAGCCGCCTCTATCTCTTCCCGGCTATGGCTCATTGTGAACAGCACCGCATTGTCTCCTTCAGTCAGATCAAAGACTCCGTCTGCCGGATTCATTCCCATCTTGGTCACCTTGACATATACCTTGCCTGGCGGGAGCCCCTTGTAAGTGAATGTGCCGCTGCGGGAGCTCACTCTGTATGTTGAATCTACCTTACTGCCATTCATGCGCACGAGAAGCACATTGGCGTCCGAAATGGGTATATTGAACTTGTCGGACACCAATGTTCCATACAAGTCCGCTTTCTGGGCTTGCATGGAAAAACAACATATATGGAACAGCACTGCTACCAGTGCGGTCTTTATTCTAAAACAATCCATGATAGAGTGGATTATGAATTACAATTTGCAAGCTAACTGAATATCTCTGAATAAGCAAGTGCTCAACAAAAATGCTTCTGCAGTTTTCTGCACGTTCACCAATTGGAATAGGGCACGATTTAGGGCACGAAATACAAAAACGGCTTCCTAGACATCTAGAAAGCCGTTTTTTGCGGAGAGGACGAGATTCGAACTCGTGATACGGTTACCCGTATGCAGGTTTAGCAAACCTGTGGATTCAGCCACTCTCCCACCTCTCCAGTTGGGTTTTGGGTTTACCAAATTGGACTACAAAGATACGAATAAGTTTTTATTCTGCAAGAGTATGTCCGGCATCGACTATTGAAATGTTTTCAAGACCGGCGGCCTCAAGCGCTGCGACTATGGTCTCGCATGCCTCACGGTCGTCTATCGGGCCGATTTCGAAGACTACGGTTCCATTGTCGATGACTCTTGCGATATCCGCGTCGGTAGAGTCGCGAAGCGCATTCAGGACAGCTTCAGGCAGGCTTTGGCTGTCGTCAGGGACGATGCGGATCTTGTACAGCGGTTTGGCGGTGGCTTCCAGAGCACGGGCTTTGGCGACAGATATGTCCTCGCCGTCGCGGAACGCCACGATGATTGCGGATTTGAATCCGGCTCTCTTGACACTGTTGAGGTGCGACAGTGCATCCGAATATGACTTGAACAGGCCTGCCGCATAGACATATTTCCCTGATACCTTGTGCTCAAACACCGGACTCAGGCCCTTGAGCTGCTCCGCGGTGGCCTGTGAGGTTGAGGTGAATATCTGGATCTGGTATATGAGACCTGCCGGGAGGGTATTGTCCTCCGCAAACTGGCCCGTTTCCAGGATCTTGAAGCTGTAGTCGAAGACCGATACCGGCTCTTCGAACTCGAAATGCGGCTCGCCACCCATCTCATTCTTGGAGAATACATAGTCTGAGGCTGCACCCACTACCTCCCTGTCGGCTTCTGCCCTGAGTTTGTCGGGGTCGATGACCACTCCGCTGCTGAGGAAGTCAAGCTCTATCTGCTGAAGCTCCCTTATCGCCTTTTCAAGCTGGGCCTGCATTGCGGGTATGGCAAGCTCCCTGCTCATGATCTCGCTTGTGAGCGCCGAGCGGTCGGTGACTTCGTCGGAGGTCAGGCGTGCGCGCAGGCGGTCCAGGTTGCGGTTGTACAGGCTGATGGAGTCGCGCAGACTGCGTACGTTGTCCATCTTCTCCATGTATCGGAGCACGTTCGCATCCTCTTCCTGGGCCGTGCCGGATACGGCCTGGCTGTAGTTCATCTTCGACGGGTCATTCTGGGGAGTGAGTGATGCCAGTTCGCGGAGCTCCTCCACCCCGCCCACTTTCTTGCGCAGCGGCATGTTGTCGTATTCGAGCACATATATATATACGCTGTCGCTGGCGCACTCGCGGTTGGATGCGAACATCGAATAGCGGCCGTCGTCGGTGTTGACGAAAAGGAAGTCGTCGAAAGGCGACGAATACGGGAATCCGAGGTTGACGGGCATGCCCCAGTCGCGGAGCTCATCATTCCAGCGGGAGACATAGAGGTCATACCCTCCCATGCCGTAAAGGCCCTTCGATGCGAAGTACAGTGACTTGCCGTCGTCGCTCAGCATGGGGAAGATCTCATCGGAGGTGGAGGTCAGGTGCTCATTGGTGAGCGCGGGTATGGTCCAGAGGCTGTCGCGCAGCTCCGTGTGGTAGATGTTGCGTATGCCGTCCCTGTCCATTGCGGAGTAATAGATGTGCTCCTCCCCTTCGGGAATGTACATGGCTCTGGCGATGTCGCTGCCTCCGAGGGAGTCGAGCTGGTTGGGCACGGGGCGCCAGCTGCGGTTCCGCATGGGATAGAAAAGGAAGAAATCCTGAATGGAGAAGCGGTACTTGGCCACGACGACCGGGCTGCTGCAATAGTCCATCATGCTCAGGCCGTTCTGGGACAGGATGAGATCCTCCTCCAGGGCAGCCCTGGACAGGGAATCGGCGTCCTCGAGTGCCTTGAGGCCGGCTTCTACCGCTGCCGGGAAGTCATACGCCCTCCGCAGGGAATCCTGTTTTACCTGCGCCGACGCTGCCGCCTGCGCGAAAAGCAGAACCCCCGCCACGACTACAGATATGTGACGGAGCGTTTTCATGGCCATGTCTCTCCTTGCAAGAGCTATGCAAAATTACGAAAATATGGTATAAAATTTCTTTCTATGGAAAAAAATAGTAATTTTGCGTCCTATTTTGCCTAAATAGCGAAAACTGAAATATTTAATTATCAAAATAATCAACTATGCAAAGTAAAGGTGCTATCAGACTTGTAGCAATTCTTTTGGGCATCGCCTGCCTCTGGCAGCTCTCCTTCACTGCTGTGACCAACCTCCAGGAGAAGAAGGCAGCCAAGTATGCAGAGGAAGTGGCTGATGCCATCATGAATTCAGCTGCATTCAGCAAAATTCCTGAGGCTGAGAAGGCTTTCTGCCTTGATTCCATCAGGAAGGAACAGACAAAATGGTACACAGATTCCATTTCAGCAGAGAAGGTTTACTTCGGTTACACCTTCAAGGATGTAAAGGCAAAGGAGATCAACCTCGGTCTTGACCTCAAGGGAGGTATGAACGTGATGCTTCAGGTGCAGCTTGAGGATCTCGTGAAGGCTCTTGCAGAGAACAACCAGTCTCCAGAGTTCGCAAAGGCTCTCGAGCTTGCAAAGACCCGCAGCGTGAATTCACAGTCTGACCTCATCACCCTTTTTGCTGATGCATGGAAAGAGGTAGGCAACGGCCAGAGGCTCGCTCAGATCTTCGGTACATACGAGATGAGAGACCGCATCAAGCCTGAGTCAACCGACGACGATGTTGTCAAGGTCATCAAGGAAGAGGCTGAGTCTGCAGTCGCAAACTCATTCAACGTCCTCAGAAACCGTATCGACCGCTTCGGTGTCACCCTGCCTTCTATCCAGAAGCGCGGCAACAGCGGACGTATCCTCGTCGAGCTCCCAGGTGTCAAGGAGCCAGAGCGTGTGAGAAACCTTCTCCAGGGTACCGCATCCCTCGAGTTCTGGACAACATACGAAAGCTCAGAGATCTATCCTTACCTCATCGAGGCTGACGCCCTCCTCGCACAGCTCCTTTCAGCTGATGAGGAAGCAGCTCCTGCAGAGGAGACCGCAGAGGAAGCAGCTCCTGCAGAGGAGAAGACCACAGACGTGGTTGAGGAAGTTCTCTCACAGCAGTCAGACGACAATGTAGAGATTGAGGCTTACAAGAAGCAGCATCCTCTCTTCGCAGTCCTCCAGCCAGCACAGCAGAGAGGCAACGCATGCATCGGTTATGCAAACGCAGTGGATATGGCAAAGGTCGACAAGTACCTCGCCATGCCACAGGTTGCCGAGCTCTTCCCAGCCGAGTTCAAGCCAATGTGGTCAGTAAAGCCTTCACCATACATCCAGGGCGGCAACGTTTACGAGCTCGTAGCCATCAAGGCTTCTTCCCGTGACGGAAAGGCTCCTCTCGACGGTGGTGTAGTCACAGACGCACGCGTATCTTACAGCAATCAGCGTCAGGGCGGTAACCCTACCGTTTCCATGACAATGAATGCAGAGGGTGCCAACACATGGGCACGCCTCACCAAGGAGAACATCGGCCGCCAGATCGCCATCGTGCTCGACGGTACCGTATATTCTTATCCTACCGTCAACGGTGAGATCACCGGCGGTAACTCTGAGATCTCAGGAAACTTCGACGTAGAGGAGGCAACCGACCTTACCAACGTCCTCAAGTCAGGTAAGCTCCCTGCACCTGCAACTATCGTTCAGGAGCAGGTTGTAGGACCTTCACTCGGTGCCGAGTCCATCCGTGCCGGTCTCATCTCATTCATCATCGCATTCTGCCTCGTCCTCGCATACATGGTATTCTTCTACCAGGGTGCAGGTCTCGTAGCTGATATCGCACTTCTTACCAACGTACTTCTCCTCTTCGGTACACTCACATCATTCGGCGCAGTACTTACCCTCCCTGGTATCGCAGGTCTCGTCCTCACCCTCGGTATGGCAGTCGACGCAAACGTGATCATCTACGAGCGTATCAAGGAAGAGCTCAAGTCCGGCAAGGGTCTCGGAAAGGCAGTGGCTGACGGTTACTCAAATGCATACTCAGCCATCATCGACGGTCAGGTGACTACACTCCTCACCGGTATCGTGCTCTTCGTATTCGGTTCAGGTCCTGTACAGGGCTTCGCTACTACCCTCATCATCGGTATCATCACCTCTGTGATCACATCTATCTTCGTGACCAGACTCATCTTCGATGACCGCATCCAGAAGGGCAAGAGCATCACCTTCGAGAACAATCTCACCAAGAACTTCCTCAAGAATACCAAGGTTGATTTCGTGGGCGCACGCAAGTGGTCTTACATCATCTCTGGTGCACTTATCCTCATCTCTCTCGTATCTATGCTCACCAAGGGCTTCACATATGGTGTCGACTTCACCGGTGGCCGTACATACGTAGTAAGATTCGATCAGCCTGTCACAGCTGAGGATGTCCGCGCTGCTGCAATCGCAGAGTTCGACGGTTCAGTCGAGGTCAAGCAGTTCGGTGGCGAGAGCCAGATGAAGATCACCACAGCCTACAAGTATGAGGATGAGACTTCAGCAGTCGATGCAGAGATCGAGGGTAAGCTCTTCAAGGCGCTCAAGCCATTCTTCAAGGAGAATATCGAGATCACAGACTTCACATCTACTCTTGACAACCCTAACGGTATCATCAGTTCTGACAAGGTCGGTGCGACCATCGCAAACGATATCAAGCGCAACGCCATCATCGCAGTGCTCATCGCTCTCCTCGTGATCTTCTGCTATATCGCTCTCCGATTCAGAGGATGGACATGGGGTCTCGGTGGTGTCGCTTCACTTGCTCACACCGCAATCATCGTGATCGGCTTCTTCTCACTGTTCTCAGGTATCCTCCCATTCAACCTCGACGTTGACTCAACCTTCATCGCTGCTATCCTGACCATCATCGGTTACGCTATCAACGATAACGTGGTCATCTTCGACCGTATCCGTGAGGAACTTGGTCTCCACCCTTCATCAGACTTCAAGGAGACAGTCAACAAGGCTCTCAATGCCTGCTTGACCCGTACAGTGAACACCTCAGTATCTACTCTCATCGTTATGCTTGCAATCGCAATCTTCGGTGGTGAGTCCATCAGAGGTCTCTCAGTCGCTCTCATCCTCGGTATCTGCTTCGGTACCTACGCTTCAATCATGATCGGTACTCCTATCATGTTCGACGTTACCAAGAAGGCAGCTGCCAAGAAGTCTTCAAAGAAGTAATCATATTTCCACATGATGCATAAAGGCTGACCCATCTCGGGCCAGCCTTTTTTGTATTGGGGGTATGTCCTTGCAATCTGCAAATACCCGGCACCGGTCCGGTCCGCTGATGCGGACTATGCTGCCCCGCTTCCGCGACTGCGGAAAAGCCCCTTTGCGGGCAGAGATGAGCTCCGCAATGCCCGCCGCAGGGGCTTTACCTCCGCCGCTATGTTGCGGCACATCTCCGCCACGGCTGGCGGCCATGAAAAGGCCTTTGTCTATGGCAATTCGCCACGTTTTTCTGCAAACTGCCATGATTCGTCACATTTTCGTGTCAGAAATCATCGAGCCGCAGCTGCGGCCAGGGGCGGCACGAGCCGAGGCGGAGACGGGAAGCCCCTAGCTCCTGGGTTCGCAGCGGCTGCTTCTGCATCGGAAGAGCCTGTCGCGGCTGATATCCATGCAGGGGGCTAAGCCGCCCCCTGGACCCCTTGCAGTGCTCAAGTGCCTTTCCGTATTTGCGCTATGTCCATGCAATATGCAAATACCCGGCACCGCACTGGTTCGCTGATGCTCACCTTTATCGGCCGTCAATCACACGCCGCTCCCGGGCGGCTCTTCCGGTGCCTCAGCTTCTCCGCCGCTGCTCCAAGTCGCCGCGTGACTTCCCGTCTCCGGCTCTTTTGTCGTGCCGTGCGGGGCCGCCAGTTTCAGCCGTGAAAATGGCGAATACCCGTCTGTCAGGGCTGCGAGAACAATAATGCCGCGGCACCGCTGGCTTAACCTCCTGTCTGCGGTCCCATGTTCATAAAATTAGTTGGCGAAAAGCTCGTCGTTTTCTTATCTTTGCGATATGTCATTCGTCCACCTTCACGTCCACACCCAATACTCCATCCTGGATGGCTTCTCTGCCATCCCGAAGCTCTTTGACCGCGCCGAGGCACTCGGCATGCCGGCCATTGCCATCACAGACCACGGCAACATGTACGGCGTCAAGGAGTTCATGAAGTTTGCGGGTAAGCATCCTTCTGTGAAGCCTATCATCGGATGCGAAGTGTACGTGACCAGGCACTATGACCATAAGCTCAAGGACACTTCCCACAGGTCGTACTACCATCTCATCCTTCTGGCAAAGAACTATGAGGGCTACAAGAACCTCATGAAGATAGTCTCGCTCGGCCACATCGAAGGAAAGTACTATGACAAGCCGCGAGTATGCCACGAGATCATCGAGCAGTATCACGAAAACCTCATCTGCTGCTCTGCCTGCCTTGCGGGAGAGATACCGAGAGCGATCGTGGCCGGAGACATGGATGCCGCCAGAGAGGCCATCAACTGGCACAGGAACATCTTCGGTGAAGACTATTATCTTGAGGTTCAGCTCCACAAGACGGAGATTCCTGGCCTTTCGATGGAAGTCTACGAGAAGCAGACCATAGCCAACGAAGGCATCTTCCAGCTCGCAGAGGAGATGGGAGTCAAGGTCGTGGCCACCAACGATGTCCATTTCGTCAACAAGGATGACGGCCCGGCCCATGACAGACTCATCTGTCTGACGACCAACGCCATGGTCTCCGATCCGGACAGAATGAGATATACCCAGCAGGAATATCTCAAGAGTGAAGAAGAGATGGCCGCTCTCTTCCCTGACCATTCTGAGGTGCTCGCCAACACCATCGAGGTGGCAGACAAGATAGAAAGCTACAAGATAGACAGAGGTCATGTCCTGCCGAAATATGAGATCGATCCCGACTTCCTCGCAGACATCGACAGCTATCTCGAGAAATACAAGAGCGTCATAGACGAAGGCCGCTGCGACAAGAACGGAGTGGACCGAGGAGTGGAGTTCTGCAAATCCGTGGCCTACCTCTGCTACCTGACATATGAGGGAGCCCGCAAGAGGTACGGCGATACCCTCAATGAAGAGCAGGAAGAGCGCATCGACTTCGAGCTCAAGACCATCTGCCGAATGGGCTTCCCGGACTACTTCCTCATCGTCCAGGACTACATCGCGGCATCCCGTGCCGCCGGCTCGATGGTCGGCCCCGGCCGTGGCTCCGCCGCCGGTTCCGTGGTGGCATACTGCCTCGGTATCACCAATCTCGACCCTATCAGGTACCAGCTCCTGTTCGAGCGATTCCTCAATCCTGACCGTATCAGCATGCCTGATATCGACGTCGATTTCGAAGACCTCCCGAAGGCACATGACTATGTGGAAAACACCTACGGTGCGGACCACGTGTCGCGAGTGATCACCTTCGGCACCATGGCGGCCAAGAGTGCCATCAAGGATGTCGCCCGCATCAGTGCCCTGAGCATAGACGAGTCCAACCGCCTCACCAAGATGGTTCCCGACCGCCTCAGCGAGAGAGTCGAGAAGGAATACCCATTCAACCCGAAGCTCGACGAGCTCAAGCCGGGCTTCAAGGCCGTCGAAAAGGACATCGAAGTGGACGACCCGGACAACCCCGGCCAGAAGATAACCGTCAAAAAGACCTTCCAGAAGGGCATGGAAGAGGTTGATGTGAAGATTACCCTCAAAAATTGCTACAGGCTCGTCCCTGAGCTCAAAAACGAGCTCGAAAACGGTTCCGAGCTCAACAAGGAAGTCCTGAAATACGCTCTCCAGCTTGAAGGCAGCATACGTCAGGTCGGAGTGCATGCCTGCGCCACCATCATCGGCCGCGGCAACCTTACCGACTACATCCCTATCTGCCTCTCAGTCGACAAGGAAACCGGCCGCGAGGTCTGGACTTCCCAGTACGACGGTCACTACATCGAGGACGTCGGCATGCTCAAGATGGACTTCCTCGGGCTCATCACCCTGTCCATCATCCATGAGACTCTTGACAACATCAAGCAGCGTTTCGGTATAGACATCGACATAGAGGCCATACCTATCGACGACAAGCCTACCTACGAACTCTACGGCCGCGGTGACACGACCATCGTGTTCCAGTTCGAATCCCCGGGCATGAAGAAATGGCTCCAGAAGCTCCATCCGGAGCGTTTCGAGGACCTGATCGCCATGAATGCGCTCTACCGTCCGGGTCCTATGGACTACATCCCGTCATTCGTAGCCCGCAAGCTTGGCCAGGAGCCTATCGCATATGACCTCCCGGAGATGGAGGAGTACCTTGCCGAGACCTACGGCGTCACGGTATATCAGGAGCAGGTCATGCTTCTGTCACGCAAGCTCGCATCCTTCACCAAGGGTGAGGCGGACAAGCTCCGCAAGGCGATGGGTAAGAAGCAGATCGCCGTCATGCAGGAGCTGAAGGAGAAGTTCATGAAGAACGGCCAGGCCAACGGCCATCCTGAAAAGACCCTGGACAAGATATGGAAGGACTGGGAAAAGTTTGCGCAGTATGCGTTCAACAAGTCCCATGCGACCTGCTATGCGTGGGTGAGCTACCAGACCGGATGGCTCAAATGCCACTACACCGCTGAGTTCCTTGCGGCCAACCTCTCCTGCAACCTTTCCAAGGCGGATGAGATCAAGAAGATCATGGAGGACTGCAAGCTCCACAAGATCAAGGTCCTCAACCCTGATGTCAACGAGAGCTCCAACAAGTTCACTGTCAACAAGGAAGGCAACATCCGTTTCGGCCTCGGAGGCATCAAGGGCTTCGGCAGCAACATTGTGGAAGCCATGGTGCGCGAGAGGGAGGAAAACGGTCTCTTCGAGGACGTATGGGACTTCATGGAGCGACTCTCGAGCCTGATCGGCAGGCGCGCCCTCGAATCCCTGGTGTACGCCGGTGCCTTCGATTCATTCGGGTACAAGAGGTCACAGTTCTTCCAGCCGTGCAAGTCCGGCGAGCTTTTCATCGACGAGCTGGCGCATTACTCCGATCTGTACAAGAATGACAAGGTGGACAGCGCCGCATCGCTATTCGGCGAAGCCGAAGAGATGAAGCCGGTGCGTCCCGAGATGCCGGAGGCTCCCGAGTCGGAGGATGTCCTGGCATTGCTCCAGAAGGAGAAGGAGCTCGTGGGCATGTACCTCTCATCCCATCCTCTCGACAAGTACGCGTTCGAGATCGAGAACTATACCACGGCATCCCTCGCGCAGCTCCCCGACATCATCGTCAAGTCGGAGGAGTCGCGCACCCCTCAGAAGGTGTTCGTCGCCGGAATGGTCACGGATGTGAAACAGGTGACCACCAAGAGCGGATCGCCCGGCACAAGGGCGATGCTGGAGGATTTCGAGGGCAGTTACGAGCTCTCGCTCTACGGCAAGGACTACGAGGCCTACCTTCCGTACATGAAGGTCCATGAAAGCCTCTACGTCGAGATGAATATCGAGGAACGCTACCGTCTGAGTCCCGAGGACCGCCGCGCCGGCAAGACCGCACCGTTTGTCACCCGCATCAAGAAGATGCAGCTTCTGGGCAATATAAGCGAGGATATGATCAACCGCCTGGTCGTCCAGGTCAACTCCCAGCAGCTTTCCAAGAGTTTCAGGAAAGATTTGATAAAGATCCTCAAGACCTATCCCGGCAAAACGACATTGAGTGTGGACCTCTATGATCCGGGCACGACTCACCGCGTCGAGTTCCGCTCAAAGAAATACTCCGTGACGGTCGGCGCTGATCTGATCAGAGAGCTGCGCTCGATAGGACTCTCCACGAAAGTCATCAAGAAATAGATCTCAGATCTCTCCTCTCGAGCTTGAGCTTATCATGCCTTTCACCTTTGAATTGAATTCCCTGCTTCCGAGCAGGTCTTCAAGAGTGAGATGCATCCTGTATTTCCAGTAGTTCCGCGGGTCGGCCGGGATATTGATCCTCTCACTTGCGGGATCCGGATGCCTCAGGGAAGCATCCATGCCCAGCCAGTCCTGCAGAGGCAGTATCACCAGCATTGCCGGCGATGCGAGATGGTCGCGTATGATCTGGCCGCAGATGTCCGGAGTGCAGTCGGCCGGGGCCTCTCCGTCACGGTGCAGCACCTCATTGAAGTATCTCTGGGTGAGTTCCCTGTCCTCTTCCCACCATGCCCTGAGAGGGTTCATGTCATGGGTGGAGGTGGTGCAAACGCAGAGGTAAGGGTAGCTTCCTGTGTGTCCGAATGTCTCCCCGAAACCTTTAGGCATGCGCTGGATTTCCAGAGACAATATCTTCAGTGCGGACATCACGTCTGGCACACATGCCGGTATCATGCCCAGGTCCTCGCCGCATGCCATCATGCCTGTGGCTCCGATCAGGGCAGGGAGTTTCCTCAGGGCCTGCCTCTTCCAGTATTCGTTGTGCTTGTGATAGAAGAAGTCCTCATAGAGCCTGTCGTAGCTGTCTTTCTGCCAGCTCTCCAGGCCGGCATAGGCTTCCGAGTCCCTGCCGGATATGCCAGGGTGCCAGTAACCGGGCTTGTGCGGATCCTGGATGAAAAGTCCCTCGGCGGGTAGATTCCTGCCCGCGATCTCCTCCATGGTGTATGGCTGTGCCGGGCTGAAATGCCCCATCAGGCCGCTCTTCTCAGGGACAGGTATCTCCCAGATACGGAAAAATCCGAGTATGTGGTCGATGCGGAACGCATCGAAATACTCTGCCATCTTGCCCAGGCGCTTCTTCCACCAGCTGTAGTCGTCCTTGGCCATCTCCTCCCAGTTGTAGGTGGGAAATCCCCAATTCTGGCCGTCTCTGGCAAAGGCATCAGGCGGCGCTCCTGCCTGTGAGTCCATATTGAAGAGCTTGGGGAAGCACCATGCATCCACGCTGGTGCGGCTGATGCCTATCGGCAGATCTCCCTTGAGACTGACACCGCGGCTGTGCGCATACCCGCGCACCTCCTTCAGCTGGGCATCGAGATGGAACTGGACGAAGCAGTAGAAACCGACGGCTTCCTCGTGGCTCTTGATGTAAGCAGACACCTTTCTCTCGCCATAGACTGCATATTCACCCCATCGGGTGAAGTCCGCGGTGCCGTTCTCATCCCTCAGGGCGCTGAACGCCGCATATGGGAGGAGCCAGTGCCTGTTGGCCGAAAGGAAAGTCTTGTATGCCTTGCCGGCAAGCACTTCCGCGCCTTTCTTGGCGAAGAGATTGCGCAGGAGGCGGGTCTTCTCGGCATTCACCCTGGCATAGTCCACCGACGGAAGCGAATTGAGCTCGGCCTGGAGCTTGCGGTAGGCCGCATCCACCTTTACTCCCGCCGCCGGGAGATTGATGTACTGGGGGTGGAGTGCGAAGGTCGAGCATGCATTGTAGGGATAGGAGTCCTGCCATGTTCCCGTCATGGTGGTGTCGTTTATCGGGAGGACCTGAATGATGTTCTGGCCGGTCTCTGCGGCCCAGTCCACCATCTTGCGGAGGTCGTAGAACTCTCCGGTGCCGAAGTCGTCCCCGCTCCTCAGCGAGAATACCGGGATGGCGGTGCCTGCACCCCTGTAGCCCCTGATGTTGAAGATCGGGGTGCTGAGCTCGCGGAGAAAGCCGTTGCTGTATGCCGGTCCGTCCTGCCACGAGTCGGTGAAGATGCATCCGTCTGTCTTGGGCATGCGCCGGCTGTGATGCCGCCATTCTATCCTGGATATGACACCGTCCCTGACGACCTGATAGTAGTAATCCTTGAGAAACGATGCCTGGCAGTGCTCGATGGTCGCCGACCAGAGGCCGTCATCGACGTAGTGCATGGGGATGCGCCTTTCGCAGCCTATCATATACAGGTTCTCTCCCCATGTGGTGTGGTATTCTATGTTGAAGATGATTTTCATTGCAGTCCGCTTACCTCACAAAGTTAATAAGAATATGTAACTTTGCGCCATGCTCGGCTGCAAGGTATATGCGCCGCTTGGGACGGCGGCTTCAGACATCTGCTACTTCATCTTCCCCGGAGGGCTCAGAGACGATCTGGCCTCCTGGCTTGAAGGTGCTGCGCGGAAGTACGGCATGTACATGGCGGCGGTGGAGGGAGTGGACTGGAACAACGACCTCACCCCCTGGGAGGCGCGGGGTGTGTTCAAGAGCGAAAAGCCTTTCGGAGGCATGGCTCCGCAGTTTGTCACCAGGCTTCAGGAAGAGGTCATCTGCCCTGTAGAGACAGGGCTCTGGGGTGCGGTGGCGGATGCATCACGCCGCCGGATCGCCGGTGTATCCCTCTCCGGGATGTTCGCCCTCTGGGCCTCGATGTCCACCGGCCTCTTCAGGGCATGCGTGTGCATCTCGGGGTCTATGTGGTACGACGGCTTTGCCTCATGGGTGGCCGCGAACCATCCCCCTCAGGAGTTGAAGGAGCTGTGCATGGTGCTTGGCGAGAGGGAGAAGAACTCCCGCGACAGCAGGATGTGCACGGTCGAGGATGCGACGTCTGCCATTGCTCAGAGACTCCGCTCTGAAGGAGTGGATGTGCGCTTCCTCCTGGTGGAGGGCACGCATTTCTCCCCGGTGGTCCCGCGGCTCGAGCTTGCATTTGGAAACAGTCAGGAAGATGAATAAGGAACTTATCGAGACATTTGAGTCAAAGCTCCAGCAGGAGCTGCTCAGGTATTGTACGACGGCAGGATATCTTGACGGAGAACTGCTCAACAGCCCGGATTTCGAGGAGAAATGGCAGGGCGGCATGGGCGAGGCCTATGTCGCAGAGGCCGTGAAGGAATTCAATGCCTATCCGGAGGTGTCGCTCGCATGGGCGGCCTACCTCGGCATGGCGGTGGCCGTGAGCTGGGACCGCAGCATGGTGCGTTTCCTCCAGGACAGGTATGAGGATTTCCATGGCCCGAAAGGCTATGACGACATGGACGAGCATATCACACGTGACATCCTCCACCTCCCTCTCGCCTCAAAGGAGGCGAAAGATCTCGCCGGCCTGCTCTCGGGCTGCGCCCAGATGACCCTGTCGCTGCTTCGCCACGAGGGTGTGGAAGCCGGCTCGATCGAGGCCTATCATATCTTCATCCGCTGCTGCAAGGTGTTCTTCCTCACCGGTGCCGCCATCGAGCTCAAGGTGCTGGGGTACAAGTTCACCAGGGTGAACTAACGTGCCTCGAGGATGGTGCCGTTGTCCTTGGCGGTCACCTCTTTCCACTTCTCGGTGTACTCAGGATGCTCCATCTTGTCAGGAACTCCGCTGAAATACTGTGAAGGGACGAAGTTGCCGTTCTCGTCCTGGATCTTGACATTGCCGTCCATGAACTTGACGAGGAGTTCCTCCTCGAGCCTGCTCCATGCCTGGAACTGATTCTGGGCGGTCTCCACGCTGTACTTCGTGAGCATCTTGCATACCTTCTTCACTGTCCTCTTCTTGCCCGGCTTCCTGTTCCATACCTGGAGAGCCTTCTCATCCATTGCAGGGACAGCACTGTCCATCTGTCCGTTCTCGAAGGCGTTGATCCTGGCCTGAACGTATGGCGCCATCTGGTTGTACATCTTGTAGCATGCGTTTGCCACGCGGGTGCACATCCAGAAAGTCGAGGTCGGAGAGTAGTGCAGAAGGTCGCCGTTGCCCACCCTGAGACATTCCGGAACCTCATTGAGGCAGGTGTAGATAGGGGTGAGGTATGAGGTGGCCGCATCATCGCAGCCGAACCAGTTGATGCCGCCGATCTCGTCAGGGAGCCATCCGCGGGACTGTCCCACGAACCAGAATCCGGTCTGCTGGGTGGCGATGGCGCGCTCGTTGACGTATTCCTTGCCGTCATAGCTGAAATGCATAGGTCTCCATCTGTAAGGGAGGGCGTTTCCGCCTGCACCGGCGTCTTTGGTCATGTCCATCGGGGTACCCTCGAAGTGGTCGCGCATCACATCCGCGATGTTCTTGACCGTAAGCTTGCGGGAAGGCTTCACGAAGAGAGGCATCTCTCCCTTGAGGTCGTGGCCGAGTGCGTACTCAATCCAGTCGCTTGCGGGTGCCGTCACCTCGTTGCCGTCACAGTCCATGTAGGTGAACTGGCCGTCGCAGAGGATGTTGAACGCAGCCCATGCGCGGGCGTCGCAGGCTCTCGCTCCGCCGAAATCGAGCGGACAGTATGCGTCCCTGAATGAGAACTCCGCATCCTCGCCTTCGAAATATCCCTTCTCGCGAGCGAATGTGATGACATCCGGTGCATAGAGGCAGTTCTCAGGGTCGTTGAGCGGGAAGCGCGTGATGCGGCTCTGGTTGGCGTGCGAGCAGATATATCCGTCAGGGATGCGTCTTGCCACCCATACGATGCCCTTGTTGCCCTCACCCTTGCCGATGAGGTCCATCACCCATGCCTCCTGCGTGTCGGCGATGGAGAAGCTTTCTCCGGAAGATGGATAGCCGTAGGTGTTGGCGAGAGAGACTATGGTCTCGATGGCCTCGCGTGCAGTCCTGGCCCTCTGGAGGGTCACATAGATAAGCGAGCCGTAGTCCATGATGCCGGCAGGGTCAGAGAGTTCCTCACGTCCTCCGAAAGTGGTCTCCGCTATGATGAGCTGGTGCTCGTTCATGTTGCCCACGGTCTTGAATGTGTGGGCGACCTGAGCGATCTCGCCCAGCGGCTTGTAGGTGTCCCATTCTGTGATCTTGAGCATCGAGCCCGGTGCCCAGTCTGCCGCAGGACGGAAATACAGCTCACCGAAAAGGGTGTGCGAATCGGCGGCATATGACACCATGCATGAGCCGTCGGCGCTGGCACCGCGTGAGACGATCACGTTTGTGCACGCATCGGCCCTCTGAGAGAGGACCAGAGCGGCCATGAGGGCTGCTGAAGTGAGGATAGATTTGATTCTCATTTTGCTGTTTTATCTTTAATTGATTAATTTTGTCCGGATTATACCCATAGGATTACAAATCTAACGATTTTTTTCGGATGAAGCAGTTTCTGACACTTGCATTGACACTTCTCATGGTGACAGGCCTTCAGGCATTCGGACAGGTGCCATCACCGGAGGAGCGCGAGAAGGCTCTCTTCGAGAGTATTGACAAGACCATCGAGCGCCAGACAGACCAGATGGATCTCGCCGACTGGCAGATCTTCAGGATCGACTCCATGCTCGTGCATGACTACAAGGCCATGACCGCCGAGATGGAGGAGCTCAGCAAGGCGAAGGTCAGCAACTACGACATATACACCAAGGCTCAGGACAAGTGGATGGAGCAGATATACAACGGATATCGCCAGATCCTCAACGACGAGCAGTGGGCGAAATATCTGAAGCAGGGTGCGGCCCGCGACAAGAAGGCCCGCGACAAGAGAGCCGCAAGGGTCCTTGCTTCCGAAGCAAAACTGAAAGAAAAAACGAAATAACATATGATCAGAGAAGATATCGAGCGTCTGCTCGGAGAGATCGATGCTCTCAAGTGCAAGACACAGAAGGAAGTTGAGGAAGCCAGGGTGAAGTTCCTTGGCAAGAAGGGAGAGGTCACACGCCTCTTCGAGGAGTTCCGTACCGTGGCTCCAGAGCTCAAGAGGGAGTTCGGAAAGACTCTCAACGAGCTCAAGCAGACCGCTGCCGCCAAGATAGAGGAGCTCAAGAATGCGGTCGGCGACGAGGCTGCCGCTTCTGCTCCGAAGCAGGACCTCAGCATGCCTGGCGATCCTATGCCGCTCGGTTCACGCCACCCTGTGTCTATCGTGCGTCAGGAGATTGTGGACATCTTCCGCAAGTTCGGATATGATGTATCAGAAGGACCGGAGATCGAGGATGACTACCATGTGTTCGAGGCTCTGAACTTCCCTCAGAACCACCCTGCCCGCGACATGCAGGACACCTTCTTCGTGTCTGCAGGACACCTCAACCCGCTCCTCCTCCGCACCCACACATCATCAGTGCAGGTACGCACCATGGAGAAGATGCCTCTTCCTATCAGAGTCATCTGCCCGGGTCGTGTGTTCCGCAATGAGGCCATCAGCGCACGTGCGCACTGCATCTTCCATCAGGTGGAGGGACTCTATGTGGACGAGAACGTCACATTCGCAGACCTCAAGCAGGCCATCCTTCTCTTCGCGCGCGAGATGTTCGGCGCAGAGACAGAGATCCGCATGCGTCCTTCATACTTCCCATTCACCGAGCCTTCGGCTGAGGTGGATGTGAGCTGCAACATCTGCCACGGCAAGGGCTGCAACATCTGCAAGGGTACAGGCTGGCTCGAGATCCTCGGTTGCGGTATGGTCGACCCTAATGTCCTCGAGGCATCAGGCATCGACAGCAGGAAATACTCCGGCTTCGCATTCGGAATGGGACTTGAGCGTATCGCCATGCTCAAGTGGAGAGTCAACGACCTCCGTCATTATTTCGAGAACGACATGCGTTTCCTCAGCGAATTCAGCACAAGCACAGAAGTGTAAGTGCCTGTCAAATAGACATCGGGGCCGGCCGTGAGGTCGGCCCCATGCGGTTTGTATCAGCAGTCTCTTGCGTTTTGACAAATTGTCTGTTTTGTGTTGAAAAATATCATTGTTCACTAATAGGAATTGCCTATATTTACGTGTATGTATGTGGTTGAGTACATATTGTCGCTGCATTAGCGTTATCAGTAGCATCATTTTTATCAGTTTCCATGCAGTATCTAGATGTTTGGAAGCATTGGACTCGAAAATGATATTTTCACGTGTTGAATCACTTACAGAGGGAGAGATCGTTATATGCCCAATTGTAAAAATAGGTTCTATCTGGTGAGACGTTTTTGTATATTGCTGTCGGGGATATTGTGCAGTTGCGTTCAACAGGTCTCTCAGAGTGATGTGATCAACATCCCGGTGAGAGTAGAGAAGACAGATGAAGCTTTCATTGAGGCGGCAGGTGAAATTGACGCTGTCGTTATTGACGAGAGTAAATGCCTTCTTGGCTCTGAAATCGGCTTCTATCCTTTAGGGAGTGATTTCTTGTTCGTTGACAAAAAGAATCATCGTATATCCCGTTTCTCTTCAAATGGTCTCTTCTTGAATGAGATAGGGCATAGAGGAAACGGCCCTTCCGAATATTCATATATCCTGAATGTCCAGGTTCACAATGATACTGTAATAGTATTTTCGCTCCCGGACAAAATTCTCCGGTACTCTGCTGAAGGGGAATGCATAGGTACCAAGAATAATATGCATCTCGGGTTGTCATCTTTATTCGATAAGGATGGGCTTATGGTTACATACTACGGGTATACTGGTGCTGATTCTCATAGAATCGCAGCTTATCACGAAGGAAAGGAATGTTTGAGATGCCTTCCTTTAAAGAACAAAGTTATGTCTTTAGATTTGGGGAATGATCTGTTTTATGGCTATGATGATGCATATTATCTTTTAGACTCATATGTTCCGTCCATTTATAGATGGAGGGAAGGAGCCTTGTCAGAATATCTTGCGTTTGATCTTGGTAAGTATGCGATAAAAGACGATTTTTTCGAATTCAAAGATCCTTTCAAAAGTGCGGAATATTTGATGTCTAGTGACTATTCTTTGATTTACAGATATATTTGCGACTCAGACCATCAACTCGTTCAGATAAATATCCATCCTAAAGAGAAAAACAGTTTTGTCTTGTATGGTTTGTCCGAAGATGGTTTCTGGAGATGGTTCACATTGCCGGAAGGTGCAGATGATCCTGTAAGCGGTCCATTCAGATTTTATAAGGATGGATGTCTGTATTGCCTGCTGGGTCCTGAACATGCCAATGCCTTTTTTACCGCTTATGCATCAAAGATCAATAATTCCGAAATATTGAATAATATCAAGAATAGTGATGCGCATATTGTCGCAAAAATACGTTTTTAAGTAGAAACTATGAAGGGGTTTAAGTTGTTTTCAGTAGCAACGGCCATGGCCGTGTTGTGGTCATGCACAAATGCCAATTTTCAGTTATCGGATGATTATGACTATGTTTTTGATCGTAACGGACGTGTGAATGATTACCGTGTTCAGGAGGGCAAGCCGTTTGTCGCAAATCTGTATGAACTTGATGCGTTGAAGTTTGTCCTTAGCAGAACTGACCACGGGAAAATAGACAGATTCATTAAGGAGTGTCCCGATTGGGAGTTCGTTTTTTATTGTGGCTGCCATGTCTGTGATTCGAGTGCGCTTGTGTCTTTGTTGGATAAATATGACTGCGATTTCCCTGTAATTCTGGATTCTCGAAAAGAGGCTTGGGTAATGAATGATGAGAATTGTTCCGGAATATCCCATATATGTAGAAGAGACGGAAAGAAAATAGGGTATGGTGTGATAGGGGTAGCGGGAAGTGATTTCGATAGATATTTTGATCAGGCACGGTGTGATGTGCAAAGGAAGAAGTGACAATCTCCAATATGAGTACAGGCGATAGACTTGCTGTGAATATTATCGTTTTTGTGTCATAATTGACAATTCCGGAGGGCGATTAATTTGTATCTTTAGCACCAGTCACATGCTTGAAAACCAACGCCTGCAGTATTATGAAACAAAGTGCTATCAGATTGCATCGCTTTGCACTCGACGGATCCTTCAAAAGACGGCGTGCGGCCTTAGGTTTTCTTGTACTTCTCATCTCTTGCTCCGGCAGCCGAAATGTAAAAAAATCTTATAGTAATACTTTCTCCTGTATCCTGCAGCCCTCTCATGATACTGTGAAAATAGATGGGCTACTATCTGTCAGCAAGTTGTTTGTTGCTGACTCCTGTTTAGTAGTTCTTTCAAAGCAAGAGCCATTCTTCACCGTCTACAACATGGAGAATAGCCGTTTGGCCTCCAGATTCGGGCAGATGGGAAGGGCAGATGGAGAATACTTGTCAGAACCCAAAGGGGTAAATATTGTGAAGAATACTCTTCAGTACTATGATCATGAGTCAAAGTCTCTATGTCTTATCTCTCCTGTTGATGGGAGTGTGCAAAAGATTTCTGTGCCTTATGAATCTGACTTTCGCCCTATTAATGCTGCGCTGATAAATGATAGGCTGATTACTTCAGGGTGTTTCAGTTTAGGATACATTGGGTATGTAAATGATGACGGATCTTTTCATCGCATTGAAGATGATTATCCTTTCGATACAGGTGAGATTTCGGGTATCCAACGTGGAGTCTATTTCCAGTCAGAAATTGTTGCGGCACCTACGGGGAATAGGTTTGCACTGAGGTTATATGTAAGTGACTGTTTTGAGATTTATGAGACTGATTCCCAGTCAGTGGAGAGAGTCTTTCGTAATGAGTTCAGCTCTGCTCCTGTAGTAGAGGGTACAAGAATAAATCTGAGGAAAAGCAGGGCTGGGTACATAAGAAGCTATGCTGATGATGAATATATTTACCTGATGAAGTCATCGGAATCATATCTGGATGTGTCCAGCCGTGGTCTGGTGTCTAATCTGATAGATATCTATAACTGGGAAGGTGGCTTTGTCGGTTCACTGGAACTTGACTCTGAAGTAGGTGCATTTTGTGTTAAAGGACCGTACATGTACGCGGTCAAGGAGGACGAAAACGGATCGTCTATCATACGCATAGACATAAGTAGAGTGGTACCAGCAGCAGCATGATGAAGAATTCATTGTTGATTCGTATGAGACGTTTAAAAATCATCCTACCGATACTAATTTCAATCATAATTGTGGCAGCATGTGATGGGAAAAAGAAGGAACTCAGGACAATGATGCATTCTTTTTGTGGAGAAACATTCAGTTTGCCGAAGTCATTCACTTGCATAGAGTCTGGCAAAATCATCAGCTGCTCGGTTCCAGACAGTGAACTGCTTTTCATTATGTATATCGGCCCGGGAGAATGTACGTCATGCGTTCTATCCCATTTACAGGAAGAGAAAGGGATATTGGAATTATGTGATTCATTGGGGAGAATTGTTCCGATTTTTCTGTTTTGCCCGTATGATGAAGATGAGGCGGATGTTGTGCGTATGATCTTGGATGCTGACTATGATTTCCCAGTATACATTGACCACGAAAACGTTTTGAATACTTCAGGACAGGTTCCAAATGACAGAAGGTTTCACGGTTTTATGCTTGGCTTTGACAGACATCCCATATACGTGGGTAATCCCAATATGAGTCCTCGCATGAAAGGCCTCTTTGTTGACGCAGTCAAACATGAAATCGACAATAATATCCACAGTTTACAGTAATAATCATTATGAAAAAAAGAATTATTCTTTCACTTTGCTCATTGTTGGCATTGAGCATGGTGGTGGCAATCCTGTCACATCGCAACAACAATTCAGATTTCTTTGATGCAAATCTGGAAGCACTTGCTGACTATGAAGATCCGTCACCACGCTTTTTGTGTGATCCTAACGCTCCAGTAATTTATTGTGAACGTATTTGCCTGCGCTGCTTTAGAATTTGGAGAACTGATGGACAGTCAGGCCGTTTCGTTCATTCAGCAGATAATTGCGTATGCGGCGCAGGTCTCAACTAGCAGTTTTCTTGCTTTTTCTGGCAGGTTGTGCAAATAATACAGGCTTTCATCCGGCAGTCTTCCCTCAATCTGGCTACGCCGGGACAGAACTGATAGGAGAGCCAATGGAAATCAACCTCCCTCTAGACATCTATGTAGAAGGGAATAGCATATGCGTGTTGGCATATACTCCGAATTATTGGCTCCATATCTACAATAAGGAAACAGGTAAACTCATATCTGAGGCTCTCCCTGTCGGAAGAGGACCGGGAGAAGTTGTCAACGCGACTTCAATGGACTACAATCGCAATGAAAGATTGTTATATATACATTCCCCAAATTTATATAAGAGCGTCATCTATCGTTTCGATGGTGACGGTGGGAATGCCGTATTTGCTGACGAAGTGCAACATCCTCAAGATGGTATAATCCGGCAATGTTATCTACTTCCAGATAACCATTTCTTATATGAAGGCTATTTACAGGGGGAGGATCGCTTCACACGTTTCTTTTTATATGAAAATGAAGGGATGAGTTCAAATTTTATTGACTATCCCGGAATAGAAAAAGAAGAGGACAAATATAGTTTCATGATGTCTAGAGCGAAGTCTGATCCGATGACAGGAAGGTTTGTTTCTGGAACCTTGTATGGCGCGGTATTGGAATGCTTTAATCTATCTGACGGCGTATTTGACCGGATAGGGTTAAGGTTGATATCTCCACCTGGG
The DNA here is from genome assembly GCA_018066125.1 of Candidatus Cryptobacteroides onthequi. Lineage (GTDB taxonomy): Bacteria > Bacteroidota > Bacteroidia > Bacteroidales > UBA932 > Cryptobacteroides > Cryptobacteroides onthequi. The sequence continues at coordinate 46,902 of JAGHSA010000013.1, read as the reverse complement.
GTTGATATGTCTGGTGGCGGTATGGATATAAGGAAAGGGAGCAAATGGGGATTCTCCAGTTTTTGTTTGACCGAGGATAGGGTATATTCTTCCTTTTTAAACAGCGATGACATTAACGACCTTTCTGCAATCTCTGTATTTGGATGGAACGGAAAAGAAAAGGCTCGCTACGATACTGACAAGAATATACTTAGGATAGCGACCGATCCGGGCGGTCCGGGGTCTCTATATGGAATAGTGACAGATAGTGAGATGACATACACACTTGCAAAAATTGATTTACCTCAGTTATAGAAATATCATTTCTTCTGTATTGTGAATACTGTTACTATGAGATCTCAATATCTTGTGCCGAATAACAATCGCCGAAGTGCTGTGCGTTTCTGTGCGGCACTCGGCTTGTTGTTGTGTGGCTGTTCAAGCAAAACCGGGGACGAAGTCTTGGATTGTTTCAAGACCGGCAGCCAGACACTTTCCCCTGTAATGACGATTGACCTTGAGCAATACGGCATCATGTTGCCGACGCATGTCATTAAGTATCATGATAGCTTTATCATAGAAAAGGGTTCCGGGAAGAATGTTGTCGATATAATAACTCCATCTACGGGGGAAGTCAAGCACCTTTTCGCAAAAGGAAGGGGCCCCGGTGAGATAATAACACCAAGCTCCCTGCAACTGATTGGGGATAAATTGTACCTGTATGATATCACTTCACAGAAGTATTATTCATTGGATCTGAAAGATGTCATGGCGGGGAAGTCAGTCAATCCGCTAGTGGAATATGTTTTCAGCGGAATGGCTGAATCCGGGATCATCAGGCCGTTCATATTCTACAAAACAAAGGCAGGTCTGTTGTCAACAGGAATATATTCAGCGAACAGCTGGTGTGTATCGATCAACGACGACTTAAACATCATGAGCAGTGTTCCGTGCCTGGACTATGACTCTATCTCTGCGTTGTCTCCAGAAGCAAGGGGTGTGGCACATATTTCTTCCCACTTCTCCATGAATCCTGACGGCGATAAAGCTGTCATTGCAATGCAGTATGCCGGTGCGTTTTCAATCTGTGATTATTCTGGCGGAGTCTTGACGGAAACATACCGTTATCAAAGCAAAAGGCAGCCAAAAGTCGGGGAACCCGGTATGCCTGGCAGCCCGATGATTGTGTATGCCTCAGATGATATTTCTACTTTCAGAGGCGCTTGCAGCGATAATCGCCATTATTATCTTCTCTATTCTGGAAAGCCTACAATGTCAGAAGACTCTCCTGCTGTCGTGGCAGGGAATCTCCTTGTCTATGATTGGAAAGGCAAACCGGTGAAGCGCTATGAATTGGAAAACGAAGTGGACTCGATATATTTGGATGGGGAGATGGTTTATTGCGCAGCCTCATTTCCAGAGCCGAGGTTGCTTGTCTATAAACTCTGATGATCAGGCATGGTATTGGTGCTATGCGTTGAAACCTGACAACCTTTTATGACTGAATCAAAAATGAGAGTGAAAACACTCTTCAAGTCTCTGTCAGCTCACACATCATCTCTCTACGGGGATGAACTGGCTGTATTATCTGGAGAAATCCGTCTTAAACCTATTGCCATGCCGGCTGTGATGGATTGTTGCATCTCTATGGTATGCGAGTCAGGGTCGGCTTACTTTGCAGACGAGAGGGGTTCTTACCATTTGACCCCTATGACCGCGCTGTATTTTATGCCAGAACATCTGCTGACCGATCTGTGCCTTTCTGGTTTTAGAGGAACCATTGTACTGATGGCTCCTTCATTCGTAAAGGATGTGCTTGGTCATTATGCACTTTCTTTGAAATATTTTCTGAGCGTGCCAAAGGTGGAAACGGTTCCCTATACTTTTGTTGAGGGCGAAGAGGCTATGGCAAATCTTTTCAAGTGCATTTGTGACTATCGCAGCAGCAACTGCCGACGCGGCATAGTACATTTGATCAAAAGCATGTTTTCCGGTTTTGCTCCGGTATCACATCTTGACAGGCTCTTCTCAAGAAACACTGTTGTAAGTGGTTTTGTCAAGCTGTTGGATCTCGATGATGTCCAGGTCAGGCCAATCACATATTATGCAGAGAAGTTGAATGTATCTTCTAGGTATCTGGCTGCTATCCTCAAGAACGCCACCGGGCGCTCATTTCCTAAATGGATTTCAAGTGCAGTCATTCACAGGGCAAAGCTGCTTCTTCTAAATCCCAATCTCACGATAAAGGAGATCTCATATAATTTGGGTTTTGGTGACCCATCAAACTTTGCAAGGTATTTCAAGTCGTATTGTGGTATGACCCCGAAAGAATTCAGGGGAATGATGCCCGAAGGACGAGGTAAATCACTCCTCGATTACTGATAAACAGTTCTTGCCATTTGGGATAATCTTGCTTATATTGCACATTGTAAGAGAGGCGGGAATGAGAAGATTGTCAATCAGTATCATAGCGGCTGTCACCATGCTTCTGGTGTCAGGACTCTCCCATGCCCAGAGCATGACTCTGAACGATGCTGTCGAGACTGCGCGTCGCCAGTCGGTGACCGCCCTTGCCGCGAGATCTGCCTTTATCTCCGACTATTGGTCTTACAGATCCTATAAGGCCAGTCTTCTTCCTTCTCTGAGTCTATACGGGAACCTGGCATCTTTCGACAGATCTCTCAGACTTCTGCAGAACTATGAGACAGGTGAGATGGTCTATACCAACAACTACAACATGCAGAACAGTCTTGGTCTGGCACTGACTCAGAACGTGTCGCTCACCGGGGGCACGATGTCCCTGTATTCGGATCTGTCCCGCATAGACCAGTTTGGTCTGGGAGGAGTCAAGACATGGTATTCGCAGCCGTTGACATTCTCATATGCCCAGCCTCTGTTTGCATATAACCGATTCAAGTGGGAAAGGGAGATCTCCCCAAGGGAGTACGAGAAGGCCAAGCGGGAATATGTCGAGAAAATGGAAGAGGTCACTGTCAGCGCTGTGCACCTTTTCTTCAATCTGGTGCAGGCCAGTCAGAACTGGGAGACAGCCATGTCAAACTATGCCAATACCTGCCGCATGAGAGATATCGCATCGGAGAAGAGCCGGCTGGGGGTGATAACCAGAGATGAGTATCTTCAGCTGGAGTTGCGTGCCCTGAATGACAGTATCTCCATCAATGAAAGTGTGACGGGTCTCAGAGAGGCTCAGATGGCACTGAGCTCATTTCTGGGTACAGATGGCACCTTGGACATCTCCCCAGTCGTAAGTGAGGAGCTTCCGGATATCGTGATGGACTATGACATGGTGATGTCAAAGGCGATGAGGAATTCCTCTTTTGTGCTGAGTAATGAGATCAGTGTCCTCAATGCAGAGGCCGCAATAGCTCAGGCCAAGGCGAATAGGGGGCTGTCGATGCAGCTGAATGCCCGTTTCGGCCTGTCAAAGTCGGATGCGCAGTTCGCTGCGGCATATCGGCATCTGCTGGATCAGGAAGTGGTGGGCCTGTCTTTTTCAATCCCGATCTTTGACTGGGGGCTCGGTCGTGGGCGCGTGAAAAAGGCGGAGGCTGCTGCAGATGTGGTCAGGGCCCAGGTGGAACAGAGCGAGAATGAGTATCGGAGCAGCATATTCACAGCGGTGGGACAGTTCAACAACCAGCGCCAGCAGTGTCTGGCATCCCGCCGGGCGCGTGATATCGCAGAGGAAAGGTTTGAACTGGTGATGGACAGATTCTCCCGCGGTGAAGCCACAGTGCTGGAGTTCAACAACGCCCGGAGCGAAAAGGATAGCGCGGTCCTGAAATATGCTTCCGATCTGGGAAACTTTTGGAATTATTATTATACGTTGCGTCAGCTGACCCTGTATGATTTCATCAATGCTGCAGACATCGATGTGCCGGTCAGTGAGATGACAGAATGATCAGTCATTATGGATAAGATATGTTTGATGGCTTCAGTGTCATGCGTACTCCTGCTGGCGGGCTGTGCCCGGGCTTCCAGACAGGATTCCCTGCGTGACACACGCCTCCAGTATACACCTCAGGTCAACAAGGTCGATGTGGTCGTCCTGGAGCATCGCCCGTTCAGTCACGAGACCATCGCGAACGGCCATCTGACAGCCAGCCGCAGGAGTCCCGTATCATTCAGGGGTGCAGGAGTGATAAGCGAGATCAGTGTCTCCAACGGCCAATGGGTGTCCGAAGGCACTGTCATGGCGAGACTTGAGGATACTGATAAACGGATGTCTCTGGAATCGTCGCGCCTGGTGCTGGACAAGGCGGAGCTTGATCTCTACACAGATCTGGCCGGTCTGGGTTATCCTGCAAGAGATACCATGAGTGTTCCCAAGGATATCCTTGCCGTAGCCAAGATGAGGTCCGGCTATACAGGAGCTCAGATCTCGCTCAGGCAGGCTCAACTCGAGCTTGACGCGACAGTGCTCAGGGCACCGTTCTCCGGGAAGGTGGCGGATCTGGCATATAAGTCCCACAATGCCACAGGATCCGATCCGTTCTGTACTCTTGTCGACGACAGGAGCTACGATGTCGAGTTCAATGTCTTCGAGTCGGAACTGCCATACATCTCAAAAGGCAAGACCGTCAGGGTCTCTCCTTTCAGCCGCAACGCAGAATCCAGGACAGGCACCATCTCTTCTGTCAATCCGACAATCGACAGCAATGGCCAGATTCTCGTCAAGGCTTCCGTGAAAGGCGACTCTGGCCTGATGGATGGGATGAACGTAAGGGTGACGGCGGAAAGCACAGATGCGGATATGCTCGTGGTGCCCAAGAGCGCAGTGGTGATCAGGGACAATCTCGAGGTCCTGTTCAGGTACAGTATGGGACATGCAGAGTGGGTTTATGTACATACGCTTGCTGCAAATTCGGGGGAGTATGCAGTGGAGGCGAATAGTGAAAGAAGCGCTCATCTTGCCGCCGGAGATACGGTCATCGTATCAGGTAATCTCAATCTCGCGGACGGCTCGACCGTAAGCCTGCGTCAGTAGTGCCATATGCTCAGACGATTGCTTGACAGACCCGTTACCGTCACGATGATCATGCTGGTGGCCATCGTGCTGGGTATTGTGGGCATCAGGCATATCCCGGTGTCTCTGATCCCGGATGTGGACGTGCCGTATGTCACGGTCAAGGTATCTGCCCCGGGTGTACCTGCACGCGAACTCGAGCAGTCTGTGGTCAGACCGTTGAGGCAGCGTTTCATGCAGATAAATGCTCTGGATGACATCACGGCTGTCGCCCGTGACGAGGATGCCGTCATACGGCTTACATTCGATCACGGGACCAGGATGAATCTGGTATTCATCGAGGTGAACGAGCAGATAGACAGGGCCATGTCCTCACTTCCCGGTATCCCCAGGCCAAAGGTTTTCAAGGCAGGTGCCGGAGATATCCCTGCGTTCTATGTGAACCTCAGCTCTGCGGTGGAGGGGACACATGGCGAACTGAGTGACTACGCATGCCAGATATTTGCGAAACGTCTGGAGCAGCTGTCCACGGTGGCCATGGTGGATGTCAGCGGCTATACTGAAGATGAGATCCTCATAATCCCGGATATAGACAAACTGTCTCAGATGAATATCACGCCAGAGCAGCTGGGGACGTATATCAGCTCTGCGGACGTGCATCTGGGGAGTCTTTCCATACGCGACGGAGAATATCGATTCAGCGTGCGATTCAAGTCTTTTGTGACGGATAGACGCGATGTGGAGGATATCTGGTTCAGGGTCGGGGACAGGACGCTCCAGGTGAAGGATGTGGCGCAGGTCGTACAGGTACCTGTAGAGAGGCTGGGCCTTGTACGATCCGACGGGCATGATGCAGTCACACTGGCAGTCATCAAGCAGAGCAATGCCAGGATGTCCGAGCTCCGCCGTGACGTGACGGCTGTCCTGGATGATGTGGCCAGAGAAAACCCGGAGATTGTCTGCACAGTCACCAGAGATCAGACAGAGCTGCTGGAGTACTCGATAGACAATCTTGTCTTGAATGTGTTTCTGGCCATTTTCTTTGCCTGTCTGGTCATCTTCCTGTTCATGAAGGACGTCCGTTCTGCCGCTCTGGTGGCGATCACGATACCTCTTGCCCTTGTATTCTCTGCGTTTGTCTTCTATGTGACAGGCATGTCTGCCAATATCATTTCCCTTTCCGGATTTGTGTTGGGCGTGGGTATGATGGTGGATAACACCATTATCCTTACAGACAATATCACTTCCCGGTGGAATCGCGGAGACAGCCTCAGGGATGCGGTCGTGACGGGTACGAGAGAAGTGCTCGGGCCTATGCTCAGTTCCGTGCTGACTACATGCGCTGTCTTTCTGCCTCTTGTGTTTGTCAGCGGCACGGCCGGGGCGATGTTTTCGGACCAGGCGGTCTCTGTGACCGTGGTGCTGCTGTCATCATATCTTGTCACCGTCACAGTGATTCCTGTGTATTACTGGTGGTGGTATCGTGGGTCGGATTCATTCCATCCCTCACCGCTGCTCCGGCGCCTGTCCTGGGACAGCGGAGTGAAGCTGTATGACAGGATACTGGCAGTATTCCTGGAAAAGAAATCCCTTTCATGGGGAATTCTTCTTTTCTGTGCGGGTGCCGTTGCTGTCAGTCTGCTTTTCATGCCTAAGTCTCGGCTGCCGGAGATGTCTTTCCAGGATGCCGTGTTGAAGATTGACTGGAACGAGCATATCACGCTGGCACAGAACTCCGATAGGATGAGACGCCTCGAAGAGTCCATTTCGGGACGGGTGTCGCAGATGACATCCATGACCGGAGTGCAGCAGTTTGTGCTGGATCACAGCGGTGACCAGTCGGTCAGCGAAGCATCGCTTTATGTGAGGTGCAGTGACCAGAGATCGCTTCTGGCCATTCAGGATGAACTCTCGGAAGCAGTCTCTGCCACCTGGCCTTCTGCCGTCAGTTCCTGGGCCCCTTCGGGCAATATTTTCGACATGGTCTTCTCCGAAGATGAGCCCCTGCTGGTGGCCCGTCTGCGCCCGTCATCTGCGGCAGACATGGATGTCGACGCGACACTGACGGCGGTGGCGGATCTGGACAGGCTTACCGCCATGGATCATCTGGATCGGGTTCAGCTGAAGACGGATGTCATGTATGTGGCGGATCCCCAGATGCTGGCTCTGTACGGGGTGAGTCTGTCTTCCCTGACCGGAGTGCTTCAAAATGCCATAGGAGGGGACCACCTCTTTGACATAGCCAGAGGGGAACGGCAGATCCATGTCGTCATAGCGGATATGCACAGAGACCTGGCCGGTCTGCTGTCCGGCCTGTTCGTGAAGACTGCTGACGGTGATGTCGAGATACCGGTATCATCGCTGGTGAGGCAGACATACACGCGGGATTTCAAGGAGATAATCTCCGGTCCGGAAGGAGTATATTATCCCTATGACATAGACTGCCCGGATGGATCCGTACCGGCAGCCATGGATGCCGTCAGGGAAAATGTCCTGTCCGGTGACAGTTTTGATGTGTCATTCAGCGGTTCGTGGTTCAAGACGCGCCATATGGTGGAAGAGATGGCCCTGGTGTTCCTGATAGCCTTCCTGCTGCTGTTCCTCATCCTTGCATCCCAGTTCGAGTCTCTCATACAGCCTCTTATCATATTGTCGGAGATATTGGTCGATGTCGCGATATCCCTCCTCGTGCTCTGGGTGACAGGCATAGGTCTGAACCTGATGTCCCTTATCGGACTGGTAGTCATATGCGGTATCATCATCAACGATTCCATCCTCAAGATAGATACCATCAACCGCCTCCGCTCAGACGGCATCGGACTTGAAGAGGCCATCCATACAGCCGGACACCGCCGTCTGAAAGCTATCATGATGACATCTCTCACTACCATTCTGGCAGTATGTCCTTTCCTTGGGCGCGGCAGCATGGGAGATGATCTCCAGTTCCCGATGGCGGTGGTCATCATAGTCGGCATGACTGTGGGTACTTTCGTCAGCCTGTTTATGGTGCCGGCGATCTATTCTGCCATCTATAGCCGCCGGAAGAAATGAGCAGCCGTGGGCGCATATCGTCTTTCTCGGTGCTGCTGGTCACTGCTGTCGCCGTGATCATAGGGCTGGCGTCTGCCGGCCTGCTGAAGGTGCAGTATTCCCCTCTGCCGCCAGAGCGTTCACTCACGGCCTCATTCTCTATGAAAGATGCCTCTCCATATGCGGTGGAGATGGAAGCTACGGCAGTGCTGGAGGGCGTCCTGAGCCGTATCCCGACCGTGACATCATGCTCATCTGTCTCGTACGAGGGTGCGGGGAGCGTGACGGTGACATTCGGACGCGGGACTGATATGGCCCAGGCCCGGCTGGAGGTGGCCTCGGCGATACGCAATGTATATGAGTCTCTGCCGCCCTCGGTATCCTACCCGTCTCTATCTCTGTCATCGACCGGGGAAAAGACCAGGACGGCTGTTTCTTTCACGATCAAAGGCGACATGCCTTCTCTCGAACTGGAGCAGTATGCCGAGGACCATCTGTATATCCCTATTGTTTCCATAGAAGGTGTTGACCATGTCGACATCACCGGTGGCACTCCGTATCGCTGGGTAGTGACCTTCGATTCTCAGAAGGCCCGGCTTTTCGGCATCGGCATGTCAGAGTTGAGCCGGTCCATCACCGAGTATTTCGGGGAAAGCTTTGTGGGTACTGTCATAGACGGAGAGTCATCTGTGGTGGTGCGCCTGAAAGGCTCCGGCCATTCACGTGTGCTTTCGCCCGGCTCGTCGGACTTTGACGATATCCCGGTCAAGAGCGTGGAAGGCCGCATCGTGAGGCTTGGAGATATCGCCTCATGCTCATACCGCGAGTCGGTACCGACCTCCTATTTCAGGGTCAACGGCCTGAATACAGTGGCTCTTTCGGTAGGCGTGGACTCTGACGCCAGCATGCTTCAGACGGTGGCGAAGGTAAAGAGTGTGATGCATGATCTTGAGAGCATCTTCCCGGACTCTGTCTCGGCATCAGTGTCGTATGACGCTTCCAGTTACATTGCGGCCGAGATAGAGAAGATTGTCAGGCGCACCCTGCTGTGCCTCTTGATACTGCTTCTGCTGGTCGCTCTGACATCCAGGTCTCTGAAATATACGGCGGTCATGGCACTTACGCTGTCTGTCAACATTGCGGCTGCCATCGCGATCTATGTCCTTCTCGGGATAAGGATACACGTATATTCTCTGGCTGGAATGACCGTCTCACTCGGAATCATCATCGACAGCTCCATCATCATGGTGGACCACTATACCCGTCACAGGGACCGCCGTGCCTTTGCCGCACTGCTGAGCGCGGTTCTCACTACCGTGGCCTCCCTGCTGGTCGTGCTGTTGCTCCCCGACAAGGAGAAGGCCATGCTCGTGGATTTCATCTATGTCATCGCCACCAATCTGACAGTCTCCCTGCTGGTCGCGTATCTCTTCGTCCCGGCGCTGCTAGATACTCTTGACGGCATGCCGGTGCGCCGCCGTGGCCTGTCTCCGGGCCGTGCCGGACGCCTCCTCGACCGGAACCGCAGATATGCCTCATATATCCGGTATGTCAGTTCCCACAAATGGATGCTCGTGACGGCCATGGTGATAGCGTTCGGCATTCCTACATTCCTGCTTCCGGAGCCTAAATCAGGGGAAGAGGACCGTACAAGGCTCCAGAAGGCGTATGCCTGGCTTGTGAAAGACAGCGCTTACGGCCGAAATCGAGCGGATGTCGACAAGGTGACAGGTACGTCTTTCGCTCTGTTCCACAAGGCGCTCGGGCGGTCAAACTTCTATAGGGAGCCTGCGTCAAGGATCTTATGGATCCATGCCAGTATGCCGGAGGGATGCTCCATATCCCAGCTTAACGAGGTCGTCAGGAGCATGGAGAACTATCTGGCCCTGTTCGACGAGATAAGCGTCTATACCACCTCCATCAGCTCAAGCACCAGTGCCGATATCGAGGTGAGGTTCAAGCCTGAGTTTGAATACACGTCTTTCCCTGACCGGTTGAAGGCAGAGGCTACTTCCATGGCCATCAATTTCGGTGGAGCGAACTGGAGGATTGCCGGGGTGAATGACAGCTATTTCAACAATAATGTGTCTGCTGTTTACAGGATGTCGTGCATCACCCTGTCGGGATACAATTATTCCGAACTTATGGCGTATGCAGACCAGGTTCTGAAGATGGTGGAGTCCAACAAGAGAGTCAGTGCGCCTCTGATCCAGGGAGGGCGGAGAGATGTCCCTTCCACGCAGTTCTCACTGGACTATGATTTCGAGTCGATGCTCATAAGGGGCATCAATCCATATGACTATTACGGAGACCTGAGAGCTCCGCTGTATGACAGTGACGTGACTTCCCTGGCTGCAGCCGGGCGGCCGGTTGAGGTGGTGCTGCAGTCTGATGCCAGGGATTCTCTCGATCTTTGGCACATAATGCATACGCCGGTCGGCAGTGGGGGCAGGGAGACCGCATTGGCAGGAGTGGGTGATATCGTGAAGCGGCAGACCGGTTTCCCTATCAGGAAAATGAACCAGTCGTATGAGGTGAATATATGCTATGATTTCATAGGCAGCTATCAGCTGGAGTCCAAGATGGCGAAGGAGGTAGTCGATCATATGAACCAGAAGGTCCTGCCGGTCGGTTTCAAGGCTTCATCCCCATCGTATGGATGGTCTCAGGAGGGACAGAGAAGATACATCGGACTGGTATTGCTCATCGTACTGGTCATTTTCATCATCTGCAGCATCTGCTTTGAGTCTCTGCGCATGTCGCTGGCGGTCATCTCACTGGTTCCTTTCTCGTTTATCGGCGTGTTCCAGGTGTTCGGACTGAGCCGCCTGACATTTGACCAGGGCGGCTTTGCAGCGCTTGTGATGCTTAGCGGTATCTGTGTCAACGCGGGCATCTACATCCTTTTCCATTACATGGGCTACAATGGGCACTGTCGTGGAATGTGCATGCCGTCTGACCGTAATATCCGCCGTTATATCAGGTCGTTCAACGCCAAGATGGGGCCGATCCTCATGACGGTGGCATCAACTGTTCTGGGCCTTGTCCCTTTCCTTTTTGAAGGTCCCAAGGAGGTCTTCTGGTTTGACTTTGCTCTCGCGACCATGGCTGGCATGCTGTTCTCCATCGTAGCCATCGTATTCCTGCTGCCGGCATTTCTTTTTTCACGACACGATAAGATATGAAGATAAGAGACAGCGTCAAGAATTGGAGGAGCCCTGAGGTCCTCATGGTAGCCGTGATGTCCGTCTGGCTGCTGTATGAGACTGCTTTCGGCATGGCTCAGGTGTTCGGCCTGGCACCCTCCAACCATGCAGCCTTCGTCCTGACTGGCCATTTCCATAATCCGGGGCCATTCGGCGGCTTTGTATGCGTGCTGGCCAGCGTGACGGCTGCCTATTCCTTTTCACTCTGGAAGAGGCGCCCATCCGGCCTGCCTGAATATCTGATGCTGGCTCTCACATCATCTGCGACTTTGATGTCGATGGTGATTCTCCCGGCCACTCAGAGCCGCACTGCGTTTGCGGCTGCGGCTTCTGCCATACTTGTCTATCTGCTGAGACACCGGTCGCTCTGGGCTGGTGTGCGTCATCCCAGACGTATGGCCGCGATGGTGCTGGCCTGCATCACCGTATCAGCTGTGGCATTGTTTCTGGTCAAGAAGGATTCAGCCATTGGTCGTTTCCATATCTGGCGCATCGAAGCACGGGTCATAGCTGAACACCCAATTGCCGGTGTCGGGGAGGGACTGTATCTGGGTGCATATGGGGAAGAACAGGCCCGTTTCTTTGCGGAACAGGACAGGTCGGCTTTAGTCAAAAGGGTGGCAGGCTGTCCGGAATATGCCTTCAGCGAGTATATGCGGGTCGGGATGGAGCATGGTCTTCCTGCCATGCTGGGCTTCATCCTTCTCACGGGTACCGTGATAGCGGTGCTTCTCAGGAGAGACAGTTCCCTCGCATACGGTGCTTTGGCTCTGGCTGTCTTTGCAGGGGCGTCCTATCCTTTCAGTCTCTGGCAGTTCAAGATCCTGGCTCTGCTGTTCCTGTTTCATGCAATATCTTTGCTGTTCACGCATCCCGCTGCCAGGTGGGTGGCAGCGGTCGCCGGAGTGATGATGGTCCTCCTGCTATTCAGATCCGGAAGAATATGTGACGAACCGAAACCCTATCGTGAGATATACGACCATGCGTACACCTATTTCGAGTCCGGGGATTACAGCAAGGCGCTGCCGTTGCTCCAGAAAGGCTCTTCGATGTCATCTGATCCCATGTTCCACAATATCATGGGACGCTGCTATGAAGCACAGGGACTAAATGAAAAGGCAGAGGAGGAGTATCTCATGTCCCATGATATGGTTCCAGGACGTCTTTATCCACTGGTTCTGCTGAAAGAACTGTATGAGAAACAGGGGGAAATATCCAAGGCGTCAGAAGTGTTGCGCGAGATCCGGAGCATACCTCTCAATCCCCGCAATCCGAATATGCTCAAACTGCTTCAGCGTGCCGAAGAGGGGGGTACTGCGCAAGCAGGAGAATCTAACGCAGCAGGACCTGGCTAGATTGTCGGTTTTGTGTTGAAAATTGTCATCTTAATTAATATATTTCGCCTTACATTGTGCGGTAACCAATGAACTTACTTTATTAAAAAAATCAGCGCATCAGTACTATCTCTCAATATCAGAGAATTCCATTCAAGTCATATCTGACAATCGAATGACTTGACCTTGTCAGCCCGTACAAAAAATTCGAATCACTATCAATCGCGATATGTCCAAGGTCCTCTTTTACTGATAAATTGAGCACAAAATTCCCATCCCAATCAAAAATATGAATCTGCACTCCTTCAACATTCGAGTTTATGCTCTTCAATGGCTGACACACGTATGTCGCATACAGATATTTTTTATCGCTGGATAATCCATCATAATACTGAACTGTCTCTGGACTCAACCTCTCTGAGAAAAGTGAGCTCCATTTTTGGTATCTTTTATCGACTGCGATTGAACGGATGGTTCCTGATTCCGAGATAATGTTAATCTGTGGCAGAAACAACATAACTGAAGCCACGACACCCTTGAAGATGTTGTTTGTAACTAAATTACTGAAATATGTTACAGCAGAAGGCTGTAAATCCTTAATAATCTCATATTTCCGCCCGGCACATCCCAAAGAATCTGTCCATTCATAGAAACATTTGTTATCCAGATATCTAAGAGAAAGGAGGCCATTCCTTGTTATTGGTATGACATCTATTGAGTTATCCAAGGTAATGAGTCTTGTCATTCCCAATAAAGGGTCATCATCTGTGGAAATCCCTATGCGTGCAGAATAACACGACCCCGAAGAATTATCTCTCACAAGCAGGCAATTATCCGAAGAGTTATTATGAATGAGATACGGAGAGATCATCTCATTTGGGCCTCTTCCAGTAGATATGAACTGTCCCAGATAAGACATTGTCTTAGATGAGAAAACTTTAAAACATCTCGAAGATCTGTCTGGAACATCATCTTGTATGACAAATAACGTATCATCTATAATGTGTATATCACGACAATCTGTGATTTCGCAGAAATCTGCAATAAACGAAGAGTCTTTGTCTATACAGAGACCCTTACCAGGATGAATACATGTTATGTCTGCCCCCTCAATGATCCCACTTGAGTTACACGAAACCAGAAGAACCTGCAGAAATAGATAAAGGGCGAAGGGTTTTCTCATACTGGACTAATTATTACAATATGCCACGATGTCCATATCATAATGACCTATGGTCCCATTCGGACAATTATTACATAATATCATTGCATAGTCCCCAGATTTGCCGGACTTTGAACACATTGGTCCAAATCCCATGTCTTCACCTCTTGCCAACGCATTGACATTTGAATAAAGAGTGATAAATTTCTCTTAGACTTTCTTCTTTGCATAACAATATCATTTTTGTGAAAAAATATATCCATTGGGCAATTCTTGTTATTTTGTACATTTACTCTCCGCGGCCTTAATGCCATGTGATTCACTCGTCAGTTTTTGGTACCGCCTGTCATAGGGATGATTGTATTGCTCCCGGATTGTGTCTGGGTAGCCTTGTATGTCTTGTAAAGCTGCTCCACCTTTATTCCGAGAACATAGCAGTGAGGGATCAGCTTCATGATAGGGGATGCTGGCTCTATAGTGCGTCCGTCGTCCCCGTAGAAACAGACTCTCTTGAATGTCTCATCATACCAGTAGGAACCCAGAATGACAAGAGGAGTGACAGCGTTGATCTTGATCCTGCTCAACTCAAATGCAAGAAGGTCATACATGTATTCTCCCTCATACGATGGTGCCGTCATCGGCTTCAGACTCAGAGTCTTTGCCGCAATACGCACATCATCGACGTACAGCTTGACATTCCTCATGGAGTCAGACTTGGGCGAGAATCCGAGTGTAAGTTTCTGAGGGTTCTTGTAGAGGCTGCTCTCGACCTCATAGGACTCAGATTCGCTTATCAGTTTGCCATAGGCATACTCGCTGACTACCAGGCTGACGTTGTATGCATTGTCATTCAGTGAAGAAATGTCGAAGGCATACACACAGAATCCAGCGTCATTGAGCATCGGCACATAGTCGGACGCTTCGGTCTTAATCGGCTTTATCTCTTGAGCGTTGGCAAATATACCGGAGATAAAAAATACAGAAATCAAGAAATGTTGTTTCATAGGTTATTGTTATTATCGAAGCAGCAGATGGATATTGCTATTACACCTGCCAAACAGATGAATATCGACAATGCTGAACTATACTTCATACCAGACCAAATTATATCTCAGACGTTCGATATACCATTACACCCCCACTCCTTCCCATCATCCAGACGTAAAGATAGGTTTCCGTGATATTTATCTGTTGTACCCGGCAATCTTCAGGGGGTATCAAGTGGACACTATGGACAGAAGATGTCGACTTATCATAAATGGCCAGGTATGCCTCAAAGGAATTGTCGATATATCGAAATGACAGTGACTCATCATTCTCATACATGTTGCCAATTGATGTAATCACAACCTTATTCTTCATGGTTCTATTCAACGCCTGCATGATTTCGTATTCAGAATTATAACGCTTGTGATGAATACTACCTTTGACGATATCGATCTGATACTTCTTGAGACAGCTTTCTTCCGAGATTTGATAAATGTCGTATGAGAAACAACCACAATATAAAACTCCATTGTCTATTGGAGCAAATGGATACGAAGCCTTCATTCCCGAGTTAAGAAAATTATCTCCGATGGGCGAGATGGCTGAGTATTCTTTATCGTAAAGACACAATTCCGGTATCGCCCCGACTCCATATGTGCATTTCCCGACATACGTTGAATCTGTAAGGGGAGCCAACTCATCAAACACATGGCCTTGGGATGCATCTAGTGTCCTGATTTTCGGAGGGACACCATTGAATTCATGGAATGTCAGTATCTTTCTGGATTCCATGTCATACAAACTGATCCCTCCATCCCTTTCAATCCAGAAATCCGAAATGGAAATATACTCATCCATTTTTCTACCTCTGTTGGAGTAGCGAAGCAAGACGGAGTCAGATTGGAAATCATATAAATAAAGATGTTGCCCTGCCAGGATGACTGCATTTCCATCCTCAAGAATTTCTGTGTGTCTTATTTCGCCTTGGATCCCATCAAGAAAATTTGTTTCTGATGAAATTGAATAATCAACAGATTTTGAATAATCTATTTTTATTCGATACTCAGGCGTGTTATATGAACAGCTGAAAAGGCCTATTCCCCAAAAAGAATAGATGAGGAAACGTGAGCAACTCATATTTTTTAATTTCTTTTGCAAGTACACCCGAATAATCCACAACAGGCGTAATAACCACTCTCACATGACACACTACATGAAAAACCTCCCAAATGACAAGCATACAAATAGTTTAATGTTTCGATTCATAACGTTTCTGGTGTTTGTTTTTTAAAAAGACTTATTTGCACAGCTTGTCAGAAAAAACAAGAGCACTAATAGTTTAGATTTGGACTGCATGCACAATTATCAAAAGAACGGAGCGGTTCATAGAATGGCATCGATAATGAGGGATGTCGGTATGCTGGCCATCCTGCCGTCTGGGGCTGCGAAGTACATCATCTCTCCATCCAGATGAATCTGAGTGTATCTACTATCTAACTCTGCTTTCAGCAGAATCCTGCCATGCCAATCAATTACGTACAGGGTTTTGGGGATATCGGTGCCAGACTCATTATATAATTCTTCTCCGGAATATAAGGCGAAGATATACTGTTCGTTTGCCTCAATATCTGCGAAATGCCATCTCTGAATATTTAAATCGAGTCTATGAGTATTGGGGAGAACGTATCCATCAACATCCTCAGTGTTGAGATCAAGGATACTTATCACCGGCATATAACTCATTGCAAATGCGATTTTTCCCCTGTCTGGACTCATACAATCAACATTTGAAAGCAGAGCCATTGACGGTATTGCAGAAGACTCATATTCAACACTATTGAAAACCGCATATTCTCTATATATTTGTCCGGATTCAATGTCGTATTGGATATACTTCGGGGTATCAGTCACAGACATAGTATACGGATCTTGAAACGAGTTGAATGCGATTATATGTGACTCATCTACGCGCCACAACGACATAAGAGAGTTTGTGACTGTCGTATCAAGTCTGGTGCACTTCTCATATATGTCCTTGCCTGTTCTCAGTGATTCATCTATGTTCCACAGGAAAAACTTGTTCTCAGGAACAGAATAGAGATTGGCGTATCTGTCTGCGCCTATCTCGAAGATTTCCGAGACAGGAAGAACGCTTGTCATCTCATTATGTGCACGTCCCCTTCTGCATGCAAAACACGTCAGACTGTCATTCCCAAGTCGAGAAATTTCAAACAAATGGGAGCCCCGCGACGGTGCGAATACTTGAGAGTCCTTGATTATGCAGTCGTTGACAGCTGATCCATAACATGTGACATTGCCCAATTTCAGTTCGACGGTCGGGTAATCCGTATTCATCCGGACTAAGTTGTGCTTGAAATAAGGTTGTTCTGTAAACCGTGATGAGCATCCGCACAGAATGAGCACAGCAATTGAAAGACAGAGAATATGAGACCTCATGGCGATTACCTGTAACAATGTCTTTTTGTTGCCCCTGTGCTGACTTCTGGAGAAGAGCACGGATATGCAAGGTTTCCAGTAGTATTATCAAAACAAAATGTAGCATACATTTTTACGCCATAACTTTCTCGCATATAACATTCTGTGGATGAATCTCCTTCTGTACGTGCCAAAGCCTCCACATTTGCAATAAATAACCGATCGTTTGTGCGCGACTTGACAACCACAGATACGGAAACAGCAAGCAGTGCAAGCGCGCAGATTGAGATAAATAATACGAAAATCAGGAGATGTCGTTTCATAGGTATTACTTCTTATCCTTAATTGAGAGTTTACTTAAGTGTCAGTTTTGCTAATGAGAACTCGCTTTCAGGGCTTGATACTATACAATATAATTCTTTACCTGTCTTTTCTCCTGAGCACAGACGTAAGATGTTCTGTTTTGCGGTGTATTTGATTCGTTCGCGACCTTTCCAGTCAAATGTCACAATGGTCTTGAAATCGTAGGCATCAGCCGTGTCCATATAGTTGGCATAAATCAAATCGCCATCAAAACAAAAAGTAGTAAATCCAAACTTCACCCCCGGTTTTGCCTTAATGTAGCCATCCGACATGTCCATTTCCGGAGGTTCTATCAAACGTACTGAATGAGACTTAATCGCGCTTTCAGTTATATCAAAACATTCAAGGACTGCTCCATATAAAGTGCCACATACGTATCTCCCCCTATCTGGATCACTTTTGCTGACTCCCAATATGAATGCAAATTTGTCATCATCGTTATTGATCCCTGGATATTCTGCATATGTATCTAATGACGATGTTCCATCGGAGAGAGTCAGGCGCGTATTGATATCTCCTTCTTGAAGATATCCTTCATACAGATAATTCCCATCGGCCAATGCATAACATTTCCTGATTACACCTTCTGAAGGGTGTTCGATCTCTTTTACAAACATCGCAGATCCCTTCTCTCCGTCCAAATTATAAACTACTGTTTTTCTCAGCATCTGGTCATAGACGTATAGATTCTGTTCGTCTTTTCGATAATCCATAGATACGAAATTGAGTCCTTCACCAGGCCCTCTTCCGATCAATAAATTTTCAGAAACCAGCCGACCTGATTCTTTCTCATATATATGAAGCCAATACCTCTGTGAGTACGCCAATACGAACAAATAATTTCCCTGATAACACAAATCTACAGGGACTCCAACTAACATTGGAGATCCAATCACATGAATATCTGCAGTCCTCTCATCAAGAAATTCGGCCCTGCTATATCCTTCTTCCTGGGTACAACTTCCCCAGAGAAGGATAATAGGAATCAAAAAGTACCACCGCATATACATCTATCAGTTCCATCAACATGTTGACCCGAAACACCCGGCACCGTCCATAGTGTGCCACATTTGCGGCAAAAAGCGCTGCACACAATTATTGGGCTCGCCGTATCGCATGTTAATGTGATCTTTTCTGTCATAGTAAGTGCCTCCACATTTGCAATAAATAACTGATCGTTTGTGCGCGACTTGATCACCACAGATACGGAAACAGCAAGCAGTGCAAGCGCGCAGATTGAGAGAAGTACTTTCTTCATAAATATTAATTCTTTGTGTCGTTAGTTAACTTTTCAAAGAGGGGCATTATCTCAGAATTAGCGACAGGGTCACCTACAAGGAGAACTTTGCCTTGGTCGTCAACCATAAATGTATGGAATCTAGAATTTTCGGGGACATGGGCATTGAGTTTCATGAACTCATTGTTGTAATCAATATAGATCGGATATTCCAGCCCCAATACACGTATGTACTCCAGAAGAGGGTCCCTGTCACTTTGAGGCGGAGAAATGAGAAACAGTACAGAATATCTGCGTGTTGCCTTGCCATGCGCCATTAAATCGGAATACTTGAAATAATTTGATATCCTGCATTTACTGCACTCCGTGGAATCTGCATAGATCACCAGTGTGGACGGATACGGCGGGATGATAGGCTCAACGTCCTCTCCATCCATAATGCAAATCAGGTTGTCAGGGAATACTATCGCTTCGCTCTCCATCTTCTGAAGAGATGTCTTAACCTTATGCCTCTCGCACCCGGGTGCTAATATTATAAATGCAGCAAGTAGTCCGATTAAAGATTTTTTCATAAATATTGATACTTGTTCCAAAACAAAGATAATATTTTTGTTAATCATTGCAAATATCGTTATGAGGCGTTTTTTTAATACCTTTGCTGAAACATTGGATGCCTGATAATGAGAAACTTCCGCATCGGTCTGGCTCTGGTGGCAATCATGCTGCCGCTCCTGCTTCTGCTGTCACGTGTTTTTGTCGTCGACAAATTCACGGTGCGGGGGCAGTCCATGGAGCCGACCCTGCATGACGGGCAGAAGATCCGTGTCAACAAGCTGGCGATGGGCCCCAGGATATACCTGAGCTATGATTTTGAGTCCCCGGAACTGAAAAGTGTGAGGCTTCCCGGTTTCCGCCGGTTGAAACCCGGAGACATCGCGGTCCTGAACTGCCCGGAAGGGTGGGGACAGGGCAAGATGGGATTCAAAATCAACTATGTGTACGCCAAAAGGTGCATCGGCGTCCCTGGGGACAGCGTGAGCATTGTCAACGGCTTCTATGTGAACAGCAGCCTGCCGGGTAAAAGAATCTGCCCAGCAGAGAATCAGTCGATGCTGGCCATGACCCCGGATTCCATACTTTCATCCATGGGCGTGTATCTTGGCGCTTCTCCTCACCGCAGGCTTGATTGGACCATACGTGATTTCGGGCCGTTGCGCCTGCCCCGTAAAGGGGATATCGCCGTGATGGACAGTGTCGGTGCTGCCCTCTATGGGCGTATCATTGAATATGAGACAGGGGCCAGGCCGACTGTCGACGGATCTGAATACACATTCCGGCATGGTTACTATTTCTTCGGAGGGGATAATGTCCTCAATTCAAGGGACAGCCGTTATTTCGGACTTGTACAAGACGATTTCATCGTGGGGAAAGTCATGGGGCATCGCCTGCAACGGGAGCCTGAAACTGTGGAACGTGCGTTGGAGGCTGCGGGGCGCAATCGTGGAGAATTGGAGTCCGTGCTTTGGCATTACCGGCATGATGAGAGGCGGCTGCGTGCCGCCCGCTGGCTGATAGCGAATATGCCGGGTCACTACAGTGACGTGCCGAATGCTGCGATGGAAGCATTGATGGATGCCATCAGGGAAGGCAGAGTCGACAAGGTGGTAAAGACGCCCCTTGGTGTGCCGGAAAGGGTGTATGATGTGGATGTCATCACTTCGGAGTATCTGATAGATAATATCGACAGGGCTTTCGAGATGTACGACAGCCGTCCTTGGAACAGATACCTTTCTGAGGATGAGTTCTACGAGTGCCTGCTGCCTTACCGTCATGGGCATGAGCCGTTGTCAGAGTGGAGAAAGCATTATGGTGACAGGTATGGATGGCTCCTGGAGTCCGGATACGACGAGTCGGATGTGGTAGAGGCCGTGGCGCATATCAGCCGGGAGATGAAAGATTCGTTGTTTGAGTATCGTTCAAACCTGGCATTACCGGATCTCAGCGCGGATTTCCTTCTTGACTATAGGTATGGGGACTGCAAGGACGTGAGCGATTTTGCTGTGTATCTGTTCCGCTCACTGGGCATTCCTGTCGTGACGGATTTCAGCAACAAGATGCTCATTCACACATGGAACGCCGTGCGTGACACCACCGGGCGATATCAGATGTTCTGGCTTGATAAATGGGACAATCCGGAGGTGAAAAGGGGAATGGATGATGGCCGTACCAAGGCGCGTGTATTCCGGTACTGTTACTCTCTGGAGGATGGGCCTGGGTACAAGGATGTCTCGCGCGACTATTTCGGCGACAATGAGGCCAAGGTCGGGGTTTCTGGCTTGGGGCAGGTGTGGCTCGGGGCGTTTTCCAACCTTGAAAGTTATGCCCTGTGCCCGGCGCGGCGACGCCTCGGCTCGGCACAATTCAGGCATTTGGAGACGGATTTCGCGTATGTCCCTCTGATCGGCGGAGAGCCGGCTGGGTATCCTTTCTACCTGGATGCGGAGGGTGCGGTACATGAGTTTCACGCCCGCGAAGATCAGACTGTGGATGTGTCGGTAAGCCGTAAATTCAGGGCGTCCGACCACATGAGGAAGTATATGAACGAAGGCCTCGGCGGAGCTTTCTCGGTCTCGTCTTATCCCGATTTCAGGGAAGCCTGCGTCATAGGCCATACGCATCATACGTCCACAAATTACAATTACCTCCCAGTACCGGAAGACGTGGCGCCATTCAGGTATCTCAGATATACATCAGCTCCGGGTGAGAGG
Organism: Candidatus Cryptobacteroides onthequi; assembly: GCA_018066125.1. GTDB lineage: Bacteria > Bacteroidota > Bacteroidia > Bacteroidales > UBA932 > Cryptobacteroides > Cryptobacteroides onthequi. The sequence continues at coordinate 25,413 of JAGHSA010000013.1, read as the reverse complement.
CTTCAGATGGCGGAGATCCGCATCTTCGGCCCCGGAGGACGGAGTGACACCCTTAAGGTCAGTCTCGCATCGTGTGCTGAGCGCAAAGACGGCAGGTTTACGGGTGAATCCATCATTGACGGAGATGAGTTGTCCTTCTTTGTCTCCACTCCTGTGGATGCGTCGTTTGTGCTGGATCTCGGGGGCAGTTTCAAGGTCTCCGAAATCGAATGGGTTCCGCGCAATGACGACAATTTCATACGCCACGGAGATGTGTACAGCCTGCTGTACCATGACGGAAAGAATGGGTGGAAGACAGCCGGCCGGCAGGTCGGCAGGGACTCGGTGATGATCTTCAGGGACGTGCCGTCAAATGCTCTTCTCCGGCTTCATGACGAGACTCGCGGACGTGAGGAGAATGTGTTCATTACCGGCTCTGACGGCAGCCAGATATTCTTGAACTGATCTGAGGGGTAGGATGCAGAAACTGCGGGATGGGCTGTTATAAATCGAACGACTTTTGTTACCTTATGCCGTCTGATTATGAAACTGAAATCACTCTTTAACTCTCTTGTCTTCAGTCTGGCAGTGTGTCTTCCCGTCTGCGGACAGAATGCGTCCCTCCCGTATCAGGACAGCTCGCTTCCTATAGAGCAGCGGGTCAGCGATCTGCTTTCCCGCATGACTCTGGAAGAGAAGGTGGCGCAGATGAAGATGAAAAGCCTGAACAGCCTCAGGCGCGACGGGAAATGGGATTTGTCTAAAGAATCGCTTGATGACCTTTTCGGAGGGGAGAGCATCGGATGCCTTGAGAGTCCGTTTGTCGAGCATGGGGTAATAGCGCAGATTTCCGAAGCTGTTGACAGGTACCTCAGAGAGAACACCCGTCTGGGCATCCCGGCAATCCAGATCGCGGAATGCCTTCACGGTCATCTTGCCCTCGGCACCACCATATTCCCCCAGTCCATCGCCCTCGGATGTACATGGAATCCGGACCTTGTCGGTCAGATGGCTTCGGTCATTGCCGAAGAGGCATCTCTGGCAGGAGTGGACCAGGCCCTGTCGCCTCTGTTTGACCTTGCGAGGGACCCCAGGTACGGGCGTGTGGAGGAGTGCTATGGTGAGGATCCTTACCTTGTCAAGCAGATGGGAGTCGCATTTGTCAAAGGACTTCAGGGCGAGCCTGAAGCGACACGAAAGGGCTTGGCTCCCGGAAAGATTGCGGCGATGGGCAAGCATTTCGCGGCATATTCCAAGCCGGAGGCAGGAATAAACATCGCACCGGCCCAGATAGGCGAGCGCAGTCTGCGTGAACTATACCTGTATCCGTTCGAGGGTGCTGTCAAGGAGGCCAACATCTATTCCATAATGCCGGGCTATCACGAAGTCGACGGTGTTCCCATGCATGCGAACCGCTGGCTGATGAACGGCATTCTCCGTGAAGAATGGGGCTTTGACGGATATGTGTTTTCAGACTATGGTTCTGTAGGGATGCTCCACAATCTGCACAGAATAGCGAAAGATCTTGACGAAGCCGCCATTCAGGCCGTGGCTGCCGGCATCGATGTGGAGGCTCCCAGCGCCTCGGCGTATAGGCATCTTGCCGACCTTGTGCGTGAAGGCAGGATAGCAGAGTCTGCAATCGACGCTGCCGTGTCGCGCATCCTCACCGCCAAGTTCAAAACCGGCGTGTTTGACAGGCCGTTTGTGGTCGGGAAAGAAGACTCCGGCAAGATTCATACGGCTGAAGGTGTCGCTCTTTCACAGAAGCTCGCGGAGGAATCTGTCGTCCTTCTTAAAAATGAGAATGCCATCCTTCCTCTGGACAGGAAGGGCATAGGCTCGATAGCTGTGATCGGCCCCAATGCGGACAAGGTCCAGTTCGGCGATTACAGCATAACCAAGAACAATGATTACGGCGTGACGGTCCTGGAGGGGATACGCAAGTGCGCCGGAAAGGATGTGAAGGTGAATTACGCGCTTGGATGCGGCATCACCGACATGTCGTCAGACGGTATCAGAGAGGCCGTGAGGACAGCGAGGAAAAGCGATGTCACGGTGCTGGTCCTGGGAGGCACCAGCATGCCGCTGTCTGGGATAGGCTGGGGCGACCAGAACTCCAGGGAGCCCAGCACATGCGGCGAGGGATTTGACAGGAATGAGCTGGATTTCCCCGGGATCCAGCCTCAGCTCCTCAAGGAAATAGTGGCAACAGGCAAGCCGGTCATCCTGGTGATGATCAACGGCCGTCCTCTTACCGTGGGGGATGAGATAGCCAAGGTCGATGCAGCCTTGGAGGCCTGGTATCCCGGCGAAAAGGGCGGCGATGCGATCGCCCGTATCCTGTTTGGAGACGTCAACCCTTCCGGAAGACTCTCTGTGACCTTCCCGCCTACCACGGGACATATTCCCATGTACGCCGACTTCAAGCCGTCCGGAAGAGGCTATTATCACCGGCCGGGCGCTCCCGGAGAGCCGGGAAGGGACTATGTCTTTTCTGCTCCCGAGCCTCTTTTCTGCTTCGGGTATGGTCTGAGCTATACTGATTTTGAGTACTCCGACCTTGAAGTCGATGTCCGCCCCGGCATGCAGAAAGGTATCGTGGAGGTGTCCTGCACTGTGACGAACATTGGGGACTATGATGGCGCCGAAGTCGTACAGCTGTATGTCCGCGACCTGGTGAGCAGCGTCACGACACCGGTCAAAGCCCTCAAGGCTTTTGAGAAGATCTACCTCAGACGAGGTGAAAGCCGAAAGGTCGTGCTGCAGATAGCGGCCGACGATCTGAAACTCTGGAATCAGGACATGCAATTTGTCCTGGAGCCAGGCGCTTTTGAACTCTATCTGGGATCCTCTTCCGAGGATATCAGGCTTCAGGGCAGTTTTGAGCTTTAAATATGATGCTGGCGGTCACTTCCCGGCGATCAGCACCATCTGACCCGGTGCCAGGGTCAGTGTGACCTGGCGTCCCTTGATCTTGAAATCGGTGAATTCGGTCCTCCCGTTCCGGGAAATGGTCCATGCCCCGGCATTGCGTGGAAGCACTGTGCCTGACGGCAGTGTCCATGTCTTGTCGGTGTAGCCGTTCTCCGAGAAGGCGACGATGTTCTCATTGCCGAGCCAGACGGCAGGCATGAAGACGTCCCCCTCTGAAGCGAGGATGATGCCGTCTTTTGCGACTGACATCTTCTCCTCTTCCTCCTCATACATGGTCCTCACGCCGTCCTCGAACACTCCGATGCAGTCGCCATTCTCATTCTTGATCAGGGCCTTGCGGCCGAATGTATTCAGGTACTGGCAGATGAGGCTCTTTCCGCAGAATCCTTTCTTGAACGCATCAAATCCGGCTTCGATGGATTCTGCCCTCATGAACACCTGCTCTCCGTTGACATTGTTGCCGAATGCGCGCACACCGCAATTCACGCCATTGCACTGGGAGGCGGTCAGGGAGAGACTCATCTTTTCCGAGTTGAAATGAAAGTACATAGGGAAGTAGCCTTCGGAGATGTCGCCTATGGTCATATTCCATGCGCCTTCAGTGGTGACGTCGATACCCTTGGAATCAAAGTATCGGACAATGTTCGCCCTTGCTTCCATGTCCTGTTCGGCTGTGTATCCGTGCCATGGGCTGATAGGGGACACCGATCCCACTTCATGTCTGCCGTCTTTGTTGATGAACGGGACGGGTGCGGTCTGATGGAATGCATCGATATGTATCGTGCCCGCTTCTGCGACAGGGAGGAGGCTGCAGAGTCTGTCTATCCTCTCCTGCGCCAGTCCCTTCTCCCATTCTGCAGCATAGCATACCTTGTAGCCCCACTCAGAGTTCATGAGTGAACCGTCTTTCTTCCTGGCAAGGACGTCTGCATCCCTGTATTTCTCGAACAGAGGGCTGTCTTCGAAGGCATCGAACATGTTGATGTGGAGGCTGACAGCAGTGTTGTATTCCTTTGCTGCCTCCATGAGCCAGCGGACACTCTGAAGCGCGTCTTTGTCCTCCGGACGCTTGACGGCCTCATTGCCCTCGAAGAAGGCCGGATACTTGGAGTCATGGCCGTTGTACTGCCAGCCGACAAGGTAGACGATCTTCGGGATCCCCAGGGTGATCTGATCCATGCCCTTGATGACATCGTATGCCTGATCGATCGTCAGATAGACTGTCTGCCTGCCATTGTCATGCATCTTGTATCTTCCCAGGAAATCACCATCGTATTCGGCCTGACAGAGGAACAGCTTTGTGGTGAACATCTTGGAATAGTCATGGCGCGGGGTGACCTTCCATTCGAAAGGGACCTGGCTGAACAGCAGTGTATCCACTTGCCCCTGCAGTGAGAATACTTCCGGGTCTGCTGGCTGAGATGTCTGCCTGCAAGACATGGCCGCAGCAAGTACGGCGATTGCTATAATGATGCGTTTCATGATTTAAATTTAGACACAATTGAAAGAATCCTCAAAAAAAGTCAAAAAAAATTTGATTATTAAAAAAAAAGGCTCTACCTTTGTAATCCCAAACGACAAGTACGCGGAAATAGCTCAGTTGGTAGAGCGCAACCTTGCCAAGGTTGAGGTCGCGGGTCCGAATCCCGTTTTCCGCTCCAAGAGCCTCTCATCAGTGAGAGGCTCTTTTCGTTTATGAAGCACATTCTCCCCCATCCTGTCCGGCTCAGTGCCATGCTTGTCGCGATGGCATTTGCGGCCGTGTCGTGCGGGCCGCGCCCGGTGATACTTGACACCGACTGGTGGACCGATGTCGATGATGCCATGGCGGTGCGTCTGGCGCTCAGGGCAGACGAGAGGGACGAGATCCGTCTCATGGGCATATGCGTCGATGCGGTGCGCGAGACCTCCATTCCATCACTCCGCGCCTTCCTGCAGCTGGAAGGGCGCCCGGAAATCCTTCTCGGAGCGGATTTTGACGCTGTGGACTACAACGGCGTGCCGTGTTACCATGACCTGCTCATCAGCGCTTCAGGGGACGTGGATGCGGCAGCTGCCGAACCCTGTGCGGACTTCTACAGGCGTGTCCTTTCCCATTCCCGCCGCAAGGTGGACATCGTGGCTGTGGGATACCCCAATGCGCTTGCGGGCCTGCTCGCTTCCGATCCGGATCTGGTGCGCCGCAAAGTCAGGCATCTGTGGATGATGGCGGGCCGCTATCCTGCCGGGGCTGAGAACAACTTCACCCGTACCGCCCGCAGCCGTGAAGCCGGTGCGGCAATTGTGTCCGGATGGCCGACTCCGGTGACCTTCCTCGGGTTCGAGGCCGGCTGCGATGTGCTTTGCGGCGCCTCGCTGGCTCAGGATGACATCCTGCACAGGGTGATATGCCGGCATCAGAGGAGCGGAGTGCGCAGCTCTTGGGACCCTCTCACCCTGTGGATGGCGATTCTCGATTCGCCGGAGGCTGCCGGTTTCAGCACGGTGACGGGCTGCTGCCGTCTGGATCCGCAGACGGGCGCGAACAGCTTCGAGCCATTTGCCGCAGGGCCGCACCGCTATGTCGTGGCAGAGCACGAGCCCGCCTGGTACGCCGCAAGACTTGACTCGCTGCTGCAGTCGGAGCCGCACTTCCATGACAATCATGTCATCGCCCACAGGGGAGCATGGCTCAATACCGGACATCCCTGAGTGTTCGTCGGCGCTTGTCCTCAGCCTCGAGGGCAGGGGACTGACCTCAGCCTTGAGTGCCGGGGACTGACACGTTTTGGGGTCATTTCATGTCAATTTCCGGCCAGAATGCAGAAATTGACACGAAACAGGCCGTTTTCGTGTCAATTCATTGTGGGGGTCCATGCGTCCGGTCACTTCTGGCATATAATGACGCCCAGGCACCCCCTCAACCCCAGGCCTCCCTCGTTCAGAACCCAAGCATTCCCAGGGTCGAGGTATCCAGCTTCAGTACACGCTGTATCTGCTTGGCAGAGGCGTTGTACTCAAACCTCATTGTCCGTGCCATCTCTATTTTCTGCTGTGCCGTGATGCGGGAAGGGACGGCCTCTCCGTACTGTTTCCTGCATAGGGCACAGATGGATGCATACAGTTCGCTGTCGTTGTAGAATATGCTTTCCCCAATCTCCCGGGCGATTTCTCTGGATGTCTCAATGCTTCTTGAAAGCTTGGAAAAATAGTGGGAAGCATCTCTGAAAAGCCTCTCTCCCGCCTTGATATCGCAGAAAGAGACCGGAAGAGCGTAACCATCAAGGCAAAGAAGCCCCTTCACCTTGTCTGCGACTCGCGAGTGCGTCAATTTCCTGATCTGATTTACGGTCATGGGTTTTGCCTTGAGCTGTGCCAGTTCCCAGGCATCAGGGTTGAAATAATACCGGTTGGCACCCCATGGGTATGAGAAAGGTGTATGTGCAGGGTTTACCACGTATCCGTTCTTATTGTCATATACTATGACATTCCTGAAATCTTCGACTGATGTCATCTTCCTCATCTTCACATCGAACCGTTTCCAGTCCGGCGTCCTTCCCTTGCAGCACGCAAACCTCATCAGAATCTTCTTCAGCCACTCCGCCAATGCCCTGAGACGCTCCTCCCTGCCGGCAGCGGCGATGTGGAGGTGGTTCGACATCAATTCAAAGGTTATGATCCTGATGTCTGGGAACAATGCGGCTGCGACGGCAATTATCCCCATACCGTCTTTGAAGTCGTCATCACAGTTGAAGATGATATCGAAATTTTCTGGCGTCCAGAGATGGTAGCAATCCCCAAGCCTGTTGAATTCCAGAACGCAGATACTTTCTTTTTCGCGGAAACTTTTCATGTCTTACCCTCCAATGTCTAACCCTACTTATGAAAACCCTATGGCGAGAGCCAGGCGAAAGATAGTCAAGAAAATCAAACAATCCTCATGTAGCCTGAAATTGACATGAAAACGCTTCATTTCGTGTCAAAATCGCCTTCGAAACTGCAAATTGACACGAAAACGGCCTGTTTCATGTCAGCCGAGTCAAGCTTCATCCGGAAAGAGCTCCTCAGCCTCGAGAGCCGGAGCTGCTCCTCTGCCTCGAGAGCCGAAGCTGGTCATCTGCCTCGAGGGCCGAAGCTGGTCATCAGCTCAAAGTGCCGGGTGCGCTAGAGCAGTCTCGCCACGCGTATGCCGTTGGCGGCGTAGTCGGCGAGAGTGCGTGGCTCGAGGATGACCTTTCCGGCCTTCGAGGACGCGTGGATGAAGTGCAGCTCGCCGTCCACCCGGCGGGCTATGGCGACGTGCGCTATGTCGAGTCCCTTGGCGCGCGACATGAGGAAGATGATGTCGCCGTCATGTATCTGCGCCGCCACGGAGGCGTCCCTCAGCCGCTCTTGCGGCACGAAATGGAACGGCGCGTGGGTCTCGAGCTCCTTTTCCACCGCCGCAATGGCCTCTCTGGCCGCCTTGTCCCTCATCTGCGCGTACGAGTCCAGATGCGCGCTCATGAAGCCGAAGGCCTGCCCGTACTCCACGCCGAGCTCCCCGCTGAACTCCTCCATGATGCCCATGCGCTCGGCCTGGAGTATCCATTCCGAGGTGTAGTGTATGCGTGAGGCGTAGCCGTCCACGATGCCACGGCGGTAGCGCATCGCCTGGACATTGCGGCGCAAAAGCTCGTATGACGGCACGGCCCGCAGTGCTCTGTCCGTCACCGTCCCGTCCCGCAGTGCCCTGTCCGTCGTCCCGTCCCGCAGAGTCCCGTCCTTCACCGTGCCATGCCGGCTCGAGGCAACGCCCTGCACCGTCCCGTCCTTCACCGTGCCATGCCGGCTCGGGGCAACTTCCTGCACCGTCCCGTCCTTCACCGTGCCATGCCGGCTCGGGGCAACACACTTCACCGCCCCGTCCCTTCCCGCGACGGCGAGATCGACCCCCTTGAATGTCAGCGCCAGACAGGTGCACATCTCCACGAAAAGTATGCAGTCGGTCTTGTCCATGCAGATGCGCAGCACCTCAGGCTCCACCTCGAGTGTCCCTCCGACATAGGGCGTGTCCATGAAGCTCTCCGCAATCCGCACCACCAGTTCTCCCATCGGCGCATCTGCCGCACCGGAGACCGCCTCGAGCGTGCGGGCGAAAATCTCCCTGTTGACACTTTCCTGATCCCTGTCCCGGCAGAGTCCGGTGAATGGGAGGAGGGTGAGGATGAGCGCCGCCACACAGCGCCGCAATGCCGTAATGTGATTCTTCATCTGCGAGAGTGGTATCAATTGCGGTGCAAGTTAATCCATATTGAGCAGAAAATGGCATCTTTTTCCTAACTTTGTATGAAACAGCACTGAAACGATGGATAGACGACAATTCCTCAAAATCGGAACCCTCAGTACAGGGGCCGTGATGGCGGGCGGTCTGCCGGCCGGAGCCAAGACAGAAACCGTGAAGACATATTCTTCCGCACTCGAGACACAGGGCTATGTCAAGGAGCCTGCGCGCAGGATTCCTGTTGTGGACAAGGCCGATGTGGTCGTGGTAGGTGGTGGCCCTGCAGGATTCGCGGCGGCCGTTGCGGCGGCAAGACAGGGCTCGGATGTGCTTGTGCTTGAGCGCCAGTACTTCCTCGGCGGTCTTTTCACAGGCTGCGGTGTGACCCCTATCATCAATATGTACAACCCTGTCAGGGATGGCGAGCCGGTCAAGGCTGTAAGCGGCATCTGTGAGGAGCTCTGCGACCGTCTCGACAAGGTCGGTATGCTCAACTATGAGAAGGTGCGCCCGAAGGTGGATCCCGAGGCTGCGAAATACTACATGGAAGAGATGCTCTCTGAGGCCGGTGTGCGCCTTCTTTACGGCGTCCAGGCAGCGGAGATCCTCATGTCGGGAGACAGGATCGCCACTGTCATCGTCGAGGGAAAGAGCGGGCGCGTGGCCATCAAGGCCGACTATGTGATCGACTGCTCCGGCGATGGCGACATCCTCGAATGGGCCGGTGAGGATTTCAACGTATACAAGGAGGATATCGGTGCCATGTGGCGCATCGGCCATGCGGCAGCCAGCCCTCGCGGCAATGTAACCTGCATCCCGGGAGTCCTCACGCGCCACACCACGGGTGAAAGGCAGCAGGACGGTCTGGACATGTACAACCTCACCCGCATCCAGCTGGGCCTCCGCAAGATGATGTGGGAGGACGCCATGGACCTCCGCAAGAACCCGGGCTGCGAGGATCTCTACCTGCTCGACACCCCGTCTGTGGTCGGAGTCAGGATCACGCGAGTGCTCAACAGTGTCGCGAATGTGACCGTGGAGGGAGCAGCCGTCGGCAAGAGCTATGACGACGTCATCGGCTTCACAGGAGGAGATTCCACCCTTTCATGGGAGGACAAGAAAGTCAAGGTCGGCTCACGCAAGATATGGCAGGTGCCTTACAGCGCCCTTCTCCCTAAGAAAGTCACCAACCTCCTCGTGGCGGGCCGCTGCTTCGGTTTCGAGAGGGGACTCACATATGATGCGCGCGAGATCGGTACCTGTCTCATGACAGGTCAGGCTGCCGGTACAGCTGCCGGCATCGCCGCACTCAAGCGCTGCGGCTGCCGTGAGGTCAATGTCCCAGAGCTTCAGGCGAACCTCCGCAGGCAGAAAGTTAAACTCGATTGGTAATCAATACAATGGATAGAAGATCATTCCTCAAGAGCACTGCTGTGCTCGCTGCGGGCACCGCTTTTACGGACGCCGCACTCGCTCAGGAGGGTGCCGCGCCGCAGGAGAAGGCTGAGCCCCGCATGCCGGCAAAGCTCATCACATCCGCCCCTATGCTCCAGAACTATGCCGAGACCAGCATGGGTGTGGCATTCACTGTAAGCGCACTCGCCAGCGGATATGTCATCTACGGACGCCAGAGCGATCTGAGCGATGGTGTGAAGGTGAAATGCGGAGGATATCGCGTCACGGACCTGAACTCTGATGTCATGCTCATCCGTCTCACCGGGCTCGAGCCTGCCACGAAGTACTACTATCGCATCGGCGCAGACTGCATCAACTACGTGCACGGCCACAGGATGATGATACTCGGCACAGAAGAGGATCCGCGCATCTACTCTTTCACCACCGCGGGCAAGGATGCCAAGGCACATTTCTGCGTGATCAACGACACTCACAAGTCCGACCCTGTCTTCGACAGGCTGACAGAGAAGATCGCAGCCATCGCTCCGTCCTGTGTGGTATGGAACGGTGACACCATGAGCCACGCCGAGGACATCGAGACCCTCAAGGAGACACTTTTCTATCCGGAGATAAAGATCAGGGACTACGCATCGGAGACCCCGTACCTTCTCAGCTGCGGCAACCACGACGTCCGCGGACTCGCTGCACGCCACTACGAGAGGGCGTGGATGTTCCGCCAGCCGGAGGAGCGCAGCTCGAGAGACTGGGATCTGGGCCGCTGCTTCGCGGTCAGGATGGGCGATGTGGCCATGATAGGTCTGGATACGGGAGAGGACAAGGTGGATACCAACCCTATCTTCTGCAACCTCTTCAACAGCGAGCCTTACCGCGAGGCGCAGGCGAAGTGGCTGGAGGATGCCCTCCGCAGGCCTGAGATCGCCTCCGCGCCGTATATCGTGGCATTCTGCCATATCCCTCTGCATGATGCCGACCCTGCGGCCAATCCGGGAGACATACATCCTGCAGACAAGGATCCGCGCTACAGGCTGGACTATGCCGAGTGGCAGCGTTACTGCTATCAGCTCTGGGGACCGCTCCTCGAGAATGCGGGATGCCAGCTCCTCGTGTGCGGACATACTCATACCTATCGCAGGGATGATCCATGCGAGGCGCATTCCTGGACCATGCTCGTCGGAGGAGGTCCTTCTCTCGATTCGGAGACAGACTTCGCGACCGTCATCGAAGGAAAGGTCGAGGGCGGCAGGCTTGATGTGACAGTCCACAATGCCGCAACGGGCAAGGTCGTCGACAGTGTCAGCATAGCACCCCGCAAGAAGCGCAGTGTGCCGAAGATACGCAGATAAAAGATACAGGATAATATGAGAAGAATAGCTTTATTTCTGGGAGCGGTGATGGCTCTGTCCAGCTGCTCGATACTTGGAAACACCAACTGGGACTCGGCTCAGCTCGGCTCGGCCATGGCTAATGCCGCCACCGCAGCCAGCATCACCGATGCGCAGGTGGTCGAGCTCTGCAAGCAGTCCACGGCTCAGCTCGATGCCAGGAACAAGATTGACAACGGAGCATACAACAAGCGTCTCCAGAACCTTATGAAGACAGCCAATGTGCCGGGTCTCCCTCTCAACTTCAAGGTCTATCAGACGGACGAGATCAATGCATTCGCGTCTGCAGACGGTTCGGTGAGGGTTTACAGCGGCCTGATGGATGTCATGGATGATGATGAACTCATCGCCGTCATCGGGCATGAGATCGGCCATGTGGTGAAGCAGCATGTGAAGTCACGCATGAAGAAGGCCTATATGAATGCTGCGGCCCGCAATGTGGTCAATGCGGCCGGCGCGCTCGGAGCTCTCTCTCAGGGCGTCCTCGGCGATCTCGCGGAGACTCTCGCCAACTCGCAGTACTCACAGAAGATGGAGTATCAGGCAGACGACTACGGATATGAGTTCGCCATCGCGAACGGACATACTCCGTACAGCATGGCCAACTCTCTCCAGAAGCTTGTGAAGCTCTCCGGAGGCAGCAGGGCTTCCCAGCTCCAGAACATGTTCTCCGACCATCCAGACAACCAGAAGAGGGCTGACCGCCAGAGGGAGAAGGCGGATCGCCTCACCGGCAAGAAATAGGATTTACCTGCTTCTTGTGAAAGTCTTCCTTTCCGGCCCCACGCCGGTCACAGTCACGCTCTTCCAGCCATCTGGGAGAGCGGATTGTTTCTGGACTACTCCGTCATCGGTCAGTTCCAGACCGCAGAATCCGTTGATGAAGGTCTGAAGCACTCCGCCCCATCCTGTCATGAAACAGGTGTCGCCTTGTCCGGCGGTCTCGCTGAACGCCAGCAGCCCGCCATGGAGGTGCCCTTCCAGGGTCTTCAGATACATCTCATAGGCCTTCTGCCCTTCTCCGAGCCTTGCCCACTGCAGGGCCAGGATGGCATATGACATGGCAGGACCTTTCGGCAGGATGCGGTCTTCGTAGTAGATGAGATCTTTCCTGATCGAGGCCTCGTCTGTCACGATCTGGAGCGGATATGAGAGCAGGTTGACATCCGCCTGCTTGATGATGCGTCCGTCGTACCCGTCGTACTCCATCGTGACCCCATTGCCGTCCCTGAGTATCCTCAGCCCGTCGGCTACCGTCTGCCACATCGGCGAAGGGGTATGTCCGCATGCCGCAGCAGCCTTCACTGCGATCCTGAGCGCCTTGATGGCAGCCGCATTGGTAAATGCATTGTCGTCCACACCCTCCGCAAATTCGTCGGCGCAGACGACGTTACGTATGGACCAGCTCCCGTCTTCATTGCGGCGGGCACGGCTGACCCAGAAGTCTGCCACATCCCTGATCAGAGGCCACGCCCTGTCCTGCAGCCAGTCGCTGTCGCCTGTCATGCACCATCTGTTCCACGCCGCAATGGCCACATCCGCGCTTATGTGGTGCTCGAACAGCCCGGTCGGAGCGCTTACTGGGCAGGCTTCCTCCCCGGACCAGTCACTCTCCCATGGGAACATGGCGCCCTTGTACCCATAGGCATCGGCCTTGCGGCGTGCAGCGTCCAGCCTCTGGATGCGGTAGTCTGTCATGGATGCCGCCATGCCCTGGTTGAGAAAGAGCATCGGCGGGTACATCCAGAGCTCGGAGTCCCAGAATATGTGTCCGTTGTATTCGCGTGACGACAGACCGAATGGAGGGATGCTGCTGCAGGAGCCTTCCCGGCAGGATGAGTAGAGGCTGAAAAGTGCCGCTCTGGCCACTTTCTGGGCCTCAGGATCTCCATCGATGACGATGTCTCCCTGCCAGAGTTCATCCCACTGTGCCTCGTGCCTTGCGATGAGGGCGTCCATGCCCTCCATGATGCAGTACAGCACCTCGCGGTCCGATTCGTTGCACGGGTCACTGAAGTCCTGTGAGGTGCAGACGGAGCCTATGAGGTGCATCTTCAGGCTTTTTCCCTTTTTCAGGGTGATGTCTCCGTTCACGGGACCCTCATCGGTAACCAGACAGGATGAGGCTGATAGGAGTATCCTGCGGTTCGGAGTCGGTCCCCAGGTGCGCGAGATGCCATAGCTGACGCCGTCAGCATTGTAGGATACGGTGCAGCTGTCCTTTTCCTTGAAATCCTTCGGCGACTTGAATGATGGGGACGCGCTGACGGTGATGTCTTTCAGCGCCTTGATGCTGATGGTCATCACGGCGGTGTGAGGGAGGCATCTGAGTGCGCGGAGTGTATAGGAGATCTCGGCATCCCTGTCTTTCCACGATGCATCCAGTCTGGCGCGTCTCATGTCCAGTGTCTGGATCCATCCGTTCATGCTCTCCCTGGTCACGGGAGTGCCGTCGATGCTCATATCCAGCATCCAGGGGTTGATGGAGTTCGCAATCCTGCTGACGCCCATATTCCTGTTCGCGTCATAGACATTGTTGAGTATGACTCCTTTGACAGAGAATGGGTCCCTTCCGGGCATGAGCCCCATGCAGCCGTTTGCCACAGGCACTCCGTAGTACCTGCCGTCGGCATCTGAGGTGGAAAGCGTCCATCCTCTGTCGTCTCTGGTGGAGGCGCAGAGCATGGCGGGAAGCATTGTCAGGATGCAGGATATGGTCAGGAAGATGTTTTTTCTATTCATAAATATGCAGGGTGCGGATGATTTAGATATGCAAGTTACAAGAAAACATCTTATCTTTATCAGGTTTTAACGTATTTGCAGCATGAAAAAGGCATTTATTCTCCTGGCGGCAGCCATGACATTCAGCCTGCTGTGCCAGGCTCAGACCAAGTGGTACAACCCTCTCGATGCCGGTGCAGTGGTGCACGGACAGGGTTTTGACGAGATCCGCGACAGCTATGTCCGCCTGCCGGACAGGGCCCAGGGAGTCGTCAGGGATGCGGTATGGGGACTCAGCCGCAACTCGGCCGGACTGAGCATCGTGTTCAGGAGCAATGCCTCTGACCTGAAGGTCAGGTATCAGGTGAGCGGCGGCTACAACATGTTTCACATGCCGTCCACGGGCGTATCCGGCATAGATATGTTCGCGAAGGATTCCAAGGGAGAGATCCACTGGTGTGCGCCGGAGTTCGCACCTTCTTTCAGGGATACAATCACCTATAAGTACAACCAGATCGCATATCCGGAGGATGGAGTCTATGAGTATCATATGTTCCTGCCTCTCTACAATACAGTCAAGTGGATGGAGATCGGTGTCCCTGAGGGGGCAGAGATCAGCTTCATCCCTGTCGGAGACGAGAAGCCTGTGGTCCTTTACGGTACCAGTATCGCCCAGGGAGCGTGTGCCAGCCGCCCCGGCATGTGCTTCGGCAATATGATCAGCCGCCGTCTCCAGATTCCTGTGGTGAATCTCGGTTTCTCCGGCAACGGAAGGCTCGAGCCGGAGGTTCTGGACTTCATCTGCGAGATCAAGGCAAGTGTTTATATCCTCGACTGCCTGCCTAACCTTTCCAATGACAAGGACGTCAAGGAGAAGGTGATCAATGCGGTCATCCGCATACGCAATGACCATTCTGCACCTATCCTTCTCGTGGAGCATTGCGGCAACAGCGGCGAGGAGACTTCTCAGATCCAGAACGTGCGCATCTCGAGGAATGCTGATCAGCGTGCTGCATATGAGGCTCTTCTCGCCGCCGGCTTCAAAGATATCTATTATATGACTTATGAGGAGATCGGTCTCGGTATGGACGGAATGGTAGAGGGCATCCATCCCAACGATGTGGGCATGGAGCACTATGCCTCTGCATACGAGAAGAAGCTCCGTGAGATCCTGGGACTCTAGTCTCCGTTCCTGATCACTATTTCATCGCCGTCTGCATCTGCCACGATGGTGCTGTCCTTGTGGACGGTACCGTCAAGCACCGCTTTTGCGAGCAGGTTGACCAGCTCCCTCTGGATAAGACGCTTGACAGGGCGTGCGCCGTAGGCAGGGTCGTAACCATTTTCGGTCATGAAATCCTCGAATGCCGGGGTGAAGCTCAGCTCGATACCGTCATCCGCAAGAGTCTTCCCGAGAGCCTCCATCTGGATGCGTACGATCTCCCTGATATCGTCCTTTGAGAGCACGTCGAAGGTGATGATTTCGTCTATCCTGTTGAGGAACTCCGGTCTCATCACGGCCTTGAGCTCTTCCTCCCGGAGGTTGGAAGTCATGATCAGGATGGTGTTCTTGAAGTCCACCGTGCGTCCCTTGTTGTCCGTGAGGCGTCCGTCGTCAAGTACCTGGAGGAGCACATTGAACACATCCGGATGCGCCTTCTCTATCTCGTCGAGCAGTACCACAGAGTAAGGCTTGCGTCTCACGGCCTCCGTGAGCTGTCCGCCCTCATCGTACCCCACGTATCCCGGAGGCGCACCCACAAGCCTGCTGACTGTGTGGCGCTCCTGATACTCGCTCATGTCGATGCGGGTGATCATGTTCTCATCGTTGAAAAGGAATCCGGCGAGTGCCTTGGCGAGCTCCGTCTTGCCCACACCGGTGGTTCCCATGAAGAGGAACGATCCGATAGGGCGTTTCTCGCTCGAGAGGCCTGCCCGGCTGCGCCGCACCGCATCGGATACCGCCGAGATGGCCCTGTCCTGGCCGACGACCCTCTTGTGAAGTTCCGCTTCCATGCGCAGGAGCTTCTCCTTCTCGCTCTCAAGCATCCTGTTCACGGGGATGCCTGTCCATCTTGCGACCACCTCCGCAATGTCCTCCGGGGTCACCGCTTCCGTGATGATGGGATCCTTGATGGCGGCCTGGCGTGCCGTGAGTTCGTCGATGCGTTTCTGTGCCGCGGCCATCTTGCCGTAGCGCAGCTCCGCCACCTTGCCGTAGTCGCCGCCCCTTTCGGCGATAGCCGCCTCATTGCGGTAGTCCTCGATCTCCTGACGCGCGGTCTGGAGGGCGGTGAGTATGCCCTTTTCGTCGTTCCACCTGGATGTGAGCTCCTGCCTGCGGGCATTGAGCTCCTTGAGCTCTGCATCTATCTTCTCCATCTTGAGCGAGACGCCCTCCCTCTTGATGGCCTCCTTCTCGATCTCGAGCTGGCGTATGCGGCTGTTGAGGTCATCGATGGGCTCCGGTACGGAGTTCATCTCCAGACGCAGCTTCGATGCCGCCTCGTCCACGAGGTCGATGGCCTTGTCCGGGAGGAAACGGTTGTTGATGTACCTGTGCGACAGGTTCACCGCCGCGATCAGGGCGTCATCCTCGATGCGCACCTTGTGGTGGTTCTCATACTTTTCCTTCAGTCCGCGCATGATGGCGATGGATTCTGCCGGTGACGGCTCGTCTACCATCACTTTCTGGAAACGTCTCTCGAGTGCCTTGTCGGTCTCGAAATATTTCTGGAACTCGTCCAGGGTGGTGGATCCTATGGTGCGGAGCTCTCCGCGTGCAAGCGCCGGCTTGAGGATGTTGGATGCGTCCATGGCGCCGGAGCTTCTGCCTGCTCCGACCAGGGTGTGGATCTCGTCGATGAATAGAATGATCTCTCCGTCGCTCTCCACGACTTCCTTCACCACTCCCTTGAGGCGCTCCTCAAACTCGCCCTGGTACTTGGCACCGGCGATGAGGGCTCCCATGTCGAGAGAGTAGATGGTCTTGCTTTTGAGATTCTCGGGGACGTTGCCGTCGATGATCTTCAGCGCTATGCCTTCGGAGATGGCTGTCTTGCCGACGCCTGGCTCTCCCACGAGTATAGGGTTGTTCTTGGTTCGTCTGCTCAGGATCTGGAGGACCCTGCGTATCTCCTCGTCCCTGCCGATGACAGGATCGAGCTTTCCTTTGGATGCCATCTCGTTGAGATTGATGGCATACCTGCTTAAGTTCTCACAGTTGTTGTTCATAGCTGTACAAATTAAAAAGTCCGGCTCGATGTCGAGCCGGACTTCTGTGAGTCAAAATATGTTCCGTCCGCAGGGGACTGACAATCTGGCAGACTAGTTTGCCGGTGTAGCTGGAACCTCAGCTGCAGGAGCTTCCTGCTGGATAGGTGCTGAAGGGAACTCAGGCTGGCTTGTAGTCACGTTTTCGATCTTGTTTGTGACATCGATGTCAGCTCCGGTGGTACCGGTAGTGAATGATGCGATGACTGAAACCACGAGGATGAAGGTCACGAGGCCCCATGTGAATTTCTCGAGGAAATCAGCAGTCTGGCGTACACCAAGTGTCTGGTTGCCGGCGATGAAGTTGCTCGCCATACCCTCTCCCTTGCCGTTCTGAAGCAATACCACGAGAATGAGGAGGATTGCTGCAATCACGATGAGAACCACGAGGATTGTAAAGATTGCGTTCATATTCTATTTATTTTTAATTTCTTTCGATTGAATCCAATTTTTCGATAAGGGCTGCAAAGTAAGCATTTTTTTCTGGATATAGCAAGCATAGTTTTGAATAAATGTACTTTGCCTGCTCGAAGTATCCCTGCTCGGCGTATATCTGAGCCAGTGTCTCGGTGCAGAAATTCATGAATACTTCGGATCCGGATGCGTCACTCTTTTCCACCGGCATCTTCGAGACGATGTGGCTGAGAGCGTCATCTCCGTCCTTGCGCACGTTGTCATACTCATCCTGGGAGAAGAAATCCCCTCCGATGGCGCGCACCTTTTTCTTGGGAGCTTCCACCAGTATCTTCTGGATGTCCTTGTCGGAGAAGTTGCGGTCATCTCCCTCGATGGCGGTCTCGTAGAGCACCGTCCTCGTGCCTGCGTAGAGCGCTCCCTCCGCAAATCCGGCTTCCCCTGTGCGGGACAGCCTCTTGCACAGCTCGACCCTTGCGGCGCTGAACCACGGGAAGAGGTTCACCACTTCGGAGAGTTCGCCCGTAGGCATGGACCTGAGATTGAATTCCATATGATTACCAGTTTGCAACCGTGGCGTTGAAGATGTCGTCCACGATCTTTTCTATGATCTCTGCGCAGAGGCCGGACTCGACTGCATCGAGGGACAGGGAGGAGTCATAGTCGGCATAGTTCGAGAAGCTCTTCTCGAAATCCTCTTCTGGAAATTTCCTGTTCGTGAACTCTATGTTGACGGTGATAGTGAGCCTGTTCTGGGCGGCGACTTCATTGGCGGTGACGGCTGAAGCCCTCACCTCGTATCCTGTGATGGAGCCCGATATCTCGATGTCTCCGTCGACCTCCACCTGCTCGAGCTTGGTCATGCGGCGGAACTGGGTGCGTATGGCTTCCGTGATGTCGTTGCTCAGGGACGGGTTGACCCTCTGGGCCTTGTATTCGAAGAAATCGATGGTCACGGTCTTCACGTCAGGCTGTATGGATGTGCCCGAGAATGAGTATATGCCGCAGGCTGCCAGGCACATGGCCAGGCCCAGCCCCGCGATGATGCGCACGATGGTCTTTGTGGATGCCTTCATCTGTGTCAGTCTTTGCTTGAAAGTCGCCTGTAAAGGGTTCTTTCCGATATGCCGAGCTCGGCTGCGGCGAGCTTGCGGTTTCCTTTATATTTCTCAAGCGCCTTCAGTATGTTGTCATGCTCTACTTTCTGGAGCGAAAGCGACTCCTCGTGCTGCTCCGCCGTCTCCTGCTGCTCGGGCTCGGACTCCTGCCATTCCGGTTCCTCCATTGCGGCGGCGTGCTTGGCGACAGCCGGTGCCGGTGCCGGGATGTGTCCGGCGGCTATCTGGCGCGGACCTCCGTCCCCGAATACCGCTGCGTTGAGTTTATCGATGTCCTGCTTGAGGTCCAGGATGGCCTTGATGATCATCTGCATGTCCGAGTCGCTGATGCCGCTGCCCTGGCCGCGACCGTCCGAGATCACGGGGATGTTGTCAGGCGTCTCCTTGGGGATGTATGAGGCGAGCGCGGCTGCGCTTACCTCGCACCTTTCGGCATTGGGGGAGAGTTTCATGGACTCCATGGCGCATACGCTCTCGGTCACATTCTTGAGCTGGCGGATGTTGCCGGGCCAGCGGTAGCTCTGCAGCATGGAGATGGCCTCGTGAGAGAGTGCCACCCTGCAGACAGAGTACTTTTCTGAGAAGTCGGCCGCGAATTTGCGGAAGAGCAGGTATATGTCATCTTTCCTGTCGCGCAGGGCGGGCATGGTGATCTGTATGGCATTGAGCCTGTAATAGAGATCCTCCCTGAATTTGCCGCGCCTTACGGCGTGTATGAGGTTGACGTTTGTGGCGGCTACCACGCGCACGTCGGTCTTCTCCACCTTGGAAGAGCCCACCTTGATGAACTCTCCGTTCTGGAGCACTCGCAGGAGCATTGCCTGGGTGGACGGCGGAAGCTCGCCGACCTCATCCAGGAAGAGGGTTCCACCATTTGCTTCCTCGAAATATCCCTTGCGCGTCTCGGTTGCTCCCGTGAACGAACCCTTCTCATGTCCGAAAAGCTCGGAATTGATGGTTCCTTCCGGTATGCCGCCGCAGTTCACAGCCAGGAACTTGCCGTTCTTTCTGCGGCTGTGCTGATGTATGATGCGCGGGATGTTTTCCTTGCCGGTACCGCTTTCTCCGGTGATCAGCACGGTGAGGTCGGTAGGTGCCACGGCGACCGCTGTCTCGATGGCGCGGTTGAGCATGGCATCATTGCCGATGATGTCGTATTTGTTCTTTATTTTCTGAAGATCCTGAGTATCCATTATCCGTTTTGCCCTGAAGGCAGACAAAGTTAGCAAAAACAGGGCTATTTCTCGCCCATGAGGTTTAAAAATACTGATTAATTGATTATATTTGTAGCGTATTTGGCTTATAAGGTACAAGTTATCAAACACAATAATTCAAACAACATTATGAAAAAAGCATTGAATGTTTTCGCTGCGGCTCTCGTCATGGTTGCTGCAGTTGCCTGCTCTTCTGCTGAGAAGATGGCAAAGATGGCAGAGAATGTTGCCGTTGAGTGCAATCCTCAGGTACTTGAGGTCGTTGCCGGCAAGATCAACGCTGACGTTACCGCTACCGTTCCTGCAGGTTACTTCCTTCCAAAGGCTAAGGTGACCATCACTCCGGTCATCGTCTACGCTGGCGGTGAGGCTGTCGGTCCTGCTTACAAGTATCAGGGTGACAAGGTGAAGGACAACGAGAAGGTCGTTTCTTCAAAGGGCGCTACCGTTTCTGAGAAGGTCAGCTTCGACTATGTTCCTGGTATGGAGCAGTGCTACCTCGAGCTTCGCGGTGTGGCTACCATGAAGGGCAAGTCAGTAAATCTTCCTACCAGAAAGATCGCTGACGGTGCAAACACCACTTACATGCTCGTCAACAAGTGCGGTACCGTTTCTTACAAGGCTGACAACTATCAGGAGATCATTCCTATGACTTCTGAGGGACAGATCCTCTACACCATCAACTCTTCAGACGTTCGTGGCAAGGAGCTCAAGTCTCAGTCAATCAAGGATTTCCAGGCTGCTCTTGATGAGATCAAGGCAAACGAGAGAAAGACTCTCACCGGAACAGAGGTTGTTGCTTATGCATCTCCAGACGGTGGTGAGAGCCTCAACTCAAAGCTTTCTGACAAGCGTGCAGGTTCTGCAGAGAAGGCTTGGAAGAAGGTTGTCAAGGGCCACGAGGCTTCTACTCCAGACGTGAAGAGCGTAGGTCAGGACTGGGAGGGCTTCCAGGAGCTCGTTTCCAACTCTGACATCCAGGACAAGGAGCTTATCCTCCGCGTTCTCTCTATGTGCAGCGATCCTGCAGTACGTGAGAGCGAGATCAAGAACATGTCAAACGTTTACACCGAGCTCAAGGGTGAGGTTCTTCCTGAACTCCGCCGTGCACGCTTCATCGCAAACGTACAGTATCAGAACTACACAATGGATGAGCTCATGACTCTCGTTGACCAGAACATCGACGTTCTCGACGAGGAGGCTCTTCTCCGCGTTGCCACCCTCGTCAAGGATCCTGAGAAGAAGCTCAGCATCTACAACAAGGCTGTCACCAAGTTCGGCAGCGACCGTGCTCAGTTCAACACAGGTGTCACATACCTCAACATGGGCCAGGACGCAAAGGCTGAGGCTGCATTCAACAAGGTTGCAACCAAGGACGGTGACCTCGCAAACGCACAGGGTGTGATCGCTCTCCGCAAGGGTGACCTCGCTGCAGCTGCACGTGCATTCGCTTCTGCAGGCACTGAGGACGCTATCGCAAACATGGGTGTTGTTGACATCCTCAACGGCAACTATGCAAAGGCTGCTCAGGAGCTCGCAAACACAAAGGGCTGCTGCCACAACAAGACTCTTGCTTACATCCTCGCAGGTCAGCTTGACAAGGCTGCTGCTGCTGCAAAGTGCCAGGACGCTCCTGTCAACTACCTCCGCGCTGTCATCGCAGCCCGCAAGGGTAACGCAAGCGATGTCAAGAAGTATCTTGAGCTCGCAGGCAAGGACGCTGCACTCGCAGCACGCGCTGCAAAGGATATCGAGTTCGCTGCTTTCAAGTAGTAGACAAGATAAATAAATGAACGGGGGCTGGCCGCAGGGCCGGCCCCTTTTATATTATAGGTATAGGTAAATAAGATTGTTGATAACTTTGTTAATTGTTAAAATATTTGTATATTTGCAGCCCCCAAAAGTATGGGGGAAACATAAATTATAGATTTACAATCATTTATGCCAACAATTCAACAATTAGTTCGCAAAGGACGTGAAGTGCTCGAGGTAAAGAGCAAGTCACGTGCACTGGATGCTTGTCCTCAGAAGCGTGGCGTTTGTCTTCGTGTTTACACGACGACCCCTAAGAAGCCTAACTCAGCGATGCGTAAGGTTGCCCGTGTACGCCTCTCTAACGCTAAGGAGGTCAATGCATACATCCCTGGTGAAGGTCACAACCTCCAGGAGCACTCAATCGTGCTCGTAAGAGGCGGTCGTGTAAAGGACCTCCCAGGTGTACGTTACCACATCCTTAGAGGAGCTTTGGATACCGCTGGTGTAGAAGGACGTACTCAGTCACGTTCACTCTACGGAGCCAAGAGGCCAAAGAAATCTAAGAAGTAATTTTTATTTTTTATCACCTTTTTTACTTTTTTCAAAATGAGAAAATCGAAGCCTAAAAAGAGGATTCTACTTCCTGATCCTAAGTTTCACGATACAAGCGTGACTCGTTTCGTGAACAATCTTATGCTTGAGGGTAAGAAGAGTATCGCGTATTCTATTTTTTACGATGCCATTGACATGGTAGGCGAGAAGATGAAAGATTCTGATAAGGCTCCTCTAGATATTTGGAAGAAGGCACTCGAGAACGTGACCCCTCAGATCGAGGTCAAGTCACGCCGTATCGGTGGTGCGAACTTCCAGGTGCCTACTGAGTTGCGTCCGGAAAGGAAGATTTCAGTTTCTATGAAGAATATGATACTGTTCGCCCGTAAGCGTTCTGGCCGCTCAATGGCAGAAAAACTCTGCGCTGAAATCATCGCAGCTTATAACAATGAGGGTGGTGCATATAAGAGAAAAGAGGATATGCACAGAATGGCAGAGGCCAACAAGGCATTTGCTCACTTCCGCTTCTAATGCTTTCATAAATGGCCAAAAGAGATCTTAAATACACCAGAAACATCGGCATCATGGCTCACATCGATGCCGGCAAGACGACTACATCAGAGCGTATCCTTTACTATACGGGTAAGACCCATAAGATTGGAGAGGTTCATGAGGGTGGCGCCACAATGGACTGGATGGTCCAGGAACAGGAGAGAGGTATCACCATCACTTCTGCAGCGACCACAGCGTTCTGGCATTACAATGGTTCAAAGTATCAGATCAACCTGATCGATACTCCGGGACACGTTGACTTCACCGTTGAGGTGGAGCGCTCCCTCCGAGTTCTTGACGGTACCGTTGCGACATTCTGCGCAGTCGGTCGTGTACAGCCTCAGTCTGAGACCGTTTGGCGTCAGGCTGACAAGTACGGCGTTCCGAAGATTGCGTATGTGAACAAGATGGACCGCGTCGGTGCTGACTTCCTCGCATGTGTCGAGGAGATCAAGACCAAGCTCGGTGCCAACGCCGTTCCTATCTGCCTTCCTATCGGTGCTGAGGATAAGTTCCAGGGTATAGTCGATCTCATCTCCATGAAGGCGTACTACTACAATTCTGGAGAGGAGTTGGTAAACTATGAAATCAAGGACATCCCTGCCGACATGGCAGACGAGGTCGCTATCTGGCATGACAAGCTCGTCGAGTCTGCAGCCGAGTGCGACGATGCCTTGATGGAAAAATTCTTTGAAGATCCTGAGTCTCTCACAGAGGACGAGATCATCGCGGCTCTCCGCAAGGGAACCATCAATATGTCGGTTATCCCTGCTTGCTGCGGTTCTTCCTTCAAGAACAAGGGTGTTCAGTTCCTTCTTGACGCGGTTATGCGTTATCTTCCTTCACCGCTTGACAAGGGCGCTACCAAGGGTACCGATCCAAACTCAGGTGAGGAGATTTCACGTCAGCCAAGTGCAGAAGAGCCGTTCTGCGCGCTCGTCTTCAAGATCGCAACCGATCCGTTCGTAGGAAGACTCGCCTTCCTCAGAGCATACTCTGGCAAGCTCGATGCCGGTTCTTACGTTTACAATGTAAGGTCAGGCAAGAAGGAGCGTGTGGCACGTCTCTACCAGATGCACTCAAATCATCAGAACCCTATCGAGTTCGTTGAGGCAGGTGACATCTGCGCAGCAGTCGGCTTCAAGGACCTTCGCACAGGTGATACCATCTGCGTGGAGAATGCTCCTATCACACTCGAGTCTATGGAGTTCCCGGATCCTGTTATCGGTATCGCAGTCGAGCCTAAGACACAGGGCGACCTTGACAAGCTCGGACTTGCTCTTGCAAAGCTTGCAGAGGAGGATCCTACCTTCACAGTCAAGTCTGACCACGAGACAGGACAGACAGTCATCAGCGGTATGGGTGAGCTTCACCTTGACATCATCGTTGACCGTCTCCGTCGTGAGTTCAATGTAGATATCAACCAGGGTGCACCTCAGGTCAACTACAAGGAGGCTATCACAGGCTCAGTCGAGCATCGTGAGGTCTTCAAGAAGCAGACTGGTGGTCGCGGTAAGTTCGCGGATATCATCGTCAGGATCGAACCTGCAGATGAGGGCGCTACCGGACTTCAGTTCTTCAATGAGGTCAAGGGTGGAAACATCCCTAAGGAATTCATCCCTTGTATCCAGAAGGGCTTTGAGTCAGCAATGGCTAACGGCTGTCTCGCTGGATACGAAGTTCAGTCTCTCAAAGTCACAGTACTTGATGGTTCATTCCATCCTGTGGACTCTGACCAGCTCTCTTTCGAACTTGCAGCACGTATGGCATTCCGTCATGCTTGTCCTAAGGCAAAGCCTGTCATTCTCGAGCCTATCATGAACCTTGAGGTGGTTACACCTGAGGATTACATGGGAGACATCGTGGGCGACCTCAACCGTCGTCGCGGACAGATTGTCGCTATGGACTCTACTGCAAACGGTGCACGTATCGTCAAGGCGTACGTTCCGCTTTCTGAGCAGTTTGGCTATGTTACTGTTCTTAGAACCCTTTCTTCCGGACGTGCTACCAGCACAATGTCATTTGACCACTATGCAGAGGTTCCTGCATCTATGGCTAAGGACATCATCGAGAAGACCGGTTATAAGGCAATGGATGACGACGAATAATTAAAATCACAAATTGATATGAGTCAAAAAATCAGAATTAAACTCAAATCATTCGATCACATGCTCGTAGACAAGTCTGCAGCAAAGATCGTTGAGACAGTGAAAGCTACCAATGCGAAGGTGAATGGCCCTATTCCACTCCCTACCAACAAGAAGATCTTTACTGTCAACCGCTCAACCTTCGTTAACAAGAAGTCACGTGAGCAGTTCGAGCTCGATTCTTACCGCAGGCTTCTCGATATCGAGGACAGCAACGCAAAGACCGTTGATGCTCTCATGAAACTCGAGCTTCCTTCAGGTGTTGAGGTCGAAATCAAAGTCTGACTTTGATAAAAAAATCATATATTTGCAGAGCCGCCTGAGGCGGCTCCGCAAATCACTGGTCCCTTAGCTCAGTTGGTTAGTAGCATCTGACTCATAATCAGAGGGTCGCAGGTTCAAGCCCTGCAGGGACCACAAAAGGCTCGAAGCTTCCGCTTCGGGCCTTTTGCGGTCCCGTTGGGACTATTATTCATTGAGGGGCGTACCCCTCAAACTCCCTGTGTCGGCTACGCCTCCGAATGTTTCACCCAGGTTACACCCGTTTTCGTGGTGGTCTCTCGGTCAGTTTGCTAGAGTTTTGTTATATTTACGCAGATAAATTGCAATTTGGAATATGAAACTTTCGAACGATCAGAAGAAGATTATCAGAGCACTTGCCATATATCTGGTATGTTATCCCAGTGTTACGATTCTCTATCAGCTGATCAA
>JAGHSA010000048.1 GCA_018066125.1 Candidatus Cryptobacteroides onthequi | reverse complement strand
GAATCATATACCTGCCGGCACGTAAGCGTAGACAGGATATGCGTTGCCCGAAACCATGCCACCCGCGGCATGTAAGCGGGAGGGGCCCATCCGCAGGATGGGAGGGATGAGCGAAGCGAAGTTTCGGCAATGCATTCCTGCGAAGCAGTGCCGGCAGGTATATGATTCCAAAACCGGCGACAGGCCTCTCACTGCCAAGGACAATTATGCGATGTATGTACCGGCTACGGTATCGCCGCCGTGACCAGTCCAGTTGGTGTGGAAGAACTCTCCACGAGGACGGTCTGTACGCTCGTATGTATGTGCTCCGAAGAAATCTCTCTGCGCCTGAAGGAGGTTTGCAGGGAGTCTGTCGCAGCGATATCCGTCATAGTACTCGAGACCTGCGATGAGGCAAGGTGCAGGGATACCGTTCATGATAGCCTGTGCCACCACGCGGCGCCATCCTGCCTGAGACTCTTCCATCTTCGCGCTGAAATATGGGTCGAGAAGGATGTTGGCAAGCTCTGGATTGGCATCGAACGCAGCCTTGATCTTGCCGAGGAACACGCTGCGGATGATGCAGCCGCCTCTCCACATGAGAGCGATTCCACCGTAATTGAGGTTCCAGCCATACTCCTTGGCTGCTGCCTTCATGAGGGCATAGCCCTGAGCGTAAGATACGACCTTAGCTGCGAAGAGCGCCTTGCGGAGATCCTCAAGGAATGCAGCCCTGTCACCGGTGATCTTCTCCACTGCCGGGCCGACGAGGACCTTGGATGCAGCGACTCTCTCCTCCTTCTGTGCTGAAAGGCAGCGTGCGAACACTGACTCTCCGATGAGAGTAAGAGGAACGCCCTGGTCGAGAGCTGAGATAGCAGTCCATTTGCCTGTTCCCTTCTGGCCTGCGGTATCGAGGATATAGTCGAGGACATACTTGCCGTCCTCATCCTTCTTGGCGAGGATGTCGCGTGTGATCTCCACGAGATAAGAGTCGAGGTCACCCTTGTTCCACTCCGCGAAGGTCTCGTGCATCTCCTCGTTTGTCATTCCGAGGTAGTCCTTCATGATCTGGTAGCACTCGCAGATGAGCTGGATGTCACCATACTCGATACCATTGTGGACCATCTTCACAAAGTGACCTGCACCGTTCTCGCCTACCCAGTCGCAGCAAGGCGATCCGTCCTCAACCTTGGCGCAGATGCCCTGGAAGATAGGCTTCACATATGGCCATGCGGCAGGAGATCCGCCCGGCATCATGGACGGGCCCTTGAGAGCACCTTCCTCACCGCCGGATACGCCTGTGCCGATATAGAGGAGACCCTTGCTCTCCACATATGCGGTACGGCGTGCGGTGTCTGGGAAGTGGGTGTTTCCACCGTCGATGATGATGTCACCTGGAGAGAGGAGCGGTATGAGCTTCTCGATGAAGTCGTCCACTGCCTGACCGGCCTTGACCATGAGGAACACCTTGCGAGGTGACTCCAGCGACTCTACAAGCTCCTCGAGGGAGTGTGTGCCGATGATGTTCTTGCCGGCGCCGCGACCATTGATGAAATTGTCCACCTTGGCGGTGGTACGGTTGAACACGCTTACCTGGAAGCCCTTGCTTTCCATGTTGAGGACGAGGTTCTCACCCATGACGGCGAGACCTACGAGTCCGATGTCTGATTTTGCTTTCATATTTGTATTCTGTATTTATCCTTCAATAACTTTGAATCCCATACTGCCGAGACGCTCACTCTGTTCCTGAGTGCCTCCGACAAGATGCAGGGTGAATGCAGTGAACTCGCGTCTGATCTGATAGTCACCGCGCAGTGCCTCGAAGCTGCCGAGGTTCGAACGGAGACGGTCACTGTCCTCAGTCACCTCGTAGGTGTGGAGCACAGCCTCGGTGAGGACCTCCTGCATAGACTTCCCTGCCGCGTCCAGAGTGAACTCGAGGCTCTGCTCAGGTGCAGGGATTTCCTTGACCTTCCAATCCTTGAGCGGCAGGTCGAGGACCTTCGCCACAGTCTGAACACTCATCCATGTGCCGTTGGCCTTGCCATCGGCAGAATATCCGGCAATATGAGGGGTGGACAGGTCAAGCATGTTCACGAGCTCAGGGTCGAGGTCAGGTTCTCCCTCCCATACATCCAGGACGCCTCCCGCAATGGCATGGTCGGCAAGCGCAGCCTTGAGCGCCTTGTTGTCTACCACCGGGCCGCGGGAACTGTTCATGAGCATCTGGGAAGGGCGCATAGAACGGATGCGGGCCTCGTCGAAGAGATGATAGGTCGCATCCTCGCCCTCACGGATGAGCGGCACATGCACGGTGATGATGTCACTCTGTGCGATGATATCGTCGAGAGACACAAACTTATCCACGCCTTCCCTGCGAGCGCGAGGAGGGTCATTCAGGAGCACCTTCATTCCGAGGAGAGCGGCTACTTCCGCCACCTTGGAGCCTACATTGCCGACGCCCACTACGCCGAGAGTCATCTCGCTCAGGTCGAGTCCCCTGTTGCGGGCTACTGTCACCAGGACAGATGCCATATACTGCTTCACCGACCAGGAGTTGCATCCAGGGCAGTTCTGCCAGAGTATGCCGTTGGCCTCGCACCATGCGGTGTCGATGTGGTCGAAGCCTATGGTCGCGGTGGCGATGACTTTGACTTTGGAACCGGCAAGAAGCGGCTCGCGGCACGCTGTGCGGGTACGGGTGATGATGGCATCGGCATCCCTGACATCTTCAGGAGTGGTCTTTGCGCCCGGGAGGTATACGACCTCGGCATATGGTTCAAGCACACCTTTCAGGAAAGGTATCTTGTTGTCGCAGACGATTTTCATTTGCTAGTCTTTGAATCTTTCCGGGTAAGCCCAGAGGCCAAGTGCCGGATTTGAAATGTAATAAATCTCTTCACCGTCAGGCATGACGTTCCAGCCATCCTTCAGGTTCTCTACCGGATAGCGCGCCACCATGTCGTCATAGTGGCAGTACTCGTAGCCGACGCTCTCTATCTCTTCCTTGCTCATACCGTCGCCGGGACAATATGTTATGCGGAAGCGGCCTTCTGATGAGCCGTGGATGAGATGCGCGGTGGCTCCGAGGTTGTCCTGAAGCTCCTTGTTGGCATCAGTGGCCTCGAGGGTGTGAGGCGTGCCCTTGTATCCGTAGCGGCGGATCAGGCCGTCGATGGTCTTGTCCTCTCCGAACTCCCTCAGAGCCGGGGCGAGGACGATGAGCTGAGCGTCGTCGGCGAGCGCCATTCTGGTACGGTAGACGCTCTTGTTGCCGAGCCAGGTGCTCTTGAACTCCTCGGGATCGAGATAGACGATGCATTTCTTGATCTCGCGGTCGAGCATGATGAAATTGGTCTCGAGCGAGAGGTCTGCCGCTTTCTGGAAGCACTCGAAATCGTCTCCGATGAACAGGCCCCTCGTCACCATCTGTCCCGTCGCGTCGTCCTTGGCGCGGACGGTTAGGATGTATACTATCGGCAGCTGCGATGCAAAGTTCACCTTGGCGTACTCAAACACGTCGCGGACCGGCGACTTGGCACGGCCCATGATGCGCTCCATGCCGTATGCCGCTCCGATGAAGTGGCTCTTGTTGATGAAATCCGAACCGCCGACACCGACGAAGATGTTCTTGGTATAGTTTGCCATGCCTATCACCTCATGAGGGACCACCTGTCCCACTGAAAGGATGAGGTCGAATGACGGGTCGAGGAGCATCTTGTTGACCTGAGCCTGGAGCTCGAAGTCGAGACGTCCCTCGGTCACCTTGCTCACGAACTCTCCCGGAACGGTGCCTATGGTGCGGACATCGTTGCGCCAGTCATGCTCGCGGAAAAGCTCCACCGGAGTGTGTCCGAACATGGTCCTGATCTGGGACTCCGGCATGGCGGTATGTGTACCGAGCGCCGGCATGACATCGGTGAGAGCCTCGCCGTAATAGTCGTAAATCATCTCCGTGATGGGACCGGCATACGAATTCAGGCGCGTGAAGTCAGGCGGGATGGCCATGACACGCTTCTTCGGACCCATACGGTCGAAAACTTCATTCAGGATCGCCCTGGTCTCTTCCGGGGTGATGACATCGGTCTTTGAACCTCTCTCGAAATAAAGCATGGCCTGTGCGGATTATCTCTTTACACGTGCGTTGCCCTGCCAGATGCTCCAGATCTGCTCCTCGTCGGCAGGCTGGCCGTAGTCGGTGAGGAAGGTGGTGGCAAGAGCGCCGCTCGCCCATCCGAACTGAGCGCACTTCTCGCCGTCCCATCCCTTGAGGATGCCGTAGAGAAGGCCGCCCACGAAACCGTCGCCGCCGCCGATGCGGTCGAGGACGTGGATCTCGCGAGGCATGATGACCTGCCAGTCGTCACCGTCAAGCATGATGGCACCCCAGTTGTGGCTGTTGGTGTTGTTCACCTGGCGGAGAGTGGTGGCGTATACCTGGGCTGCAGGATACTGAGCCTTGACACGTGTGATCATCTCCTTGAATCCGTCGATCTTTGCGGCGATGTCCTTGCCGCCGGCCTCAGGTCCTTCGATGCCGAGGCAGAGCTGGAAGTCCTCCTCGTTGCCGATGAGGATGTCGGAGTAGCTTGCAATCTCTGAGAAGATGTCACGGAGCTCCTGCTCCCTGCCCTTCCAGAATGATGCCCTGTAATTGAGGTCGAATGAGATGCGGGTGCCGTACTTCTTCGCTGCGCGCGCAAGCTCGAGGCAGAACTGGCTGGTCTCAGGGCTGAGTGCACCGATGAGTCCGCTGAGGTGGATGATCTGCACGCCCTCCTGGCCGAAGATGCGGTCAAGGTCGAAATCCTTCACATTGAGGGTGCGGCCGACCTCGCCTGCGCGGTCGTTCCACACGCGAGGTCCGCGAGAGCCGTAGCCGCTGTCGGCGATGTTGATCTGATGGCGGTAGCCCCAAGGGCCTCCCTGCTCCACTTCCGGTCCCTCGAAATCCATTCCGCGGCTGCGGAGGTTGGACTTGATGAAATGTGCAAATGGACTGCCCTTGACAAAGGTTGTGAGAACCTTTACCGGAAGTCCGAGATATGATGCGACGCTTGCGACATTCGTCTCGGCGCTTGTAGCCTGGAGTTTGAATGAATCGCTGCTGTGGACAGGCTGTCCTTCTGCCGGAGTGATGCGCAGACCCATGCTGGTAGGCACGAGCAGCGCGTATCTGCAGTTATCTTTAAGCTGGATGTTCATGGGAGGTTTATTTAAGGCTTGCGAGGCAGGCTGCCACATTCTTCTCGATCTGCTCAGGAGTGTATTCTGTACGGACGAACTTCTCACCGGTGATGTTCTCATAGAGCTCTACATACCTGTCGGTGATGCCGTTCACCACTTCAGGAGTCATCTCAGGCACCTTCTGGCCTTCCTGGCCCTGGAATCCGTTGGCCATGAGCCATTCGCGCACGAACTCCTTGGAAAGCTGCTTCTGACGCTCGCCCTTTGCGAGACGCTCCTCATAACCCTCTGCATAGAAATAGCGTGATGAGTCAGGAGTATGGATCTCGTCCATGAGATAGATCTGACCGTCCTTCTTGCCGAACTCGTACTTGGTGTCTACGAGGATGAGGCCCTGCTTTGCAGCGATCTCGGTACCGCGCTGGAAGATGGCATATGTGTATTCCTCAAGCTTCGCATAGTCTTCTGCAGATACGAGACCGGTTGAGATGATCTCATCGCGGGTGATATCCTCATCATGGCCCTCAGCGGCCTTTGATGTAGGGGTGATGATAGGATGAGGGAGCTTCTGGTTCTCTACCATGCCTTCTGGAAGCTCGCATCCGCAGAGGGTGCGCTTTCCTGCCTTGTACTCTCTCCATGCGTGTCCGGCGAGGTAGCCGCGGATGACCATCTCGACCTTGAAAGGCTCGCACTTGTGTCCGACGGTAACGGTCGGGTCAGGGACTGCGACTTTCCAGTTCGGAAGGATATCAGTGGTGGCATCAAGGAACTTGGCAGCTATCTGATTTAGCACCTGACCCTTGTATGGGATGCCCTCAGGGAGGACAACGTCAAACGCGGAAATACGGTCTGATACGACCATCACGAGGTACTTTCCGTCGATGTCATAGACGTCGCGGACCTTGCCTACATACTTGCTTTTCTGGCCTTCGAAGTTGAAGTCAGTCTTTGTGATTGCTTTCATCTGGAGTATTTGTTATCTGTAAATTGTCCGTATTTATCGTATTTACAAATATACTCCAAAAGATGGTAATTCCCTAACCCTCTGGACCTGTTTTTCACCCTTACGGCAATGAATTTTCAGCCGGCATGGCACAAGGATCTACGATCCGATCCTGAGATCGGCATGACGGCTGCGGAGAACCTGTATATCGACGAAAGAATCATCCGGAGCATCCACCTGCACGACATTGAGGGAGGCATCCCCCAGCAGTCCCTTGACATAGCCGAGGACATGCTGGTTCATGGTCATGGAGAGCCACGCAAGCTCAGGGACATCACCGGCATCCAGCTGAGCCTCATATGCAGCCCTCAGTTCATCGCACTTCTCTCTGGTGAAAACTGCCATTGCAGAACCGGACATCTCGGGGAGAGTGCGGCCGAAAAGTCTCCGCGTACGATAGCTCCGAGCGAACTCCCAGGTAAGCTGGCGCTGCGAGAATGATATCAGACCCGGCTTCAGGTCCGCCACATAGAGAGTGTGGGTGCCCGCATCATATCTGAACCTCGCCTGTTCAAGCCTTACTCCGTATTCGGCGCAGATGTCCGCCTTCAAGGCTCCGTTGAAAGTGATGTCGCCCTCCTTGAGGTCAAAAGCCTTGACCAGCTGCGTCTTCACTTCCATGGTGGTGAGATGCAGTATCTGGTTGAGATTGATGATACTGCCGCCAGTCGTCTCTCTCTGCTCCAGCTTCCTCGAAAGCTCGGCATTGCCGGCCTCTGCTGCCTTCAGTTTCTCGTTGAGAGGATAAATGAACGCCTTCCAGACGAGGAACGCCACAACCAGCACGCACAGCAGGATGAGGCCGTACTTCAATGCCGCGGCATAGAACTCATACCTGATGAGAGCCGTCACGACCAGCAGCACGATCACCGCTGCCGCAGCCAGCGCGGCACCGAGTTTTATTTTGGTGGTTTTCTCCATCTATTTTTTCTCAATACCCTGCGAAGATATCAATTTTCAGCATTTTTTAGTTATCTTGTATCGATTTTATGCCAATCGATGATTGTATGAAAAAGATAGTTTTCAACATCCTTGCAGCCGCCCTGTGCCTATGCACCACGGCATGCGGAACCAAGACAGAGACTTATGACCTCTCCGAGCACATCGGAGCATGCAGGGGAATCGGCGACGCCGCCATCCTCCAGGAAGCGGGAGCAAGCTACATCGAGATAGCCATCTCACGTTTCCTCATGCCTGAAAGTCCGGATTCGGATTTCGAGGAGAATCTCGCCCTCGCCCAGGCATCCCCTATTCCGGTGCTTTCCGGCAACGGGTTCTATCCAGGAGACATCCGCCTCACTGGTCCGGAGGCCGAGACAGAAAGGGCCGTGGCATATGCCCGCAAGGCATTTGAGCGCGGAGCTCAGATAGGCATGAAGTATTTCGTCCTCGGCAGCGGCAAGGCACGTGCCATCCCAGAGGGATTCGACCCGGCAGAGGCACGCGCTCAGTTCGTGGATCTCTGCAGACAGATAGCCCCATACGCGGAAGCCGCAGGCATCACCATCGTGATAGAGCCTCTCCGACGTCAGGAGACAAACTTCATCAATTCTGTGCATGAAGGATACGGCATCGTCAAGGAAGTGGGACACCCTGCCCTCTGCGTGCTCGCCGACTTCTATCACATGACCCAGGAGTCAGAGGGACCGGAGTCCATCATCGAGGCCGGAGCGGCTCTCAGGCACTGCCATATCGCAGAGGATATCAACCGTGAGGCCCCGGGCACCAGCGGTCAGGACTTCACTCCGTATTTCAAGGCACTCAAGGAGATAGGCTACAGGGGCAACATCTCGATAGAATGCCGCTGGAATGACTTCGAAAGCCAGGTGGCTCCAGCGATCGCGGAGATCAAAAGACAGCTTGAAACAATCTAACACATAATAACCATGCAGAACAGAAGAGAATTTCTCAAGAGCAGCCTCCTCGCAGCAGGCGGCATCATGATCGGCGGCACCGGTCTCAGCACCAGCGCTTACGCAAAGGTCAAGAAGGCGAATGACATCATCAAGGTCGGCCTCATCGGTTTCTCAGACAGAGCCAGAAGCAGCCTCATCCCATGCTTCATGGCAAATGCCAAGGACATGGGCTTCGAGATCGTGGCCGTTTCGGACATCTGGAGCCTCCGCAGAGAGGAAGCGGTGAAATACTTCAAGGAGACCTGGGGCATCGACGTCAAGACCTTCAGGAACAACGAAGAGCTCTACGACTCGAAGATGTGCGACGCAGTCATCATCTCTACAGCTGACTTCCAGCACGCCACCCACCTCACCGAGGCCGCAAAGGCAGGAAAGGACGCATATTGCGAGAAGCCTTTCGCAGAGACCATGGATGACGCCAAGATGGCTCTCAAGGCCGTGAAGAAGGCAGGCATCGTAGTCCAGATCGGTTCACAGCGCCGCTCCGCTCCAAACTACATGGCAGCAGAGGAATACATCAAGTCAGGCAAGTTCGGCCCTATCACCATGGTTGAGATGAGCTGGAACGTCAATCAGCCGGGCCGCTGGCGCCGTCCGAATCTTGTCCCTAAGTGCTTCGAGAAGGATCTCGACTGGAAGCGCTTCCTGTGCAACCGTCCGTACGAGGACTTCGACCCTAGGAAATATCTCGAGTACAGGCTCTTCTGGCCGTACTCTTCTGGTATCCCAGGACAGTGGATGTCACATCAGATCGACACCGTCCACTGGTTCACAGGATACAACCACCCGCGCAGCGTGGCTGCCAACGGAGGCATCTACTGCTGGAAGGACGGACGCCGCAACCAGGATACCCTCACCGCAGTATTCGACTACGGCAGCGAGGACATGAGCGATGGATTCCAGGTGGTTTACAGCTCACGCTTCCACAACAGCGCAGGTGGCGTGAAGGAGCTCTACTTCTCTAACGGAGGCACACTCAACCTCGACACCAATGAGGTGACAAGCGAGGGCGGTCTCCAGGAGAACTACGCAAAGGCAATGGGCATGGAGGCCAACCTTCTCGAGACATTCACCCTGCCAAGTGTGAATGTAGGCACAGAGGCAAACCTCGGCAAGGACCCTATGACCACTCTCCATATGAGAAACTGGATGGAGTGTGTGAGAACCAGAAGAGAGACCCACGCTCCTATCGAGGCCGGCTACAACCATTCAATCGCCACCATCATGTGCAACGCTGCAGTCCGCACAGGCGAGAAGGCCACCTTCGACGAGAAGAGCCAGAATGTCATCGTGGCAGGCAAGGTATTCAAGTACTAGACAATCATGACAAGACGGATCTTCCCCATCCTGGCGCTGGCGGTGCTTATGACGGCATCATGCTCGGGGCGCAGGGATTCCGCCCAGGCAGAGCCCTCTGCCGGTGAGACGGCATATGAAGAGACTGCTGCAGAGATACAGCAGCCGGAGTATGACAGTTATTTCACCGGCGAGAGGCTGCGTCTGGATTTCACCCTTGCCGGAAACGACAAGGACCAGTCCGCATATCTCGATGAAATACACAGGGAAAGCGAATGGGCCGGTCCACGCAGCAGCCTGATAGAGCCGTTCGACTACGGCCAGTACAACATCAGCGCCTCTACAGACGGGAAGATCATCTTTTCAAAGGGATTCTCCACACTGTTCGAAGAGTGGAGGACCACCCCGGAAGCATCGCAGGTATCCAGAGCGGCAAGCCAGTGCATATGGATGCCTTTCCCGAAGCAGAAGGTCCACATCATACTCTCGCAGCGCATCAGAGCCACTGGACGGATGGAGCCGATGCTTGAGTTCGATGTCGATCCGGAAGACAGGCACATCATCCCGGGACCGGAGAACCGTTACCGCATCGTGCCCCTCCAGATATATGGCGACGCCTGTGACAAGGTGGACATAGTGATTGCGGCAGAAGCATATACCTCCTCACAGATGGCGAAGTTCCGCAGGGATGCGCAGAAGCTCACCGACTATTTCTTCTCGATGGAGCCTTATGCATCCCGAAGGGAAGATTTCAACGTCTGGATGGTAGAGAGCCCGTCACAGGACGGAGGTGCAGACATCCCTCAGGAAGGGCTTTGGCGCAGCACCGTCATGGACTCCGGCTTCGACACCTTCTACGAGGACCGCTACCTCACGGTGTGGAACCACAAGAAGATTGCGGCAGCCGTGTCAGGTGCGGTGTTCGATGCCATCATCGTCCTCGCCAACGAGACGAAGTATGGCGGCAGCGGCATCTACAACTCCTTCGCCATGGCAACTTCGGACCACAAGATGTCCGGTCCCGTATTCATCCACGAGTTCGGCCACAGTTTTGCAGGGCTTGCCGACGAGTATTACGACTCATCTACAGCCTACGAGAATTACTACCCCGAAGGAGTGGAGCCATGGGAGCCGAATATCACCACGATGGTGGATTTCGGTTCGAAATGGGCAGACATGATCGCTGACGGCACACCTGTGCCGACACCCGCCGACAGTTCGCACACGGGTATCGTCGGAGCATATGAGGGTGCTGGATATATGGCAAAGGGATGCTGGAGACCTTATGTCGAATGCCGCATGCTCAACAACACCGCGCCGGGATTCTGTCCCGTATGCCAGCGGTCGATCAACAGAATGATAGATTATTACATCGGAAAATAAAATGAAAAGAATTGCAATCATCGCAGCGGCAGTCCTGATGGCTGCCTGCTCACACTCAAACAACGGCCGGGTTCTCACAAAATCCGGACTTGACCCTCAGGCTTTCGTCGCTGAATACAACGGACAGCCAACAGCACTCTACACTCTTGCCAACGAGTCCGGTATGGAAGTGTGCATCACCAATTTCGGCGGCCGCATAGTCTCCATCATGGTACCTGACGCAAAGGGAAAATACAGAGACGTAGTCCTCGGATTCGACAACATCCAGGACTACTTCCCTGAGAACAACAAGACCGACTTCGGTGCAGCCATCGGCCGCTATGCCAACCGTATCAACCAGGGCAAGATCAAAATTGACG
Source organism: Candidatus Cryptobacteroides onthequi (assembly GCA_018066125.1). Classification (GTDB taxonomy): domain Bacteria; phylum Bacteroidota; class Bacteroidia; order Bacteroidales; family UBA932; genus Cryptobacteroides; species Cryptobacteroides onthequi. The sequence continues at coordinate 7,682 of JAGHSA010000048.1, read as the reverse complement.
GAGTGGAATACCAGCTTCCTCAGAACAACAATGGCCATTGCCTTCACGGAGGTCCTGACGGATGGCAGTATAAGGTATACGAGACTGTCGAGGCTGACTCAAGCCACGTCATCTTCAAGCTCGTCTCCCCTGACGGTGACGCAAACTTCCCTGGCGAGGTCACAGCAACAGTCACATACACTCTCACAGCCGAGAACAAGCTCGCCATCGACTACGCCGCAAGGACAGACAAGACCACTGTCATCAACATGACCAACCACAGCTACTTCAATCTTTCCGGCGACCCTGCGAACCACAAGATCACAGAAGACTTCCTGTGGATCAATTCATCTTCATACACCCCGGCCGACAACACCCTGATGACAACAGGCGAGATTGCAGACCTCTCTACAAACCCGGCTCTCGACTTCAGAATGGCCAAGCTGATCGGCCAGGATATCGATCAGAAGGACAACGAACAGATCGTGAACGGCGGCGGCTACGACCATAACTGGGTACTCGACAAGTCTGGCAGGATGGGCAGCACAGCTGCTACACTGTTCTGCCCTGAGTCAGGCATCCAGATGAATGTATGGACTTCTGAGCCAGGCATCCAGGTATATTCAGGAAACTTCCTCGACGGTACAGTCACCGGCAAGAACGGCGTGGTTTACCAGAAGAGAGCTGCCATATGCCTCGAGAGCCAGAAATATCCTGACACTCCGAACAAACCGGATTGGCCATCTGCTACCCTGAAGCCTGGTCAGATCTACAAGAGCGTCACAGTTTACGGATTCAGCGTGGTAAAAGACTAGATATGGATCTGAACAGCAACAAGTATTATGTCATGGCTCTCGATTACATCAAGAGCCATGACCTCAATTCCCTGGCCAAGGGCCGCAATGACATCGATGGAGACAATCTCTATGTCAACATCATCGAGACCAATCTCAAGACAAGGGAAGAGGCGAAGTTCGAGGCGCATGACCAATATATCGACATACAGGTGCCGATCTCATGCGGAGAGTCATACGGTGTCAAGGCTCGCGGACTCTGTACAAAGCCCGTAGGCGAAATGAATGTCGAACAGGATTACATCCTCTATGACGACGCCGTGGAAGAGGTTGTATCAAGAAATGCCGGCGAGTATATCGTCTTTGAGCCGGATACCGCACACGCTCCATGCATAGGAGAAGGTCCTATCAGGAAGGCCGTGTTCAAGGTGAAGGTGGTTTAACTCCCTCCTCGCCGGAGGGGATTAACCACGCTTCGCGCGCTTTTTCCCTCCCTCCTCGCCGGAGGGGCCCTTGCAACAAAATGAAGCTCCACGGATGACCGTGGGGCTTTTTCGCATGCAGTGCTTACGTGAGCAAGCTCACGACGCACTGCATACGAAAAAAGCCCAGCGCTTCGCGCTGAGCTTCATTTTGTTGCGGAGAGACAGGGATTCGAACCCCGGGACCCGTGAAGGTCAACAGTTTTCAAGACTGCCGCATTCGACCACTCTGCCACCTCTCCATTCCCTTTCGGGATTGCAAATATAGATATTTTCTTTTTCTGACCAAAATTTTTTTGCACTTACTGGTCAAAACTTATCATTTTGTTTCTTTCTTCTCCTCTTCCGCAGCAAAGAAGCGCCAGTGGAAGAGTATGAGATAGAAGGCACCGACGGTCACGCAGCTGTCAGCAAAGTTGAATACAGGATCAAAGAAGGTGAATGGCGACCCTCCGATTATCGGCAGCCACTGGGGCCATGTGGTATCTATCAGCGGGAAGTAGAACATATCCACAACCCTGCCCTGCATAAAAGGCATGTGGGGACTGAAGATCAGGCCGTAGAAGAGACAGTCAATGATGTTGCCGAGAGCACCCGCATCGATCAGAGACAGGCCGACAAGGACCCCGGCAGGAGCCTGTTTCTTGCGGTCGAGTGACCATATCCACCAGGTGAGGGCGCAGAAGAGGCAGATGCGGAAGGTGGTGAGGAAATACTTCCCTATGAAACCTCCGAACTTCATGCCGAAAGCCATGCCCTCATTCTCGATGAAGAAGATCTGGAACCAGTTCCCTATGACGCTGAAATGATCGCCTATGGACATATTCATCTTGACCAGGACTTTGATGACCTGGTCAATGACGACTAAGAGAATGCCCATGATAAGGAGGCGGGACCCTCTGGAAAGCTTCTTCATGCAGACTATTTCTTGCCCTGCCTTGCGAGCTGTTCCTTCGCCTCTACGGTGAGAGTTGCATGCGGCACAAGGCGGAGCCTCTCCTTAGGGATGAGCTTGCCTGAGACTCGGCAGATGCCGTAAGTCTTGTTTTCGATGCGGACCAGAGCAGCCTCAAGATTCTGGATGAACTTATACTGACGCTGGGCAAGCTGGCTTGCCTCCTCCTTAGAGAGCTGGTTTGCCCCGTCGTCCTCCACTGTCTTGAAACTTGGGGAAGTGTCTTCGATGTCGTTGCTGCCATTGTGCTGGACCACAGCTCTGAGCTTTGTGTACTCAGACTTGGCCTTTTCAAGCATCTCGACGATAATAGCCTTGAACTCGGCAAGTTCTTCATCAGAGTAGCGGGTCTTCTCGAAGACCTGGCCTCCTGCGTTTACATTTTCTGCCATGGCTAATGAAAGTTTGTTAGTTCTTTTTTACTGATATCTTGATAGGGGTATCATTCCACTCCACCTCTACAGCCTCGGCAGCTGCTTCTGCAAGCGGCTTGAGTTCAACTGAGAGAGAAAGAGTCTGGGATGCAAGATACTCCTTGTATCTGCTGAGCGAGTCGGCGATCTGTGCATTGTCGTCTCCATCTGCAAAGATGATCACGTCGACCTTGTCTGTGACATCGAAGCCGCTGTCCTTGCGGATGTTCTGGATGCGGTTGACGAGCTCGCGGGCCACACCTTCAGCCCTGAGTTCATCAGAAACCTCGATATCAAGCGCGATGGTGAGAGGTCCGTCGGAAGCGACAAGCCATCCCGGCATATCCTCCGAAGTGATCTCGTAGTCGCCCTTGTTGAGCTCGACAGGTCCGGAAGCAAGCTCAAGCCTGTATGCTGTGCCTGCGGTCTCAGCCGCCTGGATCTCGTTGATGACCTGCTGTGAGAAGGTGCCGAACGCAGCGGCAATCTCCTTCATCTGCTTTCCGTAGATCTTTCCGAGAGTCTTGAAATTAGGCTTGATCTTCTTTGTGATGATACCTGTGGTATCAGCGATGAATTCAGCCTCCTTCACATTCACCTCATTGAGGATGAGGCCCTTCACCATCTCAAGCTGAGCCTTAACGGAATCCGAGATGACAGGTATGATGAGCTTCGAGAGAGGCTGGCGCACCTTGATGTTGACCTTGCGGCGGAGTGCGAGGACGAGTGATGTAGCTCTCTGAGCGAGATCCATCCTTTCCTCGAGGGCCTTGTCCACAAGCTTCTCATCTGCCTCCGGCATAAGCACATAGTGAACTGACTCCGATCCGTCTGGTACAAGGTCAAGATAAAGCTGGTCCATATAGAACGGAGCGATAGGGGCTGCCAGAACGGCGATGTCACGGAGCACCTCATAGAGGGTCTGATATGCCGCAAGCTTGTCCTCATTCATCTCACCGCCCCAGAACCTCTTGCGGTTCAGACGCACATACCAGTTGGATACATGGTCGCAGACGAAATTCTGGATGAGACGGCCCGCAAGGGTGATGTCATAGTCCTCGTATGCTGCACGGACATTCTTGATGAGGGAGTTGAGAAGGGAGATGATCCATCTGTCGATCTCAGGCCTCTTCTCATAAGGCACTGCCGGAGCATCCTTATCGAACTTGTCCACATTCGCGTAAAGCGCGAAGAATGAATATGTGTTGTAGAGGGTGCCGAAGAATTTGCGGCGGATCTCATCCACTCCCGCCTCATCGAAGCGGAGGTTGTCCCAAGGCTGGGCATTGGTGAGCATGTACCAGCGGAGGGCGTCTGCTCCGTATTTGTCGAGAGCCATGAACGGATCCACGGCATTGCCGAGGCGCTTTGACATCTTGTTGCCGTTCTTGTCGAGGACAAGACCGTTGGAGATGACGCGCTTGAATGCCTGTGTGCCGCTGACCATGGTATGGATGGCATGGAGCGTATAGAACCATCCACGGGTCTGATCCACTCCCTCCGCAATGAAGTCGGCAGTGCAGCCGAACTTGTCAGAGCCGAGGTTGCGGAGTCCCTCCTGAGCGTATGGCATCGCACCTGAGTCGAACCACACGTCGATGAGATCGCTTTCCCTGGTCATCTTGCGCCCGCTTTCGGACACGAGGTATATATTGTCCACATGAGGTCTGTGGAGGTCTATCTTCTCATAATTGGCCTGAGACATATCCTCAGGGTCGAAGCCTGCATCAGCGAGAGGGTTGGATGGCATGATGCCCGCAGCAACAGCCTTCTCGACCTCTGCATAGAGTTCCTTGACAGTGCCTATGCACTTCTCCTCCTTGCCGTCCTCAGTTCTCCAGATAGGGAGAGGAGTACCCCAGAAGCGGCTGCGTGAGAGGTTCCAGTCCTGGATGTTCTCGAGCCACTGGCCGAAACGTCCAGTACCTGTAGACTCTGGCTTCCATGTGATGGTCTTGTTGAGAGCGACCATCTCCTCCTTGACTGCGCTGGCCTTGATGAACCATGAGTCGAGAGGATAGTAGAGGACAGGAAGGTCTGTACGCCAGCTGTGAGGATAGTTGTGGACGTGCTTCTGGATCTTGAATGCCCTGCCGTCAGCCTTGAGCATCATGCAGAGGTCGATATCGAGAGTCACCTCGTCTTCAGCCTCATTGTGCTCGAAATAGCCCTTGTAGCCCTTCTTGACATAGCGTCCTGCATATTCCGCATAAGACGGATCCACATGAGCTGCCACGTACGCAGGATCGAGGTCCTCGAGGCGGCAGAAACGTCCCTGACGGTCCACCTGCGCCTGAGGGTTGCCATCCTTGTCCACAGGCATGATGCCCGGGATGCCGAAGTTGGTCGCCACCTTCTTGTCATCCGCACCGAAGGTAGGAGCGATATGCACGATACCGGTACCGTCCTCGGTGGTCACATAGTCACCAGAGATGACTCTGAAAGCATCTCCCTCGACAGGTGAGAACCATCCGATGAGCTGACGGTATCTGATGCCCACGAGCTCAGAGCCCTTGAAACCGCCGTCAAGCACCTTGAAAGGCACAAGCTTGTCGCCCGGCTTGTAGTCCTCGAAAGGAAGCTCTGCGGCCTTCTCGTTGAACCATGCTCCGACGAGAGCCTTGGCCACGACATAGACAGCCTTTGAGCCGGTATATGGGTTGAACGAGAGCACACGGACGTAGTCGATGTTCGGCCCGACGCAGAGAGCGGTGTTTGAAGGAAGTGTCCATGGGGTTGTGGTCCATGCGAGGAAATATACAGGAAGCTCGCCTTCACTGAGTTTCTGCGACTCCTCGTTCCTTACCACCTCGAACTGGCAGGTGACGGTGGTGTCCTGGACATCCTTGTAGCAGCCAGGCTGGTTGAGCTCGTGTGAGCTCAGACCTGTACCGTCTGTAGGAGAGTAAGGCTGAATGGTGTATCCCTTGTAGAGGAGACCCTTGTCATAGATCTTCTTGAGGAGATACCAGAGGGTCTCGATATAGCGGTTGTCGTAGGTGATGTACGGATCATCCATATCCACCCAGTATCCGACACGCTCTGTCATGGTACGCCACTCCTTGGTGTACTTCATGACCTCCTTGCGGCACGCGTCGTTGTACTCGGCGATGCTGATCTTGGTGCCGATATCAGCCTTTGTGATGCCGAGCTTCTTCTCGACACCGAGCTCTACCGGAAGTCCGTGAGTGTCCCAGCCTGCACGGCGGTTCACCTTATATCCTGTCTGAGTCTTGTATCTGCAGATAGAGTCCTTGATGGAACGGGCCATGACATGGTGGATACCAGGCATGCCGTTCGCGCTCGGAGGTCCCTCGAAGAATATGAACTCCGGTGCGCCTTCCCTCAGCGAGAGGGACTTCTCAAATGCGTTATTCTTTCTCCACCTGTCCAGAACCTGATTGCCGGCAGCTACCAGATCCAGTCCTTTGTACTCTTTGAATGTCATTATTTTTATCTAATTTTGCAATTCACAAAGTTACATATTAAACGGCATTTTCACAATAAGATGAGCACCCTGGACATCATAATACTCATTTGTTTCCTGCCCGCCGTCATCAGCGGCATACACAAGGGTTTCATCGCTCAGGTGATATCGATAGTGTCACTGTTCGTGGGCATCTGGCTGGCGTTCCACTTCTCCGACCTCGCATGCTCATGGCTGTCCCAGTACCTCACCGGCGTCTCAGAGACCCTGCTCAACGTCGCGGGTTTTGCAGTGGTGTTCTGCATCGTGGCGGTCCTGCTCTACCTTGTGGGAAAAATCATCCACGGACTCGTGAAGATGGTCAGCCTCGGATGGCTTGACTGGGTGCTGGGTCTGGTGTTCGCCATTCTCAAAGCAGGACTGATCATAGGTGTGGTACTGATATTCTTCGACACGATCAACCTCAAGTTCGAGCTGGTAGCCGAAGAGAAGATAAACAGTTCTGTCCTCTACGCTCCGATCAGAGACTTCTCATACAAGATTTTCCCTTACTTGAAAGCCTTGCTGTTCAAGCAGTAGTCAAATCATCATGGAAAGAATCATCCTCATCGAGACGTCCACATCTCTGTGCTCCACCGCCATTGCGGAGGATGGAGTCATCGTGGCATACAAAGAAAGCCAGACCCCGAAGTCTCAGGCATCGCTGACCGCGCCGTTTGTTGCCGGAATGCTCTCCGAAAGGGGCCTCAAGGCGAGCGACTGCAGCGCCGTGTGCGTGAGCATGGGCCCGGGCTCATACACCGGACTGAGAGTCGGCTCGTCCACAGCCAAAGGCCTCTGCTTCGGTGCGGGCATTCCCCTGCTGGCAGCAGGGACGCTTGACACACTCGTGGCCCAGGCCGCAGATGAAGGACTCATCCCGGAAGGATGCAGGTACATCATCCCGATGATCGACGCCAGAAGAATGGAGGTGTACACCGCCGTGTTCACACCGGACGGCAGGCAGCTTTCCGAGACAGAGCCGCGCATCATCGACGAGACAAGCTTCGCAGACCAGCTCGCAGAGGGTCCGGTCCTTTTCATCGGAGACGGCGCACTCAAATGCAGGGACGTGCTCACCAGTGCCAATGCCCATTTCGCCCAGTGCTGTCCCAAGGCGAGCGCGATGCTCCGCCCCGCCGTCACGGCTTTCCGCGCCGGCGACTTCAAGGACACTGCCTATTTCGAGCCGTTCTACCTCAAGGAATTCATAGCCACGGTTTCTAAGAAGAGCCTGTTCTAGCCTGACCAGACAGCACGATGGTCACGTGGAGGCTATCCCGAACCATGTAATCACTTGCATTGGCCTACGGCAGGCCAATGCAGTTTTTTGCTAACGGGTCAAGACCATGACCCGCTTGAACAAAAAATGGATTTGACACGAACAGTTTTGGCAGGGACTGTTTTTGTGCACCCCCAATACAGATACCTGTATGGCAGGTCAGCAGAAACAAAGGCAGCTGCAGGTGGGGTCTGTTTCTGCCAACCCTCATTTCAGCATACTGTAGGGCACATCCGCAAAAACGAAACTTGCCAAAATCCATCGCAGCAACTTGTTGAAAATTGCCATGAAAATGCCTCTTTTCATGGCAA
>JAGHSA010000046.1 GCA_018066125.1 Candidatus Cryptobacteroides onthequi | reverse complement strand
GCTCTGTGGGAGCAGGTGAAGAAGGATCTTCCCGAAATACTCAGGTGAATCAGATCTTCTTGTAGAAATCCTTATCTACATAGTTGTATATGCTACGGCATACGCATGAGGAGAACTTCCCGGCTGTCTTGACAAGTCCGGCCCAGTCCTCTCGCGCCATGGCACCGGCCTGCGACCGGCCCATGCCTGCTGTGAGCAGGCCGTACACAAATCCGGCATTGAAATTGTCACCCGCACCTATGGTGGATACGGTCTTGACTTTCGCGGTCTTGAACTCAGCATGCACTCCAGGGGAGAACACCTCCACAGGACCGGCCCCGTGGGTGCAGATAAAGTTCCGGCACAGCGGTGCAATGTGCTCTCGGTACACCAGAGCGGCATCGTCACTGCCGTAGATGCATGCGATATCATCTGAAGAGCCGCGTACGAAATCGCTCATCGCGCAGTTCTCCTCGATGTTTGCAAGGGTCACAGGAAGATCGGCCAGATGGTTCTTCCGGTAATTGATGTCATAATAGATCACGGCTCCTGCCTCATGGGCGGCTTTCATGATCTTGCGTGTATAGTCCCTGAGCGCAGGATTGACAGCAAAATATGACCCGAAAATGACCAGGTCACCTTCGTTGAATTCCATCTCGGCGAAACTGCCTGAAGATCCCGACCTGTCCCTGAAGAATTCGTATCTGGCATCGTTTCTTTCGTCGAGCATCGCCACCGACACCGTGGTCTGTGTGCCGGGCAGGCAGTTGACGGCTTCCGTGCTGACATTGTTCTCTCTCATGAATGACGTGACCATCTCCCCCACCATGTCATCTCCCGTCTGGGTCACCATCACGATCGGCACCTCAGGGTGCATGACACCCACCGTCCTGCCGAGTGAGACCATGGCATTGAATGTGGAGCCGCCGGGCACTGCTGCCTGAGGCTTTCCATTCCTGAACACGATGTCAAGCACCGTCTCACCTATTCCTACGATCTTTTTTTCCATATCCATCATGTTGGTTACTGCTGGAGCAGCCAGCCGCCCCTCTGAAGAACCTTTGTCATCAGAAGCGGCGACATGTCTCCATTTTTGTGTATGAAATCCTTCAATGCGGCAGATGCCTCCGGGGAAACATGTCCTGACAGAAGACATCCGCACCATGAAGCCGGGAAGAAGATGTCTCCCGTCCTCTGCACCTCGCAGAGAGCCTCAAGGGCCGGCGTTATATATTCCAGAGACTCCGGATATCGCAACGGACTGTTGAGAAGGGTAAGCGCGTCCTTCACCCTGGACTCCGGTCCGCGCGTCTCCGCACTGAGAAGAGTCTTGAAAAATGCATCGCGCTCGGCCTTTTCCGGAGAACAGGCCTGAGACACGTACATGAATGCGTCCTTCCTGTCCGGATTGACGATGCGAGAAGCCTGCTCCGACCGGATCTGAGATGCCTGATCCGGGAACCTGAGCATCAGCTGGTATGCCATTGAAGTGTAATCCCTCTCGCCAAGGACAAGACCGCCGTAGGGACGCATGTCCCTCCATATCGACAGAAGCTCGTCACTGCAGCTGTCGCAATGCGTCATCAGCGTCCTGAAAGCCAGAAGCCTCAACTCATGATCGGCCTTCCCGTCAGCAGCTGTCTCACGCAGCACATTCTCGAACTCAGGCACTTCATGGCACCATTGCGATGCAGAAGCCGCGTACTCCATCATCGCCCCGCTTATCAGGCGGTTTCTCTCGCCACGAAGTTCAGAGCATATCCATGCCACGAATGCGGACGCGTCCATGTCCCGGTGCCAGACATTCTCGTACAATGTCATCAGCGTGGACATCCTGGCGGTATCATCAAGCTGATGCCACTGTTCCTGGATCCACAATGCTTCGTCCTGCGACAGCCTGAACCAGCCGTATCCGGTCCCATCGACATTAGGAATGACATGATCAACCTTGAACGGGGCATCGGCAAGATACTCCCCGTCCCCGTTGAAAACGGCCGTACAGGTATATGTACTGTCTCCGACGAGGAGATAGGAGATATCCTCCTGCCAGCGGTTGCCCTGACTGAACGGGTCTGTCTGAGTCACCTTCACGCACCCGCCGTCTATTCCTGCATCAAAGACAGGCATACCTCTCTCCTTCACCCAGACACGGCTCCACTCGGACACATCGAACGAAGCTTCTTCGGAAAAGATGTCGATAAGATCATCCCAGGTCGCATTGGAGTAGGCGAACTTTTCCAGATAACGTCTGATGCCGCTGCGGAAAGCATCCTGCCCGAGCTTCTTCTCAAGCATGCCCATCATCACAGGAGCCTTGTCATATATGATGTTGCAGTATATCAGGCCGGCGGAGCTGAGGTTGTCCAGCGGCCTCTGAATGGCGTTGGATCCGACAGTCCTGTCCTCGGAATATGCAGGTGCATATAGCGTACGGAGATCATTCAGCGTATGGTTGACATCCGGATAGAGAGGTCTGACCATCTTCGATGCAAAGAAATTTGCAAACACTTCCTTGGTCCAGACATCATTGAACCATTTCATCGTCACGTAATCCCCAAACCACATGTGCGCAGTCTCATGGGCAATGAGCGAGGCGCGGCCCAGCAGTTCTTCCGTAGTCGGAGCCTCACCCAGGAAGATGCGCCTCTCATTGTAGAGTGTCGCTCCCGTATGCTCCATCCCTCCGTACTGGAAGTCAGGAAGAACTATGAGGTCATATTTCGCGAAAGGGTACGGAATGCCGGTATAGTCTTCAAGCCAGTCGAGAGACCTGCGTACCAGAGCCAGGATCTCACCGCATTGGGCCACCTTGGCAGGATCGGTCTCGCGATGGTACAGGTGAACGGCCTGGCCTCCGGCGGATATGCCGTCGCAGGTCATGCACTGAAACTCTCCCGCTACGAACGAGAACAGATACGAGCTGAGAGGCTCTGTCTCCCTGAAATGCATGGTATTGCCCTCGACACTCTCGACAGCTGTGTTCGACACTGCCGTCCATCCGTCGGGCAGACTCAGAGACAGCGTGTACCGGGCCTTCATGTCGGGCTGATCAAAACACGGGAAGAGAGTCCTGGCCCGGTCCGGTACCAGCAGGGTGTAGAGAAAACCGTCTCTGCGGTTGAGAGACTGATTGCCTGCCGTGAACGAGATGTCTACAGAGTTGCTGCCGGCGGAGAGCAGCCTGCGCGGGAGCTTGAGATGCTCCTGCATGACCTCTGCCTCAACCGGTTTTCCGTTGACTTTGAGTGCCTTGATGTCAAATCCCCTCATATCCATGAAGACATCATCCCTGCGTCTGAGGTCGAAAGACACGGTCTCGGAAGCCGGGATGTCAGCATCGGTATCGGCAGCGATGTCAAAGGACAGAGCATATCGGACATTGCCGATATCCGCTTTTCTGTGGACGGCGAGTCCATATGGCACACCGGCCTCCGGGAATGGCGACGAGCACGATGCCGCGACGGCAAGCAGTGACAATGCGATTGTTCTCAGTCTCATCTGATAGAAGATATGTCTCATTTCACATATACGGGTCTTTCCGGACAGAGGTACCTGTCTGCAAAATCAAGGTAGTGAACCCAATCCCATGCCTGTAGGTCATGCTTCCCTTCCCTCAGGTGGTAAGCCATGCCGTCTCCACTAATACATGACTGGGGAGCAGGGAATTCCGTACTCTCAAGGCCAGAATGACCCAGAAGCCTGTACACAGGCATGGCAGCGACCTCGCCCAAGAACTCCCCTTTCGGATCGGCCCCATGGTCAAGTGTCGCACTGGCGACATATACCGGACGCGGTGCTATCAGTGCTATGAGTTCGTGCTGATCCACGGGCAGCGACTCCTCATTGTCCATATATTTCAGATAATTGAGGCAGAACCAGTTCGGGAACGTCACCTGGATGGCACGAAGAGTCTGTCCCATCTTGCGGCCGGACAGAGCAGCGCCCGTACATCCCGAGCAGTTTGAGATGGCCATGGCTATCCTCTCGTCCTGGGCGGCAGCCCAGAGAGCTGTCTTGGCTCCACGGCTGTGACCTATCGCCGCGATCCTCGAGGCATCCACTGACGGATCGGTCTCCAGATAGTCCACAGCACGGCTCATACCCCATGCCCATGCAGATATGCTTCCCCACTGGTCAGGATCCGGGAACGACTGCCCCTCGCGGTATATGTACTTCTGCACGCCGTTCCGGAAGCCGTCATCATAGTCGGGGTCCGCATCTCCCTTGTAGAATGTCGCAAGGGCATATCCCCGGCTCAGAATCAGAGGCAGAGGGTAACGGTGCTGGCGCTGGCCTCTGGCCGGAATGCCATATACGCCGTAATTCCTCAGCTGCTCATCTGTATAATCAGATATCCCCTCATCCGGATCGACAGATGTATTGCCGCTCAGATTCATCAGAAGGAATGCCGGGACAGGCCCCTCGACATTGTTCGGGACGTACAGGAGCAGCTGCATGTAGAGGTCATTCTCGTCTGCAGTGTAATATATGGCTATCTCCTTGCGGGTCGCCAGCCCTCCGAAAGCGTTTCTGTCTTCGCTGAGCAGCCTGTAGTGCTGGCCTTCCTGCCTCGGGGCGCTGTGGCCATAGACCTCGCTGCGGAACATCTCGAGCAGCTCCGGGCGGCGCTGCTGCATCCACTGGTCTGCAGTGGTGACAGGTGTGCCGTCATTCATCACCAGAGGGTCCGGGAGGCTGTATGATGCAGCCTGGGACTCATCCGTGTGGCAGAACCCGGCTTCGTCAGACCAGTACTGGCCGCGTCCGGAGCGCTGCGACGTAACAGCGTACGGGTTCAGCATGGCAGCATGGGCAGCCCGCTGCGCCGCCTCGCGGCGGAATTCATTCTGGAGGGTGTACGGAACATAGGCATTGCCTACGCAGCTCTTTCCCGTCAGTGCCTCGAACCACACGCAGGAAGCGGCATATCGCCCGATGGCAAGGCTCAGGTGGTATCCGTCACGCGTCGCACCCTCGCGGGTGAAGCCTGTGCGGAGGTTCTCTATCGCGGCACCGGACGGTATGACTTCCAGCCCGTATGTGTCATGGACACGCCGGCTGGCCTCAGCAATGTCAGCGAACATCGCGGAACTCTGTGCCCCGTAATGCTCAAGCAGATACCCGCTGTGCGAATCCCCCGTCTCATATGCCCAGGTCTGGTGCCACATGATCTTTGCGCCCGCAGGGGCATTCCTGCGAAGATAGCGGACCAGCCATTTCAGCGACGGCTCGTAAGTGCCATAGTCCGGGCTGTCCTGACTTACCTGCTGTATGGTGATCACATCCCACTTCTCTTCGGCGAATGCCTCTGAGAACCTCTTGCCCTTGACAGCTGTCTTCACCCCTCCTTCAATCTTCCGGTACTTGTACTTCGGCATGTCACCTCTGATCCACTCCCCATGCGAGGCGAGGGAGTTTCCGAACAGGTTCGCGATGACTACAGGCTGCCCATCAGCCTCAAAGAGGCCGTAGAGGTCCTGCTCCACGGCATCTGCCGAAAAACTGTTGCCTATAGCCAGCACGCGCAGTGTATCGCGGGCGGCAGCCTGCACAGAATATGACGTCAGGACCAGCAGAACTGCTGTAAGGAATGTCGCTCTCAGTCTCATATCTTCGGTTCAGGATGTTTGGAAATGTCACGGTAGTCGCAATAGAAGATGCCAAGCTCATCCATCAGCTCATATATCGGTTCAAGCCTCTTGGAGAAAGACTCGAAATCCTTGTTATCCGCAGATGTCCATGCAGCCTCCGCAAGGGCAAAAATGCGCGGATAGGTCATGAAATCATAGCGTTCCATGGTACGGACTACTTCACTCCACAGATTTGCCTGAATACCGAGAATGGCGTCTTGGGAAGCCTCGGCATCACCCCATGCATCCAGAATGCGGTCCGGGAACACATACACGGAATCCATAGGACAGAACACGCCACCCTTCCACCTGCGGCCGGATGTGTGGGTCTCGTCCTGGACGAAATCGAAATATAGCGGGAGGCGGGGGCAGAGAATCAGCTCATAACCGTCCCTGAGTCCCTGATACAGGTGATCCGGACGCTCCTGCCTCCACCAGGTAAGTGTCTCGCCGCATTTTCCGCTGCCGAGCTCGAGGATGTCGTCCCACGCGGTCATCTTTCGGCCGAGAGAATCGACCACCGGTGCTATCTGCCTGAGGAAATATGCCTCCACGCCCTTGATGTCCGCGATATCCTCACGTTCCATCAGAGCCTTGATATATGGGTCTTCTGCCCATTTGCCGCTGCCCATGAATACTTCATCGCCACCGATATGGAGATATTCATAAGGGAAAAGTCCAGCGACCTCGCTCAGGACATCACGGAGAAAGGAGTACACTTCCGGCTTGCCGGGATTGTATGTGAATGACCCGGCATCGCCTGCAGCAAGCTCAGGGTACGCCCTGGTGGCGGAAGACGCATGTCCTGGCATGTCTATCTCCGGCACCACGTCGATGTGGCGCTCTGCGGCATATGCCACGATATCCCGTATCTGTTCCTGGGTATAGAACGCGGACGGAGCTTCAGGGTCGGTGTGGCAGCCTATGCTGCCGATAGAGGTCAGTTCCGGATGGGACTTTATCTCGATTCTCCATCCCGGGGCATCGGTCAGATGCCAGTGGAAGCGGTTCAGCTTGCAGGACGCCATCATGTCAAGCGTCTGCCTGATCTTCTCCTCTCCGAAGAAGTGCCTGGATTCATCTACCATGAAACCGCGCCATGCATAGCGGGGAGAGTCCTTGATGGTACCGCACATCAGACATCCGTCATATGACCGGAGCTCCTGAAGCATGGTCTGGACTCCATAATAGACAGCCTTCGCGCTTCCGCCTCTGAGAACCACAGAATGCCTTGAGACTTTCAATCCGTACTCCTCCTCACCCATGGATCCATCTATTGAAAGCCTCACCCTGCCTCTGGATGCCATACGGCATTCCATGCCGGCTTCCCGGCTCAGGCCATCAGCGAGGACCTGTGCTTCGAGTGCGAGGTCTGACGGCGCCGATATGGACAGCAGCGCATCCGCAGCGACCGTCTTCCCCGAAAGCGACACCGACGCCGGCTCGGGGATGACCATGACTGTCGTGACACGGCTGCCGCAGGAGGTCAGGGCAGCCATTATAAGCATTGTGGCAAGTGTTTTTTTCATCCTTTAGGGTGTTTATCACAAAGATAGAAAGCTTCCGCTTCAATTTAAACGGAGAAATCCCTATTTTTATGTGCAGAAACAAAAAAAACACAATCAATGAAAAGACACATCCTCATGGCCGTGATAGCCGCATGCATGGCAATGCCGCTCCGGGCAGCAGCTCCTTCGGCCATATCAAGGTACACGATCGTATATTCTGCCGAGGCTGAGGCCGAGGAAGGCATAGATATGGCTCTGGCGCTTCAGGCGGCCATCAAGGCGGCCACCGGCTCCGAGCTCGCAATCCTTTCCGACAAGGAAGCCGGCAAGGGGAAACAGATCGTCATCGGCAGGGGCGGGCTCAAGGATGCCTTTGACTACAGCATCACCGCATCGTCCGACAGGATATGCCTCAACGGTGGCGGATGCTGGGCCATGACCAAGGCGGTACGCCTGATTCAGGAAGGTCTCATGGAAGGGAAGACGCTCAGACAGATCCAGACCAGCGGCAACATCTACGCAGAGCAGCTCTTCCCCCGTACAGAAGGCACAGACCTGCGCATTCTGGATGACAACATCTGGCAGTATGACAGCGACACCGATATTCCCGACCCGTGGAAGGCGGTGGGAGTGGACTGCCGCGACGAAGTCAGATACCGCGCGCTTGCAGAGGTGGTGCTGGCCTACATGCCGGACATACTCACCATGCAGGAGTATTCCTCCCACATGGACAGATATCTTGCACCAGAGCTCGCGAAATACGGGTACGTCAACGCGGTGGACGGAGACGGGGCACACTGGAATTTCACACCGATATTCTACAACGTGAACACAGTCAGACCCGTCAGGAGCAGATACATACTCTACACTCCAGAGGACTATTCGAACGGCGGCACCAAATGCCTGACTGCAGGTGTATTCACCCTGCTCTCAAGCGGACGTACATTCTGCCTGCTGAACACTCATCTCTGGTGGAAGAGCGAAAAGGTCTGCCCGGGCAGCGAACTGGCAAGGGCTTCTCAGCTGCGCCTCTGCATGGCCCAGGCGGAGAACCTGCTCTCTGAGGTCGGTGACGTGCCGCTGTTCATCACCGGCGACATGAACTGCACCCTCCACAGCATAGGGATGCAGCAGCTCCTGGACTACGGCTACGTGCCAGTCCAGAATGCCGCCACGGTCCATGGCGACAGGAGATGCGGCCACCACGTCTGCGGCCCGAATGAAGGATTCTCGAGGAAGACCATGCGCGTAGGCACAGAAGAAGACTTCTACGGTGCCATCGACCATTTCATGGTCTACTCCAAAAACCGCCAGGGCAACGTATTCTCAGGCGCAGAGATAAAAGTATTCGAACGCATACAGGCATACTTCACCATTGAATTCACAGACCACTATCCCAACTTTGCAGACATCAAGCTCTAACATCATGCATCCTATTGACAAAGCCGTAAAGATTGCAGCCGAGGCCCATGAGGGTTCTCTTGACAAGGATGGATATCCGTACATCCTCCACCCTCTGACCGTAGGACTCATGGGCAACACCGACGAAGAGAAGATGGCCGGGTTCCTGCATGACGTCGTGGAAGATACCGAGTGGACATTCGACGATCTCCTGAGGGAAGGCATTCCTGCAGGAGTGGTCAACGCGCTAAGGCTGCTGACACACGACAAGTCCAAGAGTTATGACGAATATCTCCAGGACATCATCTATTCCGGAAATCCCATCTCCATAATGGTGAAATACCATGACCTCCAGCACAATTTCGCGAGAGGCAAGGCCCACCCGGAACTTCAGAAGAAGCATGGCGCCGGACTGGCAAGGATAAGCGCCGCAATAGAAGAGATTTCCAAGATCGAGGTCTATCAGAAACCGGAGGGATGCGCACTGGCCATCTTCGCGTGCGGCTGCTTCTGGGGCACGCAGCACCAGTTTTCAAAGCTTGAGGGAGTAAAGCGCGTGCTTGCCGGATACACAGGTGACGATGAGACCGTACCCTCCTACGAAGCCGTCCGTTCTCACAAGACACATCACGTGGAGGCCGTTGTGGTCGAATATGACCCTGATGTCACCGACTATGATACATTATGCAGGCTTTTCTTTGAGATACACGACACGGCACAGACCGACGGCGTCGGTCCTGATATCGGACCTCAGTACCGCAGCTGCGTGTTCTACATGGACGAGAGTCAGAAGAAGACTGCCGAAACACTAGCCGATATCCTCAGAGACAAAGGGTATGAGGTCAACACGCTCATGAAGCCGGCATGCAGGTTCTACATAGCAGAAAAATACCACCAGGACTACTACGAGCACACTGGTGGTTCACCTTATTGCCATCTCAGGGAGAAAAAATTCTGATCCCGGTCCGGTTTATTTATAAAGTTCTCTGATGCATCCGTCTGCGAGTGCGTCAAGTGATGAGACACACATGTCTTCAGGAAGGCCTGTATATGAGTAGGCGATAGGAAGCTCCGTGCAGGCAGCCACGATAGGGACTCTCTTCTCTTTCCAGAGCTTCTTGCAGACCTTACGGAGAAGCTTTCCTGCCTCTTCATACTTACCCGCCTTGACAAGGTCAGTCACTTCATGGATATCCGGCTGATACTTGGCATCAGGCTCGAGGAAGGTGTAGCCGACAGCTTCAGCATGTTTCTGATATATGCCAGTCTTCATCGTGCCGAGAGTGGCCGTGAGCCATGCTCCTTCAGGAGAGCGCTCCTTGCTGGCACGTACGGTCTCATCGCAGATATGGACTATGGGCTTGTCTATCCTTTCGCGGAATCCGTCAATATAATAGTGGGCGGTATTGCATGTGACGCAGAGAATATCAGCGCCCCAGCCGGAGAGTGTCTGAAGACCGGCGATGAGATCCGGTTCAGGATCCGGACCCTTTCCGAGAATGTAAGCAGTCCTGTCTGGTGTTGAAGGATTGGAAAAGAGGATAATCTTCGGATGTTCCTGGTCGATGGTTGCGGGAGCCTTTACCGCCATCAGCCTCATGAAATCAGCTGATGCTGCAGGCCCCATTCCTCCCAGGACGCCCAGGACCTTGCCATTGTACTTCGGATTCTGTGCCGACAGAGTGATGCCGCCGAGCATCAGAGCGGCCATAATGATGAGGGAAACTGTTCTTTTCATATTGCTAATATATGAAAATCCGCAGACATCTCACACTGGCAGCACCATATTTTGCTTGACGCATTTCGCATTTTGGGCGCAACATAGGCCACTGTACCAACTGGATAAATATTTATTATTCAGAGTCTTAAGACATTACAAATATAGCAACATGACGCATTTTGTACTTCAGCCGAGGTCAATACGGCCATATAATTCCTATATTTGATAAAGGCAGACATCCATCTGCCCTGACCACAACACACAAAGTTTAACCAAACAAACCACAAGATTATGGACATCTCAAAGAAGGTGATTTGCGTAGCTGCAATGTCACTGTCCCTTGTTTGCCCTGTCAGCACAGCTTTCGCTGCCGCGGATCCGATTCCGGTTTCTGCTGACAACGTCCAACAGACCAAAATCAAAGTCTCTGGAAAGATCACAGACGCCTCAGGCCAGACTGTCATCGGCGCCTCTGTCGTCCAGAAAGGCACTGACAACGGCACCATCACAGATCTCGACGGAAAATACACCATCAGTGTTCCTTCCGATGCGGTACTCACTGTATCATGCATCGGATACAAGACAGCGGACGTGGCTGTCAACGGACAGGCTGCGATAAACATCACCATGCAGGATGATGACAAGCTCCTCGATGAAGTAGTCATTGTAGGTTATGGTACTCAGAAGAAAGTAAACCTCACCGGTGCAGTAGAGTCTGTAGGTGCAGAGGAAATCGCCAACCGTCCTACTGCCAACCTCACACAGTCACTCGAAGGTGCGGTTCCAAACCTTACCATCTCACTTGCCGACGGTAAGCCGACAAGAAGCTCGAGCTATCAGGTCCGCGGTACTTCTTCCATCGGACAGGGCGGAAGCGCACTTGTCCTCATAGACGGTGTGGAAGGCGACCCTTCAACCATCAACCCGAACGACGTTGAGAATGTGACCGTCCTCAAGGATGCAGCAGCGGCTGCCATCTATGGAGCACGCGGTTCCTTCGGTGTGATCCTCATCACCACCAAGAACCCGGAGAAGGGACGCACTCAGGTGACCTACAGCGGCAACTTCCTCGTGAAGGCTCCTACCATGCTGCCGGATCTCATCGATGATTCATACGAGTACTCAAAGCACTTCATTCTGGCAAACCAGAACTGGAACGGAGCATATCCTTCATCTGTCCACAGCATCATTCCTTTCAGCGAGATGTACTACAATGAGCTGGCCAACCACAGAAAGGGTGCTGGAAAAGATGAGACAGTGACCGGCTCAAACGGCAAGTATACATACTACCACAACACAGACTGGTACGACGAGTTGTATAAGGACTGCTTCTATGGACAGGAACACAATGTCTCTGTACAGGGTGGCAGCGAGAAGGTAAAGTTCATGATCTCAGGCCGCTACTATGGACAGGACGGTATATATGAGGCGAACGCCGACAACTACAATTCCTATAACATGCGCGCGAAGGGAAGCGTACAGGTGACAAAGTGGCTCAATGTCGGAAACAACTTCGAGTTCACAAAGATCAAGTACTACAACCCTCTCCTCAACTCATCATACGGTACTGTATGGCATGCCATCGACAACGCGGCTCCTATCATGTCCCCTATGTTCAATCCTGACGGAACCCTCACCAGGGCTGCAGCTGCCGGTGTCGGCGGTCTCCTCTACGGTTACAGCTGGCAGAAGCAGAACACAGAGAAACTCCGCAACACCACAGACTTCACAGCAAGCTTCTTCGACAACAAGCTCAAGATCAGGGGTGACTACTCATACACCATCAACAGCAGCGAGGTCGACACCAAGATGTACCCTACAAAGTACAGTGAGCAGGAGGGAGTGATGCAGACTATGGGATCGAGAAATTTCTTTGCAGAGCAGCTCAGCAAGACTCAGTATCAGGCAGCCAACATCTATGCCGAGTACTCTCAGAAATTCAATGATGCACATGACATCAAGTTGATGGCAGGATACAACTACGAGACCTCCCTCATCAAGAGCAACACCATGAAGAAGGACAATCTCCTTTATGCTACAGCCGAGTCTATGGCTCTCGCAAATGGTGAGGTCACTGCTACAGAGGCCTACTCAAGATGGCGTATCGCAGGCGGATTCTTCCGTGTCAACTACAACTACAAGGAAAGATATCTCCTCGAACTCAACGGCCGTTACGACGGTTCTTCAAAGTTCATGAACAACCAGCAGTGGGGTTTCTTCCCATCAGCTTCCATCGGTTGGAGAATCGAGCAGGAACCATGGTTCAATGTAAGCAAGGATGTCATCACCAACCTCAAGCTCCGCGCTTCATACGGTTCCCTCGGTAACGGTAACATTGCTCCTTACACATTCCAGGAGAAATTCACCGTTCAGAAGCAGAACCGCTATGCTGAAGGTGTGATCCAGTCATATGTAAGCGTACCTGCAGCCATACCGTCATCACTCACATGGGAGAGCGCGACAACAGCAAACTTCGGTATCGACGCCGGTTTTGCATCAGGAAGACTCAATTTCACCGGCGACTACTATATCCGCAAGACTACTGACATGTACACTGCAGGCCCTACACTTCCAGGAACTTTCGGTGCAGCTTCACCAAAGGGCAACTATGCAGACATGACCACAAAGGGATGGGAGCTTTCACTCAGCTGGAACGACTCATTCGACATGGCCGGCAAGCCTTTCAACTACGGAATATCTGCCACCCTCGGTGACTACCAGTCCTGGATCGACAAGTTCAACAATGACAACCTGCTCATTGGAAACACCATTTACGGCCATCCTTCACAGTACTATTCAGGCATGAAGGTCGGCGAAATCTGGGGATTCGTGACGGAAGGTATCTTCCAGACCGAGGAAGAGGTAGCCAACAGCCCTGTTCCAAGCAGGTCCATCATCGAACCTAACAGCCTTTCAGGCAAGTTCGGCGTCGGCGACCTCAAATTCAAGGACCTCAACAATGACGGCAAGATCGACAATGGTGAAGGTACCGTGACAAACCCGGGTGACCGCAAGATCATCGGTAACTTCAATCCAAGATACAACTACAGTTTCCGTCTCTCAGGCGACTGGAACGGTATCTATGTCAATGCATTCTTCCAGGGTGTGGGTCATCAGGATTGGCTGACAGGTGCTGAGAACACCCTCTTCTGGGGTCTCTTCAACAAGCCATACGTTCCTATGACCAAGTATGTGGCAGAGAACTATTGGACAGAAGACAACAGGGACGCCTACTTCCCTAAGCTCACCTCATATGTCGGAGGTGCATATCAGCGCCAGTGCGTCATCTCTCAGACACGCTACCTCCAGAATGTTGCTTACATCCGTCTCAAGAACCTCCAGATCGGCTACACAATTCCTGAGAGGCTTACCCAGAAGGCAAAGATTGCAAAGGCAACCGTATATGTCTCTATGGACAACCTCTGGTCATGGTCTCCTCTCTACAGGCACGAGCAGAGTTTTGACGTGCAGTCTATCAACGGTGAGGACCAGGAGAACGTCGAGATCATCAACAGCGGCTGGTACAGCAACTACACCATGGAGTCTGGCGAGAGCGCAAGTTTGACACACAACTATCCTATCCTCAAGACCTTCAGCTTCGGTCTTTCATTAACCCTTTAATTTTCAGACAGAATGAAAAAGATTATATATTTCCTTCTGACAGCCCTCATAGGCGCAGCAGCTGTTTCATGTGACCTTGAGGAGCAGCCTATCTCTGCTACCGGTAGAGATGCTATCTTTGGCAACGAAGACGGTCTGAAGCTTTATGTCAACTCACTTTATGGCACCCCTCCACAGCATGGCTGGGTCGACCTGGGTGACGGATATGGATTCAAGTGCTTCAGAGGTACCATCGAGCAGTTCGATCCGTCATACAATGGAGCGGACAGAGCTGTCAAGCTCTATTACGGAACACCAAGAGCATGCAACTATTTCCTCGAGAACAATAACAACAAGGCTGTAAGTGAGGAAATCAGGAACAACTACAACGGTATCGTCCGTTATTTCCGTGCCATGTGGTATGCCGACCAGATGAGGTCATACAGTGACTTCCCTATCATCGACCATGTAGTCGACATCAACGATATGGAGGCCCTTTATCCGACCAGAAATCCTCGTTCGGAAGTTGCTGAATTCATTTATGAAGATTTCAAGTATGCGCTTAACAACATCATAAAGCAGACTGAAGCAAATGCATCCGTGATCACCAAGAATGTCGTCGCCTTCCAGATGTCGAGATTCTGCCTCAATGAAGCATCATGGCGCAAGTATCACTCAGAGCTCAACCTCGCTTCTACGGCCAATGACTGGTACAGGAGAGCTGTGGAAGCTGCCGAGGTCGTCATCAATTCCGGCAAGCAGTCACTCCATGCCAACTGGCTCGAGCTCTTCCAGGCTGCAAAGCCTACGACCATCGCTGACGAGGGCATCTTCATCTGGCAGTACGGCTCAGCCATCAACAGCTACCATTGCAGCACAAAGTCCGAGAACAGCCCTTCATTCTATGGAGGCCCTAACAACAGAAACCGCATCTTCGTCAATATGATCCTCAATGCAGACGGTTCAAGATTCACCGACAATGAGGCTTATAAGACAATGCTCTTCGCTGATGAGTGCAAGGGACGCGATCCACGTTTCGCCATGACTTTCCGCACTCCTGCCTATGAGAGAATCCAGACAGACGGCAAAAAGCACAAGGCAGGCCTTGCCATGGATCTCAATTACAACGGATACCTCGGCCGCAAATTCTGCAGCGACAACGAGAGATATGACAATGAGACTGATGAGACCACATGCGTTGTCCCTATGCGTTATGCCGAGCTTCTGCTCAACTGGGCTGAGGCGAAGGCTGAACTCGGAGAATTCACAGACGCAGACTGGGCTGCTTCAGTGGGTGCCATCCGCAAGCGCGCAGGCATCACAGGTGGACTTGACAAGAAGCCTACAGTAGCTGACCCATACCTGATGAAGTATTTCAAGCACACCACAGACGCGACTCTTCTTGAAATCGTACGTGAGCGTTTTGTCGAACTTCTTGGCGAGGGACACTCTCAGAAGGATATCTACAGATGGGGCGAGACTCAGATCATCGAGCTCCCTCAGTATGGTATGTACGTGGAGGCTCTCGACACTCCTCTTGATCTCGATGCAGATGGTGAGCCTGACACATATTTCTACACTACTGAGAATATCCCTGCAGACGCAGTCAAGACCATCACTTATGTACCTATCGACGGCACCCCTGGTCTCGGTATCAAGAAGCGTCTCCTCTCAGTGGCAGAGGATGGACATACTCTTGTCTACAACTGTCTCGTAGAGCGTCCTAAGTTCATGGAGAGATGCTATTACAGCCCTATCTCTACTCAGGACATCGTGCTTAATCCTAAGCTCAAGCAGACACCGGGCTGGTAGCAGTCAACGGTCAGTTTTACCTGACCATATAATGAAAGCGGCTGATAAGTGATTATCTGCCGCTTTCTTTTTGCCCCCGGCAGCGGCATATCTGGCGATTTCTAGTCTGAAACTCTTATCTAGCTCGCAGATAGCCGTGATAATGCCTATTTCTCGTCTTAAACTGATGCCGCCTCAGCCGCGTCTGCGGGAATGCCCCTTTGCGGGCGAAGAAGAGCTCCGCAACGCCCGCCGCAGGGGCAAACCCTCCGCCGCTATTGGGGCGGCAATGTTCAGCAGTATTCGATTTCAGCAGCACGAGCCGAGACGGAGACGGGAAGTCACGCGGCGCAGAGGAGGGTGGGGGCTAGTCTTTATTCTGCTTCTCGTCTGGACGGAGCTGAACGGAATCGATCAGCCTGAACTCACCCGGCGCGAGAGTGATGAATTCCTTGTCGCCGAAATTCTGAAGCACGCATTTGTGCTCATTCTCGTAATCCATATTGAGCATGCAGATGACCCCTGCATCAGGGAAATATGAGTACGAGATATAGTCGCACTCCTTGTCTGGCCTGATGAAATCAGGGCCGGTGATGAAGACATTGCCACGTGCCTTTCTGGCTACATAGGCGTAGAGTTCACCTACCATACCTCTGCTGTCGGCGACAGCTCCTGTTCCTACATCCTGATTTGCCGCTGCTGGGTAGCACCATGTATTGAGCAGATACACCTCACCCTTGCCGACCTTGCACTTGAGAATCACCGGATTCAGTTCTTCATCATCGACGGCAAGAGCCTCGTAGCAATCCTCAGGAAGGGTGTACTCAAGCTCTCCGAGAGGAACGCCCATGAAGCCCCAGCGGCGGCGTGCCACAAAACCGAGTTCATTCGGCTCGGTGGAAGGGCCGGTGGCCCAGTAGAAACGCTTTCCCCTTCCTGTCACCTTGACGCCGCAGAGCTCTGAGAAATCACCGCCGTTTACAAGGTCATCCTTGGTGAAGTTGGCGTACTTGCGGGTATCGTCGGTAGAGAGATGGCAAAGACCGATCACGAGTGTACCGCCGCCCCTGACATAGTCACAGAGTACCTGATACTGCTTAGGCGAGCATGTGTTCCATCCTGCGAACATGAGCGCCTTGTAATTTGAAAGAAGATGCTCTGCAGTCACATTGTCATAAGCGAATGAGACCACATCGAACTGGCCGTATGGTGTGCCGGAGAAATGCAGGTTGTAGTTTGGCGCAAGGATATCCCTCCTTGGCAGAAGCACATTGAGCACAGTCTCCCAGCTCTTCTCCGGAAGACCCTGATACCATGCGACATTCTCGTCCGCGAGGACATAGGCATTGCCGACTGCATAACCGCTCACATAAGTGGCTGTAGCCAGGTCATAGTTGCCCTTGGCGACAGCGAAAGGAGCCTCTGGCTGTCCGGCAGGAGCGGGGTGCTCAAGGCAGTACTGATAGAAATCCGCGATGATCTTGCGGTATTTCTTTGCTACAGGTGAGCGGTCATCTATGTATGAGAAGCGCTTTCTGGCTTCCTCCCTCACCTCTTCGCCATAGCCGCTGCGCGGGTCATTCCTGCCATGAAGTCCCGGAGGGTCACCAGGCAATACAGGCATCATGCTCATCGGAGAATCAGGACAGAGCGAACTCTGAAGCGCCCAGTTGCCGGATTCATTGATGATGAGCTTGGCGCCTGACATATATTTCAGCTGGAAGGCTGTCTCCAGGGTCTTCATCTTGTAAGGGTTGGTATGAGGAATCCAGCTGTACCACTCATGAGCAAGATGCGAGCCCCACATCGGCAGATTGTACTGACGGTAAAGACCGCGTGACAGAGCAGACGCCAGATTGAGGTCTCCGAACGGAAAATCCTCGACACAAGGAATCTCGGTGCCGGCGGCAACCTCATAATCGATGGAGAAGTTCGCCGATGTCGCCATCACTCTGCCCAGACCAGCCCTGTGAAGTGAATCCACATGGTCTGCGACCTTGTTCATATAGTCGTCGCAGATGCTCTTCAGAGTGACACCTCTCGAAAGGGCATCCGACTTGTTTTCATTGTTGGAATTGTAGATGGAGAAAGTGAATTTCTCGCCGAAATCATAGCCGAGATATGTATCTCCAAGCTTCTTGGTCAAAGCCTTGGTCTGAGCGGCAGACTCCCCCGGCTTTCCATATATGTAAGTGGTATACAGGCCATTCTGATGCGCCTTCTCTGCCAGATTGACGCCTTTCTGTCCACCCTGCCAGAACTGCAGGGTATTGCCGACCTTCTCTTTGATGCACAGATCGAAGATCTCATCAAAATCCGGATGCTCCGGAGCCCAATATGTATAGCATAGACCAGATGTCAGCATGTCGCCGTTGTGGCCATAGACGCCGGACCCGATATAGACACCGGAGCCGTCAGCCGGCATAGCGACTTTCTCATTACTTCTAGACGCATTTTTCACTATCTCCTCTCCCGTCCTGCCTGTATTCTGAGCAAAGGCGTGGACTGAAAGAAGGATTAACATAGATGTGATGACCGATCTTTTCATAGCAAAGAGCATATTTTGATTTGATTGACTTTTAAAGTTACTGATTTCCAAGGATAAAACCATAAGATAATATATGACGAAATCACTATATTTGTTTCCGGACGCTTTCAGACATCATGCTGATGACACGGAACTACAGAATCTGCCTCCTCTTCTTCACAGCCCTGGCCCTGTCAGGGTGCCGCCCGTTCTACACGGCATCCACAAGGATGAATCTCGACAAGGCGGATTCGATCAGCACCGCACTTCTCCCGTTCTTCAACCTGCAAGAGCAGAGACATGAATACTCCGAACTGGAGCAGCTGTGCGATCTGCTCGCAGAAGAAGACCTCAGCTCCATCGACAAAAGGAAAGTCAACCTGTACAGGATACAATCGACGCTCAACTGCGCCATCGGAAAGCCGATGGATCAGAGTACGGTGAAAATGCTTGACAGATGCATGAGAAGCCGGTCAAGGGATATTGTCCAGCTTGCGACGCTGATAGATGGCGAATGGCTGTTCTGTCATGGAGAATATGAGCAGGCCATGGATGCGATAAGCGGCATACCACTCCCTATTGCGGAATACTCCAGTCAAGACAGCGCGATTTTCAGCGCCGCAAGGCTCCTCGAAGCCAGGATTGCCATCAGAAGAGGAGACCATGAGACCGGGACTCAGATGCTGGAGCTTGCCAGAGACATGCTCCCTTCTGCTGCCCACGTGGACGCCATTCCTTTCCTTGACGGCCTGAAGATACGATCTCTTGTCTTTCTGGACAGGTCAGACGAGGCCATCGGGCTTTTCAAAAGTACAGCGCCATACAACTCTTCCGACAGTGTAGGACTGCGACGGGTCAGCGAAATCCTGCGGATTGCTTTCAAGACAGGCGTCAAGGACAGCAAACTGCTCGCCCTGTGCATAGAAGTGGAAGAATCGATGCCCCCGGAGCATCAGAGCCAGCCGTCAGCGATCGCTCAGCTTGCCTACGACATACACTCATCAGGAAGAAGTCAGGAAGCCATGGCATACACAGCTGAAACCATCAGCCAGTACCCGCAGAACGCCGGTGCAGTACACCTCATGGCCCAGCTCTGCAGGCTGACGGGAAATCATGAAGGGGCATCGGAGTATTACGAGAGATACACAAACCTCACCTGTGAAAACGGAGTCATCAACTCACAGAGGATACGAGAGGCGGAGCAATTGCGTATAAACCGGGACATAGACAAGCGCATCGTTTCTCTGAGAAGGACGGTATCCCTGGTTGCCTTCCTGGCGATAGCCGCGATACTCTCCATTGCCGGTGCCATCATAGGATACCTGACCCACAAGAAAAGGAGACTCGGATACGAAGCTGACATACGGCAGCAGCAGCTGATAGAGAAAGTCATCCTCGGAACGGTCAGCACTGTCCCAGACCTCGTTTCCGGCATCACAAACACGGCCAATCTCAGCACAAGATACTCTCCGGAGATCCATGAGAAACTGAACGGGATACTGGATGACTACAAGAAACAATGCAGGAACAACATCATCCAGCTTGTAGCGGACGAGAGCATCATGCTACCCGAGATCAGGCAGTACATGGATGAGCTATCCCCACAGGAAAAGGTGATAGCGATGCTTTTCCAGGAAGGGATCAGCACTCAGGACATATCCAGGATACTTGGAATCTCGGCAAACAACATCAGGATGAACAGATCCAGGATCAGACGCAAGATTCAGGAAAAATACCCGGAGGCATCAGAAAAACTCCGTATCCTCGCATCTTCCCCGGAAGGAGGAAAGAATCAGAGCGACTGATCGTTGTCGTAATCATACTCCTTCTGATAGAAGGCCTTGACATCCGACCAGTTGTAGAACGGATACATGTCCGTCTCGACAGGTATCCCGACCTCGTTCTCGTTGTGAAGGAACTTCACGATGACATTTCCCGCCTTGTTGCGGTAAAAGACCATCTGAACATTTGCACACATAGGGCACACCTTGAAGTCGCACCATACCTTATACAGGTCTTCCGGCTCTGACGCCTCGCCGCTGCAGTCGCTGAGCATCAAGGTGTTGGTGAACGGAAGGATGTAGGAATCGTGAGAGAACCTGAGGCTCGCCGCCACGCCGCCATTCTCGATGGCATCATCAGCAGTGTGGATGAAATCTCTAAGAAGAGCCATCTGGCTGAACCTGTTCATGCCCTCACTTTCCGGAGACGGTCCGTTATTGATATAGAAGCCGAGGTTTCCGCACTGCCACATGTCGATCCTCTCCTGGTCCGTGAAGATATCCATCAGCTCCACAGGCTTTGGACAGTCCTGCTGAATGAATGCAGTGGCAAAAAGATTTGTCATCAGGGCCTGCCCATCAACAGCGGTATCTGCATATGCCTTGTCAGAAATGAGTGATGCCACAAATCTTTCAGAATTCCTGTGCTCCTTGAAAAAAGCCGCAACCTTCTCTGATGACTTGTGAGTCCTCTTGTATTCGGTGTACTTTCTGCCCGTCGATGCTATATGCAAGGCATCCCTGCCGCTGGCGGTCTTGGTCATGTCAAGTGTCGGCTCAAGCTCCTTGAGACGGTCGCAGCAGGCCATCATGCTCAGCATGCAGCGAGGCACAGTGGTCGATCTGGCCACCACATGAGCCCCCTTGGAAAAAACTGAAGGATAGTTCCTGTACATACGCTCTGCCACTCCCCTGTGCTGCAGGACGCCGAGCGGGGTAAGTTCACCTATCCTGTCATGAGCCTCTTCCCAGACAGCCTCGCACCTGCCCAGCACATCCTTGCCGAGAGGAGTGAGAACTCCGAGAGAATCAGCCTTCCTCAGCGCCTCGAGTGGCTGCGTATAGTTTGGCTCCCACACGAGATACCTGGAGCCATGTCTGGCTATATGGTTGATAAAGAACGGCTTGTATCCCTTGGGAGCTTTTGTCGGCTTGCCGGAAGGCTCGGGATAGTTGAGATGAACACCGCCCGTATATTCGGGATGGGCGATGAGGTCTTCGATAGATGTCTGTGCAGAGATATCGGAGGAATTCATGACAAGCAGCATCAGAACCGCCGTCAGGGTAAGTTTAGCATGGAATTTCATATGACCAATATACGAATAATCCGTCAATACTTCAGCACTTTTCACTTCCAGCCTTCAAGCCTGTCCGCCTCATCACTGAATACTTCGTGCTTGTGGAATACAGGATCCTTGACTCCCGCCTTTCTCTGTCTCTTATAGTCCGCAACAAGCTTGAACCCACGGCTGCTCAGAAGTGCAAGCGCCACGACATTGACAAGCGTCAGGAAACCCATGGAGAGATCGACAAAAGCCCAGGCGGTCTGAAGAGTAAGGAATGCCCCAAGCAGTACCATGACCAGAGAGATCGCACGGAAAGTGTTTACAGCCGCCTTCTCCGCGCTGGCAGACCTTCTTGAAAAAAGATAGCGGACATTGGTTTCGCCATAATAGTAATTCGCGATCACGGTGCTGAACGCAAAGAGGAAGATCGCGATGGTGATGAAATACTTTCCCGCAGGGCCGATCTGCGATTCGAGGCTCCTGCTGGTGAGGATGATGCCATCATCTCCGCTGCCGAGCTGACCGGACAGAAGTATGATGAATGCCGTGCACGAGCAGATGACGATCGTATCGACAAACACGCCCAGCGCCTGCACAAGGCCCTGCTTCACTGGATGAGATGTATCGGCAATGGCGGCGGCGTTCGGAGTGGAGCCCTCTCCGGCCTCATTGGAGAACAATCCCCTCTTGACGCCCTGAAGTATGGCGGCGCCTATCATTCCTCCACCCACCTGACGTATGCCGAAGGCGCTCTTGACGATCAGAGCCAGCACTCCCGGGACAGCACCCAGATTCATGCATATGACTACTATCGCGATTATGAGGTATCCGATCGCCATGAAAGGAACTATATAGCTCACGATCAGAGATATGCGCATCACGCCACCGACGACGATGACGAAAAGCAGAGCGGCCAGCGCGATAGCCACAGCGACGGGATCGAGGGCAAAAGAGTCCGACAGGGATGAGATGATGGTCTGGGACTGGACCACATTCTGCGCCATACCGAAAGACAGTATCATCAGGATGGAGAACAGAGCTCCCATCCACTTCTTCCCGAGACCGGTCTCCATGTAGTATGCAGGGCCGCCATAAAAGGCATCCGCCCCCCTTTTCTTATAGAGCTGAGCCAGAGTAGCCTCGAAAAAGGCAGTGGCAGCACCGAAAAAGGCCATAAGCCACATCCAGAACACTGCGCCCGGCCCGCCGATGAATATTGCAGAGGCCACACCGGCAAGGTTGCCGGTGCCCACCCTGCTGGCCAGCGAGACGGCAAAGGCCCTGAATGAGCCTATCTTCTTGCCGTAAGGATAAAGACTCTCATGAGTATCTTCATCTCTTCCCAGAATGACACGGATGGCATCACCTATGAAACGGAACTGGATTCCCTTTGTCCTGAACGTGAAATACAGAGCCGCCCCCACCAGTACGATGGTGACTACATAAGACCAGACAAAATCGTTGATAAGATTGATTGTTTCCATAACACTGCTGACTAACCTGACACAAATTACGCAAAATCAATCTTATATACAAATGAAGATCGCATCCTGAAACTCAGAATGCGATCTTCTAGTGACTCCATCAGGATTCAAACCTGAAACCTTTTGATCCGTAGTCAAATGCTCTATTCAGTTGAGCTATGGAGCCGTATGTCAAGCTCTTGCGAGCCTTTGTTGACTAGTCCTCGTTCTTAGCGACGAACTTTCTCTCCTTGATGCGAGCCTTCTTACCAGCAAGCTGACGAAGATAGAAGATGCGTGCGCGGCGAACCTTACCATACTTGTTGACCTCGATCTTCTCGATGAATGGTGACTCGTAAGGGAAAATCCTCTCAACGCCGATACCACCTGAGATCTTTCTGCAAGTGAATGTGCGTGTGAATGGAGTCGCACCACTGATCTGGATAACTACACCTCTGAAGTTCTGAAGTCTGTCCTTGTCACCCTCCTTGATTCTATAGGTAACGGTGATGGTGTCACCAGCCTTGAATTCAGGGTATGAAGCAGCTTTGCCATTTGAGAAAGACTGCTCAACAACTTTGATCAAATCCATTTCTTTCAATAATTTTTAAAAAAGCAACGTCACCAAAACTCGTCAACTGTGAGAGGTTGCTCTTGTGGACTGCAAATGTAGAGACAATTTTGGACTTATCAAACTTTTTTCGAAAAAAATCTACTTTTTCTTTTTCAGACACATGGCAGCACCCCAGAAAATGAGCATCTGACCCGCATAATATGGCACCATGATCAGATATCTCTCCCCGGGAACATCGCACACGAACTTGTTCCAGGCAAGGACCATATCCGATGCAAGGAAAAGGAACGCCCCCACAGGAAGTACCCTGCTCCATACATCCTTTCCGTCCACCTGAAGCATCGAACAGAGAAACATCAAGCTGATCACCGTGCAGTACAGAGATGTGCCCGTCTTCACGGCCCCGCCCTCTACATGAGTAAGGATGCACGTGAAAGCGAAAACTGCCAGAGATGCTGCCAGGACAAGGGCGAAAGACAGATATCCTGCGCCCTGCTTCCTGATGCGGGGCAGATACCATGCAATCATCATCACATGTGCCAGCATGAAGAATGCCATCTGGGGTATGAACCGGTGCATCACCCCCATGGCATCACCGGCTGCAGAAAACAGTGCCGCCAGGCACATCTGCCATGGGATCAGGCGCATCCCGAACAGGAACAGCGTCGCCATGGGGAAAACCATCATGAATGGAATATCCACCTTCATGAAATACATCATCGCAAAAACGACATACAAAACAGTGGCGGCAAGCGTCCTGCGCTCGCGTGCGGCCTTGGTTCTTTCAGCAATTCCCATGACGCAAAAATAGCAGAAAAAATCATATCTTTGCCGCCCATCCCGCTCTGCGGGAGAATAAAACGGACAATGTCGGCGACAGATACAAAGGACATACTTCTCGGCAAGATCAGAAACGGCCGTGAAATGACCATGGGAGAGCAGGCAAAGCTCGCCCTCATCCTAAGCGTCCCGGCCATCCTGGCACAGCTCTCCACCGTCCTCATGTCCTACATCGACTCCGCAATGGTGGGCAACCTCGGAGCTGCCCCCGCGGCATCCATCGGCCTCGTATCCACAAGCACCTGGATCTTCGGAGGCTTCTGCATGGCCACATCGTCAGGTTTTTCCGTCCAGGTGGCGCACCTGATCGGTGCGAACGAGTTCGCGAAGGCCAGGAACGTCCTGCGGAAGGCGCTCACAAGCGTCCTCATCTTCAGCATTTCTCTTGCCGCTGCCGGACTCTGCATCGCGGCAAGGCTGCCGGGATGGCTCGGAGGCAGTCCGGACATCAACCCTGATGCCGCGGCATACTTCACCATCTACTCGGCATTCCTCCCACTGATGCAGCTCTGCTTCACCTGCGGAGCCATGCTCCAGGCAAGCGGCAACATGAAGCTCCCGAGCATGCTCAACGTCTTGATGTGCATATTGGACGTGGCTTTCAACTACATATTCATATATGTGATGGGAATGGGAGTCAGAGGAGCCGCGCTCGGCACCGGACTTGCGGAGGGAGTGACAGCCGTCCTGATGCTGTACTTCCTTGCCATGCGCTCGCCGGAGCTGCGACTCACCCAGGACAGAGGGGACTTCATTCCGGACCGCGAGTGCCTGAAACGGGCTTTCGGCATCTCGGGACCGATGTGGCTCCAGAATGTCATAAGCCGCGGCGCCTACATAGCAAGCACGATTATTGTAGCGCCATTGGGGACCATAGCCATCGCCGCTAACTCATTCGCCATCACGGCGGAGAGCTTCTGCTACATGCCGGGATACGGCATTGAGGACGCATCGACGACACTGATCGGCCAGAGCCTGGGAGCCGGCAGGCAGCAGCTTGCGCGACGGTTTGCCGCCATCAACATCTCACTCGGAGCGGGACTGATGGGAGTTCTGGGTATCGTGATGTATATCCTCGCCCCGCAGATGATGGGCATGCTCAGCAGCGACCCTGAGGTAGTGGCGCTCGGAGCCCGCGTCCTCCGCATCGAGGCCTTTGCGGAGCTCATGTATGGAGCATCGATCGTGGCATACGGCTGCTGCGTCGGAGGCGGCGACACCCTGGTGCCGAGTGCGCTCAACCTGATAAGCATGTGGGTGGTACGCATCGGGCTCGCCATCG
>JAGHSA010000011.1 GCA_018066125.1 Candidatus Cryptobacteroides onthequi | reverse complement strand
CGCTGTTGACAGGCTCTCCGGTGACGAAGTCGACCTTGATAGGGAAGGAACCGTCTTCATTCTGGAGTCGTACATAAGTGTCCGCGATCTTGATGGCCCGGTCGAGGTATATCTCCTCTCCGGTCACATCGTACAGGTCGAGGAAGCCGTTTCCTGCCATCGTGGCGTCCATGGTCATTGTCTTGCCCTGATTGTCCTCACGTCCGGAGGATACCAGGCTGAGATAGTAGGTCGGAGGGAAGAATGCCAGAGGGTCGCCTTCCGGACGGCTCTGGTCCATGAGGAACTGGGCTGCGTTGCGTGCTATCTGCAGCGCCTCCTCTCTTAGAGAAGGTACAAGCGCTGCCACTTTCGCCTCGACGCTGACTGTGCCGCCTATGATCTTGTTTGCATAGGTGAAGTGGTCGTAGCTCATGTCGGGCTCCGTGCTTTCCTTCCAGCTCTGGACTGCCTTCATCCTGTGCACGTAGAGGGCAGCCATGATGGCGGCCTCGCGATATGGACGGACGTTGCTGTTGTAAGGCCCCTGGAACGGGAAATCGCGAAGGAAGTCCCTGCTGCCGGCTTCGGCTATCAGCTTGCCGTCCGCATCCACGGCATCCACCCGGAGGTGGACCTGCGAAGGGATGATGTCGTTCCATACAGGAGACAGGTCGGCATTCGGCTTCTGTGCCTTGAATGACCATTCTCCCTTGTCGGATGTGATGGTGAAGACATAGGCCGCAGCACCCTCTACCTCGGCGAAGTCAAATGCCGGGGCATAGGTGAACTTCTTTGAGAATTCATTCCAGCATGGGTTGCGCCCTTCTGATGCCGGACGAATCGGGGTGAGATATTCGGCAGCGGCTCTCTGGTTGAGGGCCGCGGTCTTGTCTTCTTCCTTGCAGCAGCTCTGCAGCAGGGCTGCGAGAAGGACTGCGGCGGTAAGGATTCTTTTCATGTCGGGGTTATGAAAGTTTCTTCTCGCTAGGGATGAGGATTGCGCAGAGCACGACTCCGATGGCCGCACCGATGGCAACAGTGAGGTTTGCGGCGTTCCATCCGGCTGAGTTTGCAATGCCTCCGACGATGATCTTCGAGCATACAGCATCACCGATGAAGTAGCCGAAGAGACCGACGAATCCGGCAGCGGTACCTGCTGCATTCTTAGGCACGAGGTTGAGCGCCTGCACGCCTGTGAGTGCCACCGGGCCGTAGATGAAGAAGCCGATAAGGCAGAGTGCCACATAGACGAGAACCTTCTGCATAGGTGCGGACATCTCGATGAATCCCGCACCTACCACCCAGTAGATGAGCACGCCGACCATGCAGGCTGCCATGCAGATGACATTCATAGGGGCGCATCTTCCCTTGAAGATCTTGGATGTGGCAAGACCGCAGAGGATGGTGCCGAGGGCACCGATGAGGTTGTGGATGGAGAATGCGATTTTGGACTCGGCTGCAGTCATGATGCCTGCGTTCTGGAGGAAGGTAGGAGCCCAGTCGCCGATACCGTAGCGGACTGTATATACGAAGATGTTGCTGAGAGCCACGATCCAGAGGAGCCTGTTCTTGAGGACATAGTCCACGAAGAGCACCTTGAACGGAAGCTTTTCACCTTCGCTCTTGCTCTTGACACCCGAATGGTCGTTTCTCCAGTCTCCGACTGAAGGCAGTCCCATGGACTGAGGGGTGTCTCTGATGGCCCACCAGCAGAATACAGCGATGAGGATGGCGATGACAGCAGGGAAGATGAAGTTGCCTCTCCAGCTCTGTGACATGCCCATGTCGGCGCAGATGGCCACACCTGCGATGGCGAGGAATCCGAGAGAGAAACTTCCGATGGTGTGTGACACATTCCAGATGCTCATCTTGAAACTTCTTTCATTCTGGGAGAACCAGTTTGCCATGATGCGGCCGCAAGGAGGCCATCCCATGCCGCTGAGCCATCCTACGACGAGCATGAGGGCAAAGATCACGGCAGTGTTGAGGGCGGTGTTGGCTCCGAATGGAAGCACGCCGACGGCAATCATTGTGAGCGCGGAGAGCACGAGTCCCACGCTGAGGAACTTGCGTGCATCCGAACGGTCTGATACCGCTCCCATGATGAATTTGCTGAATGCGTAGGCAATTGATACCGCAGACATCGCGAGACCTGCCTTGCCGGCATCGAGGATGCCGTCCTTTATCATGTCAGGTGCCGCGAGAGAGAGGTTCTTGCGCACGAGATAGTAGCCGGCGTATCCGAGGAATGCTCCAAGGAACACCTTGAGTCTCATGCTTTTGTACTGCCTGTCTACTTTCTGCTGATCCGCGTTTGGATCTGCCGGCTTGAAATCCGGCTGCTTGAAGAAGTTTGCCATTATCTTGTGTTATTGATTATCATGTCTATGTCGCGTGCCGCAAGCTGGACGCTGAGTCCGTCGATGTTTATCACGTGATCGCATACGTTCTCATACACTGGGGAGCGGAGCTCGAGCATCCTGGTGATCTTCTCCCTGTCGGGGCCTCCTGCGAGCAGGGGACGTCCCTTGGAGTTGCTCAGGTGTGCCATGAGTGTGTCGACGGAGCCCTTGAGATAGAAGCAGGTGGTGTGCTCCCTGATGGCCTCCGCGCAGTCGGGTGTCATCACGGCACCGCCGCCGAGGGCGAGGACCATGTCCCTGCCGGATGCGAGGACTTCCATCAGGCAGTCGCGTTCGATGCGCCTGAATGCTGGCTCCCCGTCCTTCTCGAATATCTCCGGGATGCTGCGTCCCTCTCTTTCCACTATGTAGCTGTCGAGATCCACAAAGTCAGAAGAGAGCAGCGTGGCGAGTATTTTCCCCACACTGCTCTTTCCTGATCCCATATATCCTGTCAGAGCGATTATCATCAGAATAGAGTAGGTTCTTCGATGTCAGGGATATCTCCGAAATCTGTGTCCGGGATGTCCACATCCATGATGTCGCTCATGTCTATCTCACCTGCGAGATTCTGGGGCTCTGCTGTCTCTTCCGGCACGATGTCGTCTTCCGGCTTGTGCAGAGGCTCGATGAATCTGACACTCTTCACGTCGAGAGAGTGGCATTTCTTTCCCTTGGCGGTGAGTCCCTTCTTTGCTATGTACTCCTCGGCATCCACGTTCTCAGGTTCCCTGTGGGCATGCTTGCCGCCGAAGGTGACCTCGAACTGCGGGTGCAGATCGTCGCAGATGTCTATCATCTTGGATCCCTTGCTGTCGGAGATGAAGAGGACGGAGGTGTTGTCGCTAGGGGTGAAAGAGAATCTCTTGACATAGTAAGCCTTCACATCAGGTGAAGCATCGTAGTAAAGCACGGTGTATGTCTTGCCAGGGTCGAGCTTCTCTATCTTGAGAAGGTCTCCCGGGTATCTGTTCGACACGTCGAATGATGTCGTGTAGTATGTGCCGTTCTTGAAGATGGCAAGTACCTTGTCCTCTGTGTCGAACTGTCCGAGATAGAGTCCTCTCTCCTCGTCGTTGAGCTTCTGGATGTCGGCATCGTACCAGATATCTTTTCCGGAAATGGTCGAGATACCCTTGCTCTTGAGGCTGATCCTCTGGATAGGGTTCTTGGCCACGAGGTTGCCTCGTGAAGCCTTGCCCTTGATGCCGAGGGTGGAGAAGTCGTATTCGGCCGTGGCCTTCTTGAGCTTCGGTCTCGGCCTGAAGAATATCTTGACGGATTCGGCTTCACCGTTAGGGTTGGCTGTGAACCAGAGGATCTTCGATCCCGGGGTTCCCATGGTGATGTCATAGTCCTTGTCACGTGTCACAGAGGTGATGTTGAACCTCTTGGCATATGACATGGCGGTGTTGCCTTCGCGGTAGATCACATTGTAGGTGGTGCGGGAGTCGTTCCTGTTGAAGATGCCCACATAGATGAGGTCCTTCCAGAAGAACGCCTTGTCGCTGACCTTCGTGATACGGTATTTTCCTTCCTTGTTGATGGCGATGACCTCGGAGAGGTCTGAGCATTCGCAGAGGAATACCACTCCGTCATCCTTCTTGAGGTTCATGCCCACGAAGCCTTCTGCCATGTTGGCGTAGAGCTTGGCGTTGTTGTGGACGACCTTGGTCACGGCGATGCTCTCGAATGAGGTCACCTCGGTCTGGCGAGGGAAGTCCTTGCCGTATTTCTTCTTGATGTTCTTGAACCAGTCGATGGTGTATCTGGTGATGTGCTCGATCTTGTTCTTGATGTCGGCCATCTCTTCCTCGATCGAGCGTATCTTCTCGTCCATCGCCTTGGTGTCGAACTTGGATATCTTGCGCACAGGCTTCTCGACGAGCTTCAGGATGTCGTCGAGGACTATCTCCCTGCGGAAGAGATCCTGGTAGGTCTTCATCTGGATGAAGATGTCGTTCACCTGGGTCTCCCAGTCCTTCTGGTCATGCTCGAGGAGCTTGTAGACCTTGTTTTCGAAGAATATGCGCTCGAGAGAATTGTAATGCCAGTCGTTCTCGAGCTCGTCCAGCTTGATGCGGAGCTCCTGCTCGAGGAGGTCTCTTGTGTGGAAGGTGTCGTAGCGGAGAATCTCCTCCACGTCAAGGAACTGAGGCTTGTTGTCCTTGATGACGCAGGCGTTCGGTGCGATGTTGCATTCGCAGTCCGTGAATGCGTACAGGGCATCGATGGTCTTGTCCGGAGAGACGTCGTTAGGAAGATGGATGAGGATTTCCACCTGAGAGGTGGTCATGTCCTCGATCTTCTTGATCTTGATCTTTCCCTTGTCCTTGGCCTTGAGGATGGAGTCGATGATCACATGTGTGGTCTTTCCGTATGGAAGCTCCGTGATGGAGATGGTGTTCTTGTCGATCTTCTCGATGCGTGCGCGCACCTTGACGCTGCCGCCGCGACGTCCCTTGAGATATTTCGAACAGTCGGCGAAACCTCCGGTAGGGAAGTCAGGGTAGAGTTCGAAAGGCTTGTTCTCGAGGATGGCTACGGATGCGTCCAGGAGTTCATTGAAGTTGTGTGGAAGAATCTTGGATGCCATGCCGACGGCGATACCCTCTGTACCCTGGGCGAGCAGGAGAGGGAATCTCACCGGGAGTTCTACAGGCTCCTGGTTCCTTCCATCGTATGAAGTCATCCAGTTGGTGATCTTTGGGTCGAAGATGACCTCCTTGGCGAACTTGCTCAGGCGAGCCTCGATATATCGCGGTGCGGCGTTGCTGTCTCCGGTGAGGATGTTACCCCAGTTTCCCTGACAGTCCACGGCAAACCCCTTCTGGCCCATCTGCACGAGGGCTCCGAGGATTGACGCGTCTCCGTGGGGATGGTACTGCATGGCCTGTCCCACGATATTGGCGACCTTGGTGTATGCTCCGTCATCCATCTTGTACATGGCATGGAGCACGCGCCTCTGCACGGGCTTCAGACCGTCCACGATGTGAGGGACGGCTCTCTGCAGGATCACATAGGATGCGTAGTCCAGGAACCAGCCCTTGAACATGCCGGACAGCTTGTATCTGTGTGAGTCGCTGCCGAGCAGTTTGGCGTACTTTCCGGATGATTCTCCTTCTCCTACGGGTTCTTCTCCTTCTTCAATGGGCTCTCCGCCCATGATGATATCGTCTTCTTCCATAAATCAGTCTCTTCAAGTCTTACTCTTCGTATCCGAACTTCCTGAGTTCGCTGCGGCTCTCTCTCCAGTCGGTGTCGACTTTGACATAGAGACTGAGGAACACCTTCTTCTGGAAGAAGTCCTCCATCTCTATCCTGGACTGAGTGCCGAGCCTCTTCATGGCAGAGCCGCCCTTGCCGATCAGGATGCCCTTCTGGGAATCTCTGGTCACATATATGACGGCGCTGATGTCGTACCTCTCAGCTCCCTCCTTGAAGGACTCCACCACCACTTCGCAGCAGTACGGGATCTCCTCTTTGTAGTTGAGCAGGATCTTCTCTCTGATGATCTCAGATGCGAAGAACCTGAGGTTCTTGTCTGTGAATGTGTCCTTGTCATACCATGGCGGGCAGACCGGGAGCCTGCTCACGATGGCGTCGAATATGCTGTCGAGATTGAACCTCTCCTGCGCCGATGCCGGTATGATCAGGGCCTCCGGGAGCTGCTGCTTCCAGTATTCCATGAGCTCCAGCACTTTCTGCTGGTCGCTGATGTCGATCTTGTTGATGACAAGGATGACCGGGCACTGTATCTTCTGCAGTTTCTCTACATACTCTGCGTTCTTGTCACCCTTTTCGACAGTGTCGGTCACATAGAGTATGATGTCGGCGTCGCCGATGGCGACGTCGACAAAGTTCAGCATGTTTTTCTGCAGCCTGTAGTTAGGCTTCAGGATACCCGGTGTGTCGGAGTAAACGATCTGGAAATCCTCGCCGTTGACGATGCCCATGATGCGGTGCCTGGTGGTCTGGGCCTTGGCCGTCACGATGGACAGCTTTTCCCCGACCAGGGCGTTCATCAATGTGGACTTCCCGACGTTCGGATTTCCGATGATGTTTACAAATCCGGCGTGGTGCTCTTTAGACATAAGCACCCATTTTGAGGATGTTCACCTCACCCTCTGTGAGATATCTCCACTCGCCTTTCTGGAGGCCCTTCTTGGTGAGGCCTGCGAAATAGACCCTGTCAAGTGCGCGCACGTCATATCCGAGAGACTCGAAAATGCGGCGTACGATACGGTTCTTGCCGGAATGGATCTCGATACCCATCTTGCGATGGTCGTTTTCGTCGATGAACTCAAGCTCGTCAGCCTTGATCTCGCCGTCTGAGAGTGTCAGGCCGGCAAGGATCTTGTCGTGGTCTTCCTGTGACACCTCGTGGTCGAGGATCACCTGATAGATCTTCTTCTTGTCGAATGAAGGATGTGTGAGCTTCTCTGCTATCTCGCCGTCGTTGGTGAACATGAGGACACCAGTAGTGGCCTTGTCGAGCCTTCCCACAGGGAATACCCTTCTGTCGCATCCCTTGAGGAGGTCCATGACGGTCCTGTCGGCGTGAGGGTCGCTGGCAGTGGTGGCGAAGCCCTTAGGCTTGTTCATCACGATATATACCTTCTCTTCACCCTTGAGGCGTTCGCCGTTGAAGCGCACGTCGTCATTGATGACATTCACCTTGGTGCCGAGCTCTGTCACGACCTCGCCATTGACAGTGACAACGCCGGCCATGATGAAGGTGTCTGCCTCGCGGCGTGAGCATACGCCTGAGTTCGCGATGAACTTGTTGAGGCGCATCTCATCCTTTGTCATAGGTGCTGCGTAATCGAAGTCCGAGTTCTGCATGTCGCTTACCAGAGGCTTTCTCGAGATCATCCTGTCTATGCCGGAACACTCTGCCTCATTGAAGTATTCTTCCTTGCGGAACGGTCTGCGTCCACCGCGGCCGCCACCGAAACCTGGCTTGCGGTCTCCGAAACTGCGGCGCTCTCCGCCGAATCCCGGCTTGCGGTCACCGAAGCTGCGGCGCTCACCGCCATTGTAGCTCCTGCGCTCGCCATAGCTGCTGCGATGCTCACCGCCTTCGCCATAGCTCCTGTGTTCGCCAAAGCTTCTGTGCTCTCCGAAATTGCGGCGCTCCCCGTAGCTGCGTCCTTCGCCGTTGCCAGAGAATCCGCCCCTGTCGTTATGTCCAAAGCTCTTATGCTCTCCGTAGCTGCGGCGCTCACCGCCATTGTAGCTCTTGCGCTCTCCGTAGCTGCGTCCTTCACCGTTGCCGCTGAAATTGCTTCTTCTCTCGCCATAGCTGCGGCGCTCACCGCCTTCGCCATAGCTCCTGTGTTCTCCATAGCTTCTAGTGTGGCTGCCATAGCTGCGACGCTCACCGCCCTCGCCATAGCTCTTGCGCTCTCCGTAGCTGCGACGCTCTCCGTCGTTGCCTGCGCTTCTTCTTGGTCTGAGTACTCTTCCTTCTGATGAGTACCTCTTCTCACTGCTCTGGCCGTAATCCCTACGACCTTCGCCGTCCTTGTTGAAATTGTTCATTTACTTTAATTTGAATATGTATGTGATTGTTCCTTCCTGCAGTGCCGGTGCGTCTGCGCTCGTGTTGAAGTGAGCGTTCATCGCGGCATTTCTTGCTGCATTCCAGAGTGTCTTGTCTGTGACTGTGGTTCCGTCAGCTCCGGCCTGTGCCTTCGTGACTTTTCCGTAGTTGTCCACCCAGATGGTGACGACCACGAT
This sequence comes from Candidatus Cryptobacteroides onthequi, assembly GCA_018066125.1. GTDB lineage: Bacteria > Bacteroidota > Bacteroidia > Bacteroidales > UBA932 > Cryptobacteroides > Cryptobacteroides onthequi. The sequence continues at coordinate 38,303 of JAGHSA010000011.1, read as the reverse complement.
GCCCTCTGTCTGAACTCCGTAAGTCGGACGTGGAAGATTGCCGACTACGTTGCGTCCCTTGAGGTGTGCATTCGGTGTACCTTCGGTCCTGCCGTTGTCGGTGTTTCCGGTCGGCTGTCCTGCCTTGAACCTGTCGCTCGCCTCTGAAGCGCTGTGCGGCGCTGTGGTGGAGGTGTCCTTCTTGGACATTCCAGGGAAGGCTGCCCTAGGGTCAAGGGCGTCCTTCTGCTCCACTGCAGGCACATCCACGTCTCCATGGTCATCCGGTTTCGTGGCCGGAGTCGTGCTCTTCTTTGTGACTGCCTTGTATGGAGACTCGCTCTTCTGGATGAGCTCGATAGGCTTGGACCTGTCGATTTCCTCCGCCTGAGGCTGTGCGCCCCTGAGATGCTGTCTAGGCTTTTCCTGCTCTTCTGTGAAATCGATCACGAAGGTGTTCTCAGGAGGTGGAGGGTATATGTACTTGACGCCGCTGAACACGAAGAACACGCACGCGAGGACGTGTGCCGCAAGGGAGAGACCGATACCTATCGATCTCGCCATGGTCTCCTGCTTCTGTCTTTCGCGGATGTATTCCTTCATGTCTTATTCGGGCTGTGTCGCCAGTATCACCTTGTAGTGGTTCCTCTTGGCGATATTCATCATTGCTACCACTTCCTTGACCGGAACGCTCTCGTCTGAATAGATGGAGAAGGTCGGGTCCTCTTCAGTCTGGAGGAGCTCTACGAGCTCATTCTCTACCTGCTCGTAGCTGACAGGAGTGTTGTTTCCGTTGACGTGGTATGTGTATGTGTCATCTCCCCAGTCCTTGATGGAAACGCTAACCGTGGCCTTTGCGCTCACCTGTCCTGTGCTCTTGGGCAGAAGGAGCTTGAGTGCGTTGGGGTTGACCAGGGTTGAGGTCACCAGGAAGAAGATGAGGAGCAGGAACACGATGTCCGTCATGGATGACATGGACATCTCTGACTGCACCTTTGTCGATCTCTTGATTCCCATAATGCTTCAGTGATTAGGCCTCTGTATTTTCTGCCGGCTCATGGAGAAGATCCATGAAGTCGATTGTGGTGCGCTCCATCTTGAAGACGAGCTCGGAAATCCTGGTGGTGAGGAAGTTGTATCCGAAGTATGCGAGGATACCGACGATAAGACCTCCCACTGTTGTGATCATGGCGGTGTAGATACCGTTTGACAGGAGGGTGATGTCGATGTTGTTACCGGCCTGCGACATATTGAAGAATGCCTGGATCATACCGATGACTGTACCGAGGAATCCGATCATAGGTGCGCCGCCGGAAATCATGGCGAGATAAGGGAGACCCTTCTCGAGACGGGCTACCTCGACGTTGCCTGTGTTCTCTACTGCTGTCTGAATGTCCTGGAGAGGACGTCCGATGCGCTCGATACCCTTTTCGACGAGTCTTGCGACAGGGGAGTCATATCTCTGGCAGAGCATGAGGGCTGACTTTACCCTGCCTTCGTGGATGTAGTCGCGGATGTCGCTCATGAAGTTGCGGTCGATCTTGTCGGCCTGATGGATCATCCACCACTTCTTGCCGAAGATGTAGATGGCGATGAGTGAAAGGAGGAGGAGTACAAGCATGAGCCATCCGCCTTTGGTAGCCATCTGGATGAGTGAGTATGACATTTCCTGAGACTGTGGAACGAGCTCGGCTGCTGCCGGCGCTGCGTTCATTGCGCCCTCAACGGCGTTTTCGATGTTTTCTGCGGCTTCTGTTCCGAAGCCTGCCTGAAGCAAATTGAAAAGCATGGTATTTTTTGTTTTTAAGTAATCAATCCGTTATGCAAAGTCTGGGCCCGTTCAGAACCCACTTTACCTCAAACTGCAAAGTTACTAAAAAATATATAATATGCCTCATTCTGCGGCATAAACCGGGTGAAAAAAGAAGGGGCGGTTATTTTGCGGCAGAGATGCCTGTATTTGCTGCAATTCAGCTTTTTTCTCAGTCATCTGCAGCGCATAAGGCAATTCTTGCTGCAATACTGGCCTCTCTTGCCCGGCAGGTCTCAGAAGCTGTCATCCCGCCGCGGGCTCTTTCTTCAGTGCCTTGTCGGGCGTCTCAGGCTGCAGACCGAAGGTGGAGCCGGCAGTGCCGTGGCTGCCGCAGCTGCACTGTACCGCGCTTGCGGACCGAGAAGAGATCCGCAAGGCCCGCCTCGCGCGGCACAGTTCCACTTCTGCGCCTCGGCTCGATGGTATGTGACGCGATGCGCTGTTTTGAGTACAAAGTGCCGCATCGCGTCATGGTTTCTGGCAGATCTGTGGTTTTTCATGACGCGACGCATGATTCCGAGAGCAAAGTGCCGCGTCGCGTCAGCAAACTCGAAAATCTGCCGAAACGTGGCGGCCATGGCGGCATAATCCTCGTGAAGTGGGAGGTATGCCGCCTGAGGAGGGCGTTGTCATGAAAATTCCCGATCAGAGAGCGTGGTCGTTCTTCACCGGTCTGCCGCTCCAGGCTTTCTGAGACGACCATTCCTCGGCAGGAGCACTCCAGAACTCTGCGCTGTCAGGGAGTCCCAGAGGGAGGAAGATGAAGGTACAGAGGTAGGCGCTTCCTGTGGAGACGTAGGTGTCGGCGATGGACGGCTGATGCCCGCAGAATCCGAGCGTGAGCCATCCGTTTCCGTCGAATGTCTCAGGCACAAGCTGACGCTTCAGCACCGATGTGAGTGCGCATCTCACCTGAGCCGGTCTGACCCATTCCGGGAGGGCTTCAATGAGGCTGACCTGTGACAATACCTGGAAGCATCCGAAGCGGTATCCCATGGAGCGTCCGAGGACAGGATAGCTTCCCTCCGGCGAGATGAGTTTCTCCTGCTGGTCGGCATAGCGTACCAGGCGCGGGAGCTCAGTCTCATAGAAATCTCCCCATGGCTTTCCGTGCTCTTTGAGGACTTTCGCCACGTCCAGAAGCATAGGCTGGATCACATAACTGTTGTAGTAGTCGAGATGGAATGAGGCACCGTCTCCGTACCAGCCGTCGCCCTTGTACCAGGACTCATGCTTCGAGAAGGAGTCTTCTATCTGTGCGGGGTCGTATTCACCTGTGAATTCAAGCAGGGCTGCTTCGATCATGGCCGAGAACATCAGCCAGTTGCTCTGATACGGCTCGATGGCTCTGGATGCCTTGAGCTCATGGATGACTCTTTCACGGGTGACTTCATCAAGCATGGGCCAGATGACATCCTTTGACCTTAACAGACCGTGTGCGAAGAATGCTGCATCCACGAGCGGCTGTGCTCCCGGACCGTCGAAAGGCATGTAGTCGGGTGATTCCGGGTTGACGGCATTGGCGATGGATCTTACCACGAGATCGATCATCCTGGCTCTCTGCTTTCCTTCAGGTGTGCTGTCAGGACCGAGATTGAGCCACGGGGCTATCCCGCAGAAAGAACGTCCCAAAGCCTCGAGGTGGGTCACATCTTTCCTGGAGTTTCCGTTGTTCAGTCCGTCCCAGGTCTCGACAGGCATGTTTTTCCTGAGCGTGTTTCCGCTGAGATTTACATATACCGGGTCGACGATGCGTATCATCGATTCGACCCAGTATTCCCTGTCCTGCCTTCCGGTGGACTGTCTGGTCTTGCGGGCATACATGTCTGTTCCTGCCAGTGTCAGGAACGTCGCGGCCAGCGTCAGAGTCAGTATTTTTCTCATGATGTCAGATGATTTGCCTTTATTTCCTTCCGGCCTTCCATGAACAGAAGATCAGGTACGCCATGCAGAGTCCGATGATGATCACGGAACCGTTCTGGTTGCCGATAGCCTGTGTCATGATACCCATGAGCGGCGGTATCACTGCGCCTCCGAATATGGCAGTGATCATGAATCCGGAGATTTCGTTAGCTTTCTCAGGGCGTGCCTTGAGTGCCTGTGAGAAGAGGATGGAGAATACGCTCGCGCAGAAGAAGCCTATGCCGCCGATTCCTGTGTAGATAAGAGCTGAATTCTTGGCAACGAAGAGGTGGAGCAGCGATATTGCGGCGAATATGATATTGATCCTCAAGTACTTGATCTCATCGACTCTGGCGAGGAGGAAGGTTCCGAGGAAGGCTCCGACAGTCCTGCAGATGAAATATACGCTGGCTCCGAATGCCGCCTTCTCGACTGCGAATCCGCATCTCTCGATGAGGAGCTTGGTGGATGCGGTGTTGGTGCCCACATCGACTCCGACCACGAAGAAGATGCCCAGGAAGAAAAGCAGGATGGTCGGGTCCTTGAGGAGGCCGAATGCCTCGAGTACGGCACCTGGCCTGGTCTCGGTCTCAAGCGGCTCCTGCTCGATCTCTGTCGAGGCGAGGAGGAGGTATGACATGAGGGTGACGAGTGCGAAGATAGGGAAGAGGAACTGCCATTTGCCCAATACGGTCACGGCGAACATGGCCACGAACGGTCCCACGAATGAAGACACCGCCTTGATCACCTGTCCTGCGGTGATGCTGCTGGTGATCTTGTCACCTTTGACCACATTTGTGAGGAGCGGGTTGAGGGATACCTGCAGGATGGTGTTGCCTATGCCGATGAGCATGAATGCGATGAGGCATGAGATGAAGCTGTAGGAGATGAACGGAAGCAGCAGGCCGGCGAATGTGGCGATGTTGCTGATCTGCACGGTTTTCTTGCGTCCGATGCGGTTCATCATCAGGGCTGCGGGGACAGAGAGGAAGAGGAACCAGATGAATACCATGGACGGGATGAATCCGGCCATGGCCTCAGAAAGCTGGAAGTCCTCCTTGATGTAGCTTGTGGAAAAGCCCACGATGTCGCAGAATCCCATCACAAAGAAGGCCAGGAGCACCGGGATTGCGGCGTTTTTCTTGATTATCGGTTTCATTGTCAGAGTGTTTTATATGTTTTCGATTTATCTGGAAGCTTCGATCGTGTAGGTGAAGCTGTCGGCGCGGTAGTAGCCCACGTTGTACTCGACTGCGACTCCGTTTTCATCGTAGACGAAGCGCTTGCGTACGAGGACAGGGTCGGTCGGGTCGATTTCCAGCTTCTCTGCGAGGAAATCTCCTGCCAGACGGGCGGAGATGGCCTCCTTGGAGATCTTGACTTTGATGCCGTAGTTCTTCTCGAGCATTTCATAGAGAGGCTTGCCGTAATCCTCCTCGCCGGTGATGGGGAGTGAAGGGTTGAAATATGAGATGAAGTACACAAAAGGGTATTCCTTCTTGCCTCTGAGCCTCTCCATCACGACGCATTTTGTCCCTTCTGAGCACTCGAAGAACGGGATCGCGTCGGGCAGGGCCTTCTTGCGGCTGATATGGAGCTCGAAATTGCGGACCTCGATGCCGAGCTGCTTCATCTCCTGAGAGAAGCTCATCCAGTTCTTGACTCCTCCCGCCACACTCTTGCGCACCACGCGAGTGCCCACGCCCTTGCGCCTGTCGAGAAGCCCTTCGTAGACCAGTTTGTTGATGGCCTGCCGCAGGGTGTTCCTGGATATGTTCAATTGTTCAGACAATTCTACTTCGCTTGGAAGCATCTTGCCGTTTTTGTACTCGTCTGTAGCGATCAGGTCGCGCAGGATCTTCTCGGCCTGAAGGTGAAGGGGGGTATGGCTGTTATGGTTGATTTCCACGATTTTGCAACAATTATATCCAAATGTACGAAAAAATAATTTGTATTGTCCCAGAAAAGGTTAAATCTGCACAAATTTCAAATGTTCGCACATATCCTATGAGAAAAGCCGATTACGATAAGTTTCCTTCAACCAAATATGAGTGGAATTTCCTCTCGAAAGTGAGCCAGTTTTTGAGGTGAACCCCAAAAGTTGGACAGTAGAAATCAGTATTCCACTTCGGAAAGAAAAAGAGCATGCCCCGGCACGGATTCACCCGCGTCGGAGCGTGTTGCTTTTGTACCCTCGCATCCCTCCGGGAGCACAAGGGCGGCAAACTCGCCGACGCTTCTCTTGCCGCGTCCGACTTCTACAAGCGAACCGACTATAGCTCTGACCATATTGCGGAGGAACCTGTCGGCAGCTATCCTGAAATAGATATATCTCGCCTCGGGAGCTTCGGTCCCCGGCTTTGCGGCGGCGCTTTCAAATCCCATGAGTGAGACGTGCGCCGGTTCATAAGTGCTCCAGAATGCCTCGGTGACGGTGCAGATGGATGTCTTGTTGTCGGCTCCGACTTTCTCGAAGCACCTGAAGTCATGGCGCCCGATCAGGTACTTTGCGGCTTCGTTCATGGCATCGACATCCAGAGGGTAGGAGCACCTCCATGAGAATTTCTCGACGAACGGGTCCTTTATTCTATGAATAAAATATGTATATTCGCGTCTTGTAGCGCCGAAACGGGCATGGAAGTCCGCATCGGCGGCTGCGACACCGTGCACGACTATCCCGCGGGGGAGGATGGCATTTAATTTGTAGCCGAGCATTTCCGTGTCCACGGCGGCTTCCGAGTCGAAATGGGCCACATAGCCTATCGCGTTGACCCTGGAGTCGGTACGGCCTGCCCCGGTGACACTGACGGGCGCACCCAGAAGAGTGGAGAGTGCTTTTTCGAGGGTTTCCTGGACAGTGGCGGCATCGGGTTGTATCTGCCATCCGCAGAACTCCTGACCGTCATATGATAGTTTGACACGGTAGCGCATACGGCAAATTTAGGAAAATAAAATATACTTTTTTCAGTATGGAAAACGTAAACATCAAGGAATTGAACGACCGCATCCAGCAGGAGAGCGCATTTGTCGATATCCTCTCCCTGGAGATGGGCAAGGTGATCGTGGGACAGAAGCATCTGGTGGAGAATCTCCTCATAGGACTCCTCGCCAACGGCCACATTCTCCTTGAAGGTGTGCCGGGTCTTGCCAAGACTCTCGCCATCAACACCCTCTCTCAGGCTGTGTCTGCAAAGTTCAGCCGCATCCAGTTCACTCCTGACCTTCTTCCTGCCGACGTCATCGGTACCCTCATCTATTCTCAGAAGAATGAAAGATTCGAGGTGCACAAGGGCCCGATCTTCGCCAACTTCGTGCTTGCGGATGAGAACAACCGAAGCCCTGCCAAGGTGCAGTCCGCCCTTCTCGAGGCCATGCAGGAGCGTCAGGTGACTCTCGGTGAGGAGACCTACAGGCTCCCTGAGCCATTCCTCGTGATGGCGACACAGAACCCGATCGAGCAGGAGGGTACCTATCCGCTCCCTGAGGCGCAGGTGGACCGATTCATGCTCAAGGTGGTCGTGGACTATCCGAAGAAGGAGGAAGAGCGCCTCATCGTGCGCATGAACAACAGCGGCGAGTTCCCTAAGCCATGCCCTGTGATCAAGCCTGAGGATATCGTACGCGCCCGCAAGGTCGTGCGTGATGTCTATATGGACGAGAAGATCGAGCGCTATATCGTGGACATCGTATATGCCACCCGCACCCCTGAGGAGTATGGCCTCGGCAAGCTCAGAAACCTCATCTCATACGGAGCCTCTCCGCGTGCCAGCATCTCTCTCAGCATGGCTGCCAAGGCGTATGCATTCATCAAGAGAAGGGGCTATGTGATCCCAGAGGATGTGCGTGCAGTCTGCAATGAGGTGCTCCGTCACCGCATCGGACTCACATACGAGGCTGAGGCCGAGAATGTGACACCGGAGCAGATCATCGCCGAGGTTCTCAATGCTGTGATCGTCCCATAAGCCCTCCGCAATGGAAAACACGAACGCATCCGACCTTCTCCGCAAGGTCAGGAAAATCGAGATCAAGACCCGTGCGCTCTCGCACCAGATCTTCGCAGGAGAGTACCACTCCGCCTTCAAGGGACGTGGTATGGCCTTCAGCGAGGTGCGCGAGTATCAGTACGGCGATGATGTGCGCAATATGGACTGGAATGTCACAGCCCGCATGCGCGCACCATATGTCAAGGTCTTTGAGGAAGAGCGCGAACTCACAGTCGTGCTCCTCATCGATGTCAGCCGTTCGGGTCTCTTCGGCACCGTACAGAAGACCAAGCGCGAGCTCCTGGCGGAGATTGCCGCTGTGCTTGCATTCAGTGCCGGCATCAACAACGACAAGGTCGGGGCCCTCTTTTTCAGCGACCATGTGGAGCAGTTCATCCCTCCCAAGAAGGGCAGGAGCCATCTCCTCCACATCATACGCGAGATCATAGAGCTCAAGCCGACATCCGACGGCACTGATATAGGCGAGGCACTCAGGTTCCTCACCAATGCCATAAAGAAGAAGTGCACTGCATTCCTGCTCAGTGACATGCTGGATGTGGATCCGTCAGGTGCTCCGAGATACGAGGACGCGCTCAAGGTCGCAGTCAACAGGCATGACCTGTCCGTGGTCAAGGTATATGATCCACGTGAGGAGAGCATTCCGTCTGTCGGCCTGGTGCATGTCAAGGATTCCGAGACCGGTGAGAGCGGGTGGATCAACACCTCTTCCCGCAAGGTCAGGGACTCTTATGCCAGATGGTTCAGAGACGTGGCTGCGGCTGAAAGGCATCTCTTCAACAGATACAAGGTCGACAGTGTCAGCATCGCTACCGGTGATGACTATGTCAGAGGCCTGCTTTCACTGTTCCAACACAAATGAGAAAGACGCTGATAACAATATTCGCCGCGCTGGCGGCGCTGACCCTTTCCGCGCAGAGCATGGTCCCTGCAGGGGAGACCTATGTCAGACAGCTCCAGCAGCGTGATTCCATCCTGATTGCCGATCAGCTGGAGTACGGCTTCGAGCTTGCCGGCATCCAGGCATCGGACAGTTTCGCACTGCCGGACTTCTCTCAGGAGAAGTTCATGGACAGCGTGGAGGTCGTGCGCAGCTGGAGAGTGGATACTCTCGCTTTCGAAGGAAAACGCAAGGATCCGTCCCGCCATGTCGGCAGGATACGTGCATCCATAGTGATCGCCGCTTTCGAGGAAGGTACATACATGCTGCCTCCGCTTGCCGTGCAGCGTACCAGGGGCGGGGACGTGGACACTCTTGTCTTTGATCCCCAGACCATCGAGGTCTGCACCATCCCTATCGATACTGCCGCTTTCGTGATCCATGACATCAAGGACCAGATAAGGTACCCTCTCACCATGGCGGAGGTACTCCCGTACATCTTCGCCTTCCAGGCACTTGCAGTGCTGGCCATCCTTGCCGTCTGTCTCGTCATGACCAGGAAGCGCAAGGAGCAGAAGGCCGCCCACAGCGATCCTCCTTATATCGTGGCTCTCCGTGGGCTCGACAGGTACAGGGGAGACAAGTTCTGGGCGCCGGACAAGCAGAAGACCATGTATTCGGGTATCACCGATACCCTCAGGACATATATTGAGGCACGCTTCGGCATCAATGCGGAGGAGATGACCACCGCGGAGATATTCGATGACCTCAAATCAAGCGGGGAGATCACCCCTGACCTCTATTCCGAGGTGAAGGAGCTCTTCGAACTCTCCGATTTCGTGAAGTTTGCCAAGCACACAGCCGGCGACGAGGAAAATGCCCGTGCCATTCCTACCGCCGTGCGTTTCGTGACTTCGACATATCAGACCCAGCTTGACGCTGAAGCAGAAGAGGAGGTGAAGAAGTAATGTTTTTCGAGTATCCAAAACTTCTCTGGCTCCTGCTGCTCCCGCTTCTTCTGGTCGCGCATTATCTGTACCTGGAGCTCTGCGGCCGCAAGCCGCACATGCGCGTGTCCAAGGTGACCCCTTGGAAGGTCACGGGCATGTCGCCGCTCGCGGTCATACGCCATCTCCCGTTTGCATTCAGGATTGCGGCGCTGTGCCTGATCGTCGTCTGTCTTGCCCGTCCGCGTTCATCGTCCCAGATGGAGAGGGTGGATTCCGAGGGTATCGACATAGTCCTTGCCATGGACGTCTCGACGAGTATGCTGGCGCGCGACTTCACCCCAGATCGTATCAGTGCGGCAAAGGATATCGCCATAGAGTTCATATCCTCACGCCCGAGCGACCGCATAGGGATAGTGGTGTTTGCAGGCGAAAGCTACACCCAGTGCCCTCTGACCACTGACCGCAGCACTCTGATCAACATGATGAAGGAGGTGCAGACCGACCTGATCGAGGACGGAACCGCCATCGGAAACGGTCTTGCGACAGCTGTGGCCAGGATGATGGACAGCGACGCCAAGAGCCGGGTGGTCATCCTCCTGACCGACGGTGTCAACAACCGTGGAGAGATAGCCCCTGAGACTGCTGCCGAGATAGCAAAGACCTACGGCATACGCGTCTATACCATAGGTGTGGGAGCCAACGGCACCGCACCGTATCCGGTGATGACCCCATGGGGACCTGATGTCCAGAATGTCGAGGTCGAAATCGATGAAACACTGCTCCAGAACATAGCAGACGCTACCGGCGGCCGCTATTTCAGAGCCACTGACAATACAAAACTCTCTGAGATCTACAGCGAGATCAACAAGATGGAGAAGGCCCGCACCACCATCGACAGTTTCCCTGTCTATAAGGAGCTTTTCGGCAGGTACGCCGTGGCTGCGCTCATACTTCTTCTCCTTGAACTTGCTCTCAGGGCGATATTAAGGAGGTTGCCATGATATATCTTGCTCATCCACAATATCTTTGGCTGCTTTTGCTCCTGCCGGTGATGCTGGTGGGCTATGGTGTGCTCCAGGCACTCCGCACCAGACGCATCCGTGCCTATGGCGATCAGGAACTGGTCCGCAGCCTCATGCCTTCATACTCCAAAGCCAAGGGGTGGGTGCGCATGGTGCTGCTCACTCTCGCGCTGGGGTTCTTTTTCATCGGTCTTGCGCGCCCGCTCGTGGGTGCCAAGCTCCGTGAGCATGAGACCAAGGGCGCCGAGATCATGATCTGTCTGGACGTGTCCAACTCCATGCTCGCCGAGGACTACTCGCCGAACAGGCTTGAAAGGGCCAAGCTCGCCATTTCGCGCATCGTGGACAAGCTCCAGGAGGACCGTATAGGATTGATCGTGTTTGCCGGAAGCTCGTTTGTCCAGCTGCCTATCACCACCGACTACGTGTCGGCAAAGATGTTCCTCAATTCCATCGACACCCAGTCCGTACCGGTACAGGGTACCGCTATCGGTGACGCCATACTCACGGCGGCGAAGAGCTTCAGCGCCCAGAGCGAGAAAAGCCGCGCCATCATAGTCATCACCGACGGCGAGAATCATGAGGATGATCCTGTTGAGGCTGCCTCCCAGGCTGTCGAACTCGGCATCAAGGTCTACACCATTGGCGTGGGCTCTGCTCAGGGCCAGCCTGTCCCTGTAGGGGGAGAGCTGCTGAAGGACAGAAACGGGGAGATAGTCGTGACCAGACTGGATGAGGGCGTGCTCAAGGATGTCGCCCGTGCCGGCAACGGTGCCTACGTGCACGCCGGCAACGAAGAGTTCGGCCTCAATCCTATCATCAGCGATATCCAGAAGATGGAGGCCGAGAAATTCAATTCCGTCGTTTTTGAGGAATTTGACGAGCAATACATGTATTTCTTCGCCGTGGCTCTGGCACTTCTGGTGCTCGAGATGCTCATAGGTGAAAGAAGATGGAAGAGGAGGCTTTTCGAATGAGAAAGTTTTTCATAGTTCTGCTGGTGTTCTGCACACTGCCTGCGGCCGCTCAGGTGGACAGGCATGATGTGCGTGCCGGCAACAGGAAGTTCCGCAAGGATGAATTCAAGGAGGCGGAGATCAATTACCGCAAGGCAGTCCTCAAGGACTCGCTCTCCGTCGCCGGAGAGTACAACCTTGCCTCCACACTCTACCGCCAGGAGGATTTCGAGGGCGCGGGAAAGGCTCTGGAGACCGTGAAGGACGTGGCTGCTGTCTCGCCCAACTCCACACGCTACTTCTACAACCTCGGAGATGTCGCCCTTCAGAAGAAGGACTACGGTGCCGCTATGGAAGCGTTCAAGCAGGCCCTGCTCCGTGATCCGTCCGACATGGACGCCAAGGAGAACTACATCTATGCCAAGCTGATGAAGCAGGATGAGGATCAGAATGGCGGAGGCGGTCAGGACAATGACCAGAATCAGGACAATGACCAGAACAACGATCAGGACCAGAACAACGATCAGGACCAGAATCAGGATCAGAACCAGAACGGTGACAAGCCTCAGGATCAGAATCCTCAGAATCAGCCTCAGCAGCAACAGCCTCAGGATCAGAAGATCTCGCCTCAGCAGGCTCAGCAGATGCTCCAGGCCATACAGGCGAAGGAGAAGGAGACTCAGGACAAGGTGAAGAAAGAGAAGGCGGAGCTGCTCCAGTCAAGACAGAAAGAGAAGAATTGGTAATCATATGTTCAAAAGATATCTGACTATCCTTACATGCATGGTCCTGGCCATGTCCATGGGCAGGGCTCAGGACGTGATCAAGGTCCAGGCCCCGAACATGGTGGCTGTGGATGAACAGTTCAACCTTACTTTCATCATCGAGGGAGATGACTCCCCGAGTGATTTCTCGTGGGAGCCCGGAAGTGAGTTCAAGCTCATCTGGGGACCTCAGAGAGGAAAGTCATCCAGCTTCAGCAGCATCAACGGCAAGACTTCCAGGTCCGTACAGACCACCATCACCTATATCCTGATGCCGAAGGAAAAGGGGAAATTCACCATTCAGCCGGCGTCCGCACAGGTCAAGAAGAAGACCATTCATTCCTCACCCGTGACAATCGAGGTCGTCTCCAACGGGGCGTCTTCATCTTCCGGAGCGTCATCCCAGGGCGGACAGTCTGCTGCGTCTACCGGGGACATCTCCTCTTCAGATCTGTTCCTGCGTCTTTCCCTCAGCCGCAGCTCTGTAGTGGTAGGGGAGCCTGTGACCGCGACACTCAAACTCTATCAGAGAGTCAATATTGCCGGATTCGAGGATGCCAAGTTTCCTACATTCACCGGATTCTGGAGTCAGGAGGTGCTTGCACCTTCGAATATCGAGTTCCACCGCGAGAATATCAACGATGCCATCTACAACGCCGCCGTGCTCCGCAGCTGGGTGATTATCCCTCAGCAGGCCGGTGATATCGCCATCGATCCTTCAGAGCTCGTATGTCTGGTCAATGTCAAGACCCAGAGCACGTCCAGGAGCATATTCGACAGTTTCTTCGAGGATGACTTCCGCACCATACGCAAGCGTGTGACCACTGACAGGCAGGTCGTGCATGTCAGCAGCCTGCCTGCCGGTGCCCCGGCTTCTTTCGGCGGAGGTGTCGGTACATACTCGATCAGTGCCAAGCTCAGCAAGGATTCGCTCAAGACCCATGATGCGGCTTCGCTTCTGGTGACGGTAAGCGGCCGCGGCAACATCTCTCTGATCGAGGCTCCGAAGATCAGCTTCCCGCCGGATTTCGAGGTGTATGACGTCAAGGCGACGGAAAATACCGACAAGAGCAACGGAAAGACCTCCGGGTCCAAGACTTTCGAATATCCATTCATCCCGAGAAGCTACGGGGAGTTCACCATCGAGCCGGTGAACTATACCTATTACGATGTCGATGCCCACAAATATGTCACTCTGACCACCGAGCCCATGCAGCTCAATGTCGCCAGGGGGGCAGAGAGCGACCAGCCTGTCCAGTCCGGTCAGATCGTCACCGGAGTGAGCCGCAGGGGCGTGAAGGATCTTGGCTCCGATATCAGGTATATCGTCACGGGCAAGCCTTCATTCTCCCGCAAGGGCGCATCTTTCCTGGGATCCCCTCTGTTCTTCGGCATCCTGATGCTTCTCCTGGCCGCATTCGGCGCGATATGGTTTGCCCTGCGGAAGCTTGCTGCCATGAGGGCAGATGTCGCCGGCTCAAAGAACAGGGGTGCCACCAAGATGGCTCGCAAGCGTCTCTCGGTGGCAGGTGAGTACCTCGGCCGGAATCTCTATACCGCTTTCTACGAGGAGCTCCACAAGGCGATGCTCGGCTACGTTTCCGACAAGCTCAATATGGATATGGCTGACATGTCCCGGGACAATATTTCCGCCGCTCTCATCGGCGCCGGTGTGCCTGAGCCTCTCACAGAAGAGTTCGGACGCCTGCTCGAGGCGTGCGAATTTGCCCGGTACTCTCCGGATGCCGGACATGAAGCCATGAATTCGCATTATGAGACCGCAGTCAATGTCATATCAACAATAGACGGAAGCATGAAGAAGAAAAGCGGCGCCAGAAAGACTGTCGCCACAGTGATTGTTGCCCTCTGCCTCATGCCGTCTGTGGCTGAGGCCGTTACCGATACCCAGTCAGAGTCGCTCTGGACAGCCGGGGCGGAAGCCTATGCAGCCGGCGACTGGGCAGCGGCGGAAGCTTCATGGCAGTCCATCATCGACAGCGGGATGGAATCTGCCGACCTATATTATAATTTAGGCAATGCCTGCTTCAAGCAGGAGATGTACGGACGCGCCATCCTCAATTATGAGAGGGCACTCAAGGTCGATCCGTCTCACGCGGATGCTCGTTTCAATCTTGCTTTCTGTCAGGAGTTCGTCCAGGACGACATAGACAGTGTCCCTGAGTTCTTCCTGCGCACATGGGTGCGCAAGGTCTGCCACTCTCTCTCATCGGATGTGTGGACTGCTCTTTTCCTTGTCTTCCTGGCTCTCGCCCTCGGCATGGCTCTCGTGTTCATACTCTCAGGGGCTGCTGTATGGAAGAAGACCGGTTTCTTTGCAGGCATCCTCTCGATTGTCCTGTCTCTGTCATTCCTCGGATTTGCCAGGATGCAGTGGTCGGAATACAGGAGTGAGGATTCTGCCGTCATTCTCAGGGCGGTGTCGCCGGTGAAAAGTGCTCCGGGAGCCGACTCGTCGAAGGATCTTTTCATTCTTCATGAGGGTACAAAGGTCAGAATCCTGGAAAAGATCGGAGACTGGTCCAACATAAAGCTGCAGGACGGACGTCAGGGATGGACACAGACATCAGACCTTGAAGTGATATAGTCTGAGCCGTTTTTTTTGAAAAAATCTTGCAGGTAAGAAATAATTATCATACATTTGTGCGTTGTATGTTGTGCTATTACTATACCCGGACGTGGATATAGGCACTTCTGCGACTTTGACAGACTACTATTACAAAGTGAAATAAAACTATTTTTATTAACTTAATTTTTCAAAACAATGAACAAAAAGTTTCATGCTGGTTTGTTGAGCGTTCTCGTATGCGCTGCAATCGGTTCTGTCGCTTCTTGTACCAAGGACTACGGCGAGGATATCGCTCAGCTCCAGTCAGAAGTGTCAACTCTGCAGTCTACCGTTAACTCTCTTCAGTCACAGATTGCTGCAGGATCAGTGATCACTGCAGTGACTCCTACAAACGACGGCGTTACCGTTACTCTCAGCAACGGTAAGTCTTTCACCCTTACCAATGGTAAGGACGGCGCCAAGGGCGACAAGGGCGACACAGGCGCTCAGGGTATCCAGGGTCCTGCTGGTACTCCTGGTTCAGTTGTAACTATCGGTGCTGATGGTTACTGGTACATCGATGGTAAGAACACCAACCTCCCTGCTCAGGGTCCTAAGGGTGACAAGGGCGACAAGGGTGAGACAGGTGCTACTGGTGCTACTGGCGCTACTGGTGCTACTGGTGCTCAGGGTCCTAAGGGTGACACTGGCGCTAAGGGCGACAAGGGCGACAAGGGTGACAAGGGTGACAAGGGTGACAATGGCGACACCATCTACTACTATCCTGATTGCGCAAACAACGTATGGGTAAAGGTTACCAACGGTGTTGAGGAGCCTACTACCATGACTGTTTATGTTCCTGGTACTGTTACCGCAGTTTGGAACACTGAGGACGGAACTCTTACTCTCAACAATGTTGAGGGATCTGAGGATCCTATCGTCATCACTCTCGCTATGGAGCTCAAGAGCCTTGCATTCATCCCTGAGATCATCTATGAGGGTCTTGGTGTGATCGAGTTCACTTCTTTCGCTACTGAGGATGGTGAGTTCATAGCTTCCGCTCCTGCTACTGCTACCTACAGACTCAATCCTGCAGCTGTTGATGCTTCTGCATACCAGTGGGGCATGATCAACAGACTCGCTCATGTAGCTCATGACGGTCAGCTTACCCGTGCAGCGGGTGACAGCACAGACCTCGTAGCAATTGTGAAGGACGAAGAGGGCAACGATAAGGTTACTATCGCTGATGGCGCTGCAACATTCGAGCTCAAGCTTCTCAAGAACCTTACACCGGCTCAGGAGAAGAATGGTATTTACCCAGGTCAGGATATGTATATCGTAGCTCTCCAGGCTACTACACTTGCTGGTGAGCTCATCACTTCTGACTATGCTTACATCAACAAGCATGTGATTAACGAATTCGAGATTATCCACAAGGATACCATCAAGTTTGACGGTGACAATATTGATGGTTACTCTACTTATCGTGATCTACCTATCTCAATCGAAGATGAAGCAGACAAGGATATTTTCCCTTACACACCTGCACTTGTTTACAACCAGACTCTTGATCTCAAAGAATATGTAGAGACTAAGGTTGGTAGGAAACTTGCATCAGCATATGGTCTCGAGCCAGTTTACACATGGTTCTGGGCAAATGAGGATGGCGCTGCCAAGACTCCAGGTACAAAGGTTGCTTACATCGGTGATGACGGTTACACTGATCAGAACTCATTCGTTACCATGACTGAGGACGGTGTTGTAGCTGTTGACGCTGAGTTCATCAAGAACGGTCGTGCCGCTATCAACAGAACTCCACAGGTTTGCGTTAAGGCCAGCATCAACGGCAAGCTCGTTGACTCTGCATTCATCAAGATCGCTATCGTTGATACTACTTATGTTGAGCCAGATCCAGAAATCAAGCCTGCTAAGGGCTGGAAGATTCTCATCCAGCACTCTGTTCCATTCTGCTATGACTCACTTTCTGCTACTCCTAAGGCAGCTTGCCCAGACTACACAGCTGACAGTCTCGTAGTTACATGGCCAGAGTTCAACCAGATGGTACTCGACAACGATGATATCAACATGTCTCTCGAGCAGTTCCGTGAGAACTATGACATAGAGAACCTCAAGATCTATGAGGAGGTTGTCAAGGATGCTAAGAAGGGTACTCTCGATACAGTTCTTGTTGAGAACAACACTCTTGCTACTGGTGTTGACTACACATGGAACCTCCCAGAGGTAGTTACTACTACAACTGATATTCTCCGTGAGACTCTCATCAACACTGTTGATACCAACTCTACCAAGAAGTACTTCTATGTATATCCTGCAATCGATACAGTCAAGAACTTCGATGTTGTCATCGAGATGACTTACACTGTAGACGAGCACAACCACGTTTGGAAGCCAGCTACATTCGAGCTCACTCTCAACCACGACTATATCCTCGGTACTCAGAACAAGACCGTTGATACAACTAAGGTTGCTGGTGCACATCCTGAGCACAACACACCTCTTGCAGGTGCTGTCCGCATCAAGGGTAAGAGCATCGATGGCAAGTATGAGCCTGTATCTTCTATCATCGAGCACTTCGAGAACTATGAGTTCGAGGTTCCTGCAGGTTCTACCTACACCTTCGAGATAGTTCGTGCTGCTGACAAGAAGAACTTCAAGCTCGTAGGTGAAGGCGCTACAACAGACTCTACAGCAGTTATCGCTGCTGGCAAGTACAATGCTAACAACGACCCTCAGGTTGACATCAAGTATGTTGCAAATGAGCCACTCACAAGCACTGTTGACGTACTCGTTAAGGTTACTGAGACTGTTGAGGCTTGCGGTTGCACACGCGCTACCTACTACTTCGTTGAGTTCGGTGCACAGTTCCAGGTTGAACTGGCAGACGTTGTACTTCGCACATACAAGGCACAGGCTGATTCAGTTCTCGTTGATTCACTCATCACTGTAACTGACGGTTCTGAGGTTGTATTCAAGGCTGAGGTTGACGAAGAGGGTACAATCACCTTCGTAGCTACCCAGTACGGTATCGACACTTACGGCTTCGCTGATGGTCAGCTCGAGATCGAGTCTTACAAGATCATCTTTGACAAGTCAGGTGCTGATGCAGAGGCTACCTTCGGTGGATGTCTCAACAAGATCGATACTGATCTCATCGTTTGGGACAACATGGGTACTGACCTCCAGAACAACAAGTACGCTAAGTTCGGTGTTACCGTCAAGATCGGTGACTACTACAAGGCAGCTACTGAGTCTGGTAAGATCACAGTCCTTTCTACTGAGAACTCTAAGTAATACTTAGTTCTTCATAATCAGGGGAGATGGTTTTCCATCTCCCCTTTTTTTGTTTCATGTTATTTTGTATTTTTGCTTGACATAATACGTGTATACATGAAATATCATTTTTATTCAGTAGTTCTTGCAGGTCTTTTATTGGCATCCTGTGACATTGCTTCTTTCAGAGAAGAGCAGATGGTCCCACCTGCAACTGATACTATTTCAGCCTATTTTGCTGACTTCAAGACAAAGACATATCTTCTCAATGACGCAGGAGATCTTTCTTGGTCTGCTGGAGATGAGATCAGCCTTTTCTTCAATTCAGGTTCTCAAGGTGGTACAAAGTATTCTACTGAGCTTGGTGGAGAGACTGTGGAATTTGTAGGTACAGACCCTGCGGAAGGCGCAGCAAGTGGAGTCTATTATGGTATTTATCCATATGATTCTTCATCGTCTGTGTCATCTGGCGTCATCACGACAGTGATCCCTGATACTCAGATAGCCGAGGAGAATACTTTCGCAGACCGTATGCTCGTCACTGTCGGAAAGTCTACAGATAAGAGTATCGGTTTCTATCACATATGTGGCGGTATACGATTCTCTGTATCAAAGTCCGGTTACACCTCTGTTGTCTTCAAGAGCAACAACGGAGAGCGTATCTCCGGTGCAGTGTCTGTCACTTTCGGTTCTGATGGAAAACCATCCGCTCAGGTCACATCACCGGGTTATGATTCCATTACTCTCAACTGCAAAGAAGGCTTTGAACCTGGCAAGTTCTACTACATATGCATGGCTCCTGTGGTGCTCAGCAAGGGCTTTTCCATGACTTTCTCCGGTTCGTCGACTGCTAAAGTCAGTCACAATACTTATATTGAAATTGACAGGGCTGTCTTCGGCTCGATCAATACAGCTGATCTCCAGAGTTCTATCGACAGGATCAAGTCAGGAAAGATGCTCGCGACCAATGGAACTGCAAACTGTTATATAGTGTCTTCAGCAGGTGATTACAAATTCCCTGCAGTGATGGGTAATTCTTCATCTTATCTCGGTCAGATGGCCTCTGCCGAGCTTATGTGGGAAACTGACAATACAGCATCTCCTACCGCCAAGAATTCAATCATATCATCAGTATCATGCAGCAGCTCTGCCGTATTCTTCAGTACTCCTGATCAGCTGAAGGCTGGCAATGCCCTCATTGTGGCAAAGGATGCTTCAGGCTCTGTCATCTGGAGCTGGCATATATGGGTTGTCCCTGGTTTCAATCCGGATTCGACCCCTTCAAGATTTATGGACAGGAATCTGGGAGCATTGTCTTCCACTACAGGTGATGCTCGTGCCAACGGTTTATTCTATCAGTGGGGACGCAAAGATCCATTTGCCGGTTTT
Source organism: Candidatus Cryptobacteroides onthequi (assembly GCA_018066125.1). Taxonomy (GTDB): domain Bacteria; phylum Bacteroidota; class Bacteroidia; order Bacteroidales; family UBA932; genus Cryptobacteroides; species Cryptobacteroides onthequi. The sequence continues at coordinate 18,790 of JAGHSA010000011.1, read as the reverse complement.
GCCGGAAATTCTGTCGGTTCAGCCACCTCTGCCCAGACAGGTACTCAGATGGGGAGTGTGTCAGTTTCCGCGACATCAGGCGATCTTGATTTTGCCATTGCCCACCCGAACATGCTCATCACCAGTGATTCAGACTGGCTGTCTCCAGACAACAGAAACAACAATCTCTGGGCAGACAAAAAGACTATCTATGATCCGTGTCCTCCAGGATGGCGTGTACCTGCAGGTACAGAGAATCAGGGTCTTCCTGCTTTCACTGTCGATCAGTCAAACAAGGGAGCATCAACTACGCAGAATGGTGTCAGGCTGTGGTTCCCAAGTGCTGGTTATATCAATCCAAGCAGCGCAAGGGCGACCATGATTGCCAATGTCGGTTTCTACTGGTCTTGTACAGCAGAGACTCTGACTTCAGTGACAATGTACGTCGATACTTACAATCAGTACCGCGTCAACACTTATTATGGCCATATCGCTCGTGCAAGCGCTCTCTCTGTAAGGTGTATCAAAGAATAAATCAGCTTGAATCATGAAACTCAGACATATAGCTCTTCTTTCAGTCATTTTCGTCCTCACGGGATGTCTTGTCAAGGATATTCCTGTCTCTAAGGTCTTTCTTGACTGTGACCAGTTGACTCTTACCGAGGGTGAGACTCATCGCCTTACTCATCAGATATCTCCTTCTGATGCTACCAATCTCGATGTGTTCTGGAAGACTGACAATGGCAGTGTAGCCACTGTATCCCAGGACGGAACCATCACTGCTGTCTCTACAGGTACAGCAAACATCTCGGTGACATCACCGGATTGTGACGTGGCTGCTGTCTGCAAGGTGACAGTCACACCTCGTCATATCAATTCTACAGAACTCAGGATCAGCAGCTCCAGCATAGAGCTCGCTGTAGGGCAGTCCGACACACTCTATTGTCAGGTACTCCCGTCCGATGCTTCATATCAGAGTGTCATCTGGTCTTCATCAGATGCATCTGTGGCTTATGTCCAGGATGGAATAGTCAAGGGTGTGTCTGATGGTACGGCTGTCATCACCGCCTCCAATGGTGAGATCGCCGTACAGTGCAATGTCACCGTTCTCATGCCTGTCGCTTCCATCGCTCTCAGCTCTTCAGCTCTCACACTCGATGAGGGAGCGGCTGCCAAGCTCACAGCGACAGTCCTGCCGGAAAATGCCACAGACAGATCCGTGACCTGGACCAGTCTCGATGAGACTGTCGCTACGGTGTCAGCAGACGGAACCGTCAACGCCCTCAAGGCGGGAAAGACAGAGATCATGGCTACATCCAATGCCTCCGGCCAGTTCGCTTTCTGCTCAGTGGAAGTCATCAGCAGGGCTGTTGTCGCTCTGGACAAATCATCGATATCTCTCAATGAAAGCGAGAGCATCAAGCTCGTGGCTACAGTCACTCCGGACAATGCTACAGACAAGTCCGTGACCTGGAGCAGCCTGGATGAGTCTGTCGCTACAGTCTCCCAGGACGGTACAGTCAAGGCTCTCAAGGCCGGCAAGACTGACATCATCGTGACCTCAAACGCTTCAGGCAAGTATGCATATTGCTCAGTGGAAGTTCTCAGCCAGGCTTCCGTTTCTCTTGACAAGTCTTCAGTCTCTCTCTATGAGGGAGAGAACGTCACCCTCACAGCTACCGTCACTCCTGATAATGCTACCGACAAGTCGGTGGTATGGAGAAGTCTTGATGAGTCTGTTGCCACAGTTTCTCCGCAAGGAAAAGTGATGGCAGTGGCAGCCGGGAGTACTAATGTCATTGTCACATCCAATGCCACAGGCAGCAGTGCAGTATGTAAGGTAGAGGTACTCTGCCATGTCGAATCCGTATCTCTTGACAAGTCTGAGATCACCCTCCAGCTCGGCGTCGGTGATACACACGCCGACCTGGTCCCAGTAGTAGGCCCGGACCGTGCATCTGACAAGTCAGTCATCTGGAAGAGCAACAATCCTAAGGTGGCTTCAGTAGACGAGAACGGCCGCGTCACGGCAGTAGGCGCCGGCTTTGCTACCATCCAGGTCAAGACCGTGGATTCGGAGAAGACTGCAAACTGTGTCGTGCAGATACTTGCAGCACCGGTACCTACCACAGGCCTGACCATGAATCCTGAGAGCCTTTCTCTTGTCGAGGGTGAGTCTGCTACCATCAGGGCAACTGTCCTTCCGGAGGATGCTACAGACAAGAGTGTGACATGGTCCAGCTCAGATACCAAGGTGGCTACAGTCACCAACGATGGACGTGTGACTGCTCTCAAGCCTGGTACCTCTACGATCTGTGCTGTCTCCGCTGACGGCAGCCATGCTTTCTGCAAGGTAGAAGTCAGGTCGAAGCTTTCAAGCCTCGAACTTACAGTCGCCAAAACGACGCTCTATGTCGGTGAGTCTACAACCATGTCTTCCAAGGTGACACCTGCCGGTGCCAGCGAGGTGGTATGGGAGGTCAGCGATGCCGCCAAGGCCACTATCAAGGCCAACGGTTACAACTGCACTCTGACCGCAGTGTCCGGAGGTGAGGTTACGGTCACCGTGAAGACACCTGACGGTGATTATAAGAAGTCTGAGGTCATTACCATTCTGACTCATGTTTCCGGGGTCTCTTTTGATTTCACTTCATTCGAACTCCCTAAGGGACAGACCCGCTCGCTCAATGCCAAGGTTGCACCTGAGAGTGCATCTGACAAGTCCGTCACCTGGGCAAGTGACAACACTTCAGTCGCTACTGTCGACCAGAATGGAAACGTGAAGGCAGTAAGCAAAGGAACTGCAAACATCACCGTCACCACCAAGGACGGAGGCAAGAAGGCAAGTTGTGCCGTTACTGTGACCCAGCCTGTCACAGGCATAACACTTGATATCACGACCAAGGCCCTTGATCTCGGCAATAAGAATACGGTCAAGCTCAAGGCAACTGTCGCTCCGGAAGACGCCAATATCAAGGATGTCCTCTGGTCTTCGAGCAACTCATCAGTTGCAAGGGTGGATCAGAGCGGTAATGTGACAGCTGCAGGTGTCGGATCGGCTACCATCACAGCCACCACTGCTGACGGCGGCTTCAAGGCCACATGCGACATCACGGTGCTTGAGAGGATCACTCCTGTGACTGGAGTGACCCTTTCTGAAGCAACTGTCACCCTCAAGCCGGGTCAGACACACCCGCTGACTGCCACTGTCCTGCCTGCAGATGCCAACGACAGGGGCGTGACCTGGAAGAGTACCAACCCTAGCGCATTCAGCGTGGATCAGAGCGGTCTTGTCACCGCGATTACCGACGGCCAGGGCTATGTGGAAGTCACCACCAATGACGGCGCGAAGACCGCAAAGTGCAAGATAGAAGTGACTACAATCCATGTCAAGAATGTATCCCTCAACCAGACAGGCCGCGTGACACTTGCGATAGGCAGCACATACGCTCTTGTTGCCACAGTCAGTCCGGACAATGCAGATGATCCGTCGGTAACGTGGACCAGCAGCAACGAATCTGTAGTGACTGTCAGTGAAAATGGCAGTGTGACAGCCGTAGGAGAGGGTGAAGCGACCGTGACCGTGAGGACTAAAGACGGCGGCCTTACGGCATCATGTCCGTTCAAGGTACTCGAAAGGCTTGTTTATGCGACAAATGTAACACTCAGCAAGAGCAGTCTCGACCTGGCGGTAGGTGAGGAGTTTGATCTTGTGGCGACAGTTGCTCCATCAAACGCGACGGTAAATGTCGAGTGGAGTCTTTCTATCGGCGGCGTAGTATCCATCGATGAGAACGGACATCTGCGCGCCATCAAGGCAGGCAAGGCATATGTGACAGCCAAGGCCCTCTCAGACGCAGACGGGAACTACATCACAAAGACCTGTACCGTTAACGTGACCACAGTACATGTGACCGGACTGACTCTTGACCAGCAAAGCCTCACCATGAGAGCCGGAGACAAGGCTACACTCATCGCTACCATTGCCCCTGCCAATGCATCCAACAAGAACGTGCAGTGGAGGTCATCCAATAGTAACGTCGCTTCTGTAAGCGGTGGTGTCGTGACGGCGAAGGCAGAGGGTGACGTCACCATCACGGCCACTTCTCTCGACGGAAGCTTCTCGGCCTCATGCAAGATACATGTCAAGCCGGACGGAGCCGAGAACGGCGGCAGCGAGCCTATCCAGATCAACGGCTGGAATTAGTGCAGATTTGGCTGAGAACATATTTTTTAGTATATTCGCGCGATAAGCAGATTATTAAGCTTAAAACTTTTATAAAATGAAAAAGATTATCATGACTATTGCCGTCGCTCTCATGGGCCTCGGTGCATTTGCTCAGAATGCAAATGAGTTCTATCCAGGTATGTATCTTCAGGTACAGGGTGGTGTAGGTGAGACAGCCGGTGAGGCTGCTTTCAAGGACCTCATGTCACCTGCAGCTGCACTTGGTCTCGGTTATCAGTTCACTCCTGTGACAAGCCTTCGCGGCGTATTCTCAGGATGGCAGGGCAAGGGCGCTCTTCCTTCAACAAAAGACCTTTACAAGTTCGGTTTCGGCCAGTTCAACCTCGACGGTGTATTTGACATCTGCAACATGTTCAACTACAAGGCTACCCGTACTCTCAATCCATTCGTATTCGCAGGTATCGGCGCAAACCTCCGTTTCAACAACGATGAGGCTCAGGCTGTAAAGGCAAACTTCCCTGCAGAGAACTATCTCTGGGATGCTGCTACCATCGGTCTCACAGGCCGCGTTGGTCTCGGTATGGACATCCGTCTCAGCGATGGTGTTGCTCTCAACGTAGAAGTTGCTGACAACCTCCTTTCTGACCACTTCAACTCTAAGGTTGGTGATGCCAAGCTTCTCGGTATCTCTGACTTCGATTTCCAGCTTACTGCACTTGCAGGTCTCAAGTTCCGTTTCGGTGCTGCTGCACGCCGCAAGGCTGCTGAGGCTGCTGCCGCTGCTGCTGCCGCTGAGGCTGCTGCGAAGGCTGCTGCCGAGAAGGCTGCTGCTGAGGCTGCCGCTGCAAAGGCTGCCGCTGAGAGAGCTGCTGCTGAGAAGGCTGCTGCCGAGAGAGCTGCTGCCGAGAGAGCTGCTGCTGAGAGAGCTGCTGCTGAGGCTAGAGAGCGCGCAACTGTAGAGAACGTTTACTTCTCTCTTGACAAGTGGGATATCAACGATTCAGAGGTTGCAAAGATCGACAACATCATCCGCATCCTCAAGAAGTATCCGGATTCAACTGTATCACTCTCAGGTTATGCTGACAAGTTCACAGGTACCGCTAAGAGAAACATGAAGCTCTCTATGGAGCGTGCTGCCATCGTTAAGCAGGCTCTCATCAATGCAGGTATCGCAGAGTCTCGCATCACTTCTGCTTACTACGGTGACACCGAGCAGGTATCAGAGGTTCCTGAGCTCAACCGCGTCACAGTCTGCGTGATGAAGTAAGTCAATACTTTCAGTTTTCATAAAAGAAGGTCAGAGTTTTGCCTCTGGCCTTCTTTCTTTTTTGTTACCCCCTAAATTTGTATATTTACCGAACACAAACAGTTCAGATATGAGACTATCATCAGCATTATCAATCATCGCATCGTTGCTGGTTCTCGCTGCATGCGAACCGAAAGAACCGGAGTCCTATCATCTCGGCACATGGACCTACGACAATGCACAGGTCAGATACAATGGGGTTTCCTACACCACGACTGCATCATCACTTATCATCAACTCCAAGCCGTTCCCTCTACCTTCTGTCATCATGCTCTCTCAGGGTAATTCTCTCAGAGTCGACGGCCTGCGGGGTACATATACGTATAAGGACAAGGCCGGTACTCTCGATTATAACGGCATGTCTCAGCCATATACCATCCCTTACGGAATCCTTTTCCTTGAAGACAAGGTGAATGATGTGTCCTCTATCATCATCAATGGTAAATATGTTTCCGGTTCAGGTGATGTCACGATCAAAAGTTCCTTTTATAAGGATTGACAATTTGGCAGACATCTGTCAGTGGCACATACTTTGATTTGAAGTTGTGCGTACCCCCGAGGGGGACGGAAAAGAATTGACAAACATTAATAATAAGAAATCATGATCAAACCACTCGCAGACAGAGTCGTTATCGAGCCTAAGGAGGCCGAGACTCAGACCGCATCAGGTCTTTACATTCCGGACAAGGCACAGGAAAAGCCACAGCAGGGCGTAATCGTCGCTGTAGGTCCGGGCAAGAAGGACGAACCAATGGAGCTTTCAGTCGGTGACGAGGTTCTTTATGGCAAGTATGCTGGCACAGAGGTGACAGTGGAAGGCAAGAAATATCTTATTGCAAAGCAGTCTGACGTGCTTGCAATCATCTAATCAGGAGGAATGAATCATGGCAAAGACAATCAAATTCGATACAGAGGTACGCTCCAAGATGAAGGATGGAGCAGATGCTCTTGCAAATGCAGTGAAGGTCACTCTCGGTCCTAAGGGACGCAATGTGGTCATCGAGAAGAAGTTCGGTGCTCCTCAGATCACCAAGGACGGTGTCACCGTCGCAAAGGAGGTCAGCCTCGAGGATCCGTTTGAGAACATGGGCGCCCAGATGGTAAAGGAAGTCGCTTCCCATACCAACGAGCAGGCAGGTGACGGTACCACCACAGCTACCGTTCTCGCACAGGCCATCATCAATGTCGGAGTAAAGAATGTCACAGCCGGCGCAAATCCTATGGATCTCAAGCGCGGTATCGACAAGGCAGTTGCTGCCGTAGTGGCAAATCTCAAGGAGCAGAGCCAGGCAGTCGGCAACGACTATTCCAAGATCGAGCAGGTAGGTACGGTGTCTGCCAACAATGACGGTTACATCGGAAAGCTTATCGCAGACGCGATGTCACAGGTCAACACTGACGGTGTCATCACCATCGAAGAGGCAAAGGGTATCGAGACCGAGGTCAAGGTCGTAGAGGGTATGCAGTTCGACAGAGGTTACATCTCTCCTTACTTCATGACCAACGGTGACAAGATGGAGGCACAGCTCACAAACCCTCTCATTCTCATCACAGACAAGAAGATCTCCGCAATGAAGGACCTCATGCCTGTCCTCGAGCCGGTGGCTCGTGAGGGAAGGGAACTCCTCATCATCGCTGACGACGTGGACGGCGAGGCTCTCACCACTCTCGTTGTCAACAAGCTCCGCGGCAACCTCAAGGTCGCTGCCATCAAGGCTCCGGGCTTCGGTGACCGCCGCAAGGAGATGCTTCAGGATATCGCCATCATGACAGGCGGTACCGTAGTCGCTGAGGATCGCGGCTTCTCTCTCGAGACAGCTACAATCGACATGCTCGGTACTGCAGAGAAGGCTTCCATCACCAAAGACAATACTGTCATCGTGGGCGGTGCAGGCGATCCTGCAGCCATCGCAGACCGTGCAGCACTTCTCCGCAACCAGTATCAGGCATCTACCTCAGACTATGAGAAGGAGAGACTCCTTGAGAGACTCGGCAAGCTTGACGGCGGTGTGGCTGTCATCTATGTCGGCGCTACCACAGAGGTGGAGATGAAGGAGAAGAAGGACCGCGTCGAGGATGCGCTCAATGCAACACGTGCGGCTGTAGAGGAGGGCTACCTTCCTGGCGGCGGTGTGGCTTACATCCGTGCTGCGGCTGCTCTTGAGGGACTCAAGGGTGCCAACGATGATGAGACCACGGGTATCCGCATCGTGGCAAAGGCCATCGAGGAGCCTATGCGCATGATTGCACGCAATGCAGGTGTCGACGGCAGCGTCATCATCCAGAAGATCAAGGAAGGCAAGGGCAATTTCGGCTACAATGCACGTACCGGCGAGTATGTCAACATGTTCGAGGCCGGTGTCATCGACCCTACCAAGGTGTCACGTGTCGCTCTTGAGAATGCTGCTTCAGTAGCCGGCATGTTCCTCACGACAGAGTGCGGCATCGTGGACATCCCAGAGCCGGCTCCAGCTGCTCCTGCAATGCCTGCAGGCGGCATGATGTAGTCCGACGCAGACTTTCATATACAGCGATCCCCGGTCATGGAGACCGGGGATCGTCGTTTTATCTCGGGCGGAAGGCCCACAGGACCACTCCCAGCGATACGGAGACATTGAGTGAGTGCTTGGTTCCCCACTGGGGAATCTCGAGTGTCATGTCTGAGGCGTCGACGACCTGCTGGGACACTCCTTCGACCTCATTGCCGAATACCAGGGCATATTTTCTGCCGGGTTCCCATTCGAATCTGTCCAGCATCACCGAACCGACTGTCTGTTCCACACTTATTATGGTATAATCCTGCTCTTTGAGTTCTCTGACAGCCTCCATGGTGTCCTGGACATGGCGCCATGCGACACTGTCCTCAGCCCCGAGGGCTGATTTGTGGATCTCGGCAGAGGGAGGTGTGGCGCAGATTCCGCACAGGTATATCATGTCAGCTCCGAAAGCATCGGCTGTCCTGAATGCGGAGCCCACATTGTGCGCACTGCGTATGTTGTCGAGAATCAGGACCACGCCGCGGGAAGGCTTGGAGTGATATTCCTCGGCGCTTATACGTCCCAGTTCGATATTGAGCAATTTGCGATGTTCCATATGGCACAAAGGTAGAAAATTATTGCTATATTTGTTTTTCACTAATTCGGACTTTAATAATGAAACAGGATTTACAGGTCTTCGACCTCATCAGAAAGGAAAGGGACAGACAGGCATCCGGCCTTGAACTCATCGCATCAGAGAACTATGTCAGTGACGGCGTTCGTGAAGCTATGGGCTCCATCTGCACCAACAAGTACGCAGAGGGCTATCCCGGCAAGAGATATTACGGCGGATGTGAGGTGGTCGACCAGATCGAACAGCTGGCTATCGACCGTCTCAAGACCATCTATGGTGCAGAGTACGCAAATGTCCAGCCTCATTCAGGAGCACAGGCCAACATGGCAGTCATCATGGCATGCCTCAAGCCGGGTGATACATTCATGGGTCTCGACCTTTCTCAGGGAGGACATCTTACCCATGGTTCTCCGGTAAATGCCTCCGGTCTCCTTTACAATGCGGTGGCTTACGGTCTCGATGAGAATACCGGTCTCGTCGATTATGACAAGATGGAGGCTACAGCACTCGAGTGCAAGCCGAAGCTCATCATCGGCGGCGCGTCTGCATATTCACGTGAGTGGGATTATGAGAGGATGAGAGCCATTGCCGACAAGGTCGGAGCCCTTCTCTGGATCGATATGGCTCATACTGCCGGTCTCATCGCAGCAGGCCTCCTCAAGAATCCTGTCAAGTATGCCCATATCGTGACATCTACCACCCACAAGACTCTCCGTGGCCCGAGAGGCGGTATCATCCTCCTCGGCAAGGACTTCGACAATCCGTGGGGCCTCACCACTCCTAAGGGTGTCGTGAAGAAGATGAGCCAGATCCTTGATTCAAGTGTGTTCCCAGGCATCCAGGGCGGTCCTCTCGAGCATGTGATCGCAGCCAAGGCTGTCGCATTCTATGAGGCTATGCAGCCTGAATATGTAGAGTACCAGAAGCAGGTGATCGCCAACGCTCAGGCCATGTGCAAGGCTTTCCTCGCAAAGGGCTACAAGGTCGTATCAGGCGGCACTGACAACCATCTCATGCTCATCGACCTTCGAACCAAATTCCCTGAGGTGAGCGGCCGAGTTGCCGAGAAGGAGCTTGTGAAGGCTGACATCACTCTCAACAAGAATATGGTTCCGTTCGATACGCGCAGCCCGTTCCAGACTTCCGGTTTCCGTATCGGTACTCCTGCCGTTACCTCAAGAGGTCTCTGTGAGAAGGAGATGGGTGATATCGTTGACCTCATCGACACTGTTCTCGCTTCTGCATCCAAGTGCATCGACGCTCTCACTCTCAAGGCCGGTGAAGCACCGACACCTGAGCAGGAGGCTGCGCTCGCTGCACATTCAAAGGTTCTTGAAGATGTCAAGCACAAGGTCCACAACATCACAGTGGGTCTTCCACTCAACAGATATTAGAAACCGCATCTCATATTCGAACCGCTCCGGATACATACGGAGCGGTTTTTTTGTATCTTTGGTTCTATGAAAAGGTTTATCATCACACTTGCAGCCGCCTTCATCATGGCAGGGTCGATGGCGGCTCAGCCGTGCTGTCAGAAGGACGGCGTCAATTGGCATCATATATCGTACAGAAGCGGCCTCGGCCGCTCATTCGCCCGCATGGCGGAGCAGAAGAAGGCGACCGTGGCATTCCTGGGCGGATCCATCACGGAGATGAAGGGCTGGCACGAAATGGTGGAGGAGGATCTCCGTCGGAGATTTCCCGATACGGAGTTCCAATTCATCGAGGCGGGCATTAGCTCTCTCGGCTCCACACCCCATGCCTTCCGCATGGAGACAGATGTGCTGGAGAAGGGCACTCCGGACCTGATGTTTGTCGAGGCTGCAGTCAATGACCATACCAACGGATTCGGTCCGGTGGAGCAGGTCCGCGGAATGGAAGGTATAGTGCGGCATGCCCTCAAGGCCAATCCCGAGATGGATATCGTGATGCTGCATTTCATCTATGATCCATTCCTGCCGATGCTTGAGGGCGGGGTGATTCCGGATGTGATCCTCAATCACGACCGTGTGGCCAACCACTATCATCTGGCATCTGTCGACCTTGCTTCTGAGATTTCCGCGCGTATGGCAGACGGCCAGCTCACATGGGAGGAATTCGGCGGCACGCATCCGGCGCTGCTGGGTCACCGTTACTATATGGGGGCGATCGCGCAGGTGTTCGATGCTTCAATGCCTCAGTCCGGGAAGGCCGTGCCTGAGCTCCGTGAACTGCCGGAACCGATCGATGTCCTCTGCTATGAGGATGGTCATTATATTCCTCTGGAGAAAGCCACAGCCCTCAAGGGCTTCAGTGTGGTGCCTTCATGGGAGCCCTCTTTCGATGCATCCCTCCGCAATGGTTTCCATGGTGTGCCTATGCTCAGCGCCGACAAGGCGGGTGCTTCATTCCGGTTGGGATTCGAGGGCCGCGCCATCGGTCTGTTCATGGTTGCAGGGCCGGACGCGGGTGTCCTGGAGTATCGTGTGGACAAGGGCGAGTGGAAGCGTCTGGACACTCAGACGGAGTGGAGCGGCTATCTCTATATCCCATGGGTCTATATGCTTGAGACCGAGCTTGCTCCGGGGGCTCACGAGCTGCAGCTCAAGGTGAGGGATGGCGGTGTCACCACGACAAAGGACGGCCGTACCGTCCGTCGCGCATCCTGCCACATACGCAATTTTGTCGTCAATCGTTAATAGGAAGCTCCAGGGTCACAGTTTTTTGTTCTAACGGGTCATGTTCTGGACCCGTTAGAGGCATTTTTGATAATTCAGCGTGAGATCTCCATTTTCAGGTACATGTTTCCTTGGTGATTCCTGAAGGGGTTGAGACAAAAAAGAAAGTCCGGTCAAACTGACCGATCTTGTGTATTCGCACCAACGGTGCGCGCGCCGTCAGGCGCAGGATCGCCCCCTGAAAGGGGGTCGGGGGGTTGAGACAAAAAAGAAAGTCCGGTCAAACTGACCGGACTTTCTTTTTGTGGGAGCTGAGGGAGTCGAACCCCCGACCCTCTGCTTGTAAGGCAGACGCTCTGAACCAACTGAGCTAAGCTCCCAAGCGGGAATGCAAAGGTAGCAACTATTTTTGGTTTTGCAAATGTTCTGACGATTTTTTCGATAAAATGTCGCATTTCATGGCGTCGGCCACTACAAATGTGCTTCCTCCCACATATATCAGGGTCTCGGGACCGGCCATGGAAAGGGCTTTTTCCAGAGCTTCCCTTACCGATGCTGCAGCGTGGAGGCGGGAGGTATCCAGTCCGCGCTTTTCCCGCCAGTCCCTGCATCTCTGGAGGATCTTGTCGGAAGGCAGCGCGCGTGGCGTGTCCGGCGTCGTGTATATCCATGTGGCATCCTCCGGCATGAGCGGCATGATGCCGTCCAGGTCCTTGTCCGCCATGACTCCATATACCATGATGAGGTCGCTGTGTCTGCCGGAAGCCATATCCTCGCGCAGCTGGGCGAAGTTCCATTGCAGGGCAGGGGGATTGTGGCCTATGTCGCATATCATCTCCGGTGCGTCCATCAGGCGCTCCCATCTGCCGCGGAATCCGGTGCGTGCAGCTGTGTGGACAAGTGCGTCCCGGTTCACGGGTACTCCCATGATGTCCAGTGCCACGATGCAGGTGTGCAGGTTGACGCCCTGGTATCCGCCGCGAAGGTCCATTGCGGAGAGTATCTCGTCCTCGCCGCCGACGCAGACTCCGTCTGCGAATGTGAGAGGGCATCCGGTCTCCTGCGCCTTGGCTTCGAAGACGCAAGATGTCTCCTCATCGCGTGTGGCAACGACCGCTGGCACTCCGGGTTTGAAGATTCCGGCCTTTTCGCCGGCGATTGCCTCTCTGGTGCCTCCGAGCATGGCGCAGTGGTCAAGCCCTATGGAAGTGATGACGCTGAGCTCCGGGGTGATGATGTTGGTGCTGTCGAGCCTGCCGCCGAGGCCGACCTCGATCACCGCGATGTCTGCCTTTTCCCTGGCGAACCACCACAAGGCCATGCCGGTGGTGATCTCGAAGAAGGAGAGATTGAGGCTGTCGAATGCGGCGCTCCATTCCCTCACGAATGTGAGGACGTCATCCTTGGATATCATTTCCACGCCGGAGTCCGATATGATGCGCATCCTTTCCCTGAAGTCCAGAAGATGCGGTGATGTGTAGAGTCCGACTCTCAGTCCGCTCGCGGCGAGGGATGATGCCAGCATGCTGGATACCGAGCCCTTGCCGTTGGTGCCTGCCACATGGATGGTCCTGATGGCGTGAGACGGCCTTCCAAGCATGCGGTCAAACTCCAGCATGTGCTCGAGGCCTGGTTTGTACGCCCCTGTGTTGAATCCTGCGTTCTGCACTGAGGGGAATCTCACATAGAGTTCCGAAAGTATGTCGTCGTATTCTTTCATTTTTTGACTTGAATCCAAAAATAACTATTTTTACTCGTTCAACGACAAAAAATGAAGGAAAAGACCTCAGCTCTCTATTCGGAGTATATCATTGATGGCGTCCCTCAGGATCTCACTCCGGCCGCCATGCTTGATGACAGTCTTTCTGGTGCGGAAAGCGCCGGGGCAGGGGAGATGTATGCTCCTGTCGTGGATGAGACCCTGGATCCGAAGATCGCATGCGAGTCGTATGACAGCTGGAAGATCCAGGATTATCTCCAGAGCGTCTCCTCGTTCGGGGAGCGCACTTTTCCCGTAGTATATTCTGCGCAGTACACGCGGGTGCTGATCGCCAGGGCTCTTCTCGATGCCCTCTGGCTTGACGGCCATTTCCGCCTCGGTGACCTCAAGGTGAAGACCTTGTGGCGCTGGGATACTCTTCCGATAGGAAACATGGCGGCGTTCTATGCTTCCGCGCAGGCGGCAGGAGAGTACTCGGACAGCCTGGGCACCGGTATCGATTCATATGTCTTTGAGGAAGCTCAAGGCTGCAGCTTCGAGGCGAAGGCCGTGCTCGCCAGTTCATCCGTGGAGGACGACGATCTTCTGACGGCCATGCCTTTCCGTACGGAGAATGCAGTGATGGATACGGTCAGGCGCCATCCTTCCACCTTCGTGGACGATCCGGACAGCTGGATTGCGTATGTCCCTCTCGAGACCTGCAAATTCAGGCTCGGAGGCTCGACCCTTTCTCAGGCGACCCGCAATGACGGAGGCGCCGCTCCGGAGCTTGAAGATCCGGACTATTTCATGGACAGCTATGAGGTCCTCCGCGAGATGGTGGAGGATGATATCATAATCGCCGGTGACACTGTCGCGGACGGCGGCATCATGGCCGCATTGCGGAGGATGTCCGGGGGCAGGACGGGAGTAAGGGTGAATGCCCGCGAACTCATGTCCGCCTATCAGGAATCCGACATGGTGCGTATGCTTTTTGCAGAGGTGCCCGGTGTCGTGATACAGATACGGGACAACGATTTCGACTATGTGGATGCGGAGTTCACTCTCCAGGATGTGACTTTCTTCCCGCTCGGCCATCCGACTCCGGGGAAGCGTGACATCAGGGTGGAGAGCTCTGACAAGAGTGGCATCCAGACCATTCTGGAGTCGCTCATCCGCAGCCAGAGTTCCGAAGGCGAGGACTGATGCCGTTCCCGGCACGCACATACCACACATATAACACTTTACGCCATGCCAACATATGCCAACGTCCCCGTTCCGGGGAAGAAATCCCATAAGCCGAAGATATTCGTGCTTGATACAAACATCATCCTGCATGACCACAAGGCCATACGCAAGTTCCAGGACAACAATCTTGTGGTCCCGATGGCGGTCATCGAGGAGCTTGACAAGTTCAAGAAGGGTACAGACGCGCTTTCGTTCAACTCCCGAGGTTTCGTCCGCGAGCTTGACAAGATCACCGAGGGCAAGCTTTTCGGCAGGGACGGCGTCCCTATCGGCAAGGGGCTGGGAAAGATAAAGATCGAGCCGAACCATCCGTTCCCTGAGGAGTTCAGGGATCTGTTCAAGGATGATATTCAGGACCACAGGATTCTTGCCACCGCAATGTGGGTGCGCGACAACAACCCCGGCACCTTTGTGGCGCTCGTCACCAAGGACATCAATCTCCGCATGAAGGCCAAGGCGGCCGGAATGGAGGTCCAGGACTATCTCACCGACAAGGTGGAGGAGGCCAAGGTCGACAACGCTCAGAGAGAGGTGATGCAGATGACTCTCCCTGCCGATGTGATGCAGGAGCTTGCGTACGGTCCTGAGACATCAGTCGACTGGAGAAAGATCTGCAGGGAAGAGCCGAAAGCCAACCAGCTCTACAAGTTCTCCTGGGACGGCGCGCGCGACGAAAAGGTGTGCGCCCGCTATGATGCGGTCCGCGGCCGCGTCGTGCTGGTCAAGACCCGTGAGGCATATGGCATAAGGCCCCGCAATGAGGAACAGCGTTTCGCTCTGGATGCCTGTCTCAATCCAAAGATCCAGCTCGTATCGCTCACCGGAGGCGCCGGTACGGGAAAGACCCTTCTCGCCCTTGCATCCGCTCTGGAACAGGAGAAGGATTTCGATCAGATCATCCTCAGCCGTCCGGCGGTCGTCCTCGGCAATCAGGACCTCGGATTCCTGCCGGGAGACCAGAAGACCAAGATGAGCCCTTATCTCCAGCCTCTGATGGACAACCTCAATGTCATCAGAGCTCAGTTCCGTCCTTCCAGCAGGGAGGCTCTCAAGATCGACGGACTTCTCAAGGACGAGAAGCTTGTCATCAGCCCGCTGGCATATATCAGAGGCCGCAGCCTCGGGAAGGCGTTCTTCATCATCGATGAAGCCCAGAACCTGACCCCTCATGAGATAAAGACCATCATCACCCGTGCCGGCGAAGGAACGAAGATGGTTTTCACGGGTGATATCTTCCAGATAGACCAGCCTTATCTCGACCAGTGGTCGAATGGTCTTACACACCTTGGTGAGAAGATGGACGGCCAGCGTCTTTTCCAGCATGTATTCCTCAGAAGGGGAGAAAGAAGCGAACTTTCTGAAATCGCGTCAAAGCTTTTGTAAAAGCGATGTATTTTCAGTATCTTCGCCGATTATTGCTAAGACTCAATTAACTAACGGATATAGATATGTTTGAAACAAAGAAGAGAGTGTATCGCTTTGGCGGAAAGACCGCCGAGGGCGATGGCACCATGCGTGAGCTCCTTGGTGGAAAGGGAGCGAACCTGGCAGAGATGAGCAAGCTCGGCTTGCCGGTTCCTGCAGGATTTACGATTACAACAGAATGCTGCGCCGAGTACTATGCTCTCGGCGGAGGATATACCGATCAGCTCAAGGCTGATGTCGCTTCTGCACTCGAGGCTACAGAGGCTATCATGGGCACAAAGTTCGGCGATGCAGAGAATCCGCTTCTCGTCAGCTGCCGTTCAGGTGCCCGCAGCTCCATGCCTGGTATGATGGATACAATCCTCAATATCGGTCTCTGCTCTGCCACCATCCCTGGCATGATCAAGAGGACAGGCAACCCAAGATTCGTTTACGATGCATACCGTCGTCTCATCATGATGTACTCTGACGTCGTCATGGAGAAGGCTGAGGGTATCGAGCCTGAGGACGGACAGGGTATCCGCCAGCAGCTCGACCGCATGATGGGCGAACTCAAGGAGGAGAAGGGCTACAAGTCAGATACCGAGATCACAGCAGAGGAGCTCGAGGAGCTCTGCGTGAAGTTCAAGGCAAAGGTTCTTGAGGTTCTCGGCGTCGAGTTCCCTGATACAGCAGAGGCTCAGCTCTGGGGCTCTATCGGCGGCGTGTTCAAGTCTTGGAACGGAAAGCGCGCTATCGCTTACAGAAGAATCGAGAAGATTCCTGATGACTGGGGAACAGCAGTGAATGTCCAGTCAATGGTATTCGGCAACATGGGTGAGACATCAGCTACAGGTGTGGCTTTCTCACGCAACCCTGCTACCGGTGACAACAAGTTCTACGGCGAGTGGCTCATCAATGCACAGGGTGAGGACGTTGTGGCAGGTACCCGCACACCTAACCCTCTCAATGAGGCTACAAAGACAGAGCACAACAAGGATCTCGAGTCTCTCGAGAAGGCCATGCCTGAGGTTTACAAGGAGCTTGACGGTATCCGCACACTCCTCGAGAACCACTTCCACGATATGCAGGACATCGAGTTCACCATCCAGGATGGCAATCTCTACATGCTCCAGTGCCGTATCGGAAAGCGCACAGGTCTTGCTGCTCTCCAGATGGCCATGGATATGATCGATGAGAACATGATCGACGAGAAGACTGCAGTGATGAGAGTATCTCCTGCACAGCTCGACGAGATTCTCCACCCTATCCTTGACCCTGCTTCCGAGAAGAAGGCTGAAGTCATCGCGAAGGGACTTCCTGCTTCACCAGGTGGAGCTGTGGGTACCATCGTCTTCACATCAGAGGCTGCAATGGAGGCTCAGGCAAAGGGTAAGAAGGTCATCCTCATCCGTGAGGAGACATCTCCAGAGGACATCGAGGGTATGCGCGCTTCTGCAGGTATCCTTACCACTCGCGGAGGTATGACCTCTCACGCCGCTCTCGTTGCACGTGGATGGGGCAAGTGCTGCATCGTAGGCTGCGAGGCCATGAAGATCAATTTCGCAGATGCTACCGTTTCATTCGGTGGTGAGACATACAAGGAAGGTGACTGGATCAGCCTCAATGGCTCAAAGGGCTATGTTTACGCTGCCAAGATCGATACCATGGACGCAAGTGAGAATCCTCTCTTCATCCGTTTCATGTCTATCGTCGACAAGTTCCGCAAGCTCGGTATCCGCACCAATGCAGATACACCTGAGGATGCAGCACGTGCACTTCAGTTCGGTGCAGAGGGCATCGGCCTCTTCCGTATCGAGCATATGTTCTATGGAAAGAATTCCGAGACACCTCTCGCAAAGCTCCGCAAGATGATCCTCTGCGACACCGATGAGGAGCGCAAGTCTGCACTTGCCGAGCTTGAGCCATTCATGAAGGCTGCTGTCAAGAGCACTCTCAAGATCATGGACGGCAAGCCTGTGGTATTCCGTCTTCTCGACCCACCTCTCCATGAGTTCGTACCTAAGGGCGAGGACAAGGAGCAGGAGCTTGCTGCAGAGCTTGGTGTAACAGTTGATGAAATCGAGCGCCGCGGCGACGCACTTCATGAGGTCAACCCTATGATGGGCCACCGTGGAGTTCGTCTCCATGTCACATATCCGCTTATCGCAGAGACTCAGTACAGGGCTATCTTCACAGCAACTGCAGAGCTTATGCAGGAAGGCTGCAACCCTATGCCTGAGATCATGATTCCTGTAACCGTATCTGCTCGTGAGCTCAGCTTCCAGAAGGCTATCTGTGACAGGATCAAGGCTGAGGTCGAGGGTGTATTCTCTACCGCTATCGAGTATCACTTCGGTACAATGATCGAGATTCCTCGCGCAGCTCTCACTGCAGACCGTATGGCACGCACCGCTGAGTTCTTCTCATTCGGTACAAACGACCTCACCCAGATGACTTTCGGATTCTCTCGTGATGATGTCGGCACATTCATGGGTGACTATCTCGGCAACAAGATCATCGACGCGGATCCATTCCAGACTATCGATGTCAAGGGTGTAGGTAAGCTCGTTGAGCACGGAATCCAGGGTGGACGCAGCAAGAGACCTGACCTCAAGTGCGGTATCTGCGGCGAGCACGGTGGAGATCCAGACTCTATCGAGTTCTTCAACAAGATCGGCCTCGACTATGTTTCATGCTCACCATTCCGTGTGCCGATCGCACGCCTTGCAGCAGCACAGTCAGCTATCAGACAGTCTAAGTAAATCATACTTCTCCTATATGGAAAGACCGGCCCTTCGCAGGACCGGTCTTTTTTGCTTTGCCTGGTAGGCAGGATGAGACACACCATGCGGCGTTTTCGATTTGGACTGGCATTTAGCTTCGGTGGCGAAGAAGAGCGGCATATATGGATAAGTCTGTGACGCGACGCGCTGTTTAGGGTACAAAGTGCCGCATCGCGTCACGGTTTCTGGCAGATCCGTGGTTTTTCATGACGCGACGCATGATTCCGAGTGCAGAATGCCGCGTCGCGTCAGCAAACTCAATGATGGTCCCACTGACTTTTCGGTGCCGCCCCTCCGACCGTTGGACAAAGCATCTGCTCCAGGCAATGTCTCGGAGTTCGCCCTTCGGGTCTGACTCCTCGACGGCCTTCCGCATCTGATTGTCCACCGGATCTTCGTGGCTGTAGATCG
>JAGHSA010000003.1 GCA_018066125.1 Candidatus Cryptobacteroides onthequi | reverse complement strand
ACCATCGCAAACCTCACCGACAAGGGCGCAAACATCACCTTCGAGGGTTCAGAGGCTGAGGGCTTCGCATACTCACGCGACCTCGTGAAGGAAGACGGCAAGCAGGCAGTTGCAGGTGAGAAGCTCGCTCTCAAGGTAGTTGAGCTCCGCCGCAGCACACGCCGCATCCTCCTCTCACATGTAAGGACTTACTCAGAGGCTAAGGAGAAGGCTGTTGCAGCTGAAATCGACAACACTAAGAAGGCTATGAAGAAGGTCAACTCAAGCGTTGAGAAGACCACTCTCGGCGACATCACCGAGCTCGCAGCCCTCAAGGACAAACTCGAGAAAGGCGAATAATCAATGAATTTTACGCTCAGGGTACTGGGGACAGCTTCCGCTAAACCGGTACCCGACAGATTTCAGAGCGCCCAGGTACTTTCAGTGCATGGGCGCTTGTTTTTGATAGACTGTGGAGAAGCTGTCCAGAGGCAGCTGGTCAGGTATCATATACCTATGATGAAGATCGACTCGCTCTTCATCTCGCATATTCATGGCGACCATGTATTCGGCATCTTCCCTCTGCTTTCCACCATGGGGATGCTGGCTCGCACCGCGCCCCTGAATATCTATGCACCTCCTGCCTTCGGACCTATCCTGCGCTTTTTCCTGTCATATTACGGCGAGGGAGTCAAGTTCGAGATCCGTCACATCCCTCTTGGCATGAAAGAGCCGGAGGTCATCTATCACACTAAATCGGTAGAGATTTCTGCATTCCCGCTCAACCACAAGATAGAGACGTTCGGATTCATTTTCAGGGAAAAGGAACCGCAATACAATGTGCGCAAGTTCTGCATAGAGAAGTATGGACTCTCTCTTACCGAAATCGGCACCCTCAAGCGTGGCGAAGATGTCATACGTGTGGATGAGATCATCACGGCGGCCGAGGCGGCCTACAAGCCTTATGAACCGCGCAGCTATGCATATTGCAGCGATACTGCTGCATTCCCGGAACTATCCTCATGGGTGAAGGGTGTATCCATGCTGTATCATGAAGCTACATATACCCGGGATCTTGAGGATCAGGCATCGCTGAGGTATCATTCGACCTCTGTTCAGGCAGCACGATGCGCTCTCGAGGCCGGTGTCGGCAGGCTGATACTCGGTCATTATTCGGCCAGGGTGAAGAAGCCTGATCAGATAGAGGCTGAGGCCAGGGCCATATTCCCTGACACCACAGCCGCCAATGACGGCGATATATTTGATCTCCCGCTGTTGAAAAGGGAATAGAAAGTCTCCGTTTTTTGCTAAATTAGCGTTATGAAGAAGTTCGTCATCATGATTGTTGCGGCAGTCCTTCTTCTCTGCCTGTCGGTCAGAGCCGATGTCTCGCCTCAGGAGAAGTACATAGCCAGATATGCGCCGGTAGCCGTTCAGGAGATGTACAGGAGCGGAGTTCCTGCCAGCATCACGCTTGCACAGGGCCTCCTGGAGTCGCGATACGGCATGTCGCCGCTCGCGGCCGAAGGCCACAACCATTTCGGCATCAAATGCCACAAGGACTGGAAGGGCAAGAGCATGAAGGTCGATGATGACGAGAAAGGGGAGTGTTTCAGGGTATATGACGAGGATCTGGAGTCTTTCCGCGACCACTCGGATTTCCTGCGCTACCGCGACCGCTACAGATTCCTCTTCGATTACGAGATCACGGACTATGTCTCATGGGCCAACGGGCTCAAGAAGGCGGGGTATGCCACAGACCCGGCCTATCCTTCCAAGCTGATCGGCAATATCGAGAAGTACAACCTGTCCAGATACGACAGGATGAAACCTTCGGACTTTGACAATCAGGCCCCTGCCGCTCCGGTTCTCTATCCAGGTGTCAGGCGCGATGACGGCGCTGAGGTGAAGGGCGGGCAGGACGCTTCTTCTGCCAAGGTGGAGAAGTCTGCCGCCAAGAATTCGGCCTCCCGCAAGTCCAAGGCCCAGCAGAAGAAGGCAGCCGCGCAGCAGGAACCTGCGCCTGAAGTGCTTCCGGAGTCTCCTTCCGAGATGGAGGAGGTGGTGCAGGTGACCGTCGCAGAGCAGAAGGAAGAGTTCCACTTCACAATGGCCAGACCTGTATACAAGCAGAATGGAGTGCCTTTCATCTACTCGAGAGAAGGTGAAACCTATTCTTCCATAGCTGAGGAGAACGACCTTTTCATCAAGGAGATTCTCAAGTTCAATGATCTGGCTTCAGACTGTCCTCTTCTACCCGGCACCGTGGTCTATATCCAGGCCAAGAAGACACAGACAGAAAAGGGTCTTGACAAATATATAGTGGAGTCCGATGGAGAGAATCTCCGGGACATATGCCAGCGTTTCGCTGTCAGGATGAGTTCAGTCTGCAGTCTGAATGATTTTGAAAAGGGACATGTCCTGCGTGAGGGAGATACCATCCTCTTGCGTAAGGATTACAAGACAACAGGAGTGCGTCGCGTGAGCCTCGCCCGTATCAGGAAAATAACAAATGCAAGCAAGAGATAACAGCCGTAAAGTGAAGAAGAATGCGTCGGCAGGGAAAGCGTCGGCAGGAAGGAAATCAGCTTCAGGGAAGAGAAAGATCGTGAGGGGGTCGCGTCAGGCACGTACGCTTCTGTGGGCCGGAGCCGCTGCAGCCGTGGTGCTGGTGCTCGGCCTTATCTCCTCGTGGAATTGGCTCAGTGACAACAAGGTCCCGAATTTCAGAAAGTCAGTCACACTATACGTGCGCCCGGACTCGTCCCTTGACGAGATATATGCCACCCTTATCAACGAGGCAGGCGTGAAGCGTCCGTACAGCCTCAACAGGGCATTCAGGGATAAGAAGGTTGCTGAGTATTTCCAGCCTGGCAGGTACGAGATCAGGCCCGGCTACACCAGCGTCTATGTCGCAAGGATGCTCAACAATTGCTGGCAGAGTCCTGCCAAGCTGACCCTTTCCGGCACCATGCGTGCCAAAAGCCAGATTGCGTCCAAGATCAGCAGCCAGCTCATGATCGATTCCGCTGCGGTGATGAAGGCGCTCAACGACAAAGCCATGCTGTCGGCATACGGTTTCACTCCGAAGAATGTCTTCTCCCTCTTCATCCCCGATACCTACGAGATGTATTGGACCTCTACCATGAAAGATGTCCTTGACAAGCAGAAGGAGGCCTATGACAGATTCTGGAACGAAAAGCGTCTGGCTCAGGCCAAGGCTCAGGGTCTCACGCCTCTTGAAGTATCCATCCTTGCCTCGATTGTCAAGGGAGAGACAAACCATGAACCTGAGATGCCGAAGATAGCCGGAGTGTATCTCAACCGTCTCCATACCGGGATGAAGCTCCAGGCGGATCCCACTGTGGCATACTGCTTCAACTATGAGCTGACAAGGGTACTCAACAGGCATCTGGAATATGATTCTCCGTACAATACCTACAAATATGCGGGCCTTCCTCCGGGACCGATAGCTGTTCCTACAAAGGCATGTCTGGAGGCTGTCCTCAATCCTGAGGGAGACTATCTCTATTTCTGCGCCAATTCCACATTCGACGGGACACATCTTTTCGCAAAGAGCTACAGTGACCACCTCCGCAATGCGCATGCATTCCAGAGTGCTCTGAACAATGCCAGAAAGAAGTAGCCGGGGTCAGACTCTCTTGACTTTTATCACGTGCCTGAGCATCCCTATCTGTGACACGACCTTGTCCAGTTCCGTGTTGGAAGGGACAAGCAGACGCATGGTGATGTCGTAGGCGCTGTTGCGTGCGTCCTCGAGGACATTGAAGCCTCGGATGGAAGCTCTGAACATGTTCACGACTTCCATCACCTGTGTGAGGACGGTGTGCTCCATCTCTGCCGTGATCTTCACGGTGCACTGGAAATCTCCTGTTGAAGGGGTCTCCGCCCACATCACCTTCTGTATGCGGTAAGGATATCTCTCGATGAGTCTGGCGGCGTTGGGGCATGACATCCTGTGGATCTTGATGCCTTCACCTCTTGTCACAAAGCCGAATACATCATCTCCGAACACAGGATTGCAGCACTTGGACATCTTGTAGTCGAGTCCTTTGACATGCTTTGCGCTGAGCACCAGGATATCGTCCGATGAAGACCTGCTCTCGCTGCTTCCTGTCCACTCAGCAAGCTCTTCCTGTTCTCTGGAGACTTCCTTGCGGGCTTTCTCCTGCAGGAAGCTCTTGATGTCATTGACATCTATCTTCTCGTCGGCGATGGCTGCATAGAGCGAGATGACAGAACTCAGCTTGTGCTGCTTCATGAACTCAGCCACGAGATCATCCGGAAACTCCATCTTCCAGTTCTTGAGGCGCCTGTCCACGATCTCCTTGCCTTCAAGCGATTTCTTGCGCTCCACTTCGTTGAGCTCCAGCTTGATGCGTGTGCGGGCCTTGGAAGTGACCACGAAGTTCAGCCAGTCAGAGGAAGGCTTCTGATTCTTGGCGGTGAGGATCTCCACAGAATCTCCGGTCTTCAGCTTCTCTCTGATCGAGACTATCTTGCCGTTGATCTTTCCTCCGGTGCACCTGCATCCGAGGCCGGAGTGGATATTGAAAGCGAAATCAAGCATTGTAGACCCTGCCGGCAGGATCCTGAGTTCGCCGGTAGGAGTGAATATGAATATCTCCTTTGACGGCGGCTGAGGGAGGTCCTCAGGCTTGGCCTCGAAAGGATGCTCGAGAGTGTATCTCACGGACTTCATCCAGTTGTCGAGGGCCTGCTCGTGTTTGATTCCCTTGTATGACCAGTGGGCGGCGTTGCCGTTCTCAGCCTCGTCGTCCATCCTCTTGGTGCGGATCTGGACTTCAAGGTAGGCCTTGTCCTTGTTCCTTACAGTGATGTGAAGCGATTCGTAGCCGTTCGGCTTAGGGTTGGAGAGCCAGTCCCTCAGGCGGTTGGTGTCTGATTCGTACTCTTCGGTGACGTATGAGTACACCTTCCAGCAGAGGTCTTTCTCCAGCTGTCTGTCATCGTCACAAAGGATGATGAAGCGTATGGCGAATACGTCATACACGCCCTCGAAAGTGACTTTCTGGGCCTGCATCTTCTTGAAGATGGAATATGCCGTCTTTGTCCTCACCTTGAGCTTGTAGCTGATGCCGGCTGCGGAAAGCTTCTCCTCGAGAGGCTTGATGAATTCCCTGGATAGACGCTCGCGGTCCTTTTCGGTGGCTTTCAGCTTATTGGTGATGGCTCTGTACTGCTCTGGCTCGGCATGCCTGAAGTATATGTTCTCCATCTCGCTCTTGATGTTGTAGAGACCGAGCTGATGGGCGAGTGGTATGTAGAGGAGCAGCGTCTCGAGTATCTTCTGATCCCTCGACGCCTTCGGGAACAGATTCAGGTTCCTCATGACCTCAAGTCTGTCCGCGATCTTTATCACGGTCACTCTAGGGTCTGCTGAATACTGGACGATGAGCTTCTTGTATTTCTCGGCTTCAAGACGTGTGTCCTTCGGCTTGATGGTGGAGATGTTGTTGAGGCCGTCCACCATGGTCCTGATATCATCAGAGAAGCCGCTGAGGTCTATCTCCCTGTGATTTCGAGTCGCCTCGTGGAGGAAGACTGCTGCCACGCATTCCGCCTGGAGTCCTATCTCATCGCTGACGATCTGGGCGACGGAGACAGGATGCTCGAAGAACGGGTGCCCGTTGCCGCGCACTTCTCCTTCAAGAGCCTTGCCGGCTATGTCGGCGGCCCTTTTCACCAGTTCTCTGCCTTCCTCACTGAAATGAGGGAAAAGTTCGTCTATAGTTCTTTCCATACCTTGAGATATTGTTGAAGTGCCCACATTTCGTCCCTGTATCTGGCCGCCGCAGTGAACTCGAGCTCTGCTGCAGCCTCTTTCATCTTCCGCTTGGCCTCTTCCATCATCTTCTCGACCTGGCTTCTGCTCATGGACCTGATCACAGGGTCCTGAAGCACTGCCGCCAGATCGGCCTTGATGTAGCCGTCAACATATGCTGTGTTGTCCTGACGCTTCGAGTCATGTCCGAGGCCGACTGATACAGTGCCGTGTCCGAGCTCGTTGGGGCTTGGGATGTAGGTCGGGTCGTCCACTGAGTTTGCGGCGCTGACGCGTCCGTTAGGGGAGTTGTAGAGTCGCGGGTTGTCTCTTGATCCCTCTCCGGAAGAGAGCTCCGATGCGAGTACGTTGAGTTTGACCTCGACCTGCTGCGGCGTGATGCCGTTGACGCGGTTGTACTCCATCTGCTTGTGTCTTCTCCTGTTGGTCTCGCGTATAGTCTCCTCCATCGATCTGGTGATCGTGTCGGCATACATGATCACCAGACCGTTGACATTGCGGGCGGCACGCCCGGCAGTCTGTGTCAGGGATTTGCCTGTGCGGAGGAATCCCTCCTTGTCAGCATCCAGGATGGCAACGAGAGAGACGCTAGGGATGTCCAGTCCTTCACGGAGCAGGTTGACTCCGATGAGCACATCGTAGAATCCCTGCTTGAAATCCTCGATGATCTTCACTCTTTCCGAAGTGTCTACATCCGAGTGGATGTAGTTGCATCTTATGCCGATCTTCTGCATGTACTCGAACAGTTCCTCGGCCATGCGTTTGGTAAGGGTGGTGACAAGGGATCTCTCGTCCACTTCCGCTCTCTTGCGCACCTCTTCGACCAGGTCGTCCACCTGGTGCTCGATAGGCCTGACCTCGATAGGAGGATCCAGGAGGCCGGTCGGACGTACCACCTGCTCGACCACGAGGCCCTCAGACTTCTGGAGTTCATAGTCGGAAGGGGTGGCGCTCACATAGACTTTCTGGCCGGTGATGGCCTCGAATTCATCAAACGTGAGCGGACGGTTGTCAGATGCGGCGGGGAGACGGAAACCATACTCCACGAGGACGGATTTTCTGGAGTGGTCGCCTCCGAACATCGCATGGATCTGCGGCAGGGTCACGTGGCTCTCGTCCACGAAGGTGATGAAGTCCTTCGGGAAATAGTCGATGAGGCAGAACGGCCTCTGACCCGGCTTGCGGCCGTCAAAGTAGCGTGAGTAGTTTTCGATGCCGGGGCAGTAGCCCATCTCCTTGATCATCTCGAGGTCGTATTCAACTCTCTGACGGAGTCTCTTGGCCTCGAGCCCCTTTCCTATGCTTTCGAAATACTCCAGCTGCTTCACCAGGTCGTCCTGGATGAGGCTCACTGCCTGGAAACTGCGTTCCTTTGTGGTGACGAAGTTCCTGGCCGGGTATATGTTTATCGCGTCCAGGGACTCGATGAATGCCCCTGTGAGAGGGTCTATCATGCTGAGGTTGTCCACCTCGTCTCCGAAGAATTCTATCCTGACCGCGAGGTCGTCACCGCTGAGGTAGACATCGACCGTGTCGCCTCTCACCCTGAATGTACCTCTGGTGAATTCCACTTCCGTGCGGCTGTAGAGTGCATCCACCAGCTGATACAGAAGGCCGGTGAGACTCCTGCGCTCTCCCCGTCTGACCGTAGTGGTCTGTGCGTGGAAGTCTTCAGGGTTGCCGATGCCGTAAAGGCATGACACGCTGGAGATGACTATCACATCCCTCCTTCCGGAAAGAAGGGCGCTGGCTGCACTCAGACGGAGCTTTTCGATCTGGTCATTGATGCTCAGATCCTTCTCGATATAGGTGTCGCTGGAAGGTATGTATGCCTCCGGCTGGTAGTAGTCATAGTATGAAACGAAGTACTCGACGGCATTGTCGGGGAAGAAAGACTTGAATTCTCCGTAAAGCTGAGCCGCAAGCGTCTTGTTGTGGCTCAGGATGAGGGCCGGCCGCTGAAGCTTTTCGATGACATTGGCCATGGTGAAGGTCTTTCCTGAGCCCGTGACACCGAGGAGCGTGACATCGCTTACGCCCTGATCCAGGGCGCTGCAAAGCTCCTTTATGGCTCCGGGCTGGTCTCCGGAGGGTTTGTATGCCGATTCAAGATGGAATTTCATCGCGGTACGCCGTTTCACTTAAAAGGCCACCTTTTGAAGGGTGGCCCAGTTTCTATAGGTGTGTTTCCAGAATCTTAGTATGTCATCACTCCTGGAAGCTCCTTTGCCTGAGCGATCATCTTCTCGATCTCTGCCTGTACAGGTACTCTGCGGACGAGCTTCTTCTCCTCGTTGACCTCGAGCATCTTGGCAGCAAGATTCTCAGCATTGCGGTGGCCGAGTTCCTTTACGGTGTCGACACCTGCAGCCTCGAGAAGCTCTGCGAACTGAGGGCCTACGCCCTTGATCCTGAAGAGGTCAGCGTGGTTTGTCCATGTGAGGATGAGCTTTCCGGAGATACCGGTAGCTTCTTCGAGAGCCTTGCGTCCAGCCGGAGCTGCGCACTTCTCAAGGAGCTGGTCAGCTGTGATGATACCTGCAGCGGTAAGCTTCTCTGCGTAAACCGGGCCGATGCCCTCGATGTCGATGATCTTGTAAGTCATAATCAGTTATAAGTTAATGGTTGTGTTACTTGGTTTCTTTTTGTTCAGGAGAACAAGTTTAGCAAATAATCTTCAATTATCAAAAAATATGCTCGATTGAACTATCTTTGTGCCCCATTTCATAAGCCATGGAGACAAAAGACAAGATCACGGGATACGCAGCCGGCATTGCAGCCGGAGTGACATACGGCATGAATCCGCTTTTCGGAAAGCCTTTGCTGGAGGGAGGCATGCAGGTATCTTCAATGCTGTTCTTCCGATATCTGTTCTCAATGGTAATCGTGGCTGTGTGGATACTCTGCACCGGCGGCTCCCTGAAGGTGACATGGCGTGAATTCAAGTCGCTGCTCATACTCGGTGTCATGTACTGCGGCAGCAGCATCACCCTGTTCGAGTCATACAACTACATCCCGTCAGGTCTGGCCACGACCATAGTCTATCTCTATCCCGTGTTCGTGGCGCTGATCATGGTGTTCCTGAAGCAGTATCCGACTCTCAGGGTCTGGATATCCATTGCGGTGACTCTGGTGGGTGTGATCCTGCTGTGCATGCCTTCCGGTCATGTAGAGCTCAGCTTCGCCGGCATAGCCCTGGCAGCCCTGTCTGCTTTCAGCTATTCCATCTACGTGGTGCTGGTCAATAATGACAGCTCCGTCAGCGAGGTATCTCCGAGGGTGCTGACATTCTGGTCTCTGGCGGTGGGCGTGGTGGCTTTTCTCTGCATCACCACCGCGGGAGGAGATTCTCTTGTGGATGGCATACACGGCTGGCGCTCATGGGCTGACCTTGCCGGCCTGGCGCTGTTTCCGACGACCATTGCGGTGCTCACCATAGCCATTTCCACCAGGCTTATCGGTCCGACGAAGACTGCGGTGCTGGGCGTGTTCGAGCCGCTCACGGCCATCCTCATCGGGATTGCCGCATTTGCGGAGCCGCTTACCCCGGTGATGGTCGCCGGCATCATTCTCTGCCTGTCTGCCATCCTCTTCATGGTTACCGAGCGCAGGTGAGACAGTGTCGTGGAGAATCCCTATCTTTGCAGTCTCATATCCCGAAATGATGGAAAAGATTCTCTTTATATGCCACGGCAACATCTGCCGCAGTCCTATGGCTGAATTTGTGATGAAGGCCCTGGTCCGTGCCCACGGCATGGACGGGGAGTTCCATATCGAGTCCGCCGCCACCTCGACAGAGGAGATCGGAAATCCCGTATATCCGCCCGCAAAGCGTATCCTGTCGCAGTCAGGCATCCCATGCGATCCACAGAAAAGGGCGCGTCAGGTGACAAAGGCCGACTATGCCAGGTTTGATCACATCGTATGCATGGAGAAGTACAATGTCCGTAACCTCATGCGCATCATAGGATCGGATCCCGAAGGCAAGGTCACGAGACTTCTCGACTGGACCGGCATGCCGGGAGATGTCGCAGATCCATGGTACACCGGAGATTTCCAGCTGGCTCTGGACGATATCCTCAGCGGCTGCGAGGCCGTGTTCCGCAAGCTCTGTTCATGAACTCATCGATGTAGTCTAGTCTGGACTGAAGCACTCTCTCCCGCCAGTCCACCATGTACCGGTCTGCCATCTTGCAGTGGTGAGGGCGGTATGGAGATGTCTCGATGACCTTGCGTCCCTTCGCCCCGTTGAGGCCTGAGAATATCTCGGCCGGAGGGCATGTGACATCTATCAGTCCGACTTCCACAAAGAGGTTCGCCTTCGAACCATTGAGCAGAAGCGCACCGTCATAGTATGGAGCCACCTTCATGGCAGGAGAGTCGAGCCCGTTCTTCTCCAGAGGCTTCGGCCATGCACTCAGACGCCCTGCGGCCATGCCTCCGGTTCCTATCATCGCAGGCACATACATTGCGGCGTCAGACACCTTCCTGTAGATGCCGACAAGAGCTGCCGACTGGGCTCCGCCCTGGCTTTCGCCGGTGACCATAAGTCTCTTGCCGTCCCATGCAGCGTCCTGTGTGATGTAGTCCAGCGCCCTGACGGCACGCAGGAACATGGTTCTGAAATAGTAGGACTCGTGGTCGGTGATGATCGGGGTCGAATAGCCTTTGAGTCTTCCGTTCTCAAGTTCCTGATAGTACTCTTCCGGGGCGTCGTTCAGCATGCCGTGGGCATTGAAATCGATGGCGATCGCTCCCTGTCTGGTGTATTCGAGGGCCCCTTTCACCGTGGCGCGGCACCATCCTCCAGCCACTCCGGCTGCGTGAAGCTGGGCCACGATAGGCAGGGACTTTGCCGGTGCGTCCTTGGGCCTGGTGATGTAGCCCCTGACCGGGATGGTGTCGATGCTGTTGATCTCCACTGCAAAGCACTCGTATTTCAGCGCATCCTCATCCTTCAGAGGCACAGGTGTGAGCTTCACCTCCATAGGAACCTTGCGGAGTTCCCTGATCTGCTTTTTCCAGAAGCGGTGGAGGTCTTTTGGCGCCTCCCATCCGGTCTTGAACTGCTCTGCGCCGACGATGTAGCCTATGGTGAACTTGTCCCCGTCTGCGGGCGCGCCCTTCCTGCTGAATTCCAGCATCACTGCGACAGGCTCGCTCCAGGCAGCTCTGTAGATGCATCCGGAGTTTCGTACAGGGACGACATCCACCGTGTCGCCCGTGTTGAGTCCATTGATGTAAGTGGTCATCCTCAACGCTGCGCCGGCGTCCTGAGGTGGAGTCATGGTCAGACATACAGTGTCTCCCAGGGCGTATTGTCCGTCCTTGTGATCAAGTCGGAAATCGAATGCGTCGAGTGAATTCTGGGCGTGGATGCCGGTGAAAGCGGTCAGGATGAGAGCCGCGGCAGCGGAAAGGAATCGTTTCATGTTCAGAATCGTTTTCCCAAATATAACATTTTTAATATATTTGTTGTTCTTAACAACTACAAGATGCAGATATCTCAGAGAGCTCAGAATATGCCGAGCTCACCTATTCGAAAACTCGCAAGATACGCCGATGCAGCCAAGCGCAACGGCATACATGTGTATCACCTCAATATCGGACAGCCGGACATCGAGACCCCGGCCTGTGCGATCGATGCTGTGCGCAACATTGACAGAAGCATCCTTGAATACAGTCCGTCACAGGGGTATAAATCTCTGAGGACCAAGCTCGTAGGGTATTATGCAGAGTATGGCATCGATCTTTCACCCGATGAGATCATAGTCACCTCGGGTGGTTCCGAGGCCGTGCAGTTCGCATATATGGCGTGTCTCAACCCCGGCGACGAGATCATAGTCACGGACCCTTCCTATGCCAACTATATGGCATTCGCCATCAGTGCGGGTGCAGTGGTGAAATCCGTGAAGACCTCTATAGACAACGGCTTCAAGCTCCCTCCGGTGGAAGAGTTCGAGAAGCAGATCACTGACAAGACCAGGGCCATCCTCATCTGCAACCCCAACAACCCTACCGGTTATCTCTATACGAAAAAGGAGATGATGCAGATCAGGGACCTCGTGAAGAAGCATGACCTCTATCTCTTCTCTGACGAGGTGTACCGCGAGTTCATCTATACAAAGCAGCCTTATATCTCTGCATGCCATCTCGAAGGCATCGAGGACAATGTCGTACTCATCGACTCTGTCAGCAAGCGCTACAGCGAGTGCGGAATACGTATCGGAGCTCTGATCACCAAGAACAAGGAGGTGAGAAAGGCTGTGATGAAGTTCTGCCAGGCGCGACTCAGCCCGCCTCTCGTGGGCCAGGTGATAGCGGAAGCTTCCCTGAGCACTCCTCAGGAGTACATGGACTCGGTCTATGACGAGTATCTTGACCGCCGCAATTTCCTCCTGAACGAGCTCAACAAGATCGAGGGCGTTTATTCACCTACCCCTATGGGCGCTTTCTATACCATGGTAAGACTCCCTGTGGATGACGCGGAGAAGTTCTGCCAGTGGTGCCTCACAGACTTCCAGTATGAGGGTCAGACCGTCATGATGGCTCCCGGTGCCGGTTTCTACACAGACCCGGATGAAGGCCGCGACCAGGTCAGAATGGCTTATGTGCTCAATAAGGAAGATCTGGGAAAGGCAATGATTGTTCTCCGCAAGGCGCTTGAAGAGTACAACCAGAGATAGCATGGCAGATCCACTCGTACACCTTGACGCCCTTTTGGGCAGATATCCCGGATTGGAAGTCTGCAGAGGAGACATCGCCGCAGCGTATGATATCCTTGAAGCCTCATACGCAGGAGGTGGAAAGCTCCTCATCGCCGGGAATGGAGGTTCCGCTGCGGATGCCGAGCATATTGTCGGAGAACTGATGAAGTCCTTCGTGAAGAAGAGGGAGCTGCCGTCGGGATATGAGGAGGCACTCATCAAGACCGACCCCGAGATGGGCGGGAAACTTGCCAGGCACCTTCAGGGAGCGTTGCCGGCCATAGCTCTTGACGGTCATCTGGCGCTCAGTACAGCATACCAGAACGATTGCGAGCCCCTGCTCTGCTTCGCACAGCAGGTAAATGGATTCGGACGCGGGGGCGACGTGTTCATGGGTATATCCACATCCGGCAACAGTGCCAATGTCATTTATGCCGCCGTGGCTGCCAAGGCGAGGGGCATGAAGGTGATAGGCCTCACCGGTGAGGGTGAAAGCCGGCTGTCAGATATTGCCGATGTATGTGTGAGAGTCCCCGAGACAGAGACCTACAAGGTCCAGGAACTCCATCTTCCCGTGTACCATGCACTGTGCATGATGCTTGAGGAAAGATTCTTCTGATCACTTCCCGCCAAGGTCGCGCTCCAGGCGGATAAGGATGCTTGAGATCACGTATCTCTTTTCTTCAAGAAAGAGCGAAGATCCGCGGCTGAACCTGCATTCCTGCCGGGTGAACTTGACCTTTCTGTCTTCTGCGGTATCGAAGCAGACGACTCCGGAGATCAGGTCTCCGAAACGGGTTCCATCGTGTGAGACATTGCGGGTCACGGCCTCAGCTATCGATATGTCGTGCCCCTTGAACATCTCCACGCCTCTGAGTCCGTGTCCGTCTGTCTCAGCAGCCAGTCTGCTGAGTCTGGTTTCCGGACCGACCATGACAGGCACATCTCCGAGGCCCAGGTCTACATATTTGATGAAATCATTCTCCACTGCAGTAAATTTTCTGCAAATATAGCCATTTGCTTACAATGAAGCTGCCTGTCGGAATCCAATAAGCGAAAAACAAAATTGTATATGACTTGCGATATGAAAAAGACATTGCTATCAATCTTCTCCGCACTTGCGGTCATCACCAATCTCAGTGCCCAGGATGCTCCTCTCCGTCTCGGAGTAGCCATGAAGAGATATGTCATCATTTTCCTGTCCCTTATGATGCTCCTCCAGGCATGCACCGGGGGCTCAAAGGAGACTTACTTCACCAATCCTGTGATTCCGGAGGATCTTGCGGACCCTTCTGTCATCAGGGTAGGGGATGTGTATTATGCATGCGCCAGTTCCTACAATTGGGGGCCGGAGTTCCCGCTCTTCAAATCTGAAGACCTGGTCAACTGGGAGCAGGTCGGAAACATCTTCCAGACAAAGCCGGAATGGACAGACGCCGGTTTCTGGGCACCGGAGCTCTTCGAGCATGATGGCAGATTCTATTGCTATTACTCGGCGGGCCGTGCCTCCGACGGCAGGCACTGTCTCGGTGCTGCGGTGGCGGATTTCCCGCAGGGACCATATGAGGACATGGGAGTCATCCTGGACAGCGGTACCGAACAGATCGATGCATTCGTGTTTGATGACGACGGTCAGCTGTATATCACATGGAAGGCCCATGGCCTGGACGATTGCCCTATCGAGATAGCATGCTCGCGCCTCAATGATGACGGCGTCACGCTTGAAGGCGAGGTTTTCACCATTCTCCGAGACGATGAGCGTCTCGGAATGGAAGGACAATGCATGTTCAAAAGGGACGGGTGGTATTATATGCTCTACTCCGCGAAGACATGCTGCGGCCCCGGAAGTGACTATGACGTGCGCCTGGCGCGCTCGCGCTCCATCGAAGGTGAGTGGGAGAAGTGCCCTTCAAACCCGGTGCTCGCAGGAGACCGCATCGAGGTGCAGTCGCTCGGCCACGGCACCACGGTGGAGACTCCTGACGGACGCCTTTTCTACCTTTGCCACGCTTACATTCCCGGGGAGGAATTCTATCTCAGCAGGAGGCCGTTCCTCAGCGAACTCGGCTCCGATGGGCAGGGTTGGATACGCTGTATGACCGGCGCCCATGCCGCCATCAGCCAGAAGACTCCTTTCAAGGGAACGGTACAGCTGATCAAGACCTCATCAACCGACACATTCGAGTCTGCAGTCAGGGATCCGTCATGGACCTGTCCTGTATCCGACGGCAGCTTCCAGGTGCTGTGCAAGCGCCCTTTCTCTGTCAATTATGAGGTCAGCGCCTGTCTGAAGCAGGATGAGGAGCCGCTGAAGGGACTGATATTCTTCGGAAGTTTCGGAGATTACGTCTCCCTGGCGGCGGAAGGGGACAGGATAGTACTCAGATCTGTCGTCGGCAATGTCAGCGAGACTCTCAAGAGCTGGCCGCTTCCACAGGGTGATCTCATCCTGTCTGCGGCCGTGCAAGGTGCTGTCACCGCGACTTTCTCATGGCGCTGCGGAGAAGAGACCGGCAGGTTTGGGGATGGTGTGGGGCTGTCTCAGCTGATGAGATGGGACAGCTGCTTCCGCCCGGGCATCTGCTCATCCGCCGCTGACCCCGCGAAATCGTTTTCGGAATTTTCCATTGTCTCACAGTGAGATGGCTGAAGAGACCCGCCGGCATATTCCGGCGGGTTTTCTTTGCTCTTTGACAAATAATGCCTAATTTGTAGCACTGAAACGATTCTGAGATGGCGCCAGACGCTTTTCGGTTAGTGCGGATGGCGGTCATAAAGAAGGTAACCATAAGATATTACATATGACAAAGAAACTTCTCCTCGGAGACGAGGCGGTGGCTTTGGGCGCCATAAATGCCGGCTTGAGCGGTGTTTATGCGTATCCCGGCACGCCTTCTACCGAGATCACCGAGTTCATCCAGGGCGATGCCACCGCCAGGGCAAGGGGCATCCACTGCCGCTGGTCCACGAACGAAAAGACGGCGATGGAAGCTGCTCTCGGCATGTCTTATGCCGGAAAGCGCGCTCTGGTCTGCATGAAGCATGTCGGCATGAATGTCTGCGCCGACGCATTTGTAAATTCCGCCATCACGGGCGTCAACGGAGGACTCATAGTCCTGGCTGCCGATGATCCGTCAATGCATTCGAGCCAGAATGAGCAGGATTCGCGTTTCTATGCGAAGTTTGCCATGGTCCCGGTATTCGAGCCGAGCAGCCAGCAGGAGGCATATGACATGATGGCCGAGGCATTCGCCCTCAGCGAGGCTCAGAAGGTACCTGTGGTGATGCGCATCGTCACCAGACTTGCCCACAGCCGTGCGGCAGTCGAGGTGGGAGAGCTCGCTGACGAGAACCCGCTCAATGTGTCTACCGACCAGTGGGTGCTCCTCCCGGGGAATGCCCGCCGCAAATATGTCGAGCTCATCGGCAAGCAGCCGGCTCTCCTCGAGGCCGCCGAGAATTCCCGTTTCAACAAGGTCGAGACCCCGTCGGAAAGAGCCAATCTCGGCATCATAGCCTGCGGTATCGCATACAATTACGTCAAGGAGGCAGTTGGCGACGGCGCTGACATCCTCAAGGTCAGCCAGTACCCTCTGCCTGCAGCACAGGTCAAGGCTCTTGCCGGCCGCAACGACGCTGTCATTGTCATTGAGGACGGACAGCCGGTAGTGGAGGAGATGGTGGCAGGACTTCTCGGAGCTGACTACCGCATCCTCGGACGTCTCACCGGCGACCTTCCGCGCACCGGAGAGCTTACCCCGGACAATGTGGCAAAGGCTCTCGGAGTTCCGGCCGGACCGTCATTCGAGCCTGCGAAGAATCTTGCAGGCCGTCCCCCACAGCTCTGCCAGGGCTGCGGGCACAGAGATGTCTATGCAGCGCTCAACCAGGTGCTTGCAGACTATCCCGAGCATCGCGTGTTTGGTGATATCGGATGCTATACCCTCGGAGCGCTTCCTCCGTACAAGTCTCTTTCAAGCTGTGTCGATATGGGCGCCAGCATCACCATGGCGAAGGGTGCAGCCGATGCAGGCCTCTTCCCGTCTGTGGCCGTCATAGGTGATTCCACCTTCACGCACAGCGGCATGACAGGTCTTCTCGATGCCGTCAACGACCGCAGCAACATCGTGGTAATCATATCCGACAACCTCACCACCGGAATGGCCGGCGGTCAGGACAGCGCCGGCACAAGCAAATACGAGGGTATCTGCACCGGCCTCGGAGTGGATCCGGAGCACGTGAGAGTGGTAGTGCCTATGCCGAAGAATATGGAAGAGATCACCCGTACCATCAGAGAAGAGATCGAGTACAAGGGCGTAAGTGTCATCATACCTCGCC
Source organism: Candidatus Cryptobacteroides onthequi (assembly GCA_018066125.1). Classification (GTDB taxonomy): domain Bacteria; phylum Bacteroidota; class Bacteroidia; order Bacteroidales; family UBA932; genus Cryptobacteroides; species Cryptobacteroides onthequi. The sequence continues at coordinate 76,836 of JAGHSA010000003.1, read as the reverse complement.
GTGAGTGCATGCAGACCCTGCAGCGTCATATGCGTGAGGCCAAGAAAGCAAAGGAGGCAGGCAAATGAAAAAGGATATAATACTCTGCGGAGTCGGTGGCCAGGGCATTCTCTCCATCGCCACCATCATAGGTCAGGCGGCAACGGTGTCAGGCATCAACCTCAAGCAGGCTGAAGTGCACGGCATGAGCCAGCGTGGAGGTGATGTCCAGAGCAATCTGCGTCTCTCTACAGAACCCATATGGTCGGACCTCATCCCTCAGGGAAAGGCTGATCTCATCATCAGCATGGAGCCTATGGAGGCTCTGCGCTATCTTCCGTATCTCAGCCCTGACGGCACCATAGTCACGAGCAGCAAGCCTCTGGTCAATATTCCCAACTATCCGGATGAGGCGGCTCTTATGGCAGAGCTTGACTCCATGCCATCGGTCGTGAAGCTCGATATCGAGAATGTCGCGAGGGAACTCGGTATGCCGAAGGCGGCCAACATGGTGCTTCTCGGCATGGCTGCACCTTTCCTTGACATCCTCAGTGTCGATCAGCTCCGCAATGCCATCTCGGTCATCTTCGCACGCAAGGGCGAAGCTGTCGTAGAGGCCAATCTCAAGGCATTCGACAGGGGCGTTTCCGAATCACAGAACAGATAATCAATAACATAGAAACTTAACAAACATGATCCACAATCCACAAATGGAGTGCATGCCTAGAGAGGAAATGCGCGCCCTTCAGACAGAACGACTCATCAAGACCGTAAAGACCTGTTACGAAAAGGTCCCTTTCTACAAGAGAAAGATGGATGAGCTTGGCGTGAAGCCGGAGGATATCAAGTCGATCGATGATATCAAGAAGCTTCCTTTCACTACCAAGACCGACCTTCGTGATGAGTATCCTTTCGGCCTTCAGGCTGTCCCTCACTCAGAAGTACGTCGTATCCATGCCTCCAGTGGTACCACTGGCAAGCCGGTGGTTGACACATATACAGAGAACGATATCAAGATGTGGGCTGAAGGTGTAGCCCGCGTCATGGCTGTCGCTGACATCGGACCTGGTGATACTGTGCAGGTAAGTTACGGCTACGGACTTTTCACCGGTGGTCTCGGTGCTCATGACGGTGCAGCGGTCAGAGGAGCTGTCCAGCTTCCTACCTCTGCAGGAAATACTGAGAAGCAGATCATGCTCATGCAGGATTTCGGCTCAAACGCACTCTGCTGCACCCCTAGCTATGCAATGCATATAGCCGAAGCGATCCATGCCAGCAAGGTCGTGTCTGTCAATAAGATGAAGCTCCGTGCAGGATTCTTCGGCGCAGAGCCTTGGACAGAAGGCATGCGCAAGGAGCTTGAGGACAAACTCCATATCAAGGCATATGATCTATATGGTCTCACCGAGATGTGTGGTCCCGGTGTCGGCGGCGAGTGCGAGTGCCAGAACGGAACCCATCTATGGGAAGATATGTTCTATCCTGAGATCATCAATCCTGACACTCTCGAGCCTGTGGCTCCGGGCGAGTTCGGAGAGCTCGTGTTCACTTCGCTGTGCAAGGAGGCAATGCCTATCATCCGCTACCGTACACGCGACCTTACCAGACTTATCTATGAGCCTTGCGAATGCGGCCGTACCGCAGTCAGGATGGACAGGATTCTCGGACGCTCTGATGACATGATGATCATCCGCGGTGTCAACGTGTTCCCGTCACAGATCGAGACCTGCCTCACAGAGTTCCCTGCATTCACTCCTTACTATTTCATCACCGTGGACCGCGTCAACAACGAGGATACCTTCGATCTCGACGTCGAGCTCAAGCCTGAGTTCTATACAGTCGAGCTCCATGATCAGATCAAGTTCCTCAAGCCGTTGTTCGACAGGATCGTCAGCATGGTCGGCATCAAGCCGAACATCCATATCCAGCCTCCTTACGGCATCGAGAGATCCATGGGCAAGGCAAAGCATGTGCTTGACAAGAGAGATTTTTCTAAATAATGAAGATTTTTTCAGAAGAACTGGTAGCTGAGGCAGCCCGTGTCAATCACGTGGCTGACCTCAGTCACGCTACCATAGGCGAGACTCTTCTCGTCGCTCAGTATCTTGAGCAGAAGACAGGCATCCCTTTCATCCGCATGGATCAGGGAAGTCCTGGTCTCCCTGCCAACAGATATGGAATCGAGGCCGAGAAACGTGCTCTCGACAGCGGAATAGGCAGCCAGTACCCTGCCGCTGCAGGTGTTCCTGAGCTCAAGGCTGCTGCCAGTGAGTTCGTCAAGGCATTCATCAATATCGACATCTCACCGAGGGGCTGCGTCCCTACCGTCGGCAGTGTGGCAGGCTCTTTCGGGGCCTTCATTGCCTGCTGCCAGCGTGATCCGGCCAAGGACAAGGTGCTTTTCATCGATCCGGGTTTCCCTATCCAGAAGAGCCAGCTCCGCGTCCTCGGCATCTCATGGAAGGAGTTCGACATCTTCCCGTACAGAGGCGAGGCTCTCAGGGCCAAGCTTGAAGAGGAACTCAGGGACGGTGACATCGCAGCCATCGTGTATTCCAACCCCAACAATCCTGCGTGGATATCCCTGGAGGAAGATGAGCTCCGCATCATAGGCGAGCTTGCCACGGAGCATGATGTCATAGTGCTTGAGGACCTGGCATACTTCGCGATGGACAACCGCCGCGACCTCAGCCATCCGTATGTGGAGCCGTATGTGCGTACTGTTGCCCGCTACACAGACAACTACATACTGATGCTGTCCAGCTCAAAGATCTTCAGCTATGCCGGACAGCGCATGGCTCTCGTCTGCATCAGTGATGCGCTCTTCGACCGCCATTTCCCTGCATTCACGGAGCGCTATCACGATTCCGGAGTATTCGGGCCGACTTTCATCGCCAGCATCCAGTACATGATCACCTCCGGCTGCACCGCCACCACGCAGTACGGCTACGCCGAGATGCTCAGGCTCTCATGCGAGGGCAAGATCAATTTCGTAGAGGATACCCGTGAGTATGCCGTGCGCGCCCAGAAGATGAAGAAGATATTCTGCGACAACGGTTTCACCATCACTTATCCGCGAGATGTCAATGAGGAGATAGGCGACGGTTTCTTCTTCTCACTGTCGTATCCGGGACTCACCGGCGGCGAACTCGTCACAGAGCTCATACATTATGGTGTGTCGAGCATCAATCTTGACACCACTGGATCGCTCCAGCAGGGTGTGCGTGCATGCACAAGCCGTATGCGTGAGGAACTTTATCCGGTGCTCGAAGAGAGGATGAAGCAGTTCAGGGAGGATCACAGGTCATGACGCTGAAAGATACACTCAACGGCACAGACCGTTTTGCCAAGATGATAGGCGCTCAGCTCACCGAGGTGCGCGAAGGCTACGCCCGTGCAGAACTGACGGTGGGGGAGAATCACCTCAATGGTGCGGGAGTGTGCCAGGGAGGAGTGTTCTACACTCTGGCGGACCTTTCATTCGCGGCGGTGGCCAACTGCCGCGGCATCCTTACACTCGGCATATCCAATACCATCACGCTGCTGAAATCGGCGCAGAAAGGGGACAGGCTCATTGCGGAGTGCACGGAACTGCTGGACCACCACAAACTGCCGTATTGCGACATCCGTGTCACAAACCAGGACGGCGAGCTTGTGGCGGTGATGACAGGACTGGCATACCGTCTGAAAAAGGATTTCCCCTTTGATGGGCTGATGTAGCTGAGACTATTTCTTTCTGTCAAGCCCGGAGGCCTTGCGGGCCTTCTTCAGGGCATCGGCAGCCAGCTGCTTGTCCAGGGCCTTGACAGTCTTTCCATTCATGCCGACAGTATCTTCGGCGCAGAAGAGGGAGTCCCAGAGGGCTTCCTCTGTCGCTTCTATGGTAGCCATGAACAGGGCGGACATGTCATCATTGTGGAGCAGGGTCGGGGTGTAGAACTTCTTGCTGTCATCGATGAGGTTCTCAGGACATACCGACATGGCGATCACATAGTCGCCGCTGCCGTTGGAGGCGATTCCTCCTGTCTTTGCCAGACCCATGATGGCGCGCTTTGCCATTCTTTCGAGGTTGCGGGCATCCACCGGTGCATCGGTTGCGACCACGATCATGCACGAACCGTCCACATCGGCGATGATGCGGCTGCGGTAGCTGTAGTTCTGGGTCATCTGGCCGATAGGCACTCCGTCTATTTCGAGGACGCCGCCGTAATTGGACTGCACGATCACGCCCACGGTGTAGCCTCCCATCGACTGCGGAAGCACGCGCGAGGAGGTGCCTATGCCTCCCTTGACTCCGAATGCCACAGTTCCGGATCCGGCACCCACACAGCCTTCCTCCACCGGTCCGCCCTTGGCGCTCTCGATGGCCTGGATGACATCCTCTCTGGTCACATAGCGGGCTCTTATGTTGTTGAGGCCGCCGTCGTTGGTCTCTCCGACCACTGCATTGACCGAGCGTACATTCTCATTGCCCGGCTGGGCCAGGGTCCAGTCCACGACTCCGCTGATGCCCTCGGCGACGTTGAGGGTGTTGGTGAGAATCACCGGGGTCTCGATGTTGCCCAGCTCCATGATCTGGGTGGTGCCGGCGAGCTTGCCGAACCCGTTGCCCACATATGCGGCTGCAGGGGTCTTGAGCTGGAAGAGATTTCCGTCATGCGGGATGATGGCCGTGACTCCTGTCCTCATGTCGTCGGTGCGTCGGAGGGTGACCTGTCCCACCTTGACTCCGGGGACGTCCGTTATGGCGTTGTACTGTCCTGTTTTCATGACTCCCGGACCGAATCCGCACCAGTCTCTCATACGTTTCTGCTGAGCGTCCATGTCGTGTGGAATGCTCATGAAAGCAAGGACGGCAGCTGCTGCAATCAGTGTTCTCTTCATCTCAAGTATCGTTTTGCTCTCAAATTTAGGCATTTCTTGCTATATTGCACATGATATACGCATGAGAAAGCCATGAAGATACGCATAAAACTCACCATCTGCCTGCTGTGTATGATCTCAGCACTGCCGCTCCATGCACAGAACGATCCCGACATCTCTGCCCTGAAGGCGGGCCAGACCGATCCCACATTGGTGTCTGCCAGGGAGGATGGCCGCCAGATATCCACCTATGCCGCCGTTCATGACGTGCTGGCCGCAACGCAGCCGGAGTGCGCCTACCATGAGGGCATGTCCTCCCGTGAGTTCCGCAGGTGGCGCAAGTCCCTGCGCAAGGCGATGTCGTCTGTCATGGGCGTTCCCTCGCCAGTGACCACGGACTATACCCGCCGCACCTCCCGCCGCCATCAGAGGGCTCTTCCGGCATGTTTCCGTTTCAGCGCGGAGCAGCCGTCCCCGGTGATGGTCTCAAGCGAGCCGCGCGAAGGCTATACCCTGCAGAAATGGGAATTCTTCCCTCTTCCCGGCGTCGTGTCCGAGTTCCTGGTCATGGTGCCTGATGGCGCCGATGCCTCGGACAGGCGTCCTGCATTCCTCTGCATTCCGGGGTCGGGTGTCCCTAAGGAGATAATTGCCGGAGAGCCGTGCCGCTACGATGATCCGGACCTCAGGAGAGAGTTCAGACCTAAATCCATGATGGCCCTGGATCTTGTGCGGGAGGGGTATATAGCTGTCTGTGTGGACAATGCAGCCACGGGAGCTGCAGCGGATCATGAAGAGGCTTGGGAGAATGACGATGTCACACCGTCCCGTCTTCTGCTTGAGCTGGGCTGGAATTGGCTCGGCTATACCTCATACCTCGACATGCAGGTGCTGCAATGGATGAAGACACGGCCCGAGATACGCCGTGACCGGATAGTCATCAGCGGATTCTCGCTCGGCACTGAGCCCATGATGGTCATAGGCACTCTGGATCCGGACGTGTACGCCTTCGTGTACAATGATTTCCTCTGTCATACCCAAGAGAGGGCTCTGGTGATGACGGCGCTCAAGGCTGATGGCCGCCGTCCGTTCCCGAACAGCATAAGGCACCTGATTCCGGAATACTGGAGGTATTTCAACTTTCCGGATGTTGTGGCGTCTCTGGCTCCGAGGCCGGTCATTCTCACCGAGGGTGGACTTGACCGTGACTTTGAACTGCTGCGTGACGCATACAGGACCGCAGGTGCTCCTGAGGCGGTGAGCTGCAACCACTATGCGAAATATGCGGATCCATCTGACCGCGCCGGGCTTGATCCCCTGCCGGGCGGAGTCGATGCGCAGACCTTCTTCCATCTCGCGAATGTGGATACGCGCAACCACTATTTCAAGTATGAACTGGTACTTCCTTGGCTGAAGGAGATTCTCTAGGGGGGATTTTGATAAAATAGCATCCTTTTTTGTTATATTTGCTCAAACTCGTAGCGAAACGGCAAGATATGACATCGTTGAGAAGGATGCTGAAAGCTGAAACATACCAGGCTCCGCTTATGATCGAGACGGAGCTTGAATCAGAAGACGTCATCGCCTCGTCCGGCTTTGATGACAACAACAATACAGAAAACCCGGGACGCGAGGACTGGGACAATCTGGGATAAACACGACGGCGATGAAAAGAGCATGCTTCACACTCAGGAATATCGCTGCAACGGTGTTTGCCGTCATGACAGCAGTTGTCACTCCGTCCTGTACCGACTCCCCGGTGGCAGACTATGTACCTCAGGTACGTGAATACACTTTCGCACTTGAGGCGGTGTCAGGCCCTGACACCAGGACCTCTCTCATCACAGGCGATGTCATCGCATGGAACTCTGCCGACCATTTGGGGACATATGCGCCAGGGACTGCAAATCTCGAGTCATCTGTCATACCCGGGGCTCCGGCGACTTTCACCATATCGCTGGCACAGGGTATCCAGGCTGGGGAGAAGATGTATTTCTACTATCCGTACAGTGCTTCGGCGGGTAATGATCCTTCCACTGCCAATCTGTGCATCCCGGCTTCCCAGTCCGGAGATTTCTCGGCGCTCCCTATGGCCGCCCTCCCATACACGGTCCAAAGCGCTTTCGTCTCAGGAGAAGTGATCCCGTCACTCCGCTTCTGCCCATTGGGCTCAATGCTTGAGCTGTGCATCTATTCGGAAGTGGAGGCATACCGCTCGGAGAGGGTGCAGTCCGTGTCATTCCAGGCTCAGGATGCCATTGCGGGGCAATTCGCATTTGACCTCACATCTGTCGATTACAGCGACCTGTCCACTCTCTCCATCTCGGGGCTCACGGAAAACAGCGTGACTGTCACACCTGCGGCAGCCACAATGGTCGGCGGCAGCCGCACCGACGTCACCCCGCTCTACATGGTGCTGGCGCCTGGAAGGCACTCCGGTACCCTCACAGTCACCACCGACAAGGCGTCGTATGTGTATGACTTGAGCGAAAGGGACTTTGCCCGCAATGCCATCAAGCCTATGGCTGTCAAGCTTACTGCGGCCGTGCGCAAGGCACCGTGCTTTAAGCGCGTGACAGCGGCCAGCCAGGTCACAAATGGAAGATATGTTATCGCGGCCAGAATGGGGGATGCTTACTATGCTATGCCAGGTTCGATGGCCATCAATAGTAGCAAAAAAGTTGAGAGTGTACCTGTCACTGTGACTGATGATATCGTAACAAGCGAGGATGCTGAAGGCCTTGCGGTGGAGATAAAAGTCACTGACAAAGTCGCAACCATATCCAACGGAACGACATATCTGTCTCATTTATCAGCTTCGGGTACAGATCTGGACCTTGAAACATCTTCTTTCTCATGGACTGTAACGCAGGCCGCTGGTGATACGGTCAGACTTGCCTCATCACTTGATCCCAGACGCTGTATAATCTTCAGGCATTCATATAAAAGCTTCGGTGCTTATTCAATAGCGTCCTTCCAGTATGGAGGGTATTCGGAGATTTTGCTGTTTAAGTACGATGGAGAAGTGATTCCGGTCACCCCTTCAACCCCGGAACCGTCAGTTAATACAGGGATAGCCGACAATATATCTGAGTCTTGTGCGACAGTATGGGCGGCCTTCTACAACACCACTGCCATCCCGCGAGAAATAAGGTTTGAGTATGGAACATCGGCCTCTTCCCTTGATCATGAGGCATACTTCAATGATAAGACCCCTGATAATGGTGTCTCATTCAGCGTTGTTCTTTCAAACCTGACACCATCTACCACCTATTATTACCGGGCGGTGATGCAGGTGGGCGACAGTGACGTTTACGGTGAGGTCAGGAGTTTTATGACAAAAGCCCGTGCAACATCTTCTGGAGAATCCTATACATGGCTTGAGTTACCTGCGTCAAGCTCTGGTCAAGGCCTATTCTCAGAGTCGCTTTTCGCGAGCGGGAAGCGTAATTACAGTTATCTTTATGATTGTTCTCTGTGTGCAGCCTTGTGGGTAGCTTACCCTCTATCCAAGGAGTATATAGGCAGCACTTCTAGAAGTGCCTGGTCAGTTAATCCTTCTATACCGGAGGAATACCAGATAAGTGTAAAGTCAAGAAGCTATGGTACTCAGTTCGGAAATAGTGTTTACTCCCGTGGACATCAGGTACCTCATGCTGACAGGAATGCCGACAAAGCAATGAATGAACAGGTGTTCTATCTTACCAATCAGCTTCCTCAGGTCCAGAATCGTTTTAATGATGGCGTATGGAATACCCTTGAAAGCACTGTCAGGGCATCTGTGCCAAGTGGAGATACAATCTATGTCGTGACTGGCCCTTCGTATCAGAAGGTCGGTGGCAATGAAACAGTCAAGTATCTCACTGCGTCAAATGCCGATGTCACTCCGCAGACACTTGCTGTGCCGAATTATTTTTGGAAGGCCATCCTCAAAGTCAAGAGGAGTGGTGGTCAGGTTGTCAATGCCAGTGCTGTCGGGTTCTGGTTTGAACATCATGATTATACGAATTCTCCATCGTTAAACAACTTTGCCGTTTCTGTCGATCAGATTGAAGCATGGACAGGATTTGACCTGTTCACGAACCTCCCGGATGACATAGAGGCGGTGGCGGAAGCCAATTCAAGCTGGAGTTCATTTACTGCATTTTAATAAACTGAGTCGGGACAGTGGTATTTGATTATTTGTACCGTATGACTAAATTTGGCACCACAGAATTAATAACAAGCACCAATGGAGAAAATCATTGATCCTGTAAGTGTAGATCTGATCAAGGCGGAGCTCACACCTGATAAGAAACTCATGAATACCAATCATGGTGACAATGAGATATATATAGTTACGTGGCATGACTCTCCAAACACTGTGACGGAGATCGGACGACTCAGAGAAATCGCCTTCCGTACAGCCGGTGGCTCCACCGGTCTTGCCTTCGATCTGGATGAGTTCGACAAGATGGAGAAGCCTTATCGGCAGCTCATAGTCTGGGACCCTCAGGCAGAAGCCATTCTGGGCGGTTACAGGTATATACTCGGACCTGATGTCACATTCTATGAAGACGGCCAGCCGAAGCTTGCGTCTTCGCATCAGTTCCGTTTTTCAGAAGCGTTCATCAGAGATTATCTTCCGCATGTGGTCGAGCTCGGACGCTCGTTTGTCTCTCCGGAATATCAGAGCTCGAAGAGCGGTGCGAAGTCCATCTACGCCCTGGACAATCTCTGGGACGGCATAGCATCTGTGGCTTATCAGCACCCGAATATCCAGTACTTCTTCGGCAAGATGACCATGTATCCGTCTCTTGACAAGGTGGCCCGTGACCTCATTCTCCATTTCCTCTGGAAGCATTTCGGAGACAAGGAAGAGCTTGTGCGTCCTGTCAGCCCGCTGATGCCGGAGTCCGATGCGCGCCTGATGGATATCATTCTGCGCAAGGATGACATGAAGGAGGATTACCGTCTGCTCAAGGAGGCGGTCCGTCTCCGCAATTCATCCATACCTCCGCTCGTGAACTCGTATATGACCACATCTCCGACCATGCTGATGTTCGGAACCGCTCTCAATGAGGGCATGAGCGATATAGAGGATACTGCCATCCTCATCTGCTTCGACGAGATGTATGCGGATAAGAAGGATCGCCATATCGAGACCTTCCGCCGCTATAAGTTCGAACGCATCCGCGCCCGTTTCCCTCTGGTCGATCCGGAGATGGAGGCACGCATGGCGGACAAATGGGAGACCCGCCGCAGCATTCTCCGTGACAGATTCCTCAAGGTGCTTAAAAACAGGAAGAAATAAGATAAGATGAATACTGTATCTGGCCCCGCAAGGGTTGCGTTGATTCTGTTGTCGATACTCTGCCTGCCAGTCCAGGCTTTATGCGCCGGTGATGCCGGCTCTTCGTGCGCGGACCATGGTGTCTTGAACACCGGTATATCTCAATTCTATTTTGAATCCCGCATGTCATATGGTTTCACTTCCGTAGGTGGTGAAGTCGTAGACCCTTCATGCGGTTTCAAGGGCGAGTATCTCAATCTCAGACTTGACGGCCAGATCTGTGACGGCCTCACTTACAGTTACCGCCAGAGGCTCAACAAAAATACAAATGCCACTTTCTTCGACTCTACCGACTGGCTTCACCTTGACTGGAAAGTGACCCCGAGGCTGTCGCTTTCAGCCGGAAAGCAGGTGGTGGCGATAGGCGGATATGAGTATGACCGTGCTCCCATCGACCTGTACATCTGCTCCGAATTCTGGAACAACATCCCCTGCTATCAGATGGGAGTGTCTGCAGCGTACAATGTCACGGGACACGACCAGCTGCTGCTGCAGCTCTGCAACAGTCCGATGCGTTCATGGTCCGGCAACAACAAGTATGCTCTCAATCTCATGTGGTATGGCTCACATGGATGGTGGGAGACCATGTGGTCAGCAAATGCCATACAATGGGGTAACGGCAACATATACTATCTCGCCCTGGGCAATCGCTTCAACATCACCGACTGGCTCAGGTGGGATGTGGATCTGATGGATAGGTATAACCCGATGGGATACATCGGTGAGGATTATTCAGTGATGACCGAACTCTCGGCTGCAGTGGGAGAGCGCATGCGCATACACTCCAAATTCACCTATGATTATCATCATGATTCGAGCCGCTATCATTCCGACTGCGACATGATCGATTTTCTGGTCTGCAGCAGGACAAAGCTCAAATCTTTCAGTGCGGGTATAGAAGGCTATCCCCTCAGGGGAGACTCTGACTTCCTGAAAGTTTTCGCCGTAGGCGGCTACCGCTGGGGCCGTAACGGCGATACCATAGATGTCCCTGTCGTGGTCGATGACTTTCAGCTCCAGATAGGCATCAAATTCAGATTGGATATACTCAGGTCCGCAATCAGATAAAAGACGGATACAATTATGAAACCCAGAATAAAAATACCTTCAGGTGTCATCTGCCTGCTCGTCATAGTCTTGATATTCGGCTATCTTGCCTATGTCATGGGGCTTGCCAACATGCTCAACACCATGATGAAGACGGCGCATGACCTTCTCCTCAATACCGTATTTTATCTCATGGGCATCTGTGTCCTCACAGGTGCTCTGGGCAAGATATTCGTCGAGTTCGGTGTGGTCGACATGCTCCAGCGGCTCCTGAGACCTGTGATGAAGCCTCTTTTCAATCTCCCAGGCGTGGCATCCCTTGGTGCCGTCCTCACATTCCTGAGTGACAATCCTGCCATCATAACCCTGTCACAGGACAGGAAATTCGCGCGCTATTTCAAGAAATACCAGTTCATTTCCCTCACAAATTTCGGGACAGCCTTCGGCATGGGCCTCATCGTGATCGTGTTCATGATAGGTCAGGGATATATGGCTGAGCCTTTCATAGGTCTTGTAGGCGCCATGTGCGGATGTATCATCTCCACCAGATTGATGCAGCATTTCGTGTGCAAGGACTACCCGCAGTACAGAGAAGAGGATGCTGTGACGGTCGATGCTCCTGCCGAGATATCCTCTGAGGCAGTGTCTGAGACATCCGAAGCGGCAGAATCCACATTCGTGCGTATCCTGAACTCTCTCCTCGATGGAGGAAAGTCAGGTGTCGATATCGGTCTTGCCATCATCCCCGGTGTGCTCATCATCTCCACTTTCGTGATGATGCTCACATTCGGAGCTTCTTCTGAGGGTGTGGACGAGGCTGGAAACGCGATTGCAGCATATTCCGGTGCAGCGTATGAGGGAACCAAGCTTCTGCCTTGGCTGGCATCGAAGATCAGCTTCATATTCAAGTGGCTTTTCGGATTCACAGCCCCTGAGCTCATATCCTTCCCGATCACAGCCCTCGGTGCCGTGGGTGCGGCACTCGGCCTCATACCTCAGTTCTCCGAACAGGGCATCATAGACGGCAACGCCATAGCGGTCTTCACCGCAATGGGAATGTGCTGGAGTGGTTATCTCTCCACACACACCGCCATGCTCGACTCTCTCGGTTACAGAAAGCTCCTGTCCCGTGCCTTCCTGAGTCATTTCCTTGGCGGCATCGGTGCTGGTATTGCAGCGCACTGGCTGTATGCGGGCATCGTGGGCCTGAGCTCCCTTTTCGCTCCTTCAGCGGTATGGACAGCCGAAACCTCTGTGGCAAATGTCATCGATCAGCCATTCAAGGGTGAACTTGTCGCACTTGATGACGGTACATATAAGATTGAAGACTGGTATGGCGCAAAGGGAACTGATCTCATCTTCTCTGCCAATGCAGACAGCACCATCTCCATACGCAACGCGTATGCCGAGAAAGATGGGAAGTATTTCTTCGTCCAGATCAATGAGAAGGCTCTTCCCGGCGAAGTCGCATATGCCTGCTTCTATCCTGGTGAGGAGTATTCAAAGTTTGACGGTGACAGTCAGAAGGGATACTGTTACGCCTTCATCTTCATCTACGATCCTCTCAAGCGTATGCTCGACAGGGGATTCTATGAAATCACCTGGGGCGGAATGCCGCGTCAGGCTGAAGATCTTCTCGATGAGGAAGAGGATACTTCGGAGGGCGGCTCTGAGGACTCCTCGAAGAATACTTCTGAGGCTGCTTCTGACGAATAGCGTCGGCGCACTTCCTTGCGGCAGGACACGCTGCGCAGTGGCGAAACAGTCTATTTTTTTGCAGTCTGACGCATTGCGCAGTGGCATAGCAAGCGAGGTGGGAACCGTGGCTCCGCATGTCTCGGAGTTCAGCTGTTCTCGCTTTGCGAGCCAGTTCTGACTCCTCGACGGTCTGCGCCCCAGTCCCCACCTCGCAGCCTATTCATGCCACTGCCGGCTCGACGACAAGCGGCCTGCCTTTAAGGATTTTCACGCAAATCCAGCGAAGAATCTGATGCCGAAGGCCGTAACTGGGAATTTTATTGGAATTTTTCCTATCTTTGTAAAAATGCGAAAGTTAGGTACCATTATTCGTCTTTGTGAACCTCTGAAGCCTATCGGGGGGGGTATCTAAATATCTTAATATCAATATTTTACAATTCTCGCCTGCTTGCAGCCATGCTGTGGGCTGTCTTTGCGTGTATCCTAGTGTGCCGAATAATCATTTAACATCTATAGAATGGAAAGAAAAGTAATCAAAGGCGAATATCTTTCGCCTCAATGCGAGGTCATCGAGATGCAGGTGGCCGAAATCATAGCGGTCTCTGTTGAGGACCCATGGGACAGACTAGATGAAGAGGATTTTTAATCAAAGGAGGACGGATAATGAAAAAAATCACAGCATTTCTCGCAGCAGCAGCTGCCGCTCTTTCGCTTTCATCATGTGACAAGGAGCTCAGAGAGGACATCCCGTCTTCTGACAACATCACGGTAGACATTACGGTCGGAGACTTCGACGGAGTGGAGACAAAGGCCGTGAAGTCAGGCTGGAAGCCAGGAGACAAACTCAATATCTGGTTTGACGGTGCCTATTGGAAGCAGCTCCCACAGCTGGTTCTCACATATGACGGCAGCAAGTGGAATGAATCCAAAATAGATGCAGGCATCCTTAAGTCTACAGGTAAGTTCATCGTCATCTACGAAGCGTCCAATAGTGAGTTCAGTACGGCTCGAAACAATGTGGCCTATTACTTTCCAAGCGGCAAAGTCCGTGAGACAGGCACCACGAATTTCAACACATACCATGCTGCACCATTGTCATGCTATCAGTGCGGGCTTGACTATACCTTCTCTGATGGCGTCTTGAAGGCTACCATCTCCAAATGGAAGTTCGCGACAAGGCTCCAGGTAGTCATCACAGGCCTTCCGAAAAGCGCGAGCTCGTATGCTCTGAAGATAGACGGCGTGTACAACTCCGCATGTTACTATTTCAACAGCGTAGACCAGATCAATTTCCATGCAGGATCATCAATCGGCGGATACAGCATTGGCGTGGAGAACGAGGACGGCGTAGCTTTTTATTTCGGATACAATACAAAGCCAGAAGCGCGTGATGTCGTCTTCACACTGAAGGAACTGACGTCGGACTCAGAGATGGTGCTTACTAAGAGTGACTATGAGCTAGAGACATCCTGGTACTCTCTTAAGGCCGTCAAGATTAATGCTGCCAAATTCGGAGGCAAGATCAACGGTCACGAATATGTGCAGATTGGCAGCAAGAAGTGGGCGACCATGAACCTTGGTGCTACGACCGTAGCTGGCAGCCCGGCCACATGTTTCGGTGACTATTATGCATGGGGCGAGACGGAACCTCGCTATACAGGTATCAATTATTATGGTGACAACACATTTTCTTTTTCAGGCTTTAAAAGTGAATACCCTAGTGGCTATGCAGCACCTAGTACCACTATCGATGGTACTACCCTTGATGCGTCCCATGACGCTGCAAAGCAAGCTTGGGGAGCGACATGGCGTATTCCAACTGAGTATGACTTCTGCGATTTGTATTATTCTTGCGGAGGTAAAGGCAATAGCTCATCGAATATACTTCCTGACGGGGATGCGTCCACCACTGCTAAGGGCATATATTGGTGCTCTGACTATAACGGCGTGAAGGGTGTACTCTTCTCTGATGGCATAAATCAGCTATTCATCCCTGTCTCAGGTTATGTCAACAGCAAGTCATTCTATTATGTTGGCAAGGGAGCATACTATTGGTCTTCGTCGCTATATACAAATGATTCATACCTCTTCAATGCATATTATATGAATCTTGGAGTTGCAATAGTCAGTCCTATGGCAAATCGCCCACGTTACAATGGCTTAACTATCCGTCCTGTCTCAGACTAAAATCTCCCGGGAGAAGCCCGTCGTATAGACAAAGAAATCGGTTGCCCATTCAGAAGGGCAACCGATTTGTCGTAGTATGGGCGTGGCTCAAAATCCTACTTGCTCAGCTTGACGAGGAGCACTGTGGCACTGGCGATAGATGCAGGCAGTGCAGCAGGCTCGTAGGTGCGGGTGTCGTCGATGACGAGCACCTCCTGGACGGTATATCCTTTAGCCTTTATTTTGAAAGGCACGGGCTCTTTGCCGATATTCGCCATCATGATGGCGCAGACTGACTTGTCCTCATTGGTGGCAGCTGTCGCGTATAGAGTCTCAGGTACACCTTCAAGCTCGACCTGCGTTCCGAGCTTGCGGAGCTCGTTGAACATCATATAGTCGTAATAAGCCTTGAACGGCTCAAGAGTCATGGCGTTGAAAAGAGGGGAGTAGTCACTTGGTGCGGAGCATCTTGCGTCATAGATTTCCGCATTGTCCACCGGGCCGTTCTGGAGGCCGATGAGCTCCGCTCCGATCATCGCAGCCTGCTCGGCAGTGCCAAGCTTCTTTTTGGATGGCTGAGGCAGCCATTCATTGAAGGAAATCTTTGTGTCCTTGAATCCGCACGAGTCGAGATATGAGCGGCAATAGCCTATCTGGGTAAGGGCCTGGTCGGGAGCCGCATAGCTGTGCATCGAGAAGAAGTCGAGAGGAAGGGAATTGTCCCTGACGAAGTCCAGGAAGCTGTGGAAGCAGTCCATGAAATACTCGTGACGCGGGCTGGAGTTGGCTCCCGGCACATGCTTTCCGGTGACTGCGTAGAAGCCGCAGCTTCCGTACCCTCCGATGTTCAACTCAGGGAAGCAGCTCTTGAGATGGCCGGCAGCCACTTTGTAAAGCTCCATATACTGTTCCCATGTGCCTTTCCACATGTCGTTCTGCACGATGTCCTGGTGGTTGTCCGGTTCATTCCATATCTCCCAGTTCCTGATGTTGAAGTGGAATCCGTCTGCCCATCCTTCGTTGTAATGGCGGATGACATGCTCGCAGATGCGTGCCCATTTGTCAAAGTCCTTTGGCGGATAGACGCGATATGACTTGATCTCTGCATAGTTTTCTATGGTCACCCCAAGCCTGAAGAAGGGCTCGACCCCATTTTCTTCAAGAGCCTTCACATAGATGTCCGTAAAAGTGAAGTCGTAGCTGGCCGGGTCGGTCTCGTCTGCATCGAAGTCTCTGAAAAGATTCGGGATGTCAAAAAAGACATTCTTTCCAAAAGCTCCGCCTACGTCATGTGTCCTGCAATATGGTATGCCGGCCTCTCCGAGATAGTGAAACATCTGGGTGCTGAATCCCAGCAGAGGAGCCTGGCCCACTCCGTTCACGGGTTTCACGATGCCTATTTCAGAAGATGGCTTGACCTTGATGGCCGCGGTCTCCTGGGCGTTGAGGTGAAGTCCCGCTGCCGATGTGAGCAGCAGTACAGACATGATGAGCATGCGGGATGGCTTCATGGTTGGTGTCATTTTCTTCTGATCTTGATCTTGATTGCCTCTGGGTGAGCTTCTGCCCAGGTCTCGCGGTTGCTGACCACAAGGGCGATATAGCCGCCGGCACCAGCTCCGGTGAGCTTCCACGCGAGGACTCCCGGCTGTGTGGCGTACTTGTCGAGATGCTGCTGGACAGTGCCCTGAATCATTGCAGGGAACATGGCTATCTGAGCCTCAAACGATGCCTTGAATGCTGAAGCGAAGGCGGAGAGATCCTTACTTATGATGGCGTCCCAGCAGTCGCTTGCGGCATTGGCCAGGGCCTTGACCTTGGTCTCGTTGATGTCCTTTCCTGTCACGACTGAGCATCCTGGCTGTCTGGGGTCGATAGGGATGAGCACGAGATGGCTTTCGAGCCAGTCGAGAGTCTGGGTATCTTCGCAGGTCTCTATCTTTTCGGGCCAGAAGTGATTGTTGTACCTGTGGCGCGCAAGTCCCGGCACACAGATGCCTATGGCGTCCTGGGCTCCGCTGATGATGCCGTCCTCGCGCTCCGGATGGTTCTCCACGCAGAATACCATTCTGGCAAGCATCTCAGGATTCATGTTCGGGAGCTTGACAGGCCAGTACTTCTGGATGACCTTGCGGGTGGAAGTGCTCAGGCCGCATCTGTCGCGGATCTCGAATGTAGGCTCCACGGATATGGTCAGCGCCCATCCTGGGGCATACATGCTCACATACGGCTGGTCGATCCATGTGCCGGCGATATCCACACGCGTAGGTATCTGGCATGACTCCGATTTGAGGTCGGTGCTTGAACGGGCGGTGAGGCCCTCCGCAGGAGTTCTCTTAAGCACGACGTATTCGATGCCGCGCTCTTCGCAGAAGCGGCGCTTGGTGTCATTGGAGCCGTCCTCGTTGACCACGAAAACGTCTGGCTTGATCATCTCGACTGTAGGGATGAAGTCCATTATGCCGTCACCCTGGTTGATGTACGCGTCCGTCACATAGCGTATGCTCTTCACCATGAAGAGGCGTTCCTGCTCAGGGTAGAGTGTCTTGTGGTTCTTGTAGTGCAGGATGGTCTCGTCCGAGCCGATTCCCACATAGAGGTCTCCGTATGCCGATGCCTGCTTGAAGAATTCCACATGTCCGCTGTGGAGCAGATCGTAGCAGCCTGAGACGAATACTTTCTTGTTTGCCATATCTTAAGTTCTGTTTGTTTACAATTCGATTGTCGTTACAATAGGGTAGTGGTCGCTTATCTTTGCACAGCCGTAGCTGTCAGTCACCATGTCGTACGATGTCGCTTTAACTCCGTTGGTGAAGAAATGGTCAATGGCCCCGTGGCTCTGCTCTGGTCTCTTGAAATTGGCGAATGTGTCATCCTCAGGTATTCCGAGCGCAACTCGCACAGATTCCATCCTCAATCCGTCCCTCACCATGACATCGAGACTGTTGTTCCAGTCACCGCATGCAAGGTCTTTCCCAGTGAGCTGAGCATTCACCTGCTCCACGGTCTTGGCTATGATGTCAGCCTCCCATCGCGAGTGCACGTTGATGAGGCGTACACCTTCTATCTTGCACGCCTCCCAGTAGATGGAGACTCTGTGCCCCTCGGTTTTCAGCCCCTTTCGCACATAGATGGGGTGGCTTGCCGTCACGCCCACGCGTCTGTACCCATCGGGAACGTACTGGCCCACCGGGGCCAGAAACTCCTGGAAGCATATCACGTCTGGGTCAATGTCCGCTATCATCCTTTCCATTGCCTCCATTCTGGTACGCCAGAAATACTCACTGGCACGGTCGGTGTCCCTGGTCCATGTGCGTATGTTGAAGGACATGACCTTCAATGTCCGCGCCCCCATCGATGCTGAGGCCAGGATCAGCGCCGCAATGAGAATGACCGCTCTTTTCATGCCGCCGCGCTACTTTTGGAGGAACTCCTCACAGGTGTCAGCGTCGTATCTGGTGTTCTTGAACTCCAATATCACGGAGCCTGAGACCCTGGATTCGCTGGCATGGTACACCCCGATAGGGATGTGCACTGCCTGGCAGCTGCTGCCTGGGATGAGCTTCACCTTCTCTGTGAGCACTCCGTCATCATCGTACAGGGCCACGTCCATCTCACCCTTTATGCAGATGATGTCCTCGCTGGTCATCATGTGCCTGTGTACCGGTACCACTGAATCCGGTTCGATCGCGTTGAGCATGCGCATGGAGGTGTCCTCGGCACTGTCCCTGAGGTCGAAGTGCATGCGCTTGCGGGGATTGGCCTTAGCCTGCTCAGTGAGTCTGGAGAGCAGATCGTCGTCGATTCTCATACGCCTAGCATTTGTAGTATTTCTTGTACCATTGTGCGAATGCGCGCAGGCCGTCCCTCAGAGGAGTGGCTGGCCTGAAGCCGAAGTCCTGCTCTAGTGGCGTGGTGTCGGCGAAGGTCACCGGCACGTCGCCGGGCTGCATCGGCACGAGCTCCTTGTGGGCCTCGAAGTCGTAGTCTGGCGGGAGCACTCCGGCACTGATGAGCTCCTCCTGAAGGATCTGGACAAAGTCGAGAAGATTCTCGGGGGAGTTGTTGCCGATGTTGTACACCTTGTATGGAGGGACAGGGAGTCCGTCCTCTCCGTTCATCTTCTCCGGAGCGTGCTGCATGATGCGCACCACGCCCTCCACGATGTCGTCGACATATGTGAAGTCCCTCTTGCAGTTGCCGTAGTTGAATATCTGTATGGTCTTGCCCTCGCGGAGCTTGTTGGTGAAACCGAAATACGCCATGTCCGGGCGTCCAGCCGGGCCGTAGACAGTGAAGAACCTGAGTCCCGTCGAGGGGATGTTGTATAGCTTCGAGTAGGCATGTGCCATGAGTTCGTTGCTCTTCTTGGTGGCGGCGTAGAGCGATACGGGGTTGTCTACCTTGTCGTCTGTCGAGTAAGGCACCTTCTTGTTGGATCCGTACACCGAGCTGGAACTGGCGTATACGAGATGCTCCACCGGGTGCCATCTGCATGCTTCCAGGAGGTTGTAGAAGCCGATGAGATTGGATTCGATATAGCTTCCCGGGTTGGTGATGGAGTATCTCACACCGGCCTGTGCAGCGAGGTTCACGACTACTGCAGGCTTGTGGTCTTCGAATAATTGGTCGACTAGGGCCTTGTCGGCGATGGACCCCTTGACGAAGGTCCAGTCTCGTCCGAGTTCCTCTATCTCCCTGAGGCGCTCGTATTTGATGCCGGTATCGTAGTAGTCGGTGATGGAATCGATTCCGATGACCTTGATGTCCTTCACATCGTGGAAGAGACGCTTGACCAGGTTGGAACCGATGAATCCTGCCGCTCCGGTGACGAGGACGGTCTTGCCCTCGAGGTTGATGTTGTAGCTTAGCATATCCGTTATCTTTTTCTTTGCTTAGAAATCCAGACCGTCTGCCGAATGGCAGAGGTGGAATGAATACTTGCCCCTGAGTTCAGGGAAGAGTCTGAGGTATTCCCTGGTGACGCTGCGCTCGATGGACTCGGCATAGCGCGGGTCGATCAGTGCCATGCAGCAGCCCTTGAATCCGGCTCCGCTGAAACGTCCTCCGTAGATGCCGTCTGTGTGGGTCATGATCTCATAGAGTGCCTTGAGCTCAGGCGATCCCGTCTCCCAGTTGTAGATGCTGGAATGTCCGGATTCGAAGCTGAGTCTTCCGTACTCGAGGATATCTCCCTTCCTCCATGCTTCGGCTCCCTTCTGCACCCTGTCGAACTCTGAGTACCAGTGATCTGCTCTCTTGGCCCAGTTTTCCGGCATGCGGTCGCGGTACTTCATGAAGGTCTCTACAGGGATGTCTCTGAGATTGGTCTCCTTGAATTTTCCGTAATCCCTGCCGTCATAGGCCATCAGCGCATATGCGGCCGATCTGGCTTCATCCACTCTCTGGTTGAATCTGCTGCCTGAAAGGTTCCTCTCCAGTCCGCTGAAGAAGATGGCGATGTCGAATGGCAGCGGCTTCCTGCACATCTCAGGATCTGGATTGGTCTGACCGAACGGGATGAGCTCGTAGCTGTCGTCTCTGGTATCGAGATACAGCAGTCTGTCTTTCTTGGAAAAGACCTCGCAGCTCTGGTCGAGCTTTCCGCAGCTGACGCCTACGTACTCATTCTCGACCTGTACAGAGATCTGTATCATCTCGAGCGGTGTGAGCGATATGCAGTTTACATCGCATATGGCTTCGAGGAAAGCCAGCACCACGGCTGCCGATGAAGACAGGCCTCCGATGGGGAGACTGCCCTCGATGACTCCGCTGATTCCGCGCTTGAGCGGGAATCTCGACGAGAGTAGAAGGGTGGCGCCGCGCAGGTAGTCCGCCCAGTCGTTTTCTTTCTTCTGGGATACCTGAAGCACGTGCCACTGGGCTCTCTTGTCAAACTGGAGAGAGCACAGTTCCACCACGCCGTTGAGCTTCGGCGAGTAAGCTATGCGTATGCCCTTGTCAATCGCCAGTCCGGTGATCTTGCCGAGGTTGTGGTCGGAGTGGGCTCCGATCGGGCATATCCTGTACGGACAGAAGGCTACGCTTTCTGGCTCTCTGTGATATAATGAACGAAATTTGTCTTTGCAATCCATATGCCTTATCTGTAAATAACAAAGATAGTTAATAGTTGGGAATTTGTTATCTTTGTGTTTCAAACAAGTCAAATGAAATAGCCAGACATGGACAGGAGACAGTTTCTTTCCCTTTCCGCAATGAGTCTTGCCGGGCTCGCCTTGTCAGACATCGGTCTCGATGCCAAGGCACCATCGCACTACAATGTGGTGATACTCGGTGACACTCACTTCGATACGGAGCCGGCCAGCGTGTATCATTCATGCTACAATGAGCCTACGGAGTGGCTCAACCGGGTGCAGCGCGCGGAGTTCGCACGCAACGGGGAGATGTGGCGCGAGCGCTGCCCGAGGCTTCTCAGGCGCGCATCCCGTCTCATTGACGAGCGCACTGCGATGGTCTTCCAGATGGGTGACCTCATCCAGGGTGACTGCGGCAGCGGGGAAGTGCATGTCAAGATGCTCAGGGACGTGATGGACAGCTTCAAGTCCGAGCTCGGCGGGCTACCGTTCGTGACCGTTGTCGGCAATCATGACATCCGTGGCGTCGATGCGCAGGAGGCGTATGAACGCTACATGCCGGCACGTATGTCGCAGGAGCTCGGGAAAAAGATAGACAAGACCACATTCTCGTTCAATATCGGCCGCGACGCCTATATCGTCATAGACTTCAGCCATCCGGATGACGAGGAGATAGAGCGCCTTCTGGAAGCCACGAAGGGTGCACGCCACACCTTCATCATCTCTCACGGACCTGTCCTGCCATATGATGGCAGCAGCTGCAGGTGGTTCTTCCACGGCAGCGACAAGGAGAAGCATACAAAGGCACGCCTCCATTTCAGGGAGGAGTTCGCCCGCCGCGGTGCCATAGTCCTCTGCGGGCACACACACCATACCGAGCTGGCAGACTGGTACGGAGACGGTGGCCGCATCACACAGATGACCATGACCAGCGTATGGAGCAGGCCGGAGCTCGACCGCTATGTGGTCAAGGCTCAGGGTGCTGCAGAGTACGGCATTCTCCGCACCAGACTCGAATCCATGCCTGACGGATCTCCGGTCAAGGACGAGACTGCACTTTTCGACGAATACCGTGCCGGGCTCAAGAGGTACAGCATCTCGCCGGCAGCTGGCTCTTACAGACTTGATGTTACACGTCACGGCATCACTGTCGACTTCTACGCCGGTGATTCCGAGACACTGACCCAACGCTTTGAACTCCGCTGATGGACAGGTACGCCGCAATCAAGTTCTTCGCCAACATCGTCCGTTCCGTCAGGGAACTGACGATGCCACTGTGGCTGCATTTCCGCCAGGGGGACGTTCATCAGTCTCTGAGCGGCCGCGTCGATGGAGTTACCGTGAGCCTTACGGCCATCCCGTCACGCATCGGGCGGCTGTGGGCGGTGATAGAGTCCCTCATGCGCCAGACAAGACGTCCCGACCGCATCGTGATCGCACTTACGGAGGAAGAATTCCCGGGAGGCATGGCGCAGCTGCCGGACTCACTCACCGGATACGTGCAGCTGGGCGTCGAGATCGTATTCCTGCCATATAATCTGAAATGCCACAACAAATACTTCCACGCCCTTCAGCAGTACCCGGACTCATGTGTCGTCACAGTGGATGACGACTGCTGGTATGACCGCAATACCATATCCAGGCTGGTCAGCCTCCATGAGTCGCACCCGGACGCCGTGGTGTCCAATATTGCCAGGGTCATCGACCCGGGGCATTTCTACTCCTACAGGATGTGGAAGAAGCCCCTTGTGGCGACAGGGCCCGCGCAGAGTCTGCTGGCTCTGGGGTTCGGAGCCATACTCTATCCGCCTCATTTCGCACAGCGCTGCGCCGATGCAGGACATGATCTCTTTGATACCGGTCTCATCAGTCGTCTCGCGCCTACCACGGACGACCTCTGGCTCAAGGCCGTGGAGATGGCAAGCGGCATAGATGTGGCATGCGGCGGCTTCTGTCCCAACCCGGTGACGGTCACCGGTTCGCAAAAGATATCTCTGCGCAGCATCAACAAGGGCGCGGAGAACCGCAACGATGTCCAGTGGAAGGCACTGGACTCTCACTTCAATCTCAAAAACATCATCTGATGGACGCAATCATCACATACGTAGACGGACGTGACCCGCTCTGGCAGCAGGATTACGCTTCTGTCGTGGGAGGCAAGGCGCTGACCAAGCGCTACCGCGACTGGGGCACTCTCAAATATCTTCTGAGGGGTATCCAGAAGCATATACCTTCCGTCCGGAATGTTTATCTCATAGTCTCCCGCGAGAGCCAGGTGCCGGAGTGGGTGGATAGAGACAACCTCCATGTCGTCCTTCACAGCGACATCATCCCCGAGCAGTTCCTCCCGACATTCAACAGCACCACCATCGAGATGTTCCTTCACAGGATACCCGGTCTGGCAGAGGAATTCCTGTATTTCAACGACGACATGTTCCCTGTGATGGATTGCACCGCAGAGGATTTCTTTGTGGGAGGCAAGTCCGCGATAGGCTTCACCAGCCACCTTTTCGCTACAAACGGATACAAGCACCGCGTGCGCAATTCAGACCGTCAGGCACGTCTGTGTCTGGGCCAGAAGCCGGGTCTGACCTTTGTCCGTCCACAGCACACTACATCTCCCATGCTGAGGAGTCAGAGCGAGAGGATATATGACTTCTCCAGGGAAAAGATCTTCCAGGTCGTCTCTCCTCTGCGCACCGATGACAATTTCAATCAGTACCTTTTCCTTGACTTCCTGTACTTCCAGGGCAAGACTGTCAAGGGAGGCATCTCCAACAAGCATCTCTCTCCGGCGGTCTACACTGCAGAGAAGATATGTCCGTATATCGAGGCCCCTGTCACCAAGATGATATGCATCAATGATGTCCAGATGCCTCAGGAGAAATTCGAGCATTACCGCTCACTGATTACAGCTTCTTTCGAGAAGCATTTCCCGGATAAATCACGTTTTGAGAAATAGACATGCTTACTACAGAACAGAAATCAAATCACGCACATCTTGACAAGATGTCTGCAAATGAGCTCCTTCAGGCCATTAATTCCGAAGACAGGAGCGTGCCCGATGCAGTTGCCAAAGCCATCCCGCAGATCGAGGCCCTTGTGAACGGCATCGTGGAACGCATGCACCGTGGCGGAAGAGTTTTCTATATCGGTTCCGGCACCAGCGGAAGGCTTGGTGTGGTGGATGCTTCCGAAATACCTCCGACGTATGGTGTGCGCGATGCCTTCATCGGTATCATCGCAGGCGGTGACGGTGCCATACGTACCGCTGTTGAAGGCGCTGAGGATGATACTGAACAGGGATGGAAGGATATCGAGGCATACAACCCTACCAAGGAAGACACCGTTGTGGGTATTGCGGCGTCGGGATGCACCCCATATGTGATAGGCGGCATCAAGGCTGCACGTGAGCGCGGGCTTCTCACCGCATGTGTCACATGCAATGCCGGATCCCCGGTCACGGAAGTGGCTGAGATACCATGCGTGGCCGTTGTCGGACCTGAGTTCGTTACCGGAAGCACCCGTATGAAGGCCGGTACGGCGCAGAAGCTCATACTGAACATGATCTCTACATCGGTGATGATTCTGATGGGACGTGTAAAGGGCTGCCGTATGGTGGATATGGAACTGACCAACAAGAAACTTGTGGATCGCGGCACGCGCATGGTCATGGACGAGACCGGCATCACAGACTATGACCAGGCAAAGGAGCTTCTCATGAAGTATGGACATGTACGCCAGGCCGTAGAGGCATATCTGGCTCAGAAATAGCCGTGGGCAGATATAAAAAGAAGCGAGGATGACCGGATGGCCATCCTCGCTCACTATATGCTACCAGTTTGGATTCTGTACCAGGTTTGGATTGTTTGCAAGCTCTGTTGCAGGGAATGGAAGAAGCTCATCCTGGCCCTTGCGGAAACCGTAAGTGGTATTGGTGAGAGCTTCGAGGTCAAGCTCGCGGATGTCATATACATCGTAGAGGTTCTTTCCATCAGGAGCGATGTCCTTGAATGACTTGCCTGTCTTGTATCCGTAGAATGTAGGGACGGTCTTCCAATGGTTCGCAAGTTCGGTAGGACCATCTCCCCAGCGTACGAGGTCGACGTAGCGGCAGCCTTCCATCCACATCTCAAACCATTTCTCCTGCTTTACATTTGCCATGTTAAGTGTAGGATAGGTAGGGGCGCCCGCGCGTGTAGCGATGTCGTTGAGTGCCTGGAGACCTGCGCCGCTGGTCTCACCGAGCTGTGCGCACGCCTCTGCATAGAGGAGGTAAACCTCAGCAAGACGCATATATTTACGGTTAGCTGAATCGTAGCCATAGTTGTTCTTGAACATATCTTCAGCAGGAATCATGAGCTTCCTGTTCCAGATGCCCGCACACTCAGCGCACCACCACTTGCCTGCATTTGACTTGAAGTCCTTGCGAGGCTCGAAGCCCATGGCATCGAGAGCGGTCTGGTCAGATTCTTTCTTCTGGCTCTCGAAAGAACCGAGACCCATCTCCATGTTCTGCTCGTATGTCCAGAACCAAGCCTTGAAACGGTTTGAGTTCCATCCCTCGTGAGCGATCATCGCCTTGATGATTTTCTCTGAAGGAGCGTAATAACCCCATGTCGCACCCTGATACTGTGTGAAGTATGATCCTGCTATGAGGGCGTGCTTGTCCATACGGCAAGGCACGTATGCCATCCAGTTGTCATTAGCGCAGACGATTGAGTAATTGTTGTCGTCAGCGATGGTGTTGGTCTCAAAGAGGCTCTCGCAGTTGTTGTTGCACTTGCTGCCCATGCCGAGGAGCTCCATCTGGTCACCTGGGACGAGAGAGTACTTGCCGCTTTCCATGACAGCCTTGAGGGTGGTCTTTGCACCTGCATAGTCACCTGCGAATACCTGTGCCTTGCCCTTGAGTGCCATTGCGAACTCCTTGGTCACGCGTACGACAGACTTGTCGTTAGGGCCGCTCTTTGACTGAAGGACACCGGAGTTGATAGCCTCATCGAGAGTGCTGATGACCCAAGCCCAGAGCTCCTGGGTGCTTGCGTTTGGAAGCTGCATGTCGGCACCGGTTCTAGGCACATTCTTTACGAGTGGAGGTGTGCCCCAGAATGAGATGATCTTTGAGTATGCGAATGCTCTGATGACCTTTGCCTCTGCAACTGCGTTCTTCTGGATGGCGGAAGTGCCGGCTCCGAAGTAGTCGATCACAAGGTTGCAGCGATATACGATCTGGAACAGCATCTGGAACTCGTTGTTCACGAAGCTGTGTGTAGCGTCGTAGGTCGAAAGCATGAAGGTGTGATAGTCGTCAGCCTTGTAGCCAGAAGATGTCTTGTATGCATCGTCACCGAGAAGAGAGGTGATACACATGTCGACCATGAAGAAGCCTCCCTTGGAAGCCTTTCCATGCTGGATGGCAGCGTAGCAGGCCGCGAGAGCTGATTGGCAGTCTTCGTCGGTCTTATAGAACTGGGACTCTGAGTAGGTGCCCTTCTGTGGCTCCTCGAGGAGATCCTGGTTGCAGGATGTGAATGTCATTGCAGCTACGGCTGCAGCGATAGTCAATATATATTTTTTCATATTCTCGGAGTTCTGTTAGAATGAAATGTTGACACCGAACATAAGCTTCCTCGCACTTGGATAGGTACCTACGTCGATACCCATACCGTTACCGTTGTTGGTACTTGCTGATGCAGGGTCGAATCCGACGTACTTGGTGAATGTGAAGTAGTCGTCAAGTGAAGCATATACTCTGAGGTTGCTGAGCTTGGCCTTCTCGATAAGGCTCTTAGGGAAGCTGTAACCGAGCTGGATCTGATTGATCTTGAAGTATGAACCGTCATAGATACAGCCTGAAGAACGGTAGTAGTATGTGTTAACTGTCGTACCGATGGCAGGGTAGCGTGCACCTGCGCCAGCCTTATTCCAGCTGTCAGTATAGAATACTGCAGGGAGATTGCGGTCTGGTGTATCGGAGCGAAGCATACCGAACCAGACATCATTGCCCTGTGAGCCGCTTCCGAAGATAGAAAGGTCGATTCCCTTCCAGCCGGCTGTGAGGGTGATGCCGTATGTGAAGTCAGGCAGTGGGCTTCCGATCTCAGTCTGGTCAGCCTCGTCGATCTTGTCGTTTCCGTCAATATCCTTGAACTGTGGCTGTCCGTTCTCGTCGAAGCCTTCATACTGGAAGCCTCTCATGTACCAGATAGACTTGTCTATCTCGAATGCCGTAGCATAGTGGTTGTTGGAGACGAACACACCGTTGATGCGTGGACGAAGTACCGGGTTGAGTGATGTCACCATGTTGGCGTTGTGCGAGATGTTGCCGCTGATGCCGTATGAGAAGTCGCCGATGACGTCCTTCCATGAAGCCTCTATTTCGATACCGCTATTGTTGACAGAGCCCACATTCATGTATACTTCAGACTGACCAGTCGTGTATGAAGGAGTAACCTTCGAGATGAGGTCGTCAGTGTTCTTGTTGTAGTAGTCGATGCCGATAGTGAGTCGGTCTCTGAGGAAACGGGCGTCTATACCGAGGTCAAGCTGCTTGGATGTCTCCCACTTGAGGCCTGCGTTGGATGCAGATGTAGGGTATGTCGCAAGAGTGATATTCCCGCTGTTATCCATCTGATAGTTTGATGCGCCGATCTTTACGGTAGCGTCATACCAGTATGATCCGAGTGCTGCGATGTTTCCGTTGGTTCCGTAGCTTGCACGTACCTTGAGGAATGAGAGGACATCCTTGCTTACATTCTGCATGAACGGCTCGTTGGTGACGTTCCATCCGAGAGAGATTGATGGGAAGTATCCCCATCTGTTGGATGCTGCAAGGTAAGAAGAGTCGAAAGCATCGGCACGGAAAGAAGCCTGGATGAAGTACCTGTTGTCATAGTTGTATCCGAGACGGGCGAAATATGACATGTTGGCCTTGCGTGTAGGGTGGCCTTCCAACTTGCGGACAGATGCGTCTTCCTTGTAGAATGTGATGTAGTGGAAATTGTCGGCGTAGTCCTTGAGTTCGTTGGTCTGAGCCACAAGATATTTCTGGTTGTCCTCAATGTATGACATACCGACCATTGCGTCAAGGTTGTGCTTTTTGGCGATGGTCACGTTGTAGTTTGCGAAGTTCTCCCACTGATACTTGAGCCCGAAGCCCATCTTGTCGTAGAGGTCGTAGTTGTTGTCAAACTGTGTTCCTGAGATCCAATATGGCTCAGTGTAGTAGGTCTGGTCGTATGCGGTGAATGTATAGCCGAGACGTGAAGTGAGGGTAAGACCCTTCACAGGAGTGAGGTTGGCGTACATCGTACCGGTAAGCGCGTAGTTCTCAGTGCCGCCGTCAGCATAGCGGTATACGCCGAAGAGCGGGTTCTGTGTGCGGGCCACGAACTGTGTAGAAGACATGTACTTGCCGTCATCTGTCATCTGGACAGGCAGACCTTGTGCGATGGCGTCCTTGAGGTACTCAGGCAGGTTGCCTTCCTCGTAGAGCATAGGAGTCAGAGGGTCCATGGAGTAAACTCTTGCCATGATGCTGCCGTCACCCTCATGTGACGCTGCCATGTATCTGGTCTTGCGCCTGGTGAAGGTGTTGGTGGTTCCGAGTTTGAGCCAGCTCTTGACTTTGTAGTCTGCATTGAGCTGGAATGACATGCGCTTGAAGATATCCTTGTCTCCGTAGAGAATACCGTCATGGTCGACGAGAGAAAGTGAAGTGTAGTAGCTGCCCTTGTCATTGGCGCCCTGTGCACCTACTACGTGACGCTGTGCATAGCCGCCTGGAAGAGCTTCCTTGAACCAGTCTGTGTCGGTCTTCTTGTCCCAGTACTCATCGACAAGAGTCTGTGTGAAGGCTCCGGCTGTGGTCATATAGTCAATGTACTGGCTGGCGTTCATCATGTTAGGGCGATATCCGAGGCTTTCCATTGTGTAGCTGCCGTCATAGAATATCTTGCCTTCGCCCTTCTTGCCGGTCTTGGTGGTGATGAGTACGACACCGTTACCTGCCTGGGCACCGTAGATCGCTGCTGATGCGGCATCCTTGAGGATTTCCATGCTCTCGACGTTTGCAGGGTCAACTGTAGCGAGGCTGCTTACCTGAAGACCGTCCACGATGTAGAGAGGGTTTGATGAACCTGCGTTGTTTGAAGAAAGACCGCGTACACGGATGGTTCCGATCTCACCTGGCTTGCCTGTGGTGGAGATGACCTGCACGCCGGCTGTCTTTCCAGAAAGCGCAGAAGCGACATCGCTTAAAGAGCGGTTCTGGAGAGCGTCCTTGCCGATAGATGCGATGGCACCTGTGACATCGCTCTTCTTCTGCACGCCGTAACCGATGACCACGGTCTCCTCGAGGAGGGTGGTGTCGTCTGCGAGCGTGATGTTGAGCTCACCTGGGCCGGTGACTTTCTGCTGGGCGTCAGCATAGCCTACACAAGAGTAGGTCAGTGTCGCACCCTGGTTGACTGCGATGACGTATTTGCCGTCAACGTCTGTTGAAACTCCATTTGTCGTTCCTTTCTCGAAGATGCCGGCGCCGATGACAGGCTGACCTGTCTGGTCAGTCACTGTACCGGTGACAGTAACTTTCTGTGCGAAAGCCATGATGCTCACGAGAAGTGATACAACAACGATTGCCAATCTTTTAATTGATTGTTTCATTGGTTTTTTTGTGTTAGTTGATTGTGTGGTGTAAAATTTTTGTGAAATATACGTCAAAAATCACAAAACATGGTAAATATTGCAAAACTTTCTCATCGCAAATGTATATAGTACCAGTCTGATTCGACCCGCTCAATTTGTCGCTTCTTTTTGGTATATTTGGGGTAGAATCTTCATAGTGCCTGATGAGAAGACTACTGAACCTGATTCTCGTACTGTCTGTCTGGCTTTGCATCACCGGATGCGGAAAGCCGGTCAGGAATGTCGTGGCTGTATGGAGAACTGCGGAAGACGATCTCATCTACCAGGAGTTTCATGAGGCCATGGAGAAGGAATTCCGCTCCAGAGGAATCAAGGTCAGGATCGAAGACTGCTTCCTCAATGACGGATATTATGCGGGAGTCAAGCTTCAGGACCGCTTGCCGGCCTCTCTGGACAGGGTCGAGGCAGATGGCCGCAAAGTTGATCTGGTCATGGCATATGGCGACTTCTGCCATCATATGGCCATGCTTGCCAAGGATCCCAGACTGGAGGATATCCCGATAGTCTCTTTTGCCCTTCTCGGAGATGAAATCAACCGCCGCCCTGAGAAGAGAAGGGTGGTGATGGTGAGAGACAGCATCACGTTGAAGGAGAACCTTGACTTCATGAGGTTCGTCTTCCCGGATAAATACCGTGTCATCACCATGCTCGACTGGAGGTCAAGCTGGATTGATCGCAGCCTGATGAACTCGATGAGTGGACAGATGGCCGCCCTGGACAGTGCAGACTATTTCAGCGGGCTCGGACTCAGATGTTCGGCAAAGGACCTCGATGATGCAGCGAAAGCCGGGAAGACCGTATTCTACTCGCTGTCTCTTGACAATACCATCATAAACAGGAACCCCGATACGTATGAGGTCTTTCCGGCGACGTGGGCTTTTTTCTCACAGAGGTCTGACAACCATGTGCTGATGGTCAAGCACGACAAGGTCACTGAAAGACTGGAACTGAATCCTGATTTCCCGCTCTACTGCACTGCTGTCGCCGAGGGGTTCCTTCATCATGACAATTGTATCGGAGGCCATTTCTCTCCATTCAGCGTGCAGGTGAAGGACGCCGTGGATCGTGCTCTGATGCTGTGGGACGGCGTCGATCCTTCGGATATACCTGTGGCATGGCACAAAAGGGAATACCATGCCGACTGGGATGTCCTCAGAGACCGCATGGAACTTGGAAGCATGCCTGAATGTGTCCATCTTGAAGGTGTACGTTTTTCTGATCGTCATCCATCGCTTCACGCTGTGATCGTGAGATATGGCTGGCTGCTGACCGGTGCCGCTGCATTGCTGCTTCTGGTCATGCTCCTCAGTGCAGCCATCCGCAATGCCCTGGTGAGGCGTGAGCTTTCCAGGGTGTCGAGGGCGAGCATCGAATTGAAGGACGACCTGAATATGCTTCTGAGAGGTACCAATTCGGTCTCCTGGACGATTGAGGATGGCAGGATCGTCTATGCCAACGATGGCATGAATCTCAAGAACAACATCACTCTGGCGGAGAGGCACACCCAGTCCAATGACTTCTACAAGGAAAAGCTTGAGCATTTCTTCGCCATCAGCCAGCCCGGCAGCTACTCGCTCCAGATAGAGAGGGTCGATTTTGACGGCAAGACGCGTTGGTACGAGCTCAGAATGAATGTGGCCGCCACCATAGACGGTGTCAGGAAAAGCGGCATCACCATCAATATCGATGACGATAAGAAGATGGAGGCATCTCTCCATGAAGCTCATCGCAAGCTGGCCCTGGCCAACGAGAGAGAGAACTTCATCTCAGCCATGAGTCATGAGATGAGGACCCCTCTGAACAGCATCGTCGGTTTCTCACAGATCCTCACAGCTCCTGGATATGAGTGCGATGAAGAAGAACTGCGTCAGTTCGGCGAGGCCATAGATGAAAGCAACCACGAACTCATGAAGATCATCGAGGATATGCTGGCCCTTACCCATATGGACAACAGTAATATCCGTATCGATTTCAAGGAATACACAGTCGCTGACATATTGCGCCGTTTTGAGAATGAAAGGGCCGGCCATGAACATGCATCTGGTAGGACCGTCCGCTACCACAAGGGACCTGAGGACTCGAAGATACGGGTGGATATCGGCCTCCTGGAGAATGCATGGAGGAATATCGTAGGCAATGCCCTGAAGTTTTCCGACAGCGCCAGCAGCGTGGATGTCGGGTGGACTGAAAGTCCTGTGGGCGTGAGCCTGTATGTGTCAGATGTGGGTATCGGCATTGACAAGGCCAATCACGACATCATATTCAATCGTTTCTTCCAGGTGGATCATTTCACCCAGGGCACGGGACTCGGTCTCGCCCTGGCCAAGGAATATGTCACCAGGATGGGAGGAACCATCACTGTAGACAGCGAGCCGGGCACCGGTTCCACCTTCTACATCCGTTTCCCTATGAGTGAAGGAGATAAGAGCGTATGAAGAAATTGATTGTCATACTGCTGTGCATCATGCTGGCTGTCGTTTCCTGCACCAGAACGGCGCAGGAAAGGAAGAATATCCTGGTGATAACAGATCTCTGTGAGGACCATGGACCTGTCAAGTCTCTCCGCTCTGCCATCGGGAAGGAGATGCATTCCGGGGATTACATATTCAGATATGTTACATGGCGGGAACAGGATCCTGATTCCCTTCAGTACTTCGGCTGCCCCCAGCATATTCTCGACTCGCTGGTCAGGATGGGCTGCAGGGCCGATCTCGTGGTCCTCTGCGGTGACAATGTGGCCCATGGGGTGGCTGCCTGCCACGGTCCTCTCGCCGATGATGTTCCCGTCGTATTCATAGGTGTGCAGAATCCCGACTATAAGGGTCTTCTCGCCGGCCGTCCAAATTTCACCGGTTTTGTCACGCATCCGGACATGGCGAAGAATCTCGAGCTCATACGCAGCTACCGCCAGGTCACTTGGGTGACCACCACGCTTGACAGTGGGTATATGGACGATTTTCTGCGTGACCTTACGGTCAGGCAGCTCAGCGACACTTCGAAGTACAACGCCAATATCGATCTGTCAGACCCGTACACCTTTGTCAAGATAGACGCCCGTGATACGGCACGCATGACTCTCATCCCGCTCAGCGGAGAGGACGAATCTAGAAACTGGAAAGACAGAGAAAACAATGTCGGTTTCAACTATGCTTTCATGCTTCAGAGCGGAAAGAAGAGCAGCACCTATCTCAGAATGAAGGATGACAGGTGGAGCGATGAGGCGCTGGATCAGGGCGTGGGTACATTCTTCACCATGACGCCTCAGCGTTTTGACCTCGACATGGAGGGCGTGCTCAATACCTGCGTGGGCGGTTACTTTGCACCATACCCTGTCATGGCAAAGGATCTTCATACAGTCATGGATGCCATCCTGAAAAAGGGTGAGAGCCCCTCTGACATCCCGTGGGGTGTGCACAAGAGCGATTACTGGCTGAACTGGAGACATGTCCGTGGTTCCTACAGATATGCATCCGAACTGCCGGGTGTGATGCATTTCGTCAATCTCCCGTGGTCTGAAAGGTCGCGTGTCAATCACCAGATCCACAAGTTCAGATACTGGCTGGGCAGCCTTGTCTCGCTGCTCCTTTTCCTGGTCATCTTTTTCGGACTCACCAGGAGGAGAATGCGTGCAAGAGAGCAGCTCGTAAGAGAGGGCGCCGAGGCCAGGGAGACGGCTGCGAGGATAGATTCACTCATCACGGCGAACAACGGTTTCCTTTTCTATGTCCTCAATGACGGCAGGGTGATGTTCAGCGAAGGTGTCGCCGAACGTTTCGGACTGGATCCTGACCTGCGCATAAATGAAATGTATTCCTATATCGACAGTGAGAACAGGGAAGAATTCATCAGGCAGATGGAGGACCGCCTTGCTCCGATGAACGAGATGACAATCTCCATCACGCTCCCGTCACTGGGAGGACGCCACTATGCCAAGGTCCTCTTCAGCCATCCTTCTCAGAAGAGGAGCACCCGCAAGGTCGTGGGACTGCTTTTCCTTGTCGATGACATGGTCCGCCGTCAGGCGGAGATAGATGCCGCGTTCCGCAAGGAGGAGGAGTCTGTGCTCAAGAGCTCGTTCCTGGCATCGATGGGGCATGAGATACGTACACCTCTCAATGCGATCGCAGGTTTTTCCAAGCTGCTTGTCGAGATGAATGATTCCCTTGAAGAGGAGGAGAAGTCGCAGTACAATGAAATCATCACGGCAAATACCCAGCAGCTGCTCTCGCTCATCGACAATGTCATCTCCACTTCAGAGGAACAGAGCAAGGACTTCAAGCTCGACCTTTCAGAGAAGGACGTGGACACTCTGATGGAGGAGCTCTATATGACCCACAGCGTGATAGTGCCGGACCGCCTGAAATTCATCTATTCCAAGGGCTGCGAGTCAGACAGGGTGCGGGTCAATCGAAGCAGTCTGCTCCAGGTGGTCTCAAATCTGATGAACAACGCGGTCAAGTTTACGGAAAGCGGAAGCATCACCCTGGGATGGACAGAGGATGAAGACCATGTCGTGATATTTGTCGAAGATACAGGATGCGGCATATCGGAGGACATGATATCACATGTGTTCGAGAAATATGTCAAAGCCGGCATGTCTGAAGGCGCCGGGCTCGGTCTCCCTCTGTGCAGGCGTCTTGTCGGTCTGATGGGCGGTGAGATAAAAGTGAAAAGCGAACCCGGTGTGGGTTCGCGATTCGAAGTCATATTTCCAAGACTCAGATAAGTTACTTGTTCTCCTGTTCGAGGGTGTGGAATGAACTTCCATCAAAGCAGTGTGTGCAGATGCAGCTCTTGTCGAGACCGATGGCTTCCACGATGGACTCGATGGTGCTGAACTTGAGAGAGTCAAGCTTGAGCCTCTTTGCTATCTCTGCCACCATCTTCTTGTATTCCGGAGAGTCTGTGGTGGCGTAGGCGCTCACATTCTTGTTCATATCACCCTCAAGATCCTGAATGATGCGTCTTGTGATGAGCTCCAGCTCATTCTTGCTTGCTGAGAAATTGATGAAAGGACATGCGTAGATGAGAGGGGGACATGCTATGCGCATATGTACCTCCTTGGCTCCCATTTCATGGAGAAGCTTGGTGCTGTCACGAAGCTGGGTGCCTCGCACGATGCTGTCATCGCAGAAGAGAACCCTCTTGCCCTCAAGTATGGACTTGTTCGGGATGAGCTTCATCTTTGCCACAAGGTTTCGTGTCGACTGGTTTGCAGGCATGAATGATCTCGGCCATGTCGGGGTGTACTTGCAGATGGATCTCATGTAAGGAACGCCGTGTCCCTCTGCGTAGCCAACGGCCATGCCGATGCCACTGTCCGGGATGCCGCAGGCGCAGTCGACTTCCGTGTCGTCAGCCTTGCCCATGATCCTTCCGGTGTCATTGCGCATCTCCTCCACATTCTTGCCTTCATATACACTTGTTGGGAATCCGTAATAGATCCAGAGGAATGAGCAGATCTGGTTGCATGGG
Organism: Candidatus Cryptobacteroides onthequi; assembly: GCA_018066125.1. Lineage (GTDB taxonomy): Bacteria > Bacteroidota > Bacteroidia > Bacteroidales > UBA932 > Cryptobacteroides > Cryptobacteroides onthequi. The sequence continues at coordinate 41,472 of JAGHSA010000003.1, read as the reverse complement.
TTCGCCTTGCGGAGCACTTCCATCCTGTCGCCCTTGATCCTCACGATCTCGCCTGGACCCACGAAATGCTCTATCTCATATCCGAGATTGGAGAAGGCTGTGCTCTCGCTTGCGATGGCGTAGCCGTCCTCGCTCTTTCCGATCACGAGAGGGGTTCGTCCCCATGAATCGCGGGCAGCGATGATGCCGTCCTCTGTCAGGAGGAGCATGCTGCAGGATCCTTTGATGATCTGGAATACCTTCTCGATGCCGTCAACGAAATTCTTGCCCTGGATGATGATCAGGGAGACAAGCTCGGTAGGATTGATCTTGCCGCTGCTGAACTCACTGAGAGGGAGGTTGAGATCGAGAAGCTTTGAGGAGATAGCCTCCTGGTTGTTGATCTTTCCGACTGTTACGATTGCGAACTTTCCGAGGTGGGAGTTCATCAGGAGAGGCTGGGCGTCAGTGTCGCTGATCACGCCGATGCCGGCATTTCCCTTGAATTTCGGGAGCTCCTGCTCGAACTTTGTTCTGAAATAGCTGCTTTCAAGACTGTGGATGCTTCGGAAGAAGCCTTCCTCCTCGCTGTAGGTCGCCATGCCGGCGCGCCTGGTTCCAAGATGAGAGTGGTAGTCTGTCCCGTAAAAGAGATCGAATGCACAAGGTTTTTCCTTGGTGATGGTTCCGAAAAGTCCGCCCATAAGCCTGGTGTTTTTGTCCGGGCGCAAAGGTAGTATATTATTGAGTTTTTTTATTAAATGCTGCAAAAAAAATATTCCATTTGTTATATTTGTCTTGGTAAGTCTCCCCATAACCATGCGTCAGATCTGCAAGACCCTCATTTTCACACTCTTCACTATATTTCTTTTCTCATGCCGTGAAACATCCATGGAATGGTATCCCGTGTCTCTGGAAGACCGTCCGTTCGTCAGATGGTGGTGGCTGGGAAGCGCTGTGGATGAAAAGGGGCTCGACTTCAACCTCCGGGAGTTCGCCGAAAAAGGAATCGGCGGAGTCGAGATCACACCTATATATGGAGTGAAGGGGAATGAATCTCATGATCTGGACTACCTGAGCCCTGCGTGGATGGACGCTCTTCGTCATACCGTTGAAAGGGGACGTGAGCTGGGCGTCCAGATAGATATGAGCAACTGTACCGGCTGGCCGTTCGGGGGACCGTGGATCGGGGAAGAGAGCGCTGCAAAGGCCTTTGCCTTCGATTCCGATACCTCCGCATTCATCACTGTGCCTACCGGCCAGAAGGTCAAGAGGGCCGCACCCGGGGGAGTGGGATTCGTGATGGATCACTACAGCCGTGAGGCGCTCGGGGCTTATCTTGCACCTATCGATTCGGCCTTTGCGGCGTCTGGATGCCCATACCCGTCGGTATTCTTCAATGATTCGTTCGAGGTGTACGGCTCATCCTGGACCGACGGCCTGCCGGACGCATTCTTCAGGGATCATGGCTACAGGATCGAGGACCATATCCAGGCGTTTGCCCGCAATGACGGTTCTCCGGAGTCGCGCCAGGTCATTGCGGACTACCGCAATACGCTGGGGCGCATGTATATGGACAATTTTGTCCGTCCATGGACGGACTGGGCGCACAGCCACGGGGTGCGTACGCGCCATCAGGCACATGGGGCCCCTGCCAATCTGATAGATGTCTATGCTGCGGCCGACATCCCGGAATGCGAAACGTTCGGCCAGACGCCATTCAATATCCGCGGCCTTCACCGTACCGGGGATACGCGCCTCAATGATTCCGATCCTGCAGTGTTCAAGTTTGCATCATCGGCGGCCCACCTTACCGGGAAGAGATATACATCTTGCGAGACACTCACCTGGCTGACTGAGCATTTCCATACCACGCTGGCGCTTTGCAAGCCTGAGATCGATCTCGTGCTCGCCAGCGGTGTCAACCACGTGGTATTCCATGGTGCTCCGTACTCACCTGCAGGAGTGGAGTTCCCGGGGTGGAAGTTCTATGCATCGGTCAATATGTCTCCGACCAATACCGCCATCTGGGACCTCTCAGAGACTCTTTTCAGATACGTCACGCGCTGCCAGTCGTTTCTGAGCAACGGCAGTCCAGATGCGGATTTCCTCATGTATTTCCCTATCCAGGATATATGGAACCATGATTTTGACAAGCAGCTCAGGCTGCTCGACATCCACAAGATGTATCTGACCATGCCGCAGTTCAAGGCCGATGTGCTTGATGTCATCGGCATGGGACATGATGTGGACTACATCTCAGATGCTTTCCTCGAAGGTGTGACTGTCAGGAAGGGCAGTCTTGTGACTCCTGCCGGTATCGGATACAAGGCTCTCGTGCTTCCTTCGGAGAATGAATACATGCCGTCTGCCACCCGTGAGCGGATCGAGGCTCTGAAGGCTGCCGGTGCAAGGATTCTCACTATGGACGAGGTGAAGTCCTGCGGCATACAGGCGGAGCCGATGATGTGTGTGTCGGATGTGCATATGGTGCGCCGCTCCAATGAACTTGGCGGCAAGAATTATTTTATCGCCAATCTCGGTCCGGAGGACATCCACGAAGCCGTCCTTGCCTGCCAGGCAGAGGCCGTGGAGATCTTTGACCCGATGTCAGGCCGGAAGGGCTTTGCCCGCATGATCTCACAGGAGGATGGACTGACGCGCATACGTCTCGACCTGCCTTCAGGCTCATCTGCTCTGCTGAAGACTTTCCCTCGTGCGCCAAGACATGGTGATGCCTGGACTTACCTTACCCCGGCAGGTGAACCGCTTGACATAAGCCGCCGACCATGGACTCTGGATTTTGTCCGCAGCGAGCCTCTGATGTTCCAGACACATTTTGAACTTGATTCTCTCGTGGACTGGACTACACTTCCGGACGGCGACGCAGTAGAGGCTGTGGCAGAATACGGCACCAGGCTGGAGGCTGCGGATGACTGTATCTGGCGCATCGACCTCGGGGATGTGCGTGAGAGTGCGGTGGTCCGTATCGACGGGCAGCCGGTGGACACTCTGATTGCCGCTCCGTTCCGTACCGATGTCAGGCTGGAGAAAGGAGAACATCAGCTTGAGATCGAGGTACGCAACCTCCCGGCCAACCGCATCGCCCGGATGGACCGCGACGGCGCGGTCTGGAGGATATTCAAGGATGAAAACATTGCATCGGTAACAGATCTGCCACGGGAACTGCGTGGCACATATGCGTGGTGGCCGCTTGTCCCGTCAGGACTTATGGGACCGGTCACCGTCACTCCGATGTCGGTCGATAACTTATAATATCATGGATAGAAGAGAATTCATAAGGATGAGTGCAGCGGTGGCGGCAGGTGTCGCTGCATCGGAGATTGCAGGTTTCGCCGGCACGTCCAGTGTCACCGCGGTGCCGGCTGCGGGCAGAGCCAGGGTGGCCTATTCCTCAGAGAGGGGGCGTGCCCGGGCTGAAGACCTGACTGTCCGGTTTCTTGGGACCGGAGCTGCGGACTGGAAGGGACCCGATGACAGGGGAGAGCACAGACGTCTCACCAGCATTCTGGTAGATGGCAGCATCCTGGTGGATCTCACATCGACAGATCTCGACATGCTGCCGAAGGGCGCCCGGCCACGCACGATCTTCTACACTCATTCTCATGGGGATCATTACGAGCCAAAGGCAGCGCTCCAGGTCGGTGTCACCAGAGTCTATGTGGGGGAGACATGGCTCGGAAAGGCGAGGGAGGATTTTGCCGCCGCAGCGGCGGAATCGGGTGTTCCCGCACCAGAGATAGTTCCGCTCGCGATAGGGCAGGCGGTCACCGTCGAGGACGTCACATTCACAGCACTCCCGGCCAATCATGCCACCGGCCGCATCGAGGAGGAGACCTTGATGTACCTCATCGAGAAGGGTGAGGTCGGGGCAGCTCCAGTACGTGTCCTTTATGCCACCGATACCGGAGGCATTCCCGCACGCGCGGCACGCATCGCCGGGATAGACGCACATGTCAAGGGGGGACGCCCTGTCACCGGACTCATTATGGAAGCCACAATGGGAATGGGTGCCAAGGGGGATGAGGACTTCCGCATATTTACCCACAGCAGCGTGGATACGGTGAAGCGCACTGCAGACGTACTCCTGGCGACTAAACGTCTCGTCGCTCCGGAGGGACAGCCAGTCTATATCACCCATATGGCCCGCACGCTCCACGGCACACAGGCTGAACTCGACGCTCAGCTTCCTGTGCCTCTCAGAGCCGCCTATGACGGCCTGGAAGTGGTCTTCAGGCCGGTGTAGGGTCTTGGACTATTTGATATTAAGGAAAGGAACAGCTCCTCCGCCATTGTACTCCGGGAGCTTGCCGTCCCATTTCTGGATGGCATCCTGGCGTACAAGAAGCTCGTTGAGAGAGGCTGCGACGGTGCGGTTGTAGTACGCCTCACCATCGGCTTTGATCTTGAGCGCATTTGCTTCGCCCTCGGCCTGTGCTATGGCTATCTTCGCGTTGGCCTCAGCCTGCTTTACCAGGTTCTCAGCCTTGAGTGCCTCCTGTATGGCCTGGTTCTTGGCCTCGATGGCTGCCGACAGGCTGGATGGAGGAGTGATCTGGGAGGTGAACTCCTGCACTACGAAACCTTCTGTGCCGAGAGAGTTGTCGAGCATTGCCCTTACCTCAGCCTCGAACTTGGCCCTTGAAGCCATCAGCTCATCGGAAGTGTAGTTGTTGGCCGTGATGCGGTATGCGTCATAGATGCAAGTCCTCATGTATCCTGCCTCTATGTCGCGGAGAGGCTTCCTGTACTTTGCAAACACCTCGCTGGCCATGTCTCTGTTCAGTTGGTATGCGAGAACTGGATCCATGGTGAATGCTGCTGCATCCTTTGTGGTGACATTGAACGGTGCGTAATCCACTCTCTGGATGAATACCGGATAAGTGTATACAGATGTCGTGATAGGGTTGTAGAATGTGAATCCGCTCACGGGTGTGGTCACGAGCTTTCCCTGCTCAGTCACTGAGAATTTCTTGAATTTGATGCCGACCTCAGAGTTGTCAACTACAGTACAGCAGCTGATCATACCTGTCAGGAGCACCACCAGCGCGATGCTCACGCGGATAAGGATTTTCGTCCCTTTGTTCATCTTCATGCGTCGTTTTATTGGTTTATGTCCCATAAATATAGCAAAATATGGAGATAATGTTCCCCAATGGTGTTATATTTATTCCCACAACCACACAAGATCCAGAAATGACAATCATCTCTCATACCGTGCGCCGCAGTCTTGTCGCGGCAGCATCCGCATTATGCCTCATGCTGGCAATGACCGTCTCGTGCGGGCCCCGCACTGCGGATACGGCTCTGGCCGAAGGCTTCGACTCTCCGTCTGATGAGTATCACCCATGGTGCTACTGGTTCTGGATCAACGGGCATGTGGACCGGGAGACCATAGATGCCGACCTTCAGTCGATGCACGATCTGGGATTCAGGGGCCTGCTCCTGATCGATCCCCGTGGCTATTGGGACGACGATGACCATGTGAAGATGCCTGCTCCGGAGATAGAGTTCATGAGCGGTGAATGGCTGGACAACGTCTGCTATGCCCTCCGCAAAGCCGACAGCCTCGGCCTGCAGTTCACGATGAACCTTTCAAATTGCGGAGGATCATTCAAGGGACCGTGGGAGCTCGGGGAGGACAGTCCCAAGAGGCTGATGTATCAGGCGCTTCCTCTGAGTTCCGGTACTGCCGTGCATCTGAACCTTGACACTCCTGACCTTCCATACTACCATGATGTCGCGGCAGTCGCCGTGAGACACGACAGACCCGTCGATGCGGACGGCGTCTGGAGAATGGCGGGAGACGGTTCCTACAATATGTCCGCCGGGCACGGTACGAGGATGGATGGCGAGGCCGGAGCCATGGTGGCAAAGGCGCTTGAGGTTGTCGACCTCAGGGATATGGTGTCCGGCAATGAGGTGAGCTGGACTGTCCTGGAAGGCAACTGGACCTGCCTCCGTTTTGGCAGTTCCGTCATTCCGGGGTTCAGCCATGATGTGGACGTTCTTGATCCAGCCGCTGTCACCAGACATATACGCCGCATCGTCGAGCCTCTCAGGGAACGCGTGCCTGACCTCATCGGCAAGACCCTTACACATTTCTACAGCGTCAGCTGGGAAGGAGCGGTGCCTACCTGGTCCCCGCAGTTCGAGGCTGACTTCAAGAAATTCACTGAACGTGACCTGATGCCTCTGATGCCTATGCTCGCCGGTTTCGAGATAGGGGAGGACGGGGCTTTGGACGAGTTTATGGCCCAGTACCGAAAGGCCCGCAATGACATGTTCCGTGTCAATTTCTACCAGACCATGCGCGATCTCAGCCATGAGTACGGGGTAAATATGTATTCCGAATGCGGGGGGCCATGGAGAAGAAATCCCGAGATATTCCAGGAGGCCGACCAGCTGGAGTTCCTGTCCCTCAATGATATGCCTCAGGGCGAGTTCTGGTGCCTGGAACCGCGTGGCAGCTACCACCAGTACCACAATAAAGGCGTGGTCTCAGCCTCCCACATCTACGGCCGGCGCCGCGCTTCCACGGAGGCGTTCACACATATGACCTACCATTGGAGCATGTACCCGGATACGCTCAAGCATTTCGGCGACCAGGCATTTATGGACGGCATCAACCACTTCGTATGGCACACATTCACGTGTTCGCCGGAAAAGATGGGCACACCTGGCGGTGAGTACTTTGCCGGCACCCATATCAACCGCAATGTCACATGGCAGGCGGACGCAAAGCCTTTCATAGACTATATCACCAGATGCCAGTACATGCTCCAGCAGGGACTTCCTGTCGTAGATATCGCGGTCTGGGGAGGCAACCGCTGCTACCAGCATTGGGGTCATTACAGAGAGCAGCCTTACGACAGCTCAAAGACTCGCATTCCTGAGGGGTTCAACATGGATCTCATGAACACGGATGTCCTTCTCCATCGCGTCGATGCTGCTGGTGGACGCATCGTTCTCCCTGACGGTATGTCCTATTCTGTTCTCGTGGTTGATCCGGAATTTGACGATTGCCTCACTGTGGATGTCGCCGCCAAGATCGAAGAACTTCGGCGGGCCGGAGTGACCGTGATCGAGGCACCTGAGGCAGATGACATGCAGGAAGCGGTGGCGGACAGGATCCGTGGATGCCTGGTTCCTGACTTTGAAGGTCCGTGGCCTGCAGTCCACAGGCGAGTGAATGTCGCTCCAGGACGAGATGCGGACATATATTTCGTGACAGGTGAGGGTGATGCGGATATGATCTTTCGCGCAAGCGGAGAAGTTCAGTTGTGGGATGCAGTCACTGCCGCCCGCACTGCTGCGGCATCAGAGCCGCTAGCTGACGGACGTACCCTGGTACATCTCCGTCTCCCGAAGAACGGGTCCGCGTTTGTGGTGTTCAATGCCTGTGGAAAGGCTGAAGAAGCACCCTCCACAGCTGTCTCCGGACGCACTTTGGATGGGCCTTGGACCGTGGCTTTCCGTTATCACAAGGCACTTGCAGCCATACCTCCATCGCCGCGTGTATGGGAAAATCTCCATGACTTGACTCTTGACGGTGACGACGATGTGAAGCATTTCTCTGGTACTGTCATTGCCGCCCAGACGGTGGGACTGGATGAAGAGGAAGCCCGCAGGCTCGGGACTCTCAGCATAGGTCAGGTCAAGGGAGGTCTCATCCATGTGTATGTCAATGGGCACGACTGCGGGGTGGCATGGACGGCGCCATGGGAAGTCAATGTCGCAGGGGCGCTCGTGCCGGGCTCCAATACCGTAGAGATATGCTTTACCAATACATGGCAGAACCGTCTGATCGGGGATTGTGCCCTTCCTGCCGAAGAGAGGGTTACCACCAGCGGCCTGCACTATTTCCAGGGTGAGCGTGTACATGTCCCCGGGCGCGGATGGACACCGACCGTCTATTCGGGCTACACGTCTGCGGACGCGTTGCAGCCGAATGGCGTGACGGGATCCGTGGAGTTGAGATAGTTATTCGGAGGAGTATCTGACCACTTTGGCATTTGCTTCTCCTATGTGTCTGAGGTCGTAGGCTTGTCCCGCGACCTCAGTCCCGTCCCAGGACCGTGCCCAGGATGGCTTGAAGCGCGCGTATTCCCTCTCTGAGAGGCCGAGCATATATCTGATGAACCAGTCGATGTCATCATCGTCTATGCATACGGCTGAGTTTACGGCGTTGCTGCCTCCGTGCGGCTCGTGCGTGCTCCAGTAGCGGTTGAGATAGTAGTAGCAGCGCTCCTGGATTGCGAGCATGTTGGCTTTGGTGTTGCCGGTCTCGTCGTCATAGCTGTGCCTGAACGTCACGTCGTCCGCTTCCATGTACATCAGCTTTCGGAAGAGCTTGTCCTTGCTGCTGAATGCCTCGTCAGATCCTCGTATGCCTGAATTCTCCTTTGCGGCTTTGTCGACCAGTTCTGCGCGGGAGAAGCTTGTGAGCTCGTAGTCAATGGCCATCTGGTTGGCTCCGTGACTGTTCGCGGCCTGAAAACAACCTGTCAGCCCCTCGATCACAAAGGCTATCGTGCCGGTGCGGTCGGCACCCTGGCGGCAGTTGAAATATACCGGACGCCCATTGCGGAGCTCATATATGATCCATGCGATGTCGCTGATTACAGACGCGTCCTCGTTGTAGGCGCCGTAGTCGGTCTGGGTCTGGCAATAGTCGGCTCCGGACAGGGTGGTGTAGTCGCGGGCGTATGAGTGGAAACTTTTCTCTCCTGCATACTTGCCCTCATCGGTGGCTGCGCGCAGATCGAGCTGGGCGCGTATGCCTATGCGCCTGAGTTCCTTAGCCGCCTCCTCCGAGAGGGTCCCGTCAGTCGCGCCGTACATGTCCGTGCCTCCGAGAGAGCCGCCGCGATAGATGCTCTCGTACCGCAGCGTCCTGCCACCAAGTCCCTTCCATCCTCCTAGGTCACGGATGTTAAAACCATCATCGATTCCTATCATTCTCAGCTGCCCAGTGGCACGGAACGATCCCTTGGCGAGACAGTGTCCTCCTGTCTTGCCGTCGCAGACCATGTAGTGGAAGGTCTGTCCCGGTACCATGTTGCGGAATGTATAACTGCCTTTGAATATGCCGTTTTCCTTTTTGCTTAGGGATATCGTGTCCATCAGGATTACGTCCTTGAATGCTTTGTCCCTTGACATGAATACCGATGCGGTCATGTGCGTTTTCGGAGACTTGCACTCAAAGCTGATGGTCTTCATGGCAGGCTGGTCCGATCTGTATGATGTCTCTGCGTTGGCGGTCTGGTACTGTCCCTGAGTCATCGGAGTGCTGGGCCTGCCGTCGAATGCAGCGTCCGAACCTGCCATGATTGCCGCTGCGGCAGGGTTCTCGATATTGAATGTCTCTGTCCCTTCATTTGTCCCTGAACTGCTTCTTGCCGTTCCGCATCCGGTCGTGAAGGCACATGACAGTGCCAGTATGATTGCTAAATTGATGCCCTTATGTTTCATTGCCCTGTTAGATTGTATCGTGCCCTTGTCATTTGAAGAGATGCTGCAGGACCATCCTGTAGTCGTTGGTGTCACGCAGCTCAAAGCCCAGAGACTGGTAGAGTTTGTTGGCCGCAATCCGGGATGGATGGCTTGTGAGATGCAGTTTCTGCACGCCCATGAGCCGTGCCTCCGATATGATGTGCTCGATCAGATGGCGGCCGAGTCTCTGGCCACGCATGGTAGAACATACGCAGATTGACTCCACGAATCCAAGGCGCATCTCGGTGCTGTGTGCCACGCATAGGCATCCGGATGCGACGATCCTCCCTTCATCTCTGATCACGTAAATGTGGCATCCTTGGTCATTGATGGCATTGTGGAGCGTATCTCCGTCGCATCCGCTGTTGGTGCTCAGCTCATGCATCAATGCATCCAGATCCACCCTGTCCTTCTCGCAATATGTTTCCAGTTCCTCAATCTTCATGTTGTAGTGATTTTCGTTGACAGCATCTAATCTAGTGATTTTTTCGGACTTGTGTTCATTCTTGCACAAAACAAGACCGCGACATGAATGCCGCGGTCTCTGATATGAACGAAGTTTATCAGCGTATAAGTTCTATTTGTGACTAATAGTCGATTTCTGTCCAACCAGATGGAAGTCCGGAAACTCCTGTCGGATACTTCCCGGCCATTGATGCTGGACGACAAAGCACGCCGTTTGCAGATGCACTTCTCAACCAATCCGTCAAACATCCGTAAGCTGAGATATTGGTTGCCAGGACAGTCAGGCTCTCAAGTTTCTTGCAGCCGTAGAACATCTCACTATAGCAGTACTGAGAAAGCATAGGTGAGGTAAGGACTGGACCATTTACCAGATTTGAGCAATCATAGAACATGCCCTCGAAGCAAGATTCATCTAAGCTGGTTGCCTTGATGTCAGGGACAGACTGCAATTTAGTGCAGTTTTGGAACATATGGTAGTAAAAGCAAAGCCATCGGGCTGCCCTGACGGGGAAAAAAAGTAGAATTACTTACTGGAGGGGCTGCTGATCAGGGAGAAAGGTCCTGTTTTTTCAGCCTGTCCTTATCAGTCCATTGAGCGATTGTGTGTGTACTTCTTTCTTTTTTCGTAAATTTGATAGTTCTCACATTTGTGCATGACTATGAAACGATTCCTGACCATCATCCTTGCCATCGCGGCTCTCTTCATGGCTGCATCCTGCAGCCGACCTCAGAAATATGATGTGGCTGCCTATATCTGGCCCGCATACCACAACGATCCCCGCTGGGCGGAGATCGGACTCTTCCCGGACGGGAAAGGGGAGTGGGAGGCCATCTACAATGCCAAGCCGAAGTATGAGGGCCACCGCCAGCCGCGCGTGCCTCTCTGGGGCTACTATGACGAGTCTGATCCGAAGATGCAGGAGAAAATCATCAGCACAGCCACGAAATATGGCGTGAACACCTTCATCTTCGACTGGTACTGGTATGACGGCAGACCTTTCCTTGAGGATGCCGTGAACGCCTTCCTCAAGGCGAAGAACTGCGGCAAGATGAAGTTCTACCTGATGTGGGCCAACCATACAGCCAACAGCTACTGGGACCGTCACAATCCGGACAAGTCTCAGGTCTACTGGCGCGGCGAGACTTCGCGCGAGAGCTTCGACGGCTTCACCGACCATCTCATCCGCGACTATTTCAAGCGTCCGAACTACTATACCATCGACGGCAAGCCTGTGTTTGCGATATACGAGCTCAGCACCTTCATCAGAGGAATGGGTGGCATCGAGCAGGCGAAGGATGCGCTCGACGCCCTGAGGAAGAAGTGTGTGGATGCCGGCCTCCCGGGTCTCCATATCCAGGCAATACTGTGGAACGCTCTTCCGAAGACCCTCTCCGGCGTGCCTGGGGACGATAACGACACTCAGGACAACACTGTGAAATATCTCGGACTCGAGAGCCTCACCAACTACCAGTGGTGCCACTTCGTTCCGCTCAAGGAGTATCAGGAGTGGGGTGAAGAGGCCGTTGCCAAGTACGATGAGTTTGACCGTGATTTCACGGTTCCTTACTTCCCTCATGTCTCCGTGGATTGGGACAACAATCCACGCTTCCCTGGACCTGCCACCAAGGCTGTTACCGGTGTCACACCGGAGAAGTTCGAAGGCTTCCTCCGCAAGGCCAAGGCTTATGTCGATGCTCATCCCGACCAGGCGCCTCTTGTGACCATCAATGCCTGGAACGAATGGTCGGAGGGCAGCTACCTCGAGCCTGATGAGGATTATGGCTACGGCTTCCTCGAGGCGGTGAAGAGAGTATTCAGATAAAAACGGAACTGAAGATGAAACGCATGCTCCTGACTGTTGCCATGGCGCTGGCGATGACTGCGCCTTCATTTGCGGAGTCCTATGCTCCGACCATATGCCCGGCACCTGCCGAGTGCCGCATATCGGCCACTGACTATTCGCCCATGAAAAGTGTCGTGATAGAGACATCCGGGGGATCGGGTGCGCAGGAATGGGCGTCCTCACACCTCAGACTGTGGTATGGAGAGCACGCGCCTGAGATCAGGATGAAGCGTTTCAGAGGTGACATGGCCCCTGATGCCTATACTCTCGACATCACCGGTGGCGAGGTGCGCATAGCTGCCTCCACTCTGGGCGGTGTCCGCAACGCCCTCCATTCGCTCCGCCAGATCGCCATTCCTTCGCGCGGAACCATGACCGTCCAGGGATGGTCGGTGCCTGAGGCTGAGGTCAAGGACTGCCCCGCAATGGGATTCCGCGGCGTTCATCTGTGCTGGTTCCCAGAGACGGAGGCGGCCGATATCGAGAGGATGATACGCCTTGCGGCGTACTATAAGATCAATTATGTGGTCATCGAGTCATGGGGTACATTCAGAAGTGATGTGGCTCCCTGGTTCGGCTGGCCGGACGGCAGGATGACAAAGGAAGAGCTGAAAAGGCTAAGGGACATAGCCGGCGACCTGGGTGTGTGTCTCATCCCACAGCTCAATGTCTTCGGTCATGCCAGCGGATCGCGCATACGCTCCGGCAAACACGCCGTTCTTGACTTCGCACCTCAGTACCAGCCTCTCTTCGAACCGGAGGGCGGATGGAACTGGTGCCTTTCAAATCCGGAGACCCTGAAGCTGCAGCTTGCCCTGATCTCTGAGATGCTGGATGCATTCGGCAACCCTCCATTCTTCCATATCGGCTGCGACGAGGCAGAGGCGCCGAGCTGCCCGGACTGCATTGCGGTGCCATATCATGAATTGGTAGTCAGACATCTCACAGCCATCAGTGATTACCTCAAATCCAAGGGCTCTCGCGCCATGATGTGGCACGACATGCTCCTGGAGAGGGGTGATCAGAGATGGAAAGGATTTTATGCCAACGGCACGGAGTATACCGCAAAGGCTCTTGAAGGCCTTCCGCGCGATATCGTCATCTGCGACTGGTTCTACGGCCCTGTGGCAGACTCCTACCCGACACTTGACTTCTTCAACCATCAGGGTTTCGATGTCCTCAGCTGTCCGTGGGACAATATCCAGGGTATACGTGCCCAGGGCAGATACGCTTCATCTGCCGGTCTATTCGGTGTGCTGGGTACTACATGGCATCATGCCTATGGCACGAAGCTGGCTGAGATGTTCTCACAATTGGCAGAGGCCTGCTGGAACCGTGATCCGAAGTTTTCGACCTCCGGATACAACTCCATGCTGCTGAGAGTCGCGACTCATCTCAGGCAGATAGGATGGGATATGAAGCAGACGGAGTACAGGCATACCGGATGGTATGACTATCAGGTGATCACTGAGCCTGATGCGGACCGCACTCTCGCTCCATGATCAGAACATGTAGTTTGTGCCGAGGGTGAATCCCATCTTGCCGTCTTCCTTGTGGAACGGTTTTGCAAATTCGATGGAGGCCACGAAATTCCTGTTCATGACCAGTTTCCCGCCTATGCCCGCACTTTCGTGGAGCATGGTGGCCTTCTTGTAAAGCGCAGAGCCGCGTTCTGCGTCGAGACGGTATGGCGAGGTGATGGCGCCCATGTCAAGGAATGGGTTCGCAGCTATGTAGAACATATGCCTGAACGCGTTGAAGCTGAAGAGCTTGATGCGCATCTCGAAATTGGCCCACGCATAGCTGTTGCCTATGTAGCGGTTGCTGAGTGTGCCTCGGATGGTGTTCTTGCTTCCAAGTCCTTCGCTTGCGACCTTCTTGAAAATGAGCTCTGTGATGTTCTGCTGCACATAGAACGGTGCGTCTCCCGCGATGATTCCCTGATAAGCAAGGTGATATGCGAAAGTCAGACGGTCATTGTCGGCGAGAGGTACATAGTGCCTGAAGTGTGCGCTGAGTCTCAGATATCTGTACGAATCCCTGAATACATCCGGCGATCCGGTGAGGTACAACTCTGACCAGATTCCCCTTGACGGGGTGGTGAAAGCATCACGGGTGTCGTATACAAACCCCGTGTTCATCTCGAAACGCTTTCCGCCGTGTGCTTCCTCCTGCCTGATGGTGCCGCTGGTCAGATACGACTGGTAGAGGCTGTTCATCGGGTGCGAGCTGAATGCGTCCGGGACATCGAAGATCTTGTATGACATGTAGTTCACGCCGAAAGCCCATTTCAGGCCCTCTACCAGGCTGAACTGCATGTTTGCAGCAGCCTTGAAGATGTCTCTCCCGAAGTTGTAGAAGGTGTTGCCGTCCACTCTGTCGAGTGACGGGTCGTACTCTGTCGCTGAACCGTTGAATCCGTAGAAGCTGTACAGGGGAGTGGCCTGATACGCGAGTATGGCCGAGAACCGTGCGCCGGGGATGAGGCATCCCGAGTCATATACGCCCTTCAGGTTTGTCTTTCCTTTGGTGTACCTCGATGCCTCCAAATATGCCTTCTGGCGATAGTTGGGATAGCTTGATCCGTCTCCGAAATCCACCAGGGTGCAGCTGGCGCCGTATTGGGTGCCATGGTTTGTGCTGTACCCCAGACACGGTCCCACCAGGCAGGTGACGCCACTCTTCCCGTTATCCCCGGCCTTGGCGGCAGTGGACAGACAGGCAAGTGCTGCAAGTATGGAGAAAGCTCTTCTCAAGTCCATTCTCCAAATATAGCAAAAATTAGGATTTCCTGCAGAGGAGTTTTCCTGCAATGTAGATGATTGCGGCGACGCTCATTCCGTTGATGGATGCGATACCCCAGTGGAGGACGTTGGCCACGACTGCTCCGAGGATCACACCTGCCACTGCGAACCAGTTGACATTGAATGCTTTCGCATCATCTGCCATGACTTCTTTCCTGTTCATGAAATAGCCCAGGATCAGGATGATGCCCACAGGAGGAAGTGTGCAGTTGAGGATGTTGAGCCAGCCGCAGAAGTTCCAATAGAGCCATACGGCCGCCACTGTGCCTATGATGCCGGACACGAGGACCATGGACCTCTTTGAGAGACCGGTGATGTTTGCAAGGCCGAGACCTGTGGAATAGATGGCGTTGTCATTGGTGGTCCATATGTTGAGGCCGAGCACAACGATCGCGAAATAGAAGAGGTTGAGGTTGAGCATCACCTCAAAGATGTCGTTTCCGCCCACATAGATGGATGATATGGCACCGAAGAAGAACATCAGGGAATTGCCGATGAAGAAGGCAGCGACGGTGATGATGGCTGCCACCTTGCCGTTCTTGGCGAATCTTGTGAAGTTTGGTGTGGCTGTGCCTCCTGATACGAAGCTGCCGATCACCAGACCCGCTCCCGCAATGATGGAGAGATCCTTTGCCCCCTTGGCGAACTGCTCAGCAAGTGTGGCGTCGCCGCTGTGCACTGCCATGATCATCGCCACTGTGCCGAGAATGGCCACCAGAGGAACGGCGACATAGCTGATGATGGTGAGGCTCTTGATGCCGAAATACGCACTTGCTGTCATCAGGATGCCTGCAGCAACTACCATGGCATAGCCCTGCCAAGGCATCGATTCCGGAGTCACGTCCATGCCGAGAAGCTCTTTTGCCACCGGAATGGCGAACATGGCGAGACCGACTCCGAACCATCCCATCTGGGTGAATGAGATCATTGCGCTCGGGAGCCAGCTGCCCTTCTCTCCGAATACTCTCTTGGCGAGAAGGTCAAGGGACAGACCGCTTTCTGCTCCGATGAATCCGAGAGCGCCTGTGTAGGCACCGAGGATGATGCCGCCGAGAATGAGAGCCATGATGAAGCCCTTCAGGTCGAGGCCTCCGGCGAGATTCTGTCCTGCCCACATGCTTGCAGAGAAGAATGTGAAGCCCATCATGATCATGAACAGGGTCAGGTTGCTTCGGCGCTGTGACGCCGGGACTCTTGATTTTTCGAAGTCTGAATTGTGGTTGCTCATATCGCTTTATAATTTGTATTTGCCGAAATCTTCTTCAAGCTGCGCAAGTCTCTTTTCGCAGATGCTGCGCAGCGATGCCGAGGCAAGCTTTCCGATGTAGGCCGTTTCAAGCTCATAGAGGCTCCTGAGCCTGTCATCCGGGGTGTAGCGGTTTATCTCGAGCCACTCTTCATAGCTGACGCCGCTGCAACCGGTCTTTTCTGCTATGAATGCGCTGAAGTCAGTCCTGTCAGCCACAGAAAGGAGATCTTTCCAGTATTCGATGACCTCCTCTGCGTGGAGGTCGATCTGGTATCTGCGGGCACCGCCGTCGTAGATGATGCATTTCTCAAGGAGGGCCGGGGCGTAGTCATATCTGAGGACAAAGTCTCTGAATTCGGGAGAGATGGCTCCGCCCTTCCATCCGAAATCGATGTCTGGGGTGTTGATTCCTGTGACGCCCTTGTCGTCATAAACGGTGAATATGCCCTCGTAGAACACGCACTGGAATCCTTCGAATGCCGGCCAGAAACTGCGGATGTCTGCAGTCAGGTTCTCCATGAGCCCTATGGCCTTGGTGCCGCCTACAGTGAAAAATATGATCTTTCTGATATTGTGTCCGGCTGCCCTGAATCTCTCGATCACATGTCTGAGACAGAGGTCGAGGGTCTGTCCGCTGGCTATGATGTCGCCTATGATGAGAGCGCAGTCCGGCTCGGTCCTGACCTGCTCGTATTTCACATCCAGGCCGGTGATAATGCCGTTTCTGATGATTCTTTCACAGCTCATGAAGCTGATGTCCGGGGTGAGGATTCCCGCGCTGTGGCAGCTTTCTTCGACAGGATAGTTCAGACCGCCGCGCAGGATGGTCAGGATACCTGCTCTGTCCAGGTGCCGGCTGTCCATCTCTTTCAGGACTTTCAGTGCCTTGACCGTAGGAGGTACCATCGCCATGTAGGAGTCAAAGCCTACGACTTCGGGCGATGCCATCAGACGTCGTGTACCTTCGTCGCTGATGATATAATATTCGTTGAGGAAAGAATCTGATGCCAGGCTGTACAGCCCGCCACCTCTGCTGATGATATGTGAATTAGAAAGCATCCCGAGTGAAAATTACCCGGGATGCAAAAATATACAAAAACGGTCTTTCAGTCAAGAGTGACGCGCTTATTCTGCAGGTATCTTCCTGGCAGCTTTGAGATTGCGGCGGTGGGCGGTCTTGACTATATGTTTCATGACATTGCCGCGGTGTGTTCCGGATTTGGTCTGTACAGTCATGTCGATCATGTCGATCTTGCCGGTATAGCTGCCCTTGAATGAACCTCCGGTCTGCTCATCCTCATCGGTGAAATCGAATGACAGGGAGTAGAGATCGTCTTTCACGGCGACTGCCAGCTGTCCCTTTGTAGCCGCATAGTACGCCGTGCCTCCCTTGCAGTACCAGGTGCCGTATGCGGTATAGTCATCGCCTTCGGTGTATCCGGCAACCACGGCTCCCGGCCTGAATCTCTCCGGATGCCCCATCTGGGCGAAATCGTTGTAGATGCCCGGTGCGAGCTTTTTAGATCCCGGCTCGGTCAGGATTTCTATAGTGGTGTATTCGCTGTCCTTTTCTGCGTTCTCTCCGTAGAGATAGAGTACCCAGTCATCGACAGGTATGGTTTTCTTGTCGTCATATTCCCAGATCTGTCCCCAGTACTCTGCCGTCACTCTTGAGAATGTTTTCATCTCTACATCCTTCGGGACGTCACCTTCCTGGCTCCTGGCGTCGAAGTACGCGACTTCTCCGCTGAAATTCACCTTGTACACAGTCTCTCTCTGGCTGTTCGGAGCCTGGGTCTTGAATACGACGGATATGTCGCATTTCCCGTTGTATGAAGATATGTCCATGGTTCCTGACGTGATGGTCGCTATCTTGCTGCCGTCTGTGGACTTGTAGTAGGCATATGACGGGAATACTTCTCCATTCTCTTCAAATCCGTCGAGGAAGTGGAAAGGTGTGAAGTCTTCTGTCGCGC
Organism: Candidatus Cryptobacteroides onthequi; assembly: GCA_018066125.1. Lineage (GTDB taxonomy): Bacteria > Bacteroidota > Bacteroidia > Bacteroidales > UBA932 > Cryptobacteroides > Cryptobacteroides onthequi. Next base: position 23,639 of record JAGHSA010000003.1, on the reverse strand, counting down.
AGCTGTATTTGCCGGAACTGAGTTCCATCCTTCCCGTCTTCGGGCAGAGGAGATCGAACGCGAGCTCGGTGCCGACGGTCTTGAAATCGTCATTGTCATCATATTCACCCCAGTACAGGAATAGTGTGAACTGATCGACGTCCGGATAATTCTGGTCCCCATAATAGACAGCGTCCGCCATCAGCTTGTAGGTCTGGTCTCCCGGGAAGATGCTGGTGCTGCCCTGGCTGCCGCCGTTGCCGCCGCTATTGCCTCCTCCGTTGTCTCCGGAATTGTTGTCACCACGGTGGTGGCTGTTTCCCGGGTTGTTGCTGAACGGGTCATTGTAGCCGGAGCCGCCGATGCAGGAATCGATGCCGATAAGCGCGAATGCAGTCAGTACTGCGAATAATAGTCTTTTCATGGCTTTATGTGATCAGATTTCGGGGCGTGATGCCCTTTGTCGGGAAAAGATGTAAAACTCGTGCCATATTTGATTATTTTTGTGTCGGAGGAATGATATTGTATATGAAAAAGTTTATGTCGGCACTTATGCTTGCGATGTTCATGTGTGGATGCTCGTCCCGAGAGGAACACGAGCTTGACGCTCTTTTCAGAGGAATCTTTCCAGAGGGTGAGCCTGGGGCGGCTGTGCTTATCATGAAGGGGGACAGGGTGGTATTCGAGCATGGGTACGGACTGGCAGATCTTCAGACAGGTGACGCAGTCACCGGCGATACCTTCTTCAATATAGCATCATGTTCTAAGCAGTTCACCGCGGTGGCCGTTCTTCAGCTTGCACAGGCAGGACTGCTGAGCCTGGATGACAGAGTCAGCGCCTTTTTTCCGGAGCTGACTGCTCCCATCTGGGACGATGTCAGGATCTGGCACCTCCTTTCACATTCGTCCGGCGTGCCGGACAAAAGGGGATACCTCACGCGCGAAGAGAAGATCTCCGGGGATGAGAATCTCGCTACCGAATACCTTCTGAACCTTGACAGACTCAATTTCGCCCCGGGAACGGGGTATGAATACATCAATCCCACATTCGTCCTTCTGGGCAGGCTGGTCGAGCGTGTCAGCGGTCAGGAATTCACTGCCTACGTCCATGATCATATATTCGTTCCGGCAGGGATGGGGGAGAGTCTCTACTTCGACCGCGACCGTCAGGATCTGATTCCTCGCATGGCTCATGGGTACGAGTATGATGATGTGAGTTCCATGCCGGAGGAGAGGACTGCCGGTACTTCGGAGGGGCCGAAGGAATGGTACGAGTACGACTTCGGCGAGGAGACATTCTTTGCCACGAGACCGGATGGCGGCATCTATACTTCAGTCAGGGAGTTCGTTTCCTGGGAGAAGGCTCTGAGGGAAGGCAGTGTGCTGGACCGTGAATGGCTGGAGCAGGCGTGGACTCCGCGCACTCGGGTGTCCGGAAGCGTGTACAGCGAATACCAGAACCGTCCAGGCACCTGGTATGGATACGGCTGGTTCATCGAGCCCCGCAATGACGGGCTCGGACTGGTCATCTACCATACGGGAGACAATGGCGGTTTCAAGATACTGGCTGCAAGATATCCGAAAAGCGATGCTCTTGTGCTGGTCTTTGCGAACCGTGCGGACTGGGACAGGCATGGTGTCAAGACCGCAATCGAGAAAATATCAAGTCTGTGACAGATACAGGTCTGTGATATTTTTTCTATCTTGTGTCTCGCATGAAGTTTAACAGCTAAATCCCTAGAGACATGAGAAATTACTTTGATCTTACCGGCCGTGTCGCAGTCGTGACCGGCGCTTCCACAGGACTTGGACTTCAGATGGCCAAGGCTTTCGCGAGTCAGGGAGCCAATGTAGTTCTTCTGGCACGCAGGCAGTCGCTTCTTGAAGAGAACTGCGAGGCCATCAAGGCAGAATTCGGGGTTGAGGCCCTTCCTCTTGCTTGTGACATCACAGATACGGAGAAGGTCAAGGCTGCGGTGGCTGCCGTCATGGCAAAATTCGGCCGCGTGGACATTCTTGTCAACAATGCCGGCACCGGAGGTGTGACTCCGGCAGAGGAAGTTCCGGATGAAATGTTTGAGAAGGAGTTTCAGATCGATCTCTTCGGCACATTCAAGTGTGCCCGTGAGTTCGGCAAGGAGATGATCAAGGCCGGTTATGGACGTATCATCAATATCGCTTCCATGTATGGCCTTGTCGGCAACATGGCGGCTCCGAGTTCTCCGTATCACGCAGCAAAGGGTGGCGTGGTCAATCTTACCAGGGCTCTCGCAGCTGAATGGGGAAAGTATGGCATCACTGTGAATGCCATCTGTCCAGGTTATTTCATGACTCCTCTCACGAAGTCCACTCTTGAGACAGACTGGTTCTCTAATTATGCCAAGGGTGCCATCCCTGTAGGGCGTTATGGCAAGGAGGGCGAGCTGGACACCGTTGCGCTTTTCCTCGCTTCTCCGGCGTCTACCTACGTAAATGGCCAGAATATCGCGGTGGATGGAGGCTACACCTGCATCTAGCGGGAATCTCAGACACTTTTTGTCGTGCCGTGTGGGAAAGGCAGTTCACAGGATCACAGGAAATACCATGTGTCTGATGATGTAATGTTCATGCTGAATTCTCAAATTTGTTTTTAACGGGTCATGATCTTGACCCGTTAAAACAAAAAACGGCTTTGACACGTCCGCAACTCTAGGATTGTCTTACTGACTTTTCGAAGCCGTCTAGAGCGGCAGAGGGGTTCAGTAAAGAGAAAGACTGGCCTCTGAGTCATTCATCTCAGAGGCCAGCCAGTTTCTCTTGTTCCGTCGGTATGTATTGTTTCGTCGGTTTGTCTTATTCAGCCAGACTTACTTCTCTGCAGTTGCCGAGAATATGAACAGACGGCTGTCGTCCGGGAGGACCACTTCAGATGCACCGTCGACAGGGATGCTGACGAGGTACATGTATGAGAAGCTGTAAGCCTTGTTGCGTACCTTCGGGTTGTGTGTATGAGAACCGACATAGGCGATGTCGTCATCTCTCATCACTGACTCATAGTAACCTGGCCATCCGTAAACGCCGTAGAAGCCTGTGTAGTATGAAACAGTCCTGTCGATACTCTTGTCTCCCACAGTGAAGGTGCCGGTGACAGGTGCGTCATGGCGCTCTCTTGTCTGGGCGCCCCTCTGAGGACGGAAGCCAGACGAAGCCATAAGAAGATGGAGGGTCTTGGTGCCTTCAGGAACTGATATCTTCTGTCCGTCACAGAATACGGCGTCATTGTAGTCAGCCTCTCCGAAAGTGAAAGGAATTCCTCTGTACCTGAGTGTCTCCGGGAGGATCTCGGCAGCGAAGGACTCTCTCTCGCGTCCGAGCCTGCCCTGTGTCGTGAAGTTGTCACTGGTGATGGCCACGATATTGTAAGGAAGAGCCACGCTCTCATATGAAGCCTTCTCGATCTTGACTGCAGGGTCGGCAAGGCGTACGCGGAAGGTCTTGAGAGCGAATTTGCCGCCCTCTACATTGAGGGTCTTGCCTGCGAATGAGGCGTCTCCCTTATGATCCTCGATACCGTTGAGCTCTTCAGCTGACACTATGTCTGCTGCAAAGGAGATCTGACCCTTGGCTCCTGTCTCAGAAAGTGTGTATGCACGTACCACGAATCCGTCACCATCCTGCGCCTTCTTGAATGCCTTCACACGGATGGCAGGGTTTGTACTGGACACGAGTGAGAATGTCTTTCCGAGCTTGCCTGGATGGCTGTCCACCATCTGGGCGATCTTCTTCTGGTTGAGCTTGTCTGCAGCGATGTCTGCAGAAGCATCCACGAGAGCACCCTTGTGGCCTGTGATGGAGTATGTGAATGTATGCTCGCCGAAGTCCTGGGTGGCCTGCTCAGTGTATCGTGTAGATGCTGTAGGAGTATGGATGAGTGTCAGACGGATGGTATGGTCGTCCGGTTTGTCCCAGCCATAGCGGCCGTCGTTCATGATGGTCACGCCATAAGATCCGTCGGCTGTGGTCATGTCAGCCCACTGCTGTGCGATGACCTCGTATGCGGTCTCAGTGTTGTTGCCTCTCCTGATATGTCCCATACCGAGGTCATATGTTGCCTCTGGAGCGTCAAATGCCACAGGGAAGCTTGCCTTGAGCAGCGATGCCCTTGAGTTCCAGTCCACTGTGTTGATGACGTCGATGCGGTCGTCTGCAGCTCCGTCGGTGAGGACGATCCTCTGAGTGAATGACGAACCTGCATAAGTCTTTTCAACCTTTACCACAGCGCGGAGTGCGCCGCACTCTTCGACAGAGATCCTGACGTCGCCATTCACCTTCTCCGGTGTGCGGTCGATCACTTTCTTGAGGATTTCCCATGCAGGCCATTTCTCCGACTCGTTGTCGGTGAAGAATGCATATCCGAAAGACTCGCCTTTGCGTACGAGTTCCTTGCCGTAACGCTTGTCGATGATGGAGCAGATGTCGCCGTTCTCATCGAGGGTGATGCGGTAGATCTTGTTCTCAAGTCCATTTGCGGATGCCTTGAGGGCGCTCTTTCCGGCCTCGGCACGTGCGGAAGGCCTTGCATCGTACACTGAGAGTCCGAGAGAAGGATCGGTGCCTGCAAAAATCACGGTCGCGCAGTCACCGTCGCGGGCGATGATCTGGGACTTCACCTTGCGTCCGTCCGGTCCATATACCTCGACAGACCTGTACTGCTCAGGAAGATTCATCTCCATTGTCACCAGGTCGTTGTTTGCAGCGGTGACATGATTGTAAACCAGTACGGGAGTTCCCTTGGCTGTGGTATTCATGATGCTTGCCACAGACGCCATGCCGGTCTCCACGAGACTGTTCATCTGGCTGAGGTTGATGTATTCGTCGTTGTATGAGAACTGGTAGCACTCCGGGAGACTTGTACCTGTGAGGTCATCGTGGAACTGATGCCAGATGACACGCTTCCAACCCTCGTCGAGGGTGTATGCCGGATACTGTCCGGCGCCGAAATGCTCAGCCATGGAAGAAATGCCTTCTGCTGCGCCGAGCATGCGCTCGTTGCGGCGGTTAAGCATCTTCATCTCCACTTTTGAAGTGTAGTTTCCTGTTGCGTGCACGTCCATGAGAAGCTCGCCGTCGTATTCCGGAAGCCTCTCATCCCAGAGGTACTCCTTGAACATGTCATCCGTGGTGGCGAATTTCACATTGTATGCTGGACCAGGGTTGTGTACAGCCTGGCTGATGAGGCGTACGCCTGTAGGGGTTCCCGAACCGCCTGTGTCACCTGTTCCGAAATAGCGGTATGCTGCAGGAACAGGGGTGCCGTCAATTCGTGTCTTCAGATCCTGAAGATCGGTGATCGGCTCTGAAGGGCTCCATGAATAGGCACCGCCATCCATTGCGGCCATCACGCGTCCGCCGTCAAGTCCCTTCCATATACCGAAATAGAACGGGAATTTCCTTCCGTCCTCATAGAAAGGCTGCATTCTCCATGCAAGCTTCTGGGTGCCGAAACCGATCAGCCCGCAGTGCGCTGCAACAGAAGGGAGCTGGTACCCGAATCCGAAACAGTCCGGGAGCATGATGTCGGTGGAAAGTATCCCGAATTCCTTGCGGTAGAACTCCTGTCCGAGCATGATGTTGCGGATGCTGGACTCGATGGAAGGCATGTTGGGGTCGTTGGCGTCCCATGACGCTCCTGAGATGTGCCAGCGTCCTGATTTCACGTATTCCTTGAGCTTTGCGTAAAGGTCAGGATAATACTCCTTGGCCCAGAGATACTTGACCGCGCCCTCGAAATTGAAGATGTAGTCGGGATACTGCTCAAGGAGAGCGAAGTTCTGGACGAGAGTGTTGTACACGAACTCATCGATGGAGGTCTGGACAGTCCATCTCCACTGGGTGTCGAAATGTGCGTTGGACACCATGTGGACGGTAGGCTTTTCCTTTTCAGTCTGCGCCGTTGCATTGAAGCACATGAGAGCAGCCGCGGCGGCCAGAAGATATTTGACAGATTTTTTCATGTTGAATAGTGTTATTTCAGCTCATTGTTTTTGCAATATACGTCCATTCCTGCTCTTTTCAAACCAAAGGCCGTCTTCTCTGGCATGAGCAGACGGCCGATGAGGACATTTTTACATTGATATGATATTCCTCTATCCGAGGAAAGAAATCAGCACACCGGCTGCTACAGCCGAGCCTATGACGCCTGCGATGTTCGATGCCATGCAGTAGTTCAGCACGTGGTTCTTCGGATCGTACTTGGTGCTGATGCCGTTGCATACGCGGCTTGCCATAGGGACTGCAGAGAGACCTGTCGCACCGACGAGAGGGTTGATCTTTTTCTTGGCAAACAGGTTCCACACCTTGACCATGAAGATGCCGCTCGCGATGCTGAGCGCGAAAGCACAGAATCCACCGACCACGATGCCGAGTGTCTGGAAATCGAGGAAGGCTTCCGCCGTCATCGTGGCACCCACACAGAGGCCGAGGAAGATGGTGGCTGCATTCATGAGACCGTTGCTGGCAGTCTGGAAGAGACGGTTGGTGTCAGGTCCGATTTCCTTGATGAGGTTTCCGAACATCAGCATGCCGATCAGAGGCACTGCGGTCGGTACGAAGAGTGCCACGATGGTGGTTACAGCGATAGGGAAGATGATCTTTACCGCGCGCATATTCTTGATCTCGGTCTTGTCAGGGAAGAGCTTGTCCTGCTCCTTCATGTTGATCATCAGCTCTTTTTTGCTGCATAGAGCCTTCACCACCAGCGGGATGATGACAGGCACGAGTGCCATATAGCTGTACGCCGCAATGGCGATAGGTCCGAGGAGGTGCGGGGCGAGCTTGATCGTCGTGAATATGGCGGTAGGACCGTCGGCTCCACCGATGATGCCGAGAGAACCTGCCTCCTGAGGTGTGAATCCGAGGAGGAGGCTGACGATGAGCACCGCAAAGATGCCGAACTGAGCCGCTGCGCCGAAGATGGCGAGCTTGAGGTTCCTGAGCATGGGACCGAAGTCAGTCATGGCGCCGACTCCCATGAAGATGACAGGTGGGAGGAGTCCGGACTTGATCAGCGCGTAGTACAGGTAGTTCATGATGCCGAATTCGTGCGCGATCTTGTGGAGCGGCATATCCCAGATGCTTTCCATGCTTCCGTCAGGCATCGGCACGAGTCCTGCGGAATCCGCCTGGATGACACCCATCTCTCCGCCCGGGAAGTTGGCTATGAGGACTCCGAATGCGATCGGGACCAGCAGCAGAGGCTCATATTTCTTGACGATTCCAAGGTACAGAAGCCCGAATGCGATGAGATACATCAGGAGAAATGATGGGTTATCGGCGATGCTGCTGAATGCAGTCATCTCGAAAAGCTTCTGCAGAATATCTGATAGTCCGTTCATGTGATCTAGCTTCTTGCGATCTTGAGGATGACGTCATCCTCGTCAATAGTGTCTCCGTTGCCTGCGCAGATGGCTGTGATGACTCCGTCGAAATCAGCGCAGATGGCGTTGTTGATCTTCATCGCCTCGATGTAGCAGAGGACATCTCCTCGTTTTACCGCATCGCCGACTTTCTTTGCTTTCTCTCCTGGTTCCTTGGTGAGATAGAACTTTCCGGAGAGAGGTGCAGCCACATCCTCACCTTCGCCTGCAGCGCCTGCAGCTGCAGGGGCAGCGGCCGATGCAGCAGGGGCGGCATCACCGTATGCGACGTCCAGTCTGTATGTCTTGCCGTCGAGATTGACTGTGATCACAGATGGCATTGAAGCTGCTGCAGGGGCGTTCTTTGCCGCCTTGCGCTTTGCCAGGTCGGCTTCGAAGTCTGCCTTCGCCTTGCCGCTCTTGTAAGCCTCATACTGTGTAGGATGCATCGCGTACTCGAAGAGTTCCTCTTCGTCTGCGCCGAGATCCCATCCCTGAGCCTTCATCTTGGAACGGAAGTCGTCGAGACAGTCCGGATAGTTGTCCTGTGGATCGTTCTCGAGGAATGTCCTGCCCTGTGACTTGGCAAGTTCGATCAGTTCCGGAGCTACTGGACCAGGAAGTTTCCCGGCCTTTCCGAGTATCATGTCCCAGATGTTGTCACCGATCATGCTCCAGCGCTCCTTTCCCTTTTCCATCTGAATCACGTTCATAAGGGCCAGATTCTTCACATACTGTGAGAAAGGTGTGACGAGAGTAGGGTAGCCTACCTTTGGCCATACATATGCGACCTCGTCGAAGAGCTTGATCAGAAGCTGATCTGTGGTGAGGGCCGGCTGATTGTTCTTTGCCTTGTACTTGTTGAGCTGTGCGAGATTGTCTTCAAGGTCGGTCATAAGCGATCCCATCATGCCTCCAGGGAGACCCGGCTTGATGAGCAGGGAGTTGTTGACATGGTTGAGCTCCGGGATGTAATAGCCGAGGAAGTCATCGCACATCTCCTGTATCTGGGTGCGTACTTCCATGTATGCCTCCATGTTGATCTCCTTCACCTTGAATCCTGCGTCCTTGAGCATTTCCTGCACGGCGATGACATCGGCATGGCCTGTTCCCCATGAGAGAGGGGACATGCCCACATCTACATAGTCGCAACCTGCGTTGCAGACCTCCAGGATCGATGCCATGCAGAAACCTGGGCCTGCATGCGAATGGTACTGGATAGTGATGTCCTTGTATGCCTTGATGCCTGCCACGATCTTTCCGAGTGATACGGGGCGGCCGATGCCGGCCATGTCCTTGAGGCAGATCTCATCTGCTCCCGCATCGATGAACTTCTTGGCAAGCTCTACGTAGTAATCTACAGTGTGGAGTGGAGAGAAGGTGAGACAGATGGCTGCCTGGGCGATCATGCCGGCCTCCTTTGCGTAGGTTATCGACGGGATGACATTGCGCTCGTCATTGAGACCGCAGAATATCCTGGTGATATCAGTGCCCTGGGCCTTCTTTACCTTGTAGAAGAGTTTTCTCAGATCCTTTGAACATGGACTCATCCTGAGGGCATTGAGTGCCCTGTCGAGCATGTGGGTCTGTATGCCTGCCTCGTGGAACGGCCTGGTCCATTCTCTGACTGCGGTGTTTGGGTTTTCTCCGAAAAGCAGGTTGACCTGCTCAAATCCGCCGCCGTTTGTCTCGACTCTGTCGAAGCATCCCATCTTGATGATAGCCGGGGCGACTTTCACCAGCTGATCGACTCTTGGCTGGTACTTTCCAGCACTCTGCCACATATCCCTGAATACCAGGCTGAATTTGACTTCCTTCATTTTCGGAAAACTAGATTTCTGTAATTTTGATGATTTTGCCGGTGCCGGCGGTGATCTGTGCCACTGCGGCTTCAAGAATGGCTGTCGGGACAGTTCCGGAAGCCTCTTTGCCCTTGGCGCTTTCCGGCTCCTCGGGAGCCAGTCTGTTTATGATCGTGATCAGCAGTTTGCTCCCGTAGATAACGATGGTGAGTATGATGAATACCGTCACCATGCCGATGAGCATAAGCTGGATTCCATTTGCTAAGTTGTTCATGATGCCAAACTAACCCAAATTAACAATTAATTATAAAAGTACGGATATTTTCTGTTAGGACAATGAATTATTAAAAAAGATTTTAAAATATTTCACCGAAAAATCGATTAACCTGCATGAATTTCGGGACCTGCGTATTTTTATTATATTTGGACCATGAAAAAGATTGTTTTTGCGTTGCTGTCTGCCGTCATCGGCATCAACGCATTTTCCCAGACCGTTCCGGAGAGATTTGATGCTTATTGTCAGAAGACATTTGAAGAATGGGGCCTGCCCGGCATGTCTGTAGTTGTGGTCAAGGATGGCGAAGTCGTATATCTGAAGGGGTTCGGAATGACCAGGGCAGACGGCAGCGGCAAGCCGGTGGATCCTGAGAACACGCAGTTTGTGCTGGCATCCACCACCAAGGCTTTCACAGGAGCACTGCTTGCCACCGTCATCGATGACTATGATGTGGACTGGGGCGATCCCGTCATCAGGCATCTTCCGGATTTCAGGATGAACGACCCGTGGGTCACCTATCACATGATGGTGGGGGAGGTCAATGCCCATCACAACGGGTGGAAGGAGTATGCCATGGATGATCTCCCGTTCTTCGGATACGACAGAGATGAACTGTACAAGCTGTTTGCAGCCATCAGGCCGAGCTATGACTTCCGCACAAAGTATGCATACAACAATGAAATGTACACCGTCTCTGCCAAGATTATCGAAAAGTACACGGGCATGAGCTGGGATGACGCCATGGCAGAGCGCGTCTTCAAGCCGCTGGGCATGATCCATTCCACTACTGGTGCCAAGGCATACAGGACATCCCCGGACCTGGCGTACGGGTACAGGGTCCACTACAATCCGGATGAGGACCGCATGTGGCTGGAGCCGCGCGATGACAGGGACGATGCGTTCACATGGATGAGTGCCGTGGCACCTGCTGCGTTTGTGATGTCCACTGCGTCGGATATGGCAAACTGGCTCAAGATGCACCTTGGACACGGCGTGTTCGAGGGTGACACTCTCATCACGCGCCCCAATCATGACTATCTCTTCAAGCCTCAGACTGTCGCGGCCTTCTCTGACAGCCTGATACGCACCTATGGACAGGGATGGGGAGTGGAACAGAACTCAAAGTGCCGCTACATACGCCACACCGGCCTTGCATATGGGTACACTTCCATAGTTGGTCTTGTGCCTGAGATGAATCTCGGCATTGCGGTGCTGACAAACAACGGAACGACTTCCTCCATGCAGGAGGGTCTTGCCTATAGACTCATCGACATGTACATGGGCGTGGACGGCCCCGACTATGCGCACGAGAATCTTGAGAAGTATAAAGATGGAAAGAGAAAGAAGTCTTCCGGAAAGGAGCAGGGTGAGCCGGTTCCTGCATCGCTCCCTCTCGGAGAATATGCCGGCACGTACAGCCAGGCGCAGTTCGGTGATGCTGTCGTCACTTTGAAGGACGGCGCACTCCATTTCAGCCTGAAAAAGGTAGACAGCGTGCTGAAACACAAGTCCGGCGACACATTCTCATTCCATGTCGACGGAGCAGGGCATTTCGACCTTACTTTCAAGGTGCGCAATGGCAGTACGGAGTCGCTCATCTTCGATATAGGTGATCCGATCTGTCCTCTGGTGCGTCAGTAGGTTTTGTCTTTTCGTCACCATTTACCTGTTTCTTTTCCGTAACTTTGTCGTCCAAAACGGATCTACATATGAAATTGAGAGTTTTCTTTGCAGCCGCTCTGGCAGCTGTTTCCTGTTCTGACAGATCACCCGTCACAGAGTGGGTGTCTTCTACAATCGACAATCCGTGGCAGACGGTGGAGATTGCCGGCGATATGCCGGACAGTGCTCCTGTCACGGTGAACATCGACCCTGCTGATACGGATCAGACAATAAAGGGATTCGGTGTAAGTTTCAGCGAACTTGGCTGGCAGTCTCTGAGTCTCCTCTCAGACCAGGACCGCAAGGCTGTTCTCGACGAGCTCTTCGTCCCTGGTGCCGGAGCCAATTTCACCATCTGCAGGACTCCTGTGGGCGCAAATGATTTCAGCATCGATTTCTATTCCTTCGATGAGACAGAAGGTGACTTCGAACTCCGTGATTTCAGTATCGACAGGGACAAGGCCACTCTTCTTCCTCTCATAAAGGAGGCCCTTGCACGCAACCCTCAGCTGATGATATGGGCTTCTCCATGGTGCCCACCTTCATGGATGAAATACAATAAGCACTATGCCATGAAGCCTGACACCGTCAACGACCTTCCTGAAGAGAGGCGCGGCTATGAGGGTCAGGATATGTTCATCCAGGAGGACAGCTATTTCGATGCATACGCACGCTATTTCGGCAAGTATATAGATGCCTACAGAGAGCAGGGCGTGGATGTCTCCATGGTCATGCCTCAGAATGAGCCAAACTCTGCCCAGAATTTCCCAAGCTGCTGCTGGACAGCGAAAGGTCTTTCACGCTTCATCAGCCACCTCGGGCCGGAGATGGAGAAAAGGGGAGTGGATGTCTTCTTCGGTACATGGGAGAGACCGAAGCCTGAGGCTATCGATACCATCATGACAAATCCGGAATCCGGAAAGTATGTCAAGGGTCTCGCATTCCAGTGGGCTGGCCGTGCAGCGTTGCCTGCTGCACGTCAGAAATATCCCGAGGCGACCCTCGTGATGAGCGAGCAGGAGTGTGGCAACGGACGCAATGACTGGTCCGGTGCATGCCACAGCTGGGAGCTCATGAAGCATTATCTCGGCAATGGTGTCCAGATCTACGACTACTGGAACATCTCCCTCATCAAGAACGGCCTCAGCCACTGGAACTGGAGGCAGAATTCACTTGTCGTTGTCAATGAAGATGACAGGACCAGCGAGTTCACCATCGAGTACTATCTTCTCAAGCATGCCAGCCACTATGTGGTGCCGGGAGCCAAGCGGATCAGGCTTGATTACGACAATGCACTTGCTTTCCAGAATCCGGACAAGAGCATCGTCTTCATCACTTCAAATGAGACAGAGGAGCCTCAGGACATCACTCTCTGCCTTGGCTCGAAAAGCCAGACCGTCAGACTCCAGCCACTCTCATTCAATACCCTCGTGCTGAAATAAGATTCCGGCGTCAGAACCGTGGGGTCATGTCTTCCTGTACAGGCTTTCCGCCTTCGAAGCATGGCCAACCGTCCTTGCGCCAGTTTATGCGCTGGAGAAGGGTGTTGCGCACCGACGATCTCTCGTTGTCGGTGTTGTGGCAGTGGTAGAGCATGTACTCGTTGCCTTTCCTGTCTCTGAATATCTCGCCGTTGTGTCCGGGGCCGTAGAACCGGTCGCCTTCCTCGCTCGAGAGTATGGTGGTGGCAAAGCCTTCCGTCATCGGCTTTCCGTCTTCGTCCAAAAAGACTCCGTCAAGAGTCCTGCTCCTTCCGGCCACGATACGGTAGGTGTGGTTCCAGTAGTGGCCGCCGCTGGCAAACAGATACCAGTAGCCTTTATGCCAGTGGAGGTATGTGCCCTCGAACACCTTGTCCCTCTCAGGATTGTCTTCTGCCAATACGCCCGCCACATGCGTGTAAACCGGATTGCCCGGATCCTTCAGGGCCGTGCCTGCACGGTTCAGCTCCACTCTGTGGACCCTGCCTATACTGCCGAAGAACAGCCATGTCCTTCCGCTCTTGGGGTCGGTGACCACTTCCGGGTCGATTGTGTCCAGGATTCCGGTATCCCTGCTGTCGGTCAAGACTCCCACCAGTGAGAATGGCCCTGCAGGACCGGCGGATGTGAAGGCGGCTATCCTCGAATCTTCAGCTGCATTGTAGCATGTAAGATACAGCATCCATTTCCCGTCGACCTTTGTCACATCCGGTGCCCAAAACTGCTTTCCCAGTTCCTTGGCGGCATCCCATGATTGTTCGTCGATGGCTCTGTCCGCAGCGACTTCCCAGGTGACCAGATTCTTGCTGCACATGATTCTCCTGGCACCTGTGCTCATCAGATAGAATGTCCCGTCCTCCTCCCAGATGGTCGGATCCGGGCAGTCTTCCGCGATCACGGGGTTGCTGAATGGAACTGATACGTCCTTCCCTCCTTTTGCGGAGAGAAAGACTGCAATGACTGCGGCTGCAATCGCCGCTGCAATCCAGATGTGTTTTTTCATGATGATGCAAAGATATTAAATCCTCTCGCTGATGATGCGTCCGACGTTCTCGCCCATCTCCACTGCGGTGCCGGTCACGCGGTAGCTTGACATGGGATAGAACCCTCCGGAGATGCACCTTCCTATCATGTAGAGGTTGTCCACATCGGCACTTTCGCATGAACGGAACGGAATCTGGAACGGCTTGCTCTTCTGTCTGTGAGGCTGACTGAATCCTTTTATATCCTTGGTGGTGGCATGGACATCTACGCCGAAATTGCTCGTCGCGACAGCGTCTTCAAACCTTGCTCCGGTCTCTATGTCATGATTGGTGATGGTGTATTTCCCATGCACGCGTCTTGCTGCCCTGTGGCCGATCTGTTCGGCGGTAGCCACTACCCGCAGGCTCTCCCATCCATCGCCGCCATTCCTGGCAAGCGCCTGTGTGAACTTGAATATTTCCTGCCTTGACCTCACTGTCGCCTTGGTGATGGCCTCCACGTCATCGACAGGGAGCCCGAACTCATGGGTGACAGAAAGGGAAAGGAGGTTCTTGTGGAGCCTTGTGAGGAATGTATATGTGGCATCGTATCCGGCCTTCTGAGCCACAGCCTTGAGCCTGGCCTTTCCGGCGTAGAAATCAGTCTTGTCCTTTCCTCCGAAAGATACAGGGTCGTTGGCGATGCAGTCCGCTATCTTGGTGTCGTCGTCGACCTTGACGATGGCCATCATGGTTGCGGGCTGGTCGTTGTCGCCTGGGTTCTCTCCGCCGAAGTCGAAGCCGCATCCGGCCCTTTCGCAGAGATCTCCGTCTCCGGTGGCATCGATGTAGGCCTTGGCCGTCCAGCGCTGTCTCCCACTTTTCGATTCGGTATATACGGCCTTGATCCTCCTGCCGGATGCATCCATTTCGACATCCACTACCCGGCAGTGAAGAAGGAATTCCACACCTGCCTCCACGCACATCTGCTCGCAGACGTACTTCATGTATTCCGGTTCGAAGATGTAGTTGCTCTCAAGCATCCTGCCCCGTCTCGGGACGCGGGCGCCGAGCTCCTCCAGCCTTCTGGATATCTCCTTGGCGATGTCACCCTTGCCGAAATCTATGAGGCAGGTCATCAGGGCGTTTGTCCACATGCCGCCGAGAGCACCGTGCATCTCGAAAAGACGCACCTTCCTGCCCATTCTTGCGGCAGTGACGGCCGCAGCTATGCCCGCAGGACCGCCGCCGGCTATTATGATGTCGGCGCTGCCGCCTTCCCTGCATTTCCCGCGTGAATTCCTGCCGGATCTGGCATCCAGTCCCGCCGGTGCCAGACTCAGCCCTGCTGCAACTGCAACTGAGGTCTTGATGAAATCTCTTCTCGAAGACATGGTATTGTGTGTACTGATATTCCTCAGGACAAAAATACTCAAATATTGAGAAAAGTCCGCCTCTGCCTACATTCTCCAGCCGAAACTGTCGTCGGTGTCTTCGGACAGGGACAGCAGCTGGCGGGGGGAGTAGCCGCTGATCTTGCGGAAGTCGGTGTAGAGATGGGCGTAGTCGCAGTATCCATTGTCCCATGCGATCCTGGTCAGGATGCCCTGGCCCGTCCGACCGTCCCACCCGCTTCGCTTCAGCTCCCGGAGCGTGCTCTGGAAGCGCTGGATGCGGAGGTATTCCTTCGGTACAATGCCGACCATGTCGGTGAAGATGCGCGAGAAATGCCTCTGGCTCAGACATGCTTCGGATGCCAATTCGGGGATGTGCGCATCCGCGAAATGCCGCTGTCCGTAGGCTAGTGCGCGCTGGATGCGGCGCATGTCCAGAGTGTCGATATCCGTCGCGTAGAGCCGACCCAGGAAGTACGCGTCCATGGCATCGAAGCATTCGCCGTAGCCCGATGCGCCCATAATGCGGGACTCCAGCTCACGGAGGCCGGTGTCGTTGAGGTCGCAGAGACGTACGGTACGGCTGCCTATCCAGCTCGGGGGCACTGGCAGCAGCACGTGCGCGCCGATGGTCGTGAGATGCACTCCCACAATGTCGATGCGCCCCTCCGAGATGATGTCCTGGTAGCTCAGCAATGGGCCGCTGATACAGCTCTGCACCATCCCCAGACCATCGTAGATGACTGCTCTGCCACGGTAAAAGCACAGCCCGATCTCGCCGTTGGGCAAGATCCGCTGCACTTTCGGCGGAGTATCGTCCGCGGCGCCGAAGTACATCTTGATGTATGGCCGCAGACGTGCGTCTGGCTGCCGTGAGCAGATGTCGATCATGTCACCACAATTGTCCCGGGAGGACGAGTTTTTCCTTTGGCGGGAAGGTCCGGTCGAATTCCTCCGCGCTCGCTTCGTCCACGAAATAGCCCTGCGGAGTCGAGTATTCGCCGGTCACACCGGCAAGATAACCATTCCGAAGCTCTTTGCAAAGGAAGAATGACGCATCCTCGCCCTCCGGCAGTCCATGATACCGGATGCCGAACCTTGAAGCGAAGGTGAAGCCGCTGTGCCCGTAGAAATCGATATTGCCCTCGAAGCAGACGGCACCGAAACCCAGCTCGGCTGCACGGGCGAGGGTATGGTCGAGAATCGCCTTGCCGTAGCCCTGGCGCTTGTATCCGGGGAGAATGCCGATGGGACCGAGGGTCATGATCGGGAGCATGCTGCCGTCGTCGCAGTGGATGCATGCACGCATGCACATGGCCTGTCCGATGAGCCGGCCGTCGCACTCCATGACGAAATCCAGCTCGGGGATGAAGTCCGCGTCTGAGCGCAGGCAGTGCATGACGTAATGCTCCAGACAGCCTGGGCGGTAGATGTTCCAGAATGCTTCACGCACGAGCTCCTCGACCTCGTGCGTCTCCTGCGGCTGTTCAAGCCTGATGATATAGTCTTTCATGGTCAGATATGTCTATTCGACCGCGAAGATACAGCGCAGGATGTGATGCGATATTTAAAAAACGGACAGGATCACTGTGGTGGTCGTGTGGATGTGTTATAGTGCGGGTCCCTACAGGCCGAGTTCCTTGAGGGTGGCGCGGTTGGCGCGGGCCTTGTCGGCTGGGATAGGGTTGGCGATGAGCAGGAGAAGGGCTGCGGCGAGGAAGAACAGCGACGGCACGAGGCCGATGTGGGCGGTGATGCCCCACTGGGCGAGTGCAGTCTGCTGGCCGGCCGCAGAGGTGTCATAGTGGGTCAGTGTGTGGCAGAGCCAGAATACGATGCCCTGGCTGGCGTAGCTCAGACGCATGAAGAATGCCCTCACGCCCATGATCACGCCTTCGTTGCGCCGGCGCTCTTTCAGCACGATGCTGTCGACGACGTCGGCCATGGCCGGTGCGATGAAGGTCCAGCATCCGCCGAATCCCAGTCCCCAGAGGAACATGAATACTGCAAAGGCCATCTGAGTGCGGCATAAGAGCATAGGGAAGGCTGCAGCCGCCATGAAGAAGTTGGTGATCACCAGCATCAGGAAGTTGTTGTCGAGCTTCTTGGCGACACGGGACCATACTGCCACGGAAATGAGCGCTCCGGCAAGCATGGCCGCGAATATTGGGGTAGAAGCCTTGGCTGGCATGCCCAGGACGCCGTTGACGACGTAATTGACACTGCCGGTCATGCAGATGCATGCGCTCTGGTAGAGGAAGAGCATGGTGGCGAGAATCGTGAATTCGCGGTGCCTGACGGTCGATTTGAGCGATTCGACAAATCCGGGCTCGGCCTCCTGGCGCATCTGCTCGCTCATCGGGGTCGTTTCAGCGCGCTGGAGCACGCCCGGGATGATGAGGATGCTTCCGAGTATGCCGATGGCTGCTATCACGAGACCTGCGGTCACATAGCTGCCGACGTCACCGTAGTGGTAGAAGAGGGGAGGGAGGACAGCACCGAGTGCAATGCCGACAGAGCCGAATGCAGTCGATGTGACTGCTGCCTTGCGCCGGATGTCCTGGCTGCGGAATTTGTCAGGGAAGACGCCCTGGTAGTTCACTTCCCAGAGCGAGTATGCGGCGTCATAGAGGCATACTGCGATGACCATCCATATGAAGACGGCGACCTTGTGCGCGTGCAGCGCCTGCGGCACCATGAATATCAGAAGGAAGGCCAGGGAGCATGTCACCAGGCCCAGGACTATCCAGAACAGGCGCTTGCCGTATTTCTCGAGCACAGGCTTCTTCCCGGTGATCCATCCGATAAGCGGGTCGTTCACTGCGTTCCAGATGCTGTAGATGATGGTTGCGACCGTCGGATAGATGGCCGGAAGCCCCATTTCCTTCTCGTAGAAGAAGAAGGCCATGATGCCGTAGGCACCGGTAAGAAATTCGGCGAGGAAGCGTCCCACGCCGTAAGACATCATCACTCCGGATGAGGTTTTCTGGTTCAGGTTCTGTTTCATCTTGTGTGCCGGGTCTTGACTCCCGGATGCAAAGATAGCAATAATACTTCGCTGGCGATATGTTTTTCCGTCTGTCAGACACTACAGTACGTTGAGAAGGCGGCCGCCCAGAATTACAGGGGTCACACCCTCTGCAATGGTAATGGCATATTCGGGGCGGTACTTTATAGACTCGGCTTCATCTGGAAGCCAGAGCGCAGCTTTCAGATCCGACTTGCGCACTCCGGATGGCAGGGGAGCAGAGAAATGGATGCTTACTTCCTTCCATGGCATGAAGGAACGGGCATCGGTATGCAGGGGGTACTCATACACATGCCCCTTCTTGTCAAACAGGACAAGGTAGACTTCTCGAGGATTGATGGGACGGGCAAAACCCACATTCCGGATAGTCGCCGAGCCGCTGTATATACCGTTCTCGATACACCCTTCGGAAGCGACAAGTTCAAGACGATATCCAAAATGATCGCGGAAATACTCGTACGCGCTCGGCAGGGGATTCTTCTTGAAATAGTTCTCGTCACATGGCAGTCCCTGGGCCTTGAGGAGCCCGGCTGTGAACGGAGTGGCCTTCCAGGCGTCTATTGTACCATATATAGGAGTGTTGTCCAGTTCACTGTTTGAATGTACAACGCTGAAGGTCGTGTAATGATGGCGGATGAAACGGTGTATGGCATTTATCGCATTGGCGCTTATAGTATTTGGAACACTGTTCCAGAAAAGTTCTCCTCCGATAACCATATCCTGGCTCTCTCTGTCGAGCTGCTCGAACTCGGGATCATCCTCAGTCGAACCGCCAAGGAATGTACCTCCATCAGTTGTACCCGCCAGAGTGCCGTCATTGAAGAATCCGACACGTGTCATATCCAATACACCCGGGCCGGCAGCTTTCTCCGCCTTACTGCGGTATCTCATGCAGCGCATCATGGTGCTGCGGTTCTCAGGAAGCATATCCAGCGTGGCACCAAGAACAGCGGCCACCGCCTGAGGGTCTTTGTTCAACCCTCGGGGATTGCTGTGGAATTCGCCCCAGAGACCGAGCCAGCCGGTCTGCAGGACATAGATTACATCCGCATTCTTCCTGACAATTGGAGTAAGCTGGGAGATATGGTCAAGGATACGCTCGAGTGTCGGACAGTTGTCCGTGCCGTCGTGACCCTCGTACGCAAAACGCAGCACGAACTTCACACCGTCTTTCCTGGCGCGGTCAAAGCTGGACTGCAAGGCATCGAGCTTGCTCTGAGGTATATCCTTGTCCCAATAATCATTGAGATAGCAATAGGCCTGGGTCATTACGATGCCGTCATCCCTGTACTCTGGGAATGGCCATGAGTTCTCCGTAGCAGGCGCATTTTCAATTCCTATCATCATTTCGAAACGGAACCCGCGCTCCGGATTCGCAAGACCCTCTGATGCAACGTGTATGCGCTCCTGAGATGCCTTCGCACCTGCAATAATGCCAGACTTGGGCTGTGCATTTACTTCCTGAAATGCAACGGCGATAAATGCCGCGGCAATAGTCATTACGTATTTCTTGATCATATTTTTGTGTAGGGCGTACTTCAAATAGCAAGTTAAGAATTATATAACTGGATTCCAAGCCGGTATGCCCGTCGGAAAATCCTATGCCAAATGAGCCACAGGCTCACTTCAGAGTGGAAATACCAAAGGCTGCAGATTAAGGAATACATCCCTGATCTGCAGCCAACGTCATTTCTGTGCTATTTAGTCACACTCCAAAGTGTTGATTATCAGCACTTTGTGGAGATGGGCGGATATGAACCATTGGTAGATACTCGTTTCCAGGCGTTTGTAATGCATTATTAATCAATACTGAATTTCATACAGGATTGTTGGAGATTGTACAAAAATGGGGTAACTTTGGGGTAACTTTTGAAGTTGCCTATGAAGATCAAGTACAGATTATCCTTCAGTTTACGAGCATACGGAAAGAAAACGATCCGTTATCAGATTCGTCTTAGAGTTACCTACTATGGTGACCGCCTAGATATCGTTCCTGGGTGGAGTTTGGATTCCCCGGAGTATTGGGATGAAGGGACACAAACAGTAAGGCATGGATATGTTGGCATTCATGGTGAGAAAGCTGCTGATATTAATGCAGACTTGGCCATGGTCAAATCAAACGTCGAACTTTCATTCATGTTTTTCGAGGCCAACGATATCATTCCGACACCTTCTGAACTGCTTGATAAGTATAAAGAGCGTATTGGTGGAATTATCCCTAAAAAACCAAAAGCCAAGGAGGAGGACACTGCTTTACCCCCGATAAATCTATTTACATGCTTCGATGAATTCATTGACGAGTGTTCCGCAAAGAATGCGTGGACAGAAGCGACAACCAAAAAGATGCAGTCTTTGTTGGTTGACTTGAAATCATTCGACCATAAACTCACCTTTGATAGTCTATCTGAGAAGAAATTGACTTCTTTTGTAATATATCTTCGTGATCAGAAAGTCCTTCATACACCAAGAAAGAAGAAGGAAGACAGAGAAGAGGATGATATTGCCGATACCGTTGGCTTGAGGAATACAACAATCGGCAAGAAACTGGGATACTTGAAATGGTTTCTCCAGTGGGCCGCTAATAAAGGATATAATACAAACAATTCCTATAAGACATTCAAGCCTTCATTGAAGTCCACTCAGAAGAAGGTCATATACCTGACAAAAGAAGAACTGGCCAGAATCAAGAATTTCCAATTTGACCAGAAAACCATCCATCTGGAACCCGTAAGAGATGTATTCTTATTCTGTTGCTTCTCTGGGCTGAGACACTCTGATGCATACAATCTGCGACGTAGTGATGTCAAGGAAGATCATATTGAAGTGACTACTGTCAAGACCGCTGATAGTATCTCAATCGAACTTAACTCCGTCACTAAAGAGATTCTCAAACGATACGCCGATGTCCCACTTAAGGACAATAGGGCTCTTCCGGTCTTTACTAATCAGGCAATGAACCGTTACTTGAAAGAACTGTGTCGCCTTGCCGGGATTGACGATGAGATTAGAATAACCACATATAAGGGAAACGAACGTCTTGATGAAATCAAGCATAAGTGGGAGTTAGTTGGAACGCATACCGGCAGACGTACATTCATCGTAAATGCACTGTCACTTGGCATACCGCCAAACATTGTAATGAAATGGACTGGGCACAGTGACTATAAGGCTATGAAGCCATACATTGATATAGTCGATTCAATAAAGGCCGACTCAATGACCAAGTTTGATGGACTCTTTTAATAATTGAAAAACATGGAAGCAACCAATACAATATACGAAATCATGACCTTGCTGGCATCTGCAACCAAAGGCCTCAAGAAATCCATCGATCTGGATGGTATTGACATATTCATTGCTCAAAGTATGACTGATATTGTTCGCAAGGTCAGGGACCTGGCTCCAGAAGATATGGATATTTTCTTATCACAGTTACAATGCGAGCTAAACGAAGAAAACTATGTCAGAGTGTGTGGTGAGTTGTCAGGAACCATATCTGAGTATTTGGACTTGTATGAAAGTCATAAAGCAGCAATAGATGAAGGCTATTCCCCTTTTCATCTTTGTGAGATAGCAAAGGCTGTTGAGTGCCATGATCACGATATCTTTAACAAACTTGAAGGAGATGCTCCACTCGCTCTATCAAAGATTGTGACAAGGATGATGGCGCCTCTCAAACAACTAGATACTTCAGATGATGGGGTTCAGTCTATGCAGCAGGGACATGAAGAAGTACAGAAGAAGTACAGAAGAAGAAACCAGGCAGACCACGAAATGAAGAGTATAATGACTTCAGAGAGCTATTCAAAAGCGAAGAAGGATATAATAAGTTTTGCGACTACGTAATCCAAAATGGCCCATTTGATTGCCAAGGAGCAAGGTCTTTGTATGAAGACAATCTCAAATTATTGAAGACTAATTTCGGAGGTGCAAAAGTTTTTGCAGAACTGATGAAGGCGAAATTTCCGGATTCACTAACCTTTACAGCTGGACCTTCAATATATAATGGTGAGTCCAAGTCTCAATTAAAAAAAGAATGAAATAATATTTACATTCTTGACGGATTGATCTCTGTTTGTAACTTTTGCCTTTCAGTCCTTCCCTGCACATCTCTCTTTTTCTTCACTTGGCTGACTTTCCTTGTTAAGTCTAATGAGGAAAATATAGTGCTATAATTTGCTGACTCGCATTAAAGTTCTATCTTTGCAGCTAAAAATAACACTATTTTGTATGGACATCATTGGACGCGACAGGGAAATAAAGGAGCTTAATGGGTTGTATGGCAGCGGAAAAGCAGAACTCGTGGCTGTTTATGGCCGCAGACGTGTGGGGAAAACATATCTGGTGGATGAGGTTCTTGAAGGAAAAATCACTTTCCGGCACGCTGGCCTTTCACCTATCGAGCAGGAACAGGGCGAAAAGAGCCTCGAAGATGCAAAGGTGAGGAGAAGCCTGATGAAGTTGCAGCTTAAGCATTTTTATATGTCTCTTCTGGGGCACGGGATGAAAAAAAGTCACTGCCCTACGTCATGGATAGAGGCTTTCTATATGTTGGAAAAACTTGTGGAGCAACTGCCGGTCCAGAAAAATGGACGCCAGGTGCTTTTTCTGGACGAGCTGCCGTGGATGGATACTCCTAAGTCGGGCTTCATGACAGCCTTCGAGGGTTTCTGGAATACATGGGGCTGCCATCGGAAGAACCTGATGGTGGTTGTGTGTGGTAGCGCGACAAGTTGGATCCAGGATAACTTTATCAATAATCATGGTGGATTGTATGGCCGCGTGACCAGGGAAATCAAACTGAGCCCATTTACTCTTAGGGAGTGCGAACTGTTCTACAAAAGCCGTGGTGTAAGGCTGTCGAGATATGACATCGCACAGAGCTATATGGTACTTGGAGGCATTCCGTACTATATGATGTATGTTGACAAGGGTATGAGCATCGGTCAGGCGGTAAATGAGTTGTTCTTTGGCGAGAGGGCAAGACTGAAGGATGAGTATGATAGGTTGTTCGCTTCCGTTTTCAGCAAGCCGGATATGATGAAACTGATTGTGGAGACATTGGCGAAGAGACACTCCGGATGGACTCGTCAGCAATTAATCGAAAAGACCGGGCTGGACGATAATGGTTCCTTGTCGAAGATGCTGAAAGCGCTTGTCGCTAGCGACTTTGTGGTAAAATATGTCCCGTTCGGCTTGTCAAAGAGGGAGGAACATTTCAAACTGACGGACCCATTCTGCTGGTTCTGGCTGCATTTTGTGAAGGGACAGAAACGTCTGACGCCAGATTTCTGGCAAGGCGGAGCATCTGCCTCAGTAAGGAGCTGGCGTGGCATTGCCTTTGAGGAACTGTGCTGGAGTCACTGGAGACAGTTGAAGGATGCATTGGGCATAGGCGGTGTTGAGACGGAGCTCAGTGCTTGGACAAAATATGGCGATGATGACACGGATGGTACTCAGATAGATTTGCTGATCATGCGCAATGACCATATCGTGAATATGTGCGAGATGAAGTTCTACAGCGAAGACTTCATTGTCGACAAAACATACCACAAGACATTGGTGCATCGGCAGAACTTGCTGGAAGGAGCACTGCCAAGGAATACAGTGGTCCATCCTACATTAGTGACCACTGAAGGCTTGAAGTATAACGAGTATAG
>JAGHSA010000007.1 GCA_018066125.1 Candidatus Cryptobacteroides onthequi | reverse complement strand
CGTTGGACAAAGCATCTGCTCCAGGCAATGTCTCGGAGTTCGCCCTTCGGGTCTGACTCCTCGACGGCCTTCTGCATCTGATTGTCCACCGGATCTTCGTGGCTGTAGATCGGCGCAGAGAAGATCTGCTTCCGGGTCTTCGTCTTTCTGACAGCCGTGTATCTGCTGATTTTTCGTCTGAAATCGTAGTCTGGCCTGCAGATAGCCGTATTTATCCTGGATTTCCGTCTGAAATCACACTTCAGCCTCCATATAGCCGTGATTCTGCCAATAATACGTCTGAAACGTGCTGTCGGCAATTCACGTGATCACTGCTCAGTGTAATTCGATTTCAGCGGCCAGAGCCGAGCCGGAGACGGGAAGACACTTGCTCCTGGGTTCGCAGCGGCTGCCTCGGCATCGTCTTCGCCTGTCGCGGCTGACTCCTCCCTTTTAGTCTGCTCCGCAGCCTAACGGTCGTCAATCACACGCCGCTCCCGGGCGGCTCTTCCGACGCCTCAGCTTTTCCGCCGCTGCTCCAAGTCGCTGCGTGTCTTCCCGTCTCCGGCTCTTTTGTCTGGCTGTGTGGGCAAATCCCTTGAACCGGCTATGTCGTGGTGTCTGAGTACAGCAGCTCCGGGAGACCGGGCATTTCTGACATGAAATAGGCCATCTGCGTGTCAATTTGCAGATTTTCTGTGTGTTTTGACATGAAAAGAGGCATTATCGTGTCAATTTTCCGCAGCCGCGGATGTGGCAGCCCGAGCCGGAGGCGTGAATACCCCTCTTCCGCTCATGATACCATGCCGGGACGTTTCCTGACGGGGGGAATGCAGATAGATGATTGTGTCTACTGCCTGACGATAGAGAACCTGTACGTACCTTTTTTCTGTAGCTTCGTGGCGGTCAGACTGACCCTGTAGATCTCAGGGCCCCATATGTCGGACAGCCGTCTGTCATCCAGCGTGACCGTTTCCTTGACGGCGGTAAATGAGGATGCATTGTATTTCAGCATCATCTCCCTTCCCTGGACAGAGACCCTGACGATTCCCGGTGTGGATACGTCCACATCGCCCCATGTCATGAAATTGACCTTGTTGAGTGCCGTTGCTTCATTGAGGTCGAAACTGTCCGTGATGTCGAGTGTGCCGTTCTTCAGGGTGTAGGAACGTACCCATGTCCTGACGCCCGCCTCTTCCGGATATGCTCCGGCGATGTCCGCCGAGAATGTGTTCCTGCCGGATCTGACCTCCCTGGCCCTGAAATCAGCTCCGTTGCGCTGAGCTGTGCCGTTGATCATCGGGAGGTTGTGATACTCCGACTGCATCGTCCAGATGTCGTATCTATGCTCAGAGAAGGTCTTTGCGGTGTATGTGCCGACTCCGGCGTCGATGAATACCGGCAGGTCGTCCGCACAGAGGATGAAGGAGCCCACATCGTTGTGATTGTGGCTTTCGTTGTTGTAGCCGCCCTTTGCGGCAAAGAACAGCCCGTGGCTGCCTCTGGCGTAGTGGAACTGCGTCTCCGGGTACCACACATATTGCGGAGCATCATATCCTGAGCCCGCCTCTTCCATCTCGCCGAGAGCTGAAAGCGCTTCCAGGAATCCGAATACATCGGCTGTCGGACTTGGCCGTCTCTGCTGCACCTTCTGCATCTGGGCGGCGTATCCGGTCATGTGCGCGCTCCCCACCGCCTTTCCGAAGCGGTATATGAGATTGAGGTTACTGGCACCGCCGCGCGCCGATGCGTCGGCGAAATTGACTACCCAGCCGTCCCCGACATACGAGTTGACGATGTATTCGCCCATGCCGCGTATCTGGTCCACGCCGAAAATGTCCACGGCACCTCCTGTCGCAAGCCTGAGCGCAGAGAGGTACTGGTATGTCATGCCGGCAGAGTGTCCCCAATAGGACGGACCTTCCTCGATGCCGCCGTCGCCCTGTATGCGGTTGAGGTACTGGTCGACGGACCACATGGTCTTCCATACACCCTGTGCCAGCCGCTCCGGGTCGTCCTCGATGAGCATGAAGCAGAGCAGGGCATTGGAGTTGCACCACGGGTTCCAGTTGTTGAGAACGATGTGTGGATTATACCCCATCCACCAGTAGCCGGTCTCGCGGAGATACGGGTCCAGCTCTCTGCGGACGACCTCGGACTTGATCCTGCGGCTGATATCCGGGTGTATCTTGTCGAACTCTTCATGCAGATAGTAGTATATCCATGACATCATCTGTGAGACACCGCCTTGGGTGATCTCCAGTGTCGTGTCATCCTCACGCGGGAAAGCCCTGCGCTCGGGACCGAGGGCATGGATATGGGCGGAAAGTGCCCAGGATGTCATCTCGCAGGTATGGATCGCTCCGTTGATGATCTGGAGGATGAAACGTCCGCTTCCTTCAGCAAGCTCAGCCTCGAAAAGACTTGCCAGCGCGAGATTGTTCTCATCGAACGGAACTTCCATTATGCGTCTGTTCCCGGACTTCTCGTACTCCAGGTAGTCGCTCATCTTTATCACCTTCCACTCATAATCGAGGTACTTTTCTCCGGCCGCGATGATGTCGGCCCTGCAGCTTCCTGTCAGCCTGTCCCATCCGTTGCGGTCACTGTATGCCGGGAAAGGGACCCATGCCTGCTTCTGGACGAGGATTTCCGTTATCTGGTCGGAGCTGAGTCTGCCTGTAAGATAATTCCTGTCTGCTGCTGATGTTTCAAGAGCAGATGTCAGCGCAATGGCTGCGATAAAAGCTGCGAATGTCCTTCTCATAATTCTCAAATATAATGTTATATTTGTAGATATCACACATTTCCCGCCTTATGCACAACCTTATTACCATAGCGTTCTGTCTCCTGCAGGTGGTTTCTCCTGTAGCGGGAGGCTTCGACTGGCTCATCACGCCGGAGAAGTCCCATTCATACGTCCAGGTCGACGCCGATGGCACCCGGCTTACGATAGGCAACGGGATGGTCTCCCGTACCTTCAAGCTTGATCCGTCGCTGTCGACGGTCAGCATGTCGAACCTGATGACCGGAGAGGAGATGGTGCGTGCTGCCAGCCCGGAGGCTCTCATCACCATCGACGGCACCGAGTACAGCGTGGGAGGTCTTGCAGGCCAGACTGAAAGGGGCTACCTTCTCCCGGAATGGATCGACAGCCTTCCTGCGGCAGAGAGCCCGTTCGTCCTTGAAGGATGGGAAGAGGGTGTCATAAAAGAGAGGATACATTGGGCGCGCAGCCGCTGGGCCCTCAATAAGGAAAACCCTACCGGCAAGACTGTCACCTTTACCCTCAGGGGAAAAGACGTGATGGAAGGCGTCACAGTCAAGGTTCAGTACGCGGCGTATGACCAGATACCTGTCATCAGCAAGCAGTTCGAGGTCATCAACGGCAGCAGCAGGATGTTCACGGTAGACAAGTTCAGACTTGAGCATCTGGCCATGGTCGAGCCGGACAGCCCGTCAGGCGGCAATCCGGAGACCTTCCTTCTCCCGAATATCCATGTCGAAAGCGACTACAACTGTGCGGGAAGCTTCTCTCACAAAGAGACCGACATCACCACGCACTGGGTGACTGACCCTGACTACACCAGCCAGCGCAATTATTCATGCCGCACCAAGTGCATCCTGGACGTCAATCCTCCTATCGGACCGTCGCAGCAGGTAGCTCCGGGTGCAGCTTTCAGCTCTTTCACTGTGTATGAGATGCCGTATGACAGCTTTGACCGCGAGCGTCAGGGCCTCTTCCAGCGCCGTTTCTACAGGACTGTCGCTCCTTGGTCGACCGAGAACCCTATATTCCTCCATCTGACCTCAACCGACCCTGAGGTCGTGCATACTGCTGTGGATCAGGCTGCCGATACCGGCTATGAGATGATCATCCTGAGCTTCGGTTCCGGCCTCAATGCAGAGGATGTCTCTCCGGAGAACATCGCGCGTTTCAAGGCTCTCGTCGATTATGCCCACTCCAAGGGCATCCAGATGGGCTGCTACTCGCTTCTTGCGAGCCGCAGGGTGGATGACGAGTCCGACTGTATCAATCCCAAGACGGGGAAGCCGGGCGGAATGACGTTCGGCAACTCTCCGTGCCTCGGCAGCGAGTGGGGCGAAAGGTATTTCGCCAATATCGAGAAGTTCCTGATTGAGACAGGCATGGACTGTTTCGAGCATGACGGCTCATATCCGGGCGACAAGTGCGCAAGCACCAGCCATCCGGGACACCGCGGACTTGATGATTCGCAGTGGACCCAGTTCTACAAGATCGCCGGATTCTACCACAGGATGTGCGAGAGGGGAGTGTACCTCAATGTGCCGGACTTCTACCTTCTCAACGGCACCACCAAGACCAGCATCGGCTATAAGGAAGTGAACTGGAGCCTTCCGCGTGCCAATCAGATCCTTCACACCCGACAGCTCAACAACGACTGCACCTACGACCGTCCTCAGTCGGCTCTCTGGAGCTTCGTGCCGCTCACTCAGTATCATGGCGGCGGAGCAGCTGCCACCATCGAGCCTCTCGACGAGCATCTGGACGTCTATAAGGCGCTTATGTTCCAGAATTACAGCTCCGGAGTCCAGGCATGCTACCGCGGACCACGTCTCTATGACACAGAGAGGACAAGACAGACCGTGATAGATATCATTTCATGGTACAAGGAGCACCGTGACATACTAAACAGCGACATCATCCACCTGCGCAAGGCAGACGGACGTGACTGGGACGGCATGCTTCATGTGAACCCGTCACTCGATGAGAAGGGCCTTGCCATCTTCTACAACCCGCTGGATACCGACATCACCAGAGTCATCCGCGTGCCTCTCTACTACACCGGCCTCGAGAAGACCGCATCGATCTCCGAGCAGGGAGGAAAGGCCAGGAAGTACAAGCTTTCCCGCGACTACACCGTGGACCTCGAGGTAACGATTCCTGCCAATGGACATACCTGGTTCTTGATCAAATGAACAGAATGAATAGCATACGGGTTCTGTCAGCCATTGCGCTCATGCTGTCGGTATCCTGCTCTCAGGAGAAGAATGCCGGGCAGGAAACCCCTGAGCCACCGGCTGCCGAGGAACCGGAGGTGGTCTCCAAGGGGGCATACAAACATGTCATCATACTCGGAGTCGACGGCGCGGGCTCGTGTTTCGGGCATGCCATCACGCCGAATACTTTCAACATCTTCTCTGACGGAGCATTTTCGTATCAGACCAAGACATCGTATCCGACCATCAGCGCACAGTGCTGGGGCTCCATGTTCCATGGCGTCCTCCCGGAATTCCACAGACTGACCAACGAGATAGCCTCGACAAGGCCATACGATGTCAACAGTCCGTATCCATCGGTGTTCCGCGTGGTCAGGGAGGCCATGCCTGGGGCAAGCCTTGTGTCCATATGCAACTGGAGTGCCTTCAATACGGGCATTTTCGAGCATGGCCTGGGAACAGTCGAAGGCTCCGGCAATGACGAGCAGGTGGCCAGTCAGGTCATTTCATGCATCTCAAAGGAGGTGCCGACTCTTCTCTTTGCGGGCTTTGACTCCGTCGATGCGGCGGGACATTCATCCGGCTTCGGCTCGGAGACCCAGCTCAATCAGCTGCACGTCGTCGATGAATACATAGGCCAGATATATGATGCGCTCCAGAAATCCGGAAAGGCAGACGAGACGCTGCTGATAGTCTCTACCGATCACGGCGGGACACCGTCAGGCAGCCATGGAGGCAATTCCTACGCGGAGAGGTACGTGTTCCTCGGAGTCAAGGGAAAGACCACCCTTCCAGGGAGCCAGATCATCGATCCGGAGGTCCGTGATGTCGCCGCAATCGCTGCATACGCCCTCGGCATAGACCCTCCGAAGACATGGACGGGAATCGTGCCGACCGGCATCTTCAAGGATGTCACAGCCGCAGAACGCAAGGAGGCGGATCTCCCCGGCACCGAGTACAGAAGCCACAAGACTGTCCCTACTCCGGACATCAGCAGGCTGAAGTCCGTGCTCGGCGCTCACAAGGTGACGGCATATCTGCCGTTTGACGGCAACGCTCTCGATCTCATGGGAGGGAAGAAGACCACGCCTCACGGCAAACTCTATTACTATGACGCATGGTTCGGGCAGGGAGTGGCACTTGATGACGGCTATGTCACGCTGGAAAGCACCCTTGTCGGTTCCGGATCATTCTCCGTGTCATTCTGGATAAAGGCCGCCGAGGTCAAGGATGATCCGAGCATTATCTCCAACAAGGACTGGACAAATGGCAGGCATGACGGTTTTGTGCTGTCGCTGAGGCCGAATGACCTCAAATTCAATGTCGGCGACATGAGCTCCGGCAACAGGATCGACAACACGGTAGGCCTTCCTTCCAATTTCAGCGACGGATGGATGCACGTCGTGCTGACCGTAGACCGCGTGAGCAAGTCCATATGCTTCTACATCGATTTCATTGAGGTCGGGCGCTTTGATATACCGGCATTCTTCAGCGGCAAGTCGTTCGATGCGCTGGACCTCAATATCGGACAGGACGGCAAGGGAGACTACTCCTACAGGCTTCCGGCTCAGATCGATGAGATGATCATCACATCGGATGTCCTCAGCGCAGAGGATGTCGCGGCGCTCAGGGAATATTATAACTAAGACTGAAAATGACAAGAAAAGCAGTCACCCTATCCCTTCTGGTGCTGATGCTGTCGCTTCCCGCTGTGGCACGCGGCATTGGCGGCCGTGACCGGTCGTACCAGGAACGCTTCACCATATTGGTCGCCGATGACTCCGATGGCAGAGGTCTTTTCCCATTGTGGCAGAAACTCTTCACTGCGGGATACGAGTTCGAGATGGTCGGACCCCATCAGAGCCGCTGCCGTATCGGCAATCTTTGCTTTTGTCGCATTCCCGATCAGGAATTCTCCATTGACAGCCTGCTGAGGAAGTATCCGGCGGATGTGGTGCTTCTCAACACCGAAAACGTGACTCCAGAGAAGATATGTGCCATAAATCCGGAAGCCCGTGTCATTGTGGCCCGGACGGATGAATCCGATCCGGAAAAGATGGCGCAGCTGTGGTTTGACAGGCTCGCGGGTGTGCTCAATCCTGCGCGTCAGAGTTTCCATCCCGAAATCGCGGCATACAAGACGCTTCCGGGAGGGGATTCGCTATGCCTGCATATCTTCCGTCCCGACAGGGTGAGGCGGCCTCGTCCCGCACTCGTCTATTTTTTCGGAGGAGGTTGGAGCAATGGCACGCCTGTCCAGTTCTACCGGGAGTGCGCATATTATGCCAGTCAGGGGATTGTGGCCGTCTCCGCGGACTACCGTATCGCATATACTCACCATTCTACCC
Organism: Candidatus Cryptobacteroides onthequi; assembly: GCA_018066125.1. Lineage (GTDB taxonomy): Bacteria > Bacteroidota > Bacteroidia > Bacteroidales > UBA932 > Cryptobacteroides > Cryptobacteroides onthequi. Next base: position 84,564 of record JAGHSA010000007.1, on the reverse strand, counting down.
CTCTGGAGAGCGTGGAAGATGCCCGTGATGCCATTTTGTGGCTCCGCCGCAATGCAGAGGAGCTCGGCATCGATCCCGGACGCATTGCAGTCTCCGGCGGTTCTGCCGGCGGTCATCTGGCCGCGACGCTGGGCACTGTCGGCACGACAGATGAAAGTGCGGCTGCATACTGCCCGGACCTCATGGTCCTGAATTATCCCGTGGTGGACAAGCCGCTTCGCGGTTTTCCGTCGGTCAGCTCCCGCAATGATGAGATCGCTCCGTTGTATCATGTGAGCCGCAATACACCTCCGACGCTTTTCCTTGTAGGTACAAAGGACCATTATGTGCCGGTAGAAGTGGCCGAGGCGTTCAGGGATTCACTTGAGAGCAAGGGCGTAGAATGCCGGCTTGAGTTCTTCGAAGGTGCAGGACATCCCATCTTCCTGTATCGTCAGCCCCTGAATGAGAATTTCTACCGTGTGCGTGAACTGACAGACGGGTTCCTCATCCGACACGGCTACATGAAAAAGAGGCGTTCCGGGCTCCGGTGACCTACATGTCATCGTCATAGCCTATCCAATCCTGGATGCCGCATGACTCTCCGAGGGTCATCCTGCAGATCTCGTCGCAGATTTCGTGGCCGTTGATGCTGTTGGTGAAATAATCCATGGCGATGCCTTTGCGTATGTCGACTACATAGATGGATTTCCAGTAATCATTGTCGCCCCAGTGCCAGTATTGAACCGGTACAGGGTTGCCGTCGGCATCGTATGACACCCTGACGCCCATTCCGAGGCACCAGTACATGTCGCGGTCGCAGGCCCTTTCTCTGCCGCTGAACCTGATGGCATGTGTGCGCGGGGTGAGCCATTCCTTGTAGGTGGCAGGAGAAAGACCTTCGCCGTTGAGAACCGCGTGTGTCAGGAAGTCAAGGTACTCCGAAGAGGTAGTGCGGAGCGTGTATGCACTGTTCGGCGAGATGCCGGACCATCTTCCCATATTCTGTCCTTCGGCATTGAAGCCATACACCGCCAGGCTGTCATAGGCATCGCGCCACTGATAGCTTGACAGGGGCATGCCGAAAGGCTCGAACACGTACTCTCTGGCCAGTTCGTCCAGACTTTTCCCGGTGACGTCCTCTGCCGCTCTCTGAAGGAAGGCATATGCCTCTCCGGAATAGCAGAAGCACCCATCAGGCGCGAAATGGAAGCTGATGCGGCTGTCTGCCCACTCATCCGAGGTGGGGGATGCCGCCCAGTTGTAGAGTCCGGATGTGTGTGACAGTACCATGCGCGGAGTGATCCGGGATGCCATCTCCCGGTCGTCAAACCTGTCGATGCCGGTATAGGACGCGACAGGCGTGTCCAGGTCCATCTTTCCCTCATCGACCAGCTTCATGACGATATATGAGAATACCGGCTTGCTGAGAGATGCTGCCTGAAATACAGCATCGCTGTCGGCATTGAAAAGGATTGCGGGGGACTTTGCGGAGTTCTGATATATGGACAGCTGCATGGACGGTATGCCCAGCGAATCCAGGAGAGCGGCGACTCTCTGGCTGTCCACTCCTGCACTGCGTGTGCAGCTGACAGTCAGAATGACAGAAACAAGCGCCGCGGATACAGAGATAAGTCTTTTGGGAGTCATTATTTGTAGGATAGCAAGCTGATTCAAACGCATTTAAGTGCTGCAAGTACCTTGCCATCCCCCTGTCGGATCTCCGTTTGACAGAGTCTCCGGGACATCTGTCAGATGGCATCTCAGGCCTCTGCCGTTTCACAGATTGACAAAAACTAATCAATTTGGCGCAAAATGAGCGCCTGCGCGTGGCCGGACCTGCCATCTGTGTATGCAGCAAGACTTTTATTTCGTAAATTTGGGTCATCATTCAGAGAGTCACTAGACTAGTTGAAAATGAAAAAACTCATCCCTGTCATCATTGCTCTTCTGAGCACCTTCCCAAGTCTGGCGCAGGGCACCCTGGGCATGACCGAGGAGTGCTACGCCATCTACGAATCCATCAGGTCGCGAATCGACGATGACGCAGTCAGGCCGGCGATAGATTCTCTCATCAGCAAGGGAGAGGAGATAGGAGATGTGCGGGCCCTGACTCTCGGCTATCAGTACCTCATAGCCTACTACACCCACCGCGATGACGAGGCGATGATGCTCCAGGCAGCCAGAGAAGCGCGTTCTGTGGACCTGAAGTATGGCAGTGATCCGCAGTATTTCATGACCTACAGAGGCATAGTCAAATACTACCTGGACCGCGGACGCGTGCTTGAGGCTCTGGACCTGGCCAGTGAGATGCATGATGATCCCCACACCTTCGAGGTGCCTATCGGTCAGTATTCCTTCTATCACACCATGGCCATCATCTGCGGAGAGAGAGACATGACAAGTCAGGCCAGAGATTTCTATTTTCAGGCCATCAGTGTGGCAAAGGAAAATGACTTCCCGAGCATGTCTCTGGGCGAGCTCTATACCAGGGCTGCCGAACTGTATCCCATGGATTCGGATTCCTGCCTTGTGGTCCTGAAGGAAGCAGAACCTTATCTGAAGGCTCCTCTTGACACTTTCCATGTCTATTCCACCATGGCGCTCTGCTCCGCGATCAAGGGTGATGTGCAGAGCTACAGACACGCCATGGACTCATACAATGAGTATTTCTCCCGATTCCCCGGGCGCAACCGCGGCAACTTTGATTTCCGGACCCGTATCGCCTCGGCGGTCATGGGAAAGAGATGGGCGGAGGCCATAAGTCTCTGTGACAGCCTCAGCAGCGAGAGCTATGCCGGCAGAGTCCGTCTTGCAGTGGCGGACATGTCCGGTGATGCCGCTCTTGCGAGGAAGGCCGCCGGCATGCTGATAGCCTACAATGATTCCGTGAAGACCCTGACATCGGCGCAGAATCTCGCGGAGATGGGAGAGCGCTACAAGCGCAGCAAGGCGGAGATGCAGGCCATGGAAGCGGAACGGGAGCTTCAGCGCATGCATGAGCGTCAGCGCCGCAGCATGGTGCTCGTGGCCATATTTGCCATCATGTCTCTGATGGTCTTGTACATGACCTTCAGGAACCGCCGTCTCAAGGAGCAGAAGAGACTCAATGCCACTCTGAAGCAGGCGAGTGACATGAAGACGGATTTCGTGCACAACATGAGCCATGAGATACGCACTCCGCTGAATGCCATTCTGGGATTCTCGCAGCTCCTGTCGCTTCCGGACGACTTTGTCACACCGGAGGAGCGCAAGCAGTACGGTGAGTATATCGCCAACAACGGACAGATGCTCATGATGCTCGTCAATGATATCCTCTGCCTCTCTGACGTGGAGCAGGGAAGGATAAACATCAGCTATGGAGACGTCAACGTCCGTGAAGTGGTGGAAAGCAGCCTGAACTCTGTCCGGGAGCGTGTCCCTGACGGGGTCGAGCTCCGCAGTACCACGGACTGCCCGGATCCGTGCATCATCCGCGCCGATGCTCTCAGAGTGCAGCAGATACTGATAAACTTCCTTACAAACGCGTGCAAGAATACCACGAAGGGTGAGATCCATGTACACTCATCTCTCGATGAGACCCCTGGCTGTCTTACCATCTCCGTGGCGGATACAGGCTGCGGCGTGGATCCAGCCATGGCTGAGGCCATATTTGACCGTTTCACCAAACTTGACGAGTTCAAGCAGGGTAACGGACTGGGACTCAATCTCTGCCGCAAGATTGCTCAGAATATGAATGGCAGGGTATATCTCGACACTGCATACAAAGGCGGGGCGCGCTTTGTTTTCGCGATTCCCGCGAAGCCATGAATTACGATTGAATGAAGACATTTGAAGAACTCGGGCTCTCTGAGAGCCTGCTCAAAGCCATAGGCGAACTCGGATTTGAAACCCCCATGCCCATTCAGGAGGAGGTGATACCGTTCCTGATAGAAGGTGACAGCGATGTCATCGCCCTTGCGCAGACCGGTACCGGCAAGACTGCCGCATACGGTCTCCCCATTCTCCAGAAACTGGACCTTGAACGCAGGTGCCCTCAGTCGCTTGTGCTCAGCCCTACCAGGGAGCTCTGCATACAGATTGCGGACGACATGAAGGACTTCGCCAGATATATGGAAGGAGTAAGTGTGATGCCGGTTTATGGCGGATCGAGCATCAAGAATCAGATTGAAGGTCTCCGCAGGGGAGTCCAGGTGATCGTGGCCACTCCCGGCCGTCTCCTCGACCTGATGAATCGCGGCCATGTGGACCTCTCTGCTGTGCACAATGTGGTCCTCGATGAGGCTGACGAGATGCTGGACATGGGTTTTTCAGAGGATCTGGACGCCATCCTGGCTGCTGTGCCGGAGGACCGCAACACCCTCTTCTTCTCCGCTACAATGCCGGAGGAGATCGAAAAGCTCTCCGTGAAATATATGAGGGAGCCGCATGAGATAGTCATAGGCAAGAAGAATGAAAGTACGGCTTCTGTGCGTCACATCTGCTATACCGTCAAGGCTACCGAGAAATACCAGACCCTCAAGAGAATCGTCGACTACTACCCGCGCATCTACGGCATCATCTTCTGCCGCACCAAGGCAGAGACCCAGGAGATATCGGACAAGCTCATACATGACGGCTACAATGCGGATGCCCTTCATGGCGACCTTTCCCAGATGCAGAGGGACTATGTCATGCAGCGTTTCCGCATCCACAATATCCAGCTTCTGGTGGCGACCGACGTGGCGGCAAGAGGCATCGATGTGGATGACCTGACACATATCATCAACTATACCCTCCCTGATGAGGATGAGGTCTACAACCACCGCAGCGGCAGGACAGGCCGCGCCGGCAAGACGGGCATATCCATCGCCATCATCAACATGCGCGAGACGCGCCGCATCCGTGCGATAGAGAAGACCATAGGCAAGACCTTCGAGACGGGAAAGATCCCGACCGGCAAAGAGATATGCAGCAAGCAGATATTCAATCTGATGGACCGCATCGAGAAGGTGGAGGTCAATGAGGATGAGATCGCTGACATCCTTCCTTCCGTATATGGCAAGCTCGAATGGCTGGATAAGGAGGAACTCATCAAGCGCATGGTGTCCCTGGAATTCAACCGCATCATCTCATACTACCAGGAGAATGAGGATTTCGAGGCTTCGACAGGCAGGGAAGAGCGCCGCTTTGTGGAAGTCACCACCGAGAAGGGATACAAGAAGGTGTTCGTAAATGTCGGGAAGATGGACGGGACCACCCCGAAGAGCATCATAGGACTCGTCAACAGCTGCAACCCCGAGAAGGTGGCCATCGGCAGGATAGATATCTTCACGAGATATACCCTCATCGACGTGCCCGAGAGCCTCGCTGAGAGGGTCGTTGAAGAACTCGGCACTCTCAAGATGAGAGGACGCGCCATCAAGGCCTTCTTTGCGACTGAGGAGCAGATCAGCCGCGGTTCCAAGGCCAAGGCTGAGTTCCAGAAGAAGAGGGAAGAGAGAAGAGAGGAGAGACGGGAGAAGAGGAAGGGAGAAAGACGCCACCGCAAAGGTGACAGGAAACAATAAGGATGAAGACTGACAGGATACCATATTCCACTCCCGCGGCGGAGTGCGTGGACCTTCTGCCGGAAGGTCCTGTGATGGGGTTCTCCCAGGGGGAGCCCATAGTTACACCCAGTTCCCGTGCCTATTATGACATTGATGAATATGATGTGGAATAGGTGCGCGCTCTGCGTGGCTGCGGCCATCGCGGCACTTCTCTGCTCATGCGGCAGGGAAGCGGACTGTATGGTCCCTGAGGAGCAGGGCAATGATTTCTTCCCTTCGGAGATGCAGATAAGTCTCGGAGAGGATGAAACCAGGACAGGCTACGAATACCTCGGTGACGGAAGACTCAAGACTGTATGGAAGGATGGGGATGCCGTCTTTGTGGCTCCGGCTTTCAGATCAGGAATCGGCACGACGTACAGGGTGAGGGAAGGTGGTGCCGCGACAGGCACATTCATCGCTGACGGGGCCATAATGTACACTACCAAAGGGCATGCCTTCTACTATCCGGGGCAGAAGATTCACAACGATGCCGGTTTTGTGAACTTCTCATATCTCGGTCAGGTACAGCGTAAATCTGATCCCATGGCTCACATGGCGGAGTTCCATGCCATGAGAAAGGCATTCTTCTATGATACATATACCAATCAGCATTTCGATCCTTCCAAGGAGTCTTTTGCCGGCTGCGACCAGTCAGGATGCATGAGATTCGTGCTCAGCGGGCAGACCTTTGAGAATCCGGTCAAGGTACAGCTTTCAGTGATGTCTGGACCGACCCAGCTCCATAACGTTCTCGTATCAGGCAATTACCTGTCTCCGTATTATCTGGATGACACCACGGGAGATACCCCCGGCAGCCTTCAGACGGCCGGCAGCCTGTCTGTGGCTCTGGAAGGCTATGGCACCGAGGATCAGCTGGTGGTGTACATGATGCACTCCAACTATGACATGCAGATACCTGCAGGCTCATCTCTCCGCGTGACAGTCATCGGTGACAGATGCTGGCATGCTGACACCCAGATCAAGACAGCGACCGCCATCAAGGGCGGCTATGCCAGCACTCTCACCGTCACTGGCGGATGGGTCGATGAGGGCGAGCCTCAGCAGCCGTCAGGCGACTATACAAAGTACCCATGGGATGGTGAGGTCGTGACACTTCAGGAAAGGGGGAGCGGGCTGGATCTCGTGATCATGGGAGACGGCTTTATCAAAGAGGATTTCGACGACGGCACCTATGACACCATCATGCGTCAGGCTTACAATGAGTTCTTCTCCATGCTGCCTGTTTCCATGTTCAGGGAGGACTTCAATGTCTACTATGTGAAGGCTCCTTCTCCGGAGCGCGTCTATGCAGTGAATACGGGATCCAACGGAGCTCAGAATTCAGGCACCGTCACCAAGTTCTCTGCCCGCTTCACTCCAAACAGTACACATATGAGCGGGGATGACAACCTCGTGCGCGAGTACGCACGCAAGGCGTTCAGGACAGATGCGGATGAGAGGATCAAGAATGCCACTATCGTGGTGATGGTCAATCAGGCCTGCCGAGCAGGTACATGCTGGAATACATGGAGCACGTCGAACGGGTGCGATTACGGCCAGTCATGTGCCGTTGCGTACTGCGCTCTCGGACATGACACCCAGGAAAGGATAGAGCTCATACACCATGAAGTGAACGGACACGGCTTCGGAAAACTGGCGGATGAGTACACCTCATCTGCGTCAACCAACCTCAGCACATCTCTCTGGTATGATCTGGATGAAAAGCATGAGTACGGCATGCTCCGCAACGCCGACAAGTACATAGACGCTGGCATACTCTCACAGCTGGGCGGTTCGGGCTACAGTCTCACAGATGAGTCGAATGTCTACTGGCACGATCTCTTCGGTACTGCCAACGGGTACGAGTCTCCGGATACCGAGTCGCTCGGCGTATACAAGGGGGGCTATACCTATTCCTTCATGTTCTGCCGTCCGACGCAGGATGGCTCTCAGAGCGTGATGAACCAGAATACCGGACGCTTCAACGCCATCTGCCGCCGCCAGATGTATTACAGGTATCGCCGCCTCAGCGGCCAACTTACGGAGAATTGCTACGGCACTCCTGCTGAGCTGGATGCTTTCCTCCAATGGGACAGGCAGCATTTCTCCGAACTGTATCAGGCTCAGACCAAGGCATCATGCGTCGAGCGTTCATCCATGCTCATCGCACCGTCCGTCATGATCAAGGGAGAATGGCGCGAAGGCGTCTTCTATCCACTGTAATGTATATCCAACCGTTTTTTTATTCAAATGCATATGAAAAGATCGATTATATTCCTGTCACTTTCCCTTCTGGCCTGCGTCGGCTGTTCAAGACGCGTCAACCCTTCTTTCGATGCGATGGTGATCGCATCTGACTATGTGAAGGTCAACTCCTCCGAGGATGTTGCGGATGCCATCCAGAAACTGATCGACGACAACCCCAACCGCACGCTGTACTTTCCTGACGGAGTGTACAATCTGTCGCACCCGGTCATGACTCCTGCCGACCCGACCAAGTCCGTGCACCTTGTCATGGGCAACTTTGCCACATTCAAGGCAATCGGCGAGTGGGGAGACGGAGGCGCACTCGTGCATCTTGGCGGCAAGGATCCTTTCAACACCATAAGGGTCAATGGCAGCAATTATGGTCTTGAGGGCGGAATCTTTGACGGCAGCGGAGTTGCCGATGGCATCTCTATCGACAGCGGCCGTGAGACCAAGGTCATGAAGGTATCCATCAAGAATACCCACATAGGTCTCCATATCAAGTATGGGGCGAACAGTGGCTCCTCAGACAGTGACATAGAGGACGTGAACATAGTCGGCAATGACCAGGCAAATTCGATAGGTGTTCTTATCGAGGGATATGACAACACGCTTACCAACATGAGAATAGCCTCAGTCAATGTGGGCGTCATGATCATGTCCGGCGGCAACAACCTCAAGAATATCCATCCTCTCTACATCTTTGCAGACTCTCAGGATTACGAGTCCAGCTGCGGTTTCGTGGTGACACGGGACACGAACAACTGGCTTGACTACTGCTACAGCGACCAGTTCTGTACCGGCTTCAAGCTGAGCAGCGGCGTCGGCCCTAATCTTACCGACTGCTTCGCCTGGTGGTACAGCGGCAAGGTGTCCTCACAGAACGCCATCGTATGTGACGGCCCGTTCTCCGCAGCCGTGTACGGCATGCATGTGGGCTTCTCCGAGGCCTGCCCGGTCAAGAATATCCTTGTGGCTGAGAAGGGCGGCAGTGGAGTCATCCGCAGCCTGTACCAGGCCGGAAAAGCCGATCTGTCTCCATCCGACGCCAGCCGCCACTACATGGCGAAAAACTGACTTTGTGCGTGAGTTGCCACGAAAAGAGGCATTTTCGTGGCAGTTTATCGGACTGCCGGCATGGCCATGTGCCTGATGATGTAATGTTCATGCTGAATTCTCAAATTTGTTTCTAACGGGTCAAGAACATGACCCGCTAGAACAAAAAACAGCTTCGGCACGAGCCGAGGCGCGGTTGGGAACACACGTCTTTCGCGCCATATGAAAAACACCTGACAGCCGTGACCAAATCATGTGGCGTAAGTGTAGGGGGTGGAATAGCTGTTGCATAGTCTTTTCATGATGAAATAGTCGTACCTTTGTCGTTAAGGTAAAATGAATGATATACGGATGAAAAGAATAGCAGCAGTTTCAGTGATAGCCTGTGCGCTTGCAGTTGCATGCAGGCAGTGCCCGGATGAGATGGGATTCATCCGTGACATGTATGAGAAGGTCTTGTATGAGGACTACAGCTTCCTTGAGGAGCATTGTTCGGAGGGCCTTCTGGCAGATCTTTCCGATTCATACGACTACGATGGGGGTGGATACGCCGTGTGGAAATTCCGCAGTGGCGCGCAGGATGGGCCGAGCGACGAGCATGCTCTGATAAGCATTGAGGACGAGGGAAACGGGTGGTACAGATATACGGCGATAGACATGGGCATCACTTTCACGAAGAGAATCAAAATCTCACATGAAGGCGGGAGGTTCATGATAGAGAATGTCGCAGACTTCCATAAGATCATCGCTCCATTGCCTTCTGGACTTGATGTGGACAACCTGCAGGACTGCACTGTGCCGGCAGTATTCACTTCTGACGATTTCCTATGGATTGGAGGCAGGCTGAGAATGACCGTGTACAGTATGGATCTCTATGACGCGGTCGATATCTCACAGCTGCAGGTGGGTGACACACTTATGTATTCAGGAGAACCGATGGCCATCGAGACGATTGAAGAGAACAATGGCAAGCTGGTCATCAACGGAGACATTGACAATGGCGGCTGCTGCCTTGCCGGCTTCGAGGGCGGCACATATGTGGCCCGCGGCTGGGATGATCACGCTACCTATTCCAAGTTGGGTGCTGCAGAGCCTGCACTTGCCGATGACTTCGTGATCATCGACTGCGGTGAGTTCCCGACTGACCCTGCCGATACGATCCGTACCGGCCAGAGACTCTACCTTGAGACTCTCAGGGACAGCCGCAGGGAGTTCTTCACACTGAACACCATTGTCACGATTGAGAATGGAATGATTACCTCTATCAACCGCAGATGGATTCCGTAAGATAAATCTAAACCCGCCATTGCCTGGCGAAGGCGATGGAAACTGTCCAAATGAAGACTATCGAGATTCTCTATAGTCATGGTAGCTGCATATTTCTTGATTTATGTGTGGAAGTTTAGTATATGTGCTGTCCGGCAAGCCTTTTTCACGTCGATATAGTGTTAAATTGTTATATCTAGAAACAGCCAACTGAACGTATGGATGCAATGCATAACAACGGAAGTCATAATCATCGTACACATTATGATCATTGTAACGTCTTTTTAGACATATCATATCACCGGAGCATTCCAATATATCTTTAGGATGAGGAGCGTAAAATAGTGTATCTTCATTAAGCTATCTTTACAGAAATACACATCCTTGAAGGAATGACCAGTTGTGTCAACTATCAAACAAAAGCACTCTGTACTCGGAATCCTAAATAATGCCTTATAACTGAATTGCTCATTGCCTCCATGTATGCCTCTAAGGAAAAATGGCACAAGATTAAGGAATACAAATACCGACAAAACAGCTAGAATAACTATAATGATCTTTCAAAAAGTAGTGATATGCATTTTTTGGATGATCTGATAGAAGGTGTGGACTTAATTAGATTCAATAGAGGTACCACGGCTGAAACTGCCGCATCCAATAGCGGCGGCCCGAGCCGAGCCGGAGGCGGAAAAGATCGTCGATGTCATAGAGTACCTTCCATTTGAGGGGCTTCGTGGCAGCCATGACAAATATCGCAAGATCAAGCTTCATCTGTCAGCTGCCGCAGCGGATGCAGGAGATTTTGCCAAGGCGGAGAAACTGCTTGACGAGGCGCTCATGTGGCCTGAGAGGCTCGGCGTCGGAAAGCCGTACGACGATATGATCGACACTTCAGTAGAGGACTGGCTCAGAGGCGAGATCAATTCAAGGAAGAACGGCAACGGTCCGTTTGAGCCGCTCTCGTCAAAACTCGGCCTGTCCCTCACCAAGGACAAGAAGCTCTTCTAGCAGGATATTGTCAATTTTTGGCAGAAATGTGATACTATTTAAAAGGGATTATACATAATTTTATACACTTTTTGTGTATGAAAGGAACAGTATCGATTTTAGAAAAGCGGGATAACAGGTCTGCTGTCAAGGCCGTTGTCTGTGTCGCCTTTTTTGGCCTTTGCTTCTGGTTCTGGGCATTTCTCAGTCCTGGGACTCTCCGTTTCCATGAGAACGCTCAGTTCTTTCCGTATACGTGGACTCATCTCCGTGAGGCGCTGGCGTATCCTGGTGGACTTGCGGTCTACATCAGCGAATTTCTTGTACAGTTCTTCCTTTATGCAATTCCTGCCGGTCTCGTGATGGCAGGGGCGTGCCTGCTGCTTCACAGGCTTGTCTGGTCTCTTTCTCTTGCTGCCTGCAGACTTGATGATGGATCACTGACGGCATATGTGCTGTGTTTCATTCCGGCGTTCTGCGCCTGGGCATACATGTGCGTCTTCGGAGATACATTTTCCGGCATTGTGTCCCTGTGCATGGTCTTGGCATGTGTGTCAATCATGATGAAGACACATGTCCCGGCTGTTGCGGCAGCTGCCGTTGCAGCATTCATGTATGCCGCTGCCGGCCCGATGATTGTCATAGGGATGTCGGTATATCTTACAGCTGCCCTTCTCAGACTTGACAGGAGGGAAATCGCGGGTGCTGCGACTGGCCTATTGATTTCAATCGCGCTGCCATTCATCTGGCAGCATTTCATTCAGTATACGCTTCGAGAACTTATGTTTGGTATCGAGTACTGTCATCAGCCGGAGCAGTATACAAAGGCCTTTATAGTGCTTGCGGCCTGTGCGCCGCTGACGATGATTCTGGCCTCGGCCGTCCTCAAGACCTGTTCTCGGCTTGATTCCAAGGTCCTTAAGGTGGTTTCAACCATCGCTGCTGTGACCTTTGTTTTCGCCGGTGGATGGATATATGTCATCAGAAACTGCAATCCTCAGTACGAGCGCATATTCGAATATGACAAGATGGCATGCGCCCAGGACTGGGACGGTATCCTTGAGAAGGCGTCTTCAACTCCGGTCACCTCCCTTGCGGAGGGTACTGCTGTAGACCTCGCTCTGGCTATGAAAGGTACATTGCTCAAGGACATGTTCAGGTACAGTCAAGCCGGTCCGTCCATGCTTATACCGGACTATGCGGCGGGATACGTGGTATCGCTCACTGCCGGTGAGTCTGCATTCAGGGCAGGTCTGCTGAATACGGCAAGGCATTACGCATTTGAGGAGTACGAGTCATATCCAAACTTCAAGATAAGTTCCAGATTCATGAAGCGTCTGGCGGAAATTGACTTGATAAACGGCAATTATGAGATTGCCGAGCGCTTCCTGATAGAACTCAGCCACACGCTCTTCTACCGTAAGTGGGCAAAAACTTACCTTGACAATCCGACTGCTATAACCTCCGCGCCAGAGTACGCTCGTCTGGCAGCATGCCGCGACAGCTCAGACTATCTATATAGTGATTCCTCAGATGAAGACAAGAGGACCATGCTGAGACGCCTGGCTCAAAGGAGCGGCACGTGGAGTGTGGCGCATCAGTATCTTTTGGCTTATGACCTTCTGGCCAGGGATTTATGGTCGCTGAGAGAAGATATCAGGCTTTGCGGCTTCGAAGATGGAGTCCCTGTTCTTGTCCAGCAGGCTGTTGCCATGTTTGGCAATGCCTTCGAGGATGTCAGCGATGTGGAAAAGTCTTTGGTGAGCCAGGAAGTGGCAGCGTCATTTTCTGATTTCCAGGAGGCGCTGACCGAGGGAAGGGCCGGATCGTGGATCCAGTCCAATTTCGGCAGGTCGTATTGGTACTATTACTCAAGGAAGAACTAGCATGAGAAAGATAAGTTTATTATTGTCCGCCATCCTGATTGCATCTTCGTGTTCGCATGTCAAAGATGCGACTGCCATGGATGAACTGCCACCGATATGGCCAGACTATACGGATGTTACCATCCCGGTCAATATCGCTCCTCTGAATTTTGGTCCTGCGGAATGGAGGGATTGCAGTAAGATCGATGTCACCATCAGTGATGAATCCGGACGCAGGCTGCTTCACAGTGCGGGCGCTCATGCCGACTTCCCTTTGAGGCGCTGGCACAGGATACTGGATGCAAACGCAGGGAAGGACTTGATCTTCTCCGTGGCATTGAAGTCAGAATCGGGTTGGAAGACCTACAAGCAGTTCTGCATGCACGTAAGCGTGGATGAAATTGATTTTGGACTCACCTACAGGTTGATACCTCCTGGATATCAGTCGTTCGGCCACATGGGCCTTTATGAGAGGGAACTCAGTACATTCCGGCAGCGCACGCTCATCGATACGCGCATGGTCGAATCCGGGTGCATCAACTGCCACACCGAGAACCGCGGTGACCCGGGGACATTCTGTTTCCATATCCGTGGCAGGCATTCCGCTACTTTCCTGCACCGCAACCATGAAGACTTCTGCCTCAATACCAAAACAGACAGCACGAAAGGTTTTTTCGTGTATCCGTATTGGCATCCTTCAGGAAGATATGTCGCATACTCGACCAATGCCACCCGCCAGTCATTCTATTCCTCGGCGGATAAGATGCTGGAAGTCTATGACGAGCATTCAGATGTCCTGGTATATGACGTGGAAAAGAATGTTGTAATCCGCCCAGAGGCCGCTTTCGGTAGCGAAATGTTTGAGACCAAGCCATCTTTCTCTGCGGATGGCCGCACTTTCTATTACTGCGTATCGAGGCCCGGAGTGCTACCTAGAGATGCGAAAGAGATGAGGTACAACATATGCTCACTTCCATTCGATCCAGAGACAGGTACATTCGGATCTGTGGCAGATACGGTCCTTGCCGTGTCAGTATATGACAAGTCATTCATCTCAGCGCGCCCGTCGTATGACGGGAAATATCTTATGGTGGCGGCATGTGACTATGGCACTTTCCCTCTCTGCCATGAGGAATCGGACATCTGGGTGATGAATCTGGCAACTGGTGAAGTATATGACGGTGGCGGCATCAACAGTGACCGTGCAGAAAGCATGCACAACTGGAGCACAAACTCCAAGTGGGCGGTGGTGAGCTCAAGGCGTGAGGACGGTCTCTATACAAGGCTCTATCTGGCTCACATGGGAGCCGACGGCGTCTTCGAAAAGTCGTTCCTGCTCCCTCAGAAGAATCCATGGACATACTATCACCGTCTGATCAACTCATATAATGTCCCAGACTTTACGACCGGAAGATTGGAGTTCGATGCACGGGATGCACGTAAGGCCATAGTCGGTGGAGAACGAGTACAGGTACTTGCAAGATAGTTATGAACAGACTGATCAAGAAATGTCTCTCAGCGCTCTTCGCCATTGCGCTTTTGCCCTCCGCCATGCAGGCAGGAGCCGACAACATGACCGTGATGAGGGTTATGGACAGCAATCATGGTCTTTCCCACAATACCGTGCAGTGCATCCTTCAGGACAGCAACGGGTTTATGTGGTTCGGTACGCGTGACGGCCTGAACCGCTATGACGGGTCGGAGATGAAGAGGATCCAGGTCCATGAGGATGCGAGACCTCTCAATTCGAACATACTCACTCTGTTCCAATCACAGTCCGGATTATTGTTTGTCGGAACGTCCGCGGGACTTTGTATCTACGATTCCAAGTCTGGAATGATGGAAAGAGTCCCCCTCATTGGCCCCAATGGAGGTGTGATATCCAAACCGATATCATCTTTCTGTGAAACACCAGACGGGGCAGTCTGGTTTCCTATGGATTCCGATGGCGTATTCAGGATAGACCCGGATACGAGAGAGGTTACTTCAATTACTACTATCGATTTCACCAATTTCAAAGGTGGTTATGATACGACTCCGAGGGCGTATCCACTGCTTTCGTCATCGAATCCACAGTGGTTCATAACGCCAAGTCAGTTGGCATCTGACTCATCAGGGCGCATCTATGTACTTCAGGCAGACAACAACCTGTTCTATACGGATGACTCATTCAAGTCCCTGACTCAGTGCCTCTTCGCCGATACCCAGCGCTTCGCTCATGACAATATCAAGGACATGGCTTGCATAGGACAGGACCGTATCGCGTTCCTGTTCAGAAACAAGGCTGTGATATGTGACCTCAATGATGGCGTGCAGGGCGAACTGTCATTGCCGGTGGCACATTGCATCATAGAAGGCTTCGATGGGAGAATCCTCATCGGTACGGATGAGGGCATGTATATATGTGACGGGAATCTGAAAGTACTAAGCGTGATGAGGTCTGATCTGTCGGATTTGAGTTCATTGCGCGATGACGCTATCTATTCGCTCTGTATCGACCGGCAGGGGAGTCTGTGGGCGGGAAGCTATTTCTGCGGAGTCCATTATCTTACCGGTAATCCTGCCAATATCAGGAATTATTTCCCTAAGACAAACAGTGAGCAGCTGGGCCAGAGGATACGAAATATCGTTCCTGATCCTGATGGTACGATCTGGATAGGTACAGAGGATAGGGGGGTGCAGAACTATGATCCTGCAACTGATAAGTTTACAAGGATCGAGATGCAGATCGGCACTTCCAATATCCAGAGCATACTTGTAGATGGAGACTATCTCTGGATAGGTACACACAGCAATAATCAGCTTCCATTGTTCAAGATGGACAAGAGGACCGGCACGCGTCAGTATTATCCTTCCGCGACGGGTGAGGTGACATCACTGCTGCGGGCCTCTGACGGCAGGATGTACGCAGGGTCGAATATCGGACTCATGTTGTATGACGAGGACTCTGATTCATTCATCCCGTTCCCCGAGATCAGAGTTGCGGTCAACAGGATTGTGGATGACGGACTCGACCGCCTGTTTGTTGCCACCAACAACGGACTCTACATAATGTCCAAGAGCACGGGTAAATCAGTAAGATGCCGATACTCGTCAACTGATGACTCTGGCCTTCCATCCAATCAGGTCAATGACATATGCATTGACCGTCTGGGACGCATATGGGTTGCAACCCTATATGGCGGATTATGCCTATTTGACCCTGACAGCCAGTCTTTCAGACGTTTCTATGATGACGGAACTGTGCCTGTGGGAAGTCTGTTCATGATTACGGAGGGACTTGACGGGTCATTGTGGATGACCTCAAACAATGGTATAGTCCATTTCAATCCAACTTCCGGGCAGTACAATATCTACGACTCCGGCTTTCTCTGCACACAGTTCAACTACAACTCCATGTACATGGATCCTAAGGGCAGGGTCTATGCTGGTACGGTCAAGGGACTCGTCGCATTCGATTCGGTCAGGATGGTCGAGGATAAGTGGAACTGCCCGGCAGTCATCACGGAGATGTCTGTCACATCACGTCACAGGCATTCCGGCGATCTGGTAAGGGAAGTAAGCCTTGTCGGGAAGAAAAGGGTGGAACTGCAGCATTACGAACGCGATTTTGTGGTGACTGTATCCGTCCCTAACTTCCTGTATCCGGAAAAGAACAGGATTGCATACAAGCTGGATGGTGGAAGTGATGCATGGCATGTGTCCCGTGCAGGACGTATATCATTCGGACGCCTGCGCAGTGGCCACCATCTGCTTCAGGTGCGGGGATTGGACTCCAAGGGCATGATGGATGATGAGATGAGTGAACTTTCCATCGTCATCCACCCGCATCCTCTGGCAAGCCGGGGAATGATATGTCTGTATGCTCTGGCTTCAATCCTGCTTATTGCGTTGATCGCGAAGAAGACCGTTTCCCGCATTAAGGAACAGAAGAGACGTTCCGAGATTGAGATGGAACATGACCTGTATGCCGCGAAGTTTGATTTCTTCACGACTGTCGCTCATGAGATCAAGACTCCTCTCGCTCTCATCTCCGGGCCGGCGCAGTCCCTGCGCCGTCGTGTCAAAGACACCGATTCGATGCTGTATGAGGATGTTGAGAGTATAGTCCGGAATACAGACCGTCTGTCTACTCTTGTCGGTCAGCTTTTGGACTTCAGGAAGATGGAAACGAATGGTTTCGGTGTCAACCGTACAGAGGAGAATGTGGCCGGAGTGGTCAAGCTGATATTTGACAGTTTCGAATATGCCGCCCGTGGAAAAGACTATACACTCTCTCTGCCGGACGATCCTCTTGTGGCAGCCATAGACAAGGAACTGACGACGAAGCTGGTATCAAATCTCATATTCAACGCACTGAAGTACTCCGACAGGATGATAAAAGTCGCCTTGGATTTCTCGGAGGACAAAAGTATGATGTACATATCCGTCACAAATGACGGTCCTGTGATTCCGATTGAGCAGCGGACGCACATCTTCGAGCCGTTCGTGAGGTTCAATGAGACCGCTCCTGGTACAGGACTCGGACTGCCTATCGCCAAGAGTCTTGCGGAGAGACAGGGAGGGGCTCTGGTGATGGATGATGATTTTACCGTGAACCGGTTCATCGTATCCCTTCCTGTCATATACATGTCTCATAAGACAGTCATGCCTGTCTCTGAGGCTGTGGATGAAATCCAGGTTCATGAGCCAAAGCCTTCGGAAGAGACAAATACACGCCCTTCTGTCCTTGTAGTAGAGGATAATACAGAGATGAGACGCTTCATTTCCAGACAGTTTGAGCGTGAATTCGACATCAAGGTGGCAGGAAACGGCGTAGAGGCCATGACCGTCCTTTCCGATTCCAATGTCAGCGTGATTGTGAGCGACGTGATGATGCCGGAGATGGACGGCTATGAGCTCTGCCGCACCGTCAAGAATGACATTAGGTTCTGCCATATTCCTCTTATGCTTCTGACTGCGAAAGGCGACGAGGGCTCGCGGCTTACAGGAGCATATTCCGGGGCTGACTCATACATGGAAAAGCCGTTCTCAGTCGACCTGCTTGTAGCGACAGTGAAAGGTATGGTTGAAAATCAGGAGAGGATCAGGAGACACTTTGCGGAAAGCCCGGATGAAGACGACACACGAGGCATGTCCGAGTATGACAGGGCTTTTCTTGCCAAGGTCAACGCTTTCATGGAGGAAAACATCGACAACTCTGAGATCAAGGTCGATGATATGGCCTCTGCCGTGTGCATGAGCTCGACGAGCTTCTTCCGTAAGATGAAGAGTCTGCTCGGTATGACTCCGAATGAATACTTCCAGCGTGGAAGACTTAAGCGTGCGGCGGAGATGCTGCGTGAAGGTTCATATACCGTGGCTGATGTGAGTGACACTCTGGGGTTCAGTTCGCACAGTTATTTCTCCAGCTGCTTCAAGAAGCAGTATGGTGTGTCCCCGAAGGAATATAAGGCTTAGAATGACAAGAACTGAAAATAGAGGCTGGCATATCCCAGCCTCTATTTTTTATGTCTACGCTCCTGTTATCCTGCAATTGCGGCTGTAATCGGTTGGCGGAATCTTGTAAGAAATTGACAGGATTTTTACATGCCCCAATACCTTCTTGCGTTTATTTTTGCCAAAAAAATAACACCAATTACATAATTAAAAATATTAACACATGTTCGAAAACAAAAATTTCAAATCTCTTGGAAGGATTGTATCAATGGCGCTTGCCATGGTTATCCTTGCATCGAACACCGTTTTTGCTCAGAAGCTTACAGTCCGGGGCACGGTGCTTGATTCCAAGAATGAACCGGTTGTCGCTGCAGGTGTCCAGGAAAAGGGGACGTCCAATGGTGCAGTGACTGATCTCGACGGTAAGTTCAGCATCACCGTCAGTGGGAAGAACGCCGTGCTGCTTTTCACATCAATCGGCTATTCTTCTATTGAAATGCCTGTTGCTGGCAGGACAGTCTTGGATGTCATCATGACAGAGGATTCGGAGATGCTCGACAACGTCGTGGTTGTCGGTTACGGCAGCCAGTTCAAGGAGGCAGTGACCGGTGCCATATCTTCCGTCAAGGAGAAGGATATCAAGGCCCCTAATGCCGTTAGTGCTGATGCCTCACTTCAGGGTAAGGTCGCAGGTCTTACCATGAACGTGGCTTCCGCTCAGCCGGGATCTGCAGTCTCTGCAAATATCCGCGGTGAGCTTTCTCCAAACGGCTCGAATGCTCCTCTCTACGTCATTGACGGTATCATCATCAGCTCAAACAGCAACAATGCTGCCAAAGGAGCTCCTAGCCGCCTTGCCGACTATGCAGCACGCGATGATGCCAACAGAAGCCCTCTCGCTACGCTCAACCCTAACGATATCGCTTCCATTGATGTCCTCAAGGATGCGTCTGCAGCTGCGATCTACGGTTCTGCCGCTGCCAACGGTGTCATCCTTATCACAACCAAGAGGGGCCAGTCAGGTAAGCCTGTCGTGACATATTCAGGCTCTATATCAGTACAGACCATGGGCAAGTACTATGAGACCCTTGACTCAAAAACCATGATGGAGCAGCAGAATCTCGCCCTCAAGGAGACCTGGCTCTTCCAGAACAAGTACTATCCATACGGTACAGCTACAGCCCCATCATCAGGATGGCCTGTAAATTATACCGCAGAGGAGATAGCCAAGAACTCTGCAACCAATATCGACCATGTCTCAGAGATGGTACGCACCGGTATCATCCACGACCACAATGTGTCCCTCTCAGGTGGCAGCGACAAGTTCAAGGTATACTCTTCTTTGAACTACTACGACAATACATCCATCATGAAGGGTTCTGACCTCAACCGTATCAGCGGCCGTGTCAACATCGACTCACAGCTCACCAAGTGGCTCAGGCTCAACCTCAATGCGATGTACACCCAGAACAAGGCCAACAACCCTTCCGGCGGTCACTGGAGAGAGAATGCCAACGAGTCCAACATGATGAACTCAGCGATCTATTTCGCACCATATCTTTCACTCAAGGACGCTGACGGCAACCTCAATGCCCCTGATTACGGAAACAGCAACAACCCTGCTGCCTTCCTTCTCATCAAGGATATCTCAACCACAAAGCGTCTCATGGTGACTCCTAACCTCGAGGCAAGAATCACCCCTTGGCTCAAGGCAAATGTCCAGGTCGGATATGACGCTACAGATGATAACCGCGAGACTTTCGCCCCTAAGGCTGCCAAACTCGCTCAGCAGATTCAGGAGAACTATGGCGGTTTCTCCAACGGCTACAACAAGAATCTCTCTTCTGAGGAGTACCTCACCTTCGACAAGGCATTCGGAAAGAACGTGATCAATGCAGTTGTAGGTACAGGTTACTATGTAGCAGAGGGTACTTCATACTCAATGACAGTATTCAACATCCCTACAGACGCCCTCGAGAACTACGCGCTTCAGCTCTCTGCCGATACAGACGACGTTCTCTACAAGTCTCATAAGTTCTATCGCAACAAGCTCTCATTCTTTGCGCGTGCGAATTACTCATACGACAACAGATATGTCCTCGGACTTACTTTCCGTCGTGACGGTTCTTCAGTGTTCGGCCTCAACAACAAATGGGGTTCATTCCCAGGCGTTTCAGCAGCATGGAACATCTCAAACGAGGAGTTCATGAACAACGTAGACTGGGTGTCATTCCTCAAGCTCCGTGCAGGTGTGGGTACTTCTGGTAACGAGTCTATCCTTACCAACAACTACTACACCCTCACAACCTACGGTACAGCTCCTTCAGGTGGTTTCTACTACTTCAACAACGAGCTCACCAACGGTATCTACCAGCTCCAGAAGGCCAACAAGGACCTCAAGTGGGAGACAGACATCACATTCAACGTAGGTCTGGACTTCACTCTCTTCGACGGCAGACTCTCTGGTGGCATCGACTACTATACCCGTCAGGCAAATGACCTTCTCGACTTCGCTACACTTCCTATCAATGATATGATGAACAAGCAGGCCAAGAACATCGGCTCAACCAGAAGCTCAGGTGTCGAGTTCTCAGTCAATGGTACTATCATCGACCATAAGGACTTCAAATGGGATGCTTACTTTAATATCAGCCACAACAAGTCAAGATGGGTGGAGAGAAACCCAGAGGTGGCACTTTACCCATGGCAGAGCGAGTCTGACGACCTTGGAGCAATGTTCGGATGGGAGACCGCCGGCATCTTCAAGACTCCAGAAGAGATCACGGCATGGACTTCCAACGGCAAGGTACTTCAGCCTGAAGCTTTCGTCGGCAATCTCAAGTATGTCGACCAGAACGGTGACGGCAAGATGGATGCAGACGACGTCGTTTACCTCGGAACATCAGCTCCGTTCGCAGTATACGGTCTCGGTACCAGCTTCCGCTGGAAGAACTGGTCTCTTGACCTTGATGGTTACGGACGTCTTCTTCAGAAGAGGAAGTACAGCTGGGGCTACTCCGGTCTCCAGACCGGCAGGGGACTCAACACCACCACAAACATCTTCGACAGATGGACAAGCTACAATCCTGACGGATTCCTCACAGGCGTAGCTTCAGACAAGACTGCAAATACCAATACTTCCGGCAACAACGATTACACCCTCAAGAATACCTCATTCCTCAGACTTAAGAACATCAAGGTGACATACACTCTCCCTGAGAAGCTTCTCTCTGCAGGCAATATTTCTTCTGCATCAGTATTCGTTGACCTTCAGAACACCGTCCTCCTTTCCAACTTCCAGGGTCTTGACCCGGAGATGGAGCAGAACTCATCACCTATTCCTATCCCTATGATCGGAGTATTGGGCGTAAATCTTTCATTCTAATCAGTAACTACCTGCAAACATGAAAAAAATCGTCATAAACATTCTTCTCGCTGCCGCTTTGGTGTGCGGAATGAGTTCATGCAGCCTTGATGCTGTGGTGTTCTCAGATATGACAGACGCGAACTATCCTTACTCTCAGGAGGATGCTCAGTCTCTTCTCGACGGCATGTATGGCTACCTCAAGACCAACTCAGGTAGTGTGAACATGTCCAATAACGCAAATACAGGATGGGGCTGGCCTTATTGGTCAATCGGAGCCATCGGCTATTTCGGATTCAACCTCTATACTACTGATGAGGCACGTTACGGCAACCCTATCCACAATGTGGCTGACTTCCAGTGGGGCCTCAACTCTCAGGACTGGCTTCAGACATTCCAGATCATCAAGAATGCATCACGTCTTACTCAGATCATTGATGTCATCGAGAAGTCAGACGTCATCCCTGCGGCCAAGAAGGCTTCCATGATCGCAGAGGCAAAGGCTCTCCGTGGTATCACCATGTATGTGTTCCATGACCTTTTCGGTACATTCCATGTCACTCTTGATCCTAAGGAGCTTGATGATGTCAAGTATGTAGAGAGACCTTCAGAGGACGAATATGTAGGCTGGATGATCAAGGATTTCGAAGAGGCTATCCCTAATCTCTACGACAAGACCAACAAGACTGCAGACTGGGGACGCATCAACAAGGCTACGGCATATATGTTCCTTGCCAAGATCAGTCTCAGCCGTCACGACTATGCAGCAGCCAAGAAGTACCTTACACCGATCCTCTCGATGGGTTACAAGCTTGCAGACAACTACTTCACTCCATTCTCAGAGGCTGGTGAAAGAGATGATGAGAACATCTACTGTATCCCTTCCGGTGCCAAGGCCGACAATGAGTTCTATTTCTATACCACTCCAGGCAACTGCAGCGCATTCCTTGATGTCGATCCGGGTATGACAAGCGGCACAGGCGTCTACACTACCACTCACTACTGGGGCGGTGGACGTGCTACATGGGATCTCTATGATGCATTCGAGGATGGTGACGTGAGACGCGGTGGTCTCAGCCCAAGATTCCTCTCTACCGATAAGGATGCCAACGGCAACTTCATCACATATACACGTGAGAACCCAGGTTCATCAGTCCTTCAGTTCGGTTGCAACTGCTGCAAGTACTTCTATCCTCAGGACAGGGCTTATGCCGGAAATCTCCATGCCGTGATGTATCGCTATGCTGACGTTCTTCTCATGCTCGCAGAGTGTGACGTGCAGATCAACAAGAGCGTGACTGCAGAGGCTATCAGGTATACGAAGATGATTACTGACCGTGCAGGCATCGAACTTCCAGTCAGCACCTCGTCAACAGTCGACGAGTATATGACCTTCCTCAAGAAGGAGCGTCTCCGTGAGTTCTATTGGGAGGGCCTCCGCCGTCATGACCTCATCCGCTGGGGTGACTTCATCGACTTCGCAAAGACCCGTAACTCAAGTGCCACTGACGCACTCCTGCTCATGCCTATCCCTGCCAGAGTGATCAATGAGGGCGAGGGTATCATCAAGCAGAATCCTGGATATTAAAGAATAGTGGTTAATTATTGTGTGTATTTTTGTGGAGGGAGGCATTGGACGATGGCTCCCTCCCTTAATACCGAAGCATCCCTATTTAATGACATATAATGAAAAGAAAACAACTTATCTTTCTTTCCCTAATCGCACTTGTGTCGGTCAGCTGCTCCAAACAGGTGAATCCTTCTTTTGATGCATTTGTCGTAGCTTCAGATTATGTTAGATTGAACTCTTCTGTAGATGTCGCAGATGCCATTCAGAAGATGATTGACGAAAATCCCAACCGTACTCTTTACTTTCCTGACGGAGTATACTACCTCTCTCATCCTGTCATGACCCCGGCAGACCCTACCAAGTCGGTTCATCTTGTCATGGGCAATTATGCCACTTTCAAGGCAATCGGAGAATGGGGCGATGGCGGTGCTCTTGTCCACCTCGGCGGCAAGGATCCGTACAACAGCATCAGAATCAATGGCAGCAATTACGGCATTGAAGGCGGAATCTTCGATGGAAGCGGAGTTGCTGACGGCATCTCCATTGACAGCGGACGAGAGACCAAGGTCATGAAGGCATCTATCAAGAATACCCGCATCGGCCTTCATATCATGAGAGGAGCCAATAATGGTTCATCAGACTGCGATATCGTGGATGTGAATATTGTCGGCAACGATCAGTCAAACTCCATCGGAGTCCTTATCGAGGGACATGACAACACCTTGACCAACATGAGGATAGCATCGGTAAACGTTGGCGTCATGATCATGACCGGAGGCAACAGCCTCAAGAACATCCATCCTCTCTATATCTTCGCTGATTCTCAGGATTATGAGTCCAGCTGCGGATTTGTCGTGGCACGTGACATGAACAACTGGCTTGACTACTGCTACAGCGACCAGTTCTGTACGGGATTCAAGCTGGGCAAGGGTGTCGGCGCCAATCTTACCGACTGCTTTGCATGGTGGTATAACGGCAACGTGTCTTCTCAGAACGCTGTGGTCTGCGATGGCCCTTTCTCTGCGGTCATGTACGGCATGCATGTAGGGTTCTCTAAGGAATGTCCGGTCAAGAACATCCTTGTTGCCGAGAAGGGTGGAAGCGGAACCATCCGCAATACCATACTGCCAAGACCGGCGGACCTCTCTCCTGCTGATGTAAGTGGCCACTATACTGTAAGATAGTCTGCTCTCCTGGGAGGAACTGCCGGTTTCTGCCCATCATCGTGAATTATCCCAGGCAGAGTATATTTGTGTCCGTGAAACAGTCATTCATACCAGTGCTTGCCGGCATGATGCTTATCTGCTCATGCGTACAGGCTCACATGCAGATCCCCGATCCTCTCGTCACTGATGACGGGTCTGTTTTGCGTGTAGCCGATCCGTGTGTCTGCATGTATGAAGGAAGGTACTACCTCTCGGCAAGCATGGCGGACGGGTTGGAAAGCTATGTGTCGGATAACCTGCTTACATGGACGAGATTGGGACGTATCGAGATACTTCCACCTGATGATCCGCTGAAAACCTGCATCTGGGC
Organism: Candidatus Cryptobacteroides onthequi; assembly: GCA_018066125.1. Lineage (GTDB taxonomy): Bacteria > Bacteroidota > Bacteroidia > Bacteroidales > UBA932 > Cryptobacteroides > Cryptobacteroides onthequi. The sequence continues at coordinate 59,682 of JAGHSA010000007.1, read as the reverse complement.
CAGTGAAGTACACCTGCACGCCGGAAAGTATTACCTCACATACAGTGGCTGGAACCCTGCTGCTGAGACCCTCGAGACCAACCTCGGCATCGGAGATACTCCGTACGGGCCTTTTACACTCATAGCATCGCCGCTCATTCATTTGGAGGGGAAGAATGCAATTGACGCCAACATCTTCGTGGATGACGACGGATCGGCATTTGTCTATTTCAGTGAGAACGGCACATCTGAGGAATACAAGGCATATGGCGCATTGCGCCAGGCAAGGCTTAAGCCAGACTTTACCGGCATTGACGGAGAAATCATGCCCGTCAATGAGGAATATGCCGATTGGGAACTCAAGAGTCTTGAACGTGGCGTGAGATGCAACGAGGCACCGACTGTGTTCAAGTACAGGGGGCGCTACTACATGACATACTCCGCAAATGAGACCCATATGGGGGATTATGGCATAGGTGTACAGACTGCCGACAGCCCCTTGGGACCATGGAAAAAATCAGTTTCAAACCCCATTATGACGACGTCTCCTGCAGATGGCCCAAGGTCGGAGGGCGGACTACCTGCCGTCAGCTCTCCAGGCCACAATGGCATCATTTTCGGCCAGGACGGTGCTCCGGAATGGATCATTTACCATCGCCATGCTCCGGAAGTTTCGTCCTTACCATCAAATGAGAGAGTCACGTGCCTGAGAAAAATCCGCATCTCTGATGACGGAGAAGTTGTCCTGGATCAGATAATAAAATGAGATTCAATACAGTCATTGCTGCCATGATGCTTCTGGCAACTGTATCATGTTCAGAGGGCCAGAGTCATCCGGACCTTCTGGATACTTCAGCCTTTGAGGCTGAGATTGATGGCCACAATGTGGCTTTGTACACCATCAGAGGTGGTGACATGACACTTCAGGCTACCAATTACGGAGGACGGATTGCCTCCCTTTTCGTGCCCGACAGAGACCGGAACCTGCGTGACGTCGTGCTTGGTCATCCCACCCTGGATGAGTATGTACACTACGCCAGGGAACGCTTCCTCGGAGCGTGTGTCGGGCCTGTCGCCAACAGGATTTCCGGAGCATCCTTCACCATAGACGCCCAGAGATACGAGCTCGAACGCAACCATGATGGGAAGGGAACCCTGCATGGTGGGTTCAGGGGACTTGATTCAGTCGTATGGGACGTTCCTGAAGTGACGGACAGTTCGGTCCTATTTCATTATGTTCACCGTGATGGTGAGGGCGGATTCCCGGGAAACCTGGACATCCGGATGACCTACACCCTCACATGTGACAATTCCCTGAGAATCGATTACTCTGCAACTACTGACAAGACTCGCCCTGTCAACATCTCAAACCATCCGTACTTCAACTTCTCGGAGTCAGGGACAGTCGAGGACTATGTCATGTATGTCAATGCAGACCGTATGACCGGCATTGACGGGCTTGCGGTGCTGGAGCCGACTCCGGTTCAGGGGACAGCATTCGATTACAGGAAGCCACACGCCTTGAGGGATGCCCTTGAGAGTGATGATGCTCAGATAGTCATGGGATTGGGTTTCGACCACAATTATTGTCTCAATACCGCAGAGGAGGGATTGACACACGCAGCCTCGATCTATGACCCCTCATCCGGTATTTCCATGGATGTGATGACTGACCAGCCAGGACTGCAGGTATACAGCGGGCAGTATTTCACCGGGGAGGAGAAAGGCAAGAGAGGTACGACCTTAGACTATCACGGGTCGATCACATTTGAGACCCAGAACTGGCCGGATGCTCCCAACCATCCGTCATTCCCGGATCCCTACCTGAGACCGGGTCAGACCTATCACCACGTCTGCGTCTATCGTTTCATGGTGAAGTAAGGCAGGCGCTCGATAGGTACCTCGAGTGTGTATTCCCTGCCGCCCTTGTACTTCTTGCCGGTCTCGTCGACCCATGTGCCCTTAGGGAGCTTCACGGTCCTGCTGTATCCCGGCCCGTACATAGGCGCTACAAGATATGTGTCACCCAGCATGTACTGGTCGGTGCAGGTCTCGAATCCCTCGCCCGGGAAGGCGTATTCCATGCTGCGGATGAGAGGCTCTCCGCTGTGTGAGCACTTGTGTGCCTGGTCGAGAAGATACTGACCCATGTCTGCATGCAGCTTCGCATAGCTCTTGCAGATGTCTAGGTGCTTCTTGTCCAGAATGCGCCATGGAGCCACTGAGAACTGCATCATAGGCATCATCGCGTGTATCTGGCAGCTGCGTACGATCAGGTCCTGGTCAAACTTGTCCTCATCTATGTCGATGAAGCTGCCGAACTCTCCGCCGCCGACCATGTCAGGACAGTTGTATATGTGTCCCTCGATTCCGGACGCAATCATGGACGGCATGAGCCTTGCCACTCCGTCCCATGAGTAACTCTTGTCCTGAAGCCTCTGCACTGCCGGCTGACCGGCCATCTTCCAGCATGCGCGGAACTCGTTGTATGGGAACTCCTCAGTGAACTTTGCCCAGAGCAGGGTCTGCTCAGGACCGTATGACTTGCCGTCATACACGGTGCAGCTGCCTTTCACATAGTTCTCGGCATCGCCTGCATCCAGCTTGAATCCATCCACTCCGTAAGCTTCCTGAAGCCCCTTGAGCTGGTCTGCGAACCACTTGCGCGCGTCAGGATTGCTGAGATCCACGACAGCACTGTAGCCGTTCCACCATTTCCTTATGAGCGGATACTTTCCGGCTGCATCCTTGATGAGATAGCCCTTCTGCCTGAGGAGACGGAACTCCGGTGAATCCGGTGAGATGAAAGGACATACCCAGAGCATGGCCTTGAATCCGAGCCTGTGGAGCTCGTCGAACATGCCTTTAGGGTCGGAGAAGCGCTCCGGCTTGAACTCGAAGTTGCCGTAGTACTTCTGCCAGTTGTCGTCTATCATCAGGACAGCATCGACCGGGAATCCGTTATCCACGATGGCATGCGCGTATTTCAGGATGTCCTTTTGGTTCTGATTGTATGTGAGCTCGATCCAGGTATTGTATTGCGGGCTCCTGATGAACTCCTCCGGAGGAATGGTGCCGCTTGGAGGGAAGTGCTTCCCTGATGCATCGAGGTATGCCTCCCTGAGGGTAGAGCCGGACTGCGTGAGCTTGAGGTCGTCCTCGCCTTCGAGAAAGATGGATCCGTCCCTGAAGCTGGCCGCAAAAGCGCTGTCGCTCCAGATATAGCGTCCCTTGTCGGACACGAGGAACGGGACGCACTGGTTCGAGTAGCTTCCAGTCCTGAGATCGAACGATATCTGGGAAGAAGCTGACCACGGGATGTCTTCTTGTGTGCCGAGACGTCCGTTGAGATAGTCATCAAGTCCGCCCCACCAGTGCTCTCCGTCGAGGATTTTCACTTCAAGCCTTGTCTGGCAAAATGCGGGAACTGCGATCATGGCCGCGAGCAGTGTTGTCAGGATTCTGCGCATTGCGTTCATCTGTTTACGCTTGATTATTCCTCGAAATCGAGACAGCTGCGGATGGCGGTGTATGGACGTACCTTGCCATCAGCCACAGCCACGTGCTTTGGATTCACAGAGTAGCCTTTGAGAGCGTCGAAGCTTTCGAATGAAGAGTCCAGCATGACGTCCACGTTGCTCGTAGGGAGTCCGTTGATGTTGACCTTGATGTCGATGAGTCCGGGAATCTGTCCTGCAAGACCCTCGAGTCCTTCCTTGATACCGGCCTTGACCTCAGCTTTCTGAGCGTCGGTGAGCTCATCCTTGAGCTTCCAGAGAATGATGTGCTTTACCATATTCCTAAATAGATTTTAATACAAAGTAACAAAATTTTTCTGTAGCATTTGCCCTTTTTGTGCGTCTATAATAGGCAGCGCAGCCGGAAATGTGACGATTCTATCCGATTATGCACATTTTTTTCGTAACACCTGTTGCATTTCAGAAAAACTATTGTACCTTTGCAGTGTACTAATAAACTAGGACAGTAAGATATAGTAAAGATATACAACACCATCAAAACGACATAAAGATGAAACAATTCAGGATAATAATGGCGTCCATCGCCGCAATTCTCATATTCTCATCGTCTGCCAGGGCAGCGCGACAGGGGATGTCAGTCATATCAGGAACAGTGATCGAGGCAGTCACGGGGCAGCCTGCATCGTATGCGACCGTTGCCGTGCTCCAGCTTGACAGCACTGTGGTCACAGGCCTCGCCGCAGATAATAAGGGTGAGTGGACACTCAGCGTGCAGCCGGGCCAGTACCTTCTCCGCATCTCACTCATCGGTTTCAAGGATGTGACAATGAGCCTCAATGCCAAAGAGGGGAGCGTGACTCTCGATCCTATCGCACTAGAAGAAGACGCGCAGATGCTCGAGGGCGCGAGACTCACCGAGCGCCAGTCTCTCGTCGAGATGAAAATCGACAAGGTTGTCATGAATGTCAGCCAGAGCGCGTTCTCGCAGGGAACCACCGCGCTTGAGCTTCTCAAGAAAGCTCCTGGTGTCACTGTCGACAAGGACGGCAATGTCAAGCTCAACGGCAAATCAGTGTCCGTGTGGATTGACGGACGCCCATCGCACCTTGACGGCAAGTCACTTGAGGCCATGCTCCGTTCCACGGAGGGTGGCAGCATAGACAAGTTCGAGCTTATGGACAACCCGTCAGCTAAATATGATGCATCCGGTCAGGGCGGCATCATCAACATCAAGACCAAGAAAAACTTCAAGGCCGGTTTCAGCGGCGATCTCGGAGTCAACGGAGGCGGCATGTATTTCGGTGCCATAGACAATGCTGTCATGAAAGGGTCTGCATGGACCAACCTCAGCTACCGCACCGACAAGAGCCACACTTTTGTGAACCTCTACGGCGGACTCGAGGACACCGGCATTGCCATCGACAACGAACTCACCTTCGCTACGGAGGCTGGAAGCCTCATGCAGGATGCTGAATCGCTCTACAAGAACAGGTACCAGAACTACAATCTCAAGATAGGGCGCGATTGGTTCATCGATTCGAAGAACACCATCGGCTTCATCGCCACCGTGCCTGGGTCGGAAGTAAAGATGACAGGCTTTGATGAGGGCAAGGCAAGCAGCTTCACCACACAGAAGCTGAATGGTACCCTCATCGACAATGTCGAGTCAAGAGTCAACGACTCCGACCATGACACCCAATTCAGCGGCAACCTCAATTATACCCACGTCTTCGACGAAGCCAGATCTTCCGAGATCACGGCAAACATCGACTACTACCGTACCGCCGGGAGCACTGTGAACCGTATATCCGACATGAAGACTTTCCCCGAGCCCATGACGGAGACCCACAGGATCGTAAACACAGACAATACCATAGATATCTACTCCGCAAAGCTTGATTATCAGTCGGTTCTCTGGGGAGAGACCATGTTTGAGGCCGGAGGCAAATGGGCTCTTTCCATGACCGACAACAACATGCTCTTCACGCAGACCGAGAGTGCGGATATCCACACCTTCTTCAACTACAGGGAGCATATCGGAGCGATCTACGGCACTCTCGCCATGCAGCTCAGTCCGAAGCTGTCCGGCAAGATAGGCCTCAGGGGGGAGTACACCAACACCTTCGGTGACTGGAAGTCATCCGGCGAGCAGATCCACCGCGATTTTCTCAATGTATTCCCTACATTCTACCTCGGGTATGTGCCTTCACAGAAGCTTATGCTTTCAGCATCATACACACGCCGCATTGACAGGCCGCGCTATGAGCAGCTCAACCCGTCAAAGACCTATGTGGATGCCTACACATACACCGTAGGCAACCCGGACATTCTTCCGCAGCTTTCGGACAACTTCTCGCTCAGTGCAATGATTGCCCAGAGGTTCTCCATCTCCCTTGGAGGAATGCATAGCAAGGATCTTATCAATCAGGATCCGTCATACACGCCTGATGGCATCAAGACTCTCACCTGGAGTAACTTCGGCACCATGCGTATGGGATATGTGGCATTCGGCATCGCGGCGCTTCCTGTCACGAAGTGGCTTGAGTGGACCCTCAATCTTTCGGGTATTGCCACATCCAGCACCAACAAGAGCGGTGACTATGACAGCAAGGGCATGTTCGGCAACGGCTACACCTGCCTGACCATGACTCTCCCTAAAGATTGGAAGGTCGAGCTTGACGCTTATGGCAGCACTCCTATGACATTCGGATACTTCAAAATCGGCGGCAACTGGGCAAGCAGCCTTGCTGTCAAGAAAAACCTCCTCGACAACCGAATGGTGCTTTCACTGGACATTCAGGATATTTTCAGGAGTCAGCGTACGAACATTGATATTGATCCGGCTGCCATCGGAGGTGCCATATCCTACATCGGCCAGCAGTATTACAACCAGAAGGCTGTCATCGGCCTCAGCTGGAACTTCGGCCAGGCAAAGCACGTCAGACAGCGCAAGGTCGGCAACCTCGAGGAGGCATCGCGCCTGGGCGGATCCGGCAACGGCATAGGCACCGGGACAGGCAAATAGACATTCCTTAAATAAACAATAAATATAACTGTGAGAGAGGCTCGCCAGTGATGGTCAGCCTTTCTTTTCGCATTTTGTCGCTTTGGATTCGCATTTTGTGTACAACGTTGGGAAATAATGACGATATTTACAAATGTCAGTTGACAGACTTCCACCGTATTGATAACACTTATGAAACATTTTGCTCTCTGCTTAGCCTTTGCGGCAGTCATTTCTGCCCAGACCCTGTCCGGACAGGAAAGTGCTCCCGCCAAGTACAATCTTCCTTATAAGAATACCTATAACAAGGAGCCGTTAGTGACTGAGAATGAGTACAGAACGGCCAAGGCATGGTCTCAGAAGCCTGTAAGTTTCCAGGATGCCAGGAAGAAGCTTCCGTCACCGGTATGGACCGGACATGACATGGAAGTCGAGATGTACTGGAAGGCCTGGGAGACTGCATGGGGCAATATCAGGCAGCCGGAACCGGGTTCGGGTTTTGTGTCGCCGTATCTGGATATTGCGTACAATGGCAATATCTTCATGTGGGACATGTCTTTCATGATGATGTTCGCTCATTACGGCAACCAGGTGTTCCCGTTCGTCCACTCCATGGACAACTTCTACTCACATCAGCATCCTGACGGTTTCATCTGCCGCGAGATACGTGCGGACGGCTCGGACTGCTTCGAAAGGTACGACCCTGTCAGCACCGGACCTAACCTCCTGCCTATGGCAGAGATGAAGTTCTTCAAGCAGTATGGGGACGAGGAGAGACTCCACAAGGTGTTCTCCGCCCTCTGCGCATACAATAAATGGCTGCAGCTCAACCGTACCTGGCCTGACGGATCGTACTGGTCAAGCGGCTGGGGCACAGGTATGGACAACATGCCGAGAGTCAAGCCCGAGTACAATCCTATCTACTCACACGGCCACATGACATGGCTCGACACCTGTCTGCAGCAGTGGATGGTGGACAAGATGCTGCTCGAGATAGGCTTCTATATCGAGCGCTGGCAGGAGATCGAGAACTTCGAGGATGAGATGAAGCATCTCAAGAAGTACATCAACGACAATCTGTGGGACGACGAGACCGGCTTCCTCTATGACAGATACGCAGACGGCTCGCTCTGCACCACAAAGGGCATTTCCGCATTCTGGGCGCTCCAGACCGACATCCTCGAAAAGGACAGGCTCGACCGCCTCGTGGCTCACCTCAACGACACCACCGAGTTTGCGCGTACCCACATGGTCCCTTCTCTCTCTGCCGATCATCCGAAATACAATGAAAAGGGACGCTACTGGCAGGGCGGTGTCTGGCCGGGAGCGAACTACATGGTGATAGACGGCCTCTACAAGAAGGACTACAAGGACATGGCCTACCATGTGGCCGCAAATGACTACGCCAACATTCTCCAGATATTCAAGGATACCGGAACATTCTGGGAGTACTGCGCTCCTGAATCATCCGAGCCGGGCTTCATGGCCCGCAAGAACTTTGTGGGCTGGGGTGGACTTCCACCTATTGCGGAGTTCATCGAATACATCCTCGGCATCCACAGCGACCGCTCCGAAGACCTTGTCACATGGGAGATGGTCCAGACCGAGGAGCACGGCATCGACAGGCTTCCTTTCGGAACCGAGGGGCAGATTTCCCTCCGCGCGGCACAGCGCAGCGACGCATCTCAGAAGCCTGTGGTGACTGTCAGCACCAATGTGGAGTTCGATCTCGTCATCAACTGGGCCGGCGGCACTTCCGGCAAGGTGCACGTGATGCCAGGAAAGAAACAGACTGTCAGATTCTGATGCCATGATACGCGTAGTCTTGATGACAGACTTCACGGAGTCGTATGCCAACAAGCTGATCAAGGGAATGGCAAGATATTCCTTTGAGCGCAACCCTATGGTCATGTGCAAGATGCCTCTGTCCGTGTACGTGTCCGGAGGCATCGAGAAGGTGCTGGAGTTCGCTATCAGATGGAAGGCTGATGCCATTATCGGCCAGTTCGACGAGAAGGACGATCTGGACATATTCAGGAAGAATGGTATCATAGCCATCGCGCAGGACAACCGCAAGCGTTTCGAGGGAGTGTCCAACATCACGGCGGACTACTCGGCCCAGGGACGCGAGGCGGCGAGATATCTGATCACCCAGGGTGCCAGGAATTTCGGCTTCTACGGGCTGGCCGGCAGAGTGTGGTCGGATGAGAGACGCGAAGGCTTCATATCCGAGATCGCCGGTGCCCTGGACGGGGCCATTGTCTCCGTCATCGAGCGCTCCTCCATGGATGAGATATGGTGGTACGACCTCGAAAAGGTCAGGGAGTGGCTCAAGAGCCTCCCGAAGCCGGTTGCCATCCTGGCCTGTGACGACAATATGGCATTCCATATAGTCGAGGCCTGCAACCAGATGGGGGAGCAGGGACTGCGCATTCCGGATGACGTGATGCTGCTGGGAATGGATGACGACGAGTCCCTCTGTCAGCTGAGTTCACCGACTCTGAGCTCGTTCAAGCCTATGGTCGAGCACGCCGGATACTGCGTGGCAAAGCAGATCGACGACAGGATGCTTCTCCCGCTGGAGAAGAGATTCTCCGAGTACTCGGACATCAGGGTGATGCCGGGCTCTGTCGTGACCAGAAGGTCTACAGATATATTCTTCCACGAGAATCCATACATCAAGAAGGTGTGCGACTACATCCAGCACCATTATACCGAAAGCGTCAAGGTAGACGAGCTGGTGGCTCTTGTCCCTATGTCGAGACGCCTGCTGGAGAAGCTCTTCCTGAGTGAGATGAAGGTCAGCATCCATCAGTTCATCATCCGTCTGAGGATAGACAGGATGATAGTGCTCATGGCCCAGGGTCACACCCCTCAGGAGGCGGCAGATATCATGAATATGGATTCCAAGGCCCTCTCAAGAAGCTTCAAGGCCGTGATGGGCAAGACTCCTGCCGAATACGCCAGGAACATGGAAACAGTCTGACCCAGGTCAGAAACTTACTCCGTATCCTATGCCCAGCACATGTCTCTGGTATGTCTTGCCGGACATGATGTAGTACATGTAGTAGATGTCGGCGTAGGAGTGCTTTCCGAACGAGATTTCCGCACCCACATAGTTCCTCGTCTTCTTCCATCCGTCCCTGATGAAGGTCTCGGAAGCGAGATACGGTACCATCCCGGCGGACTCTATCGTGTACGCCGCCTTGAACATGGTTCTCGAAGTCCAGGTCATCTCCTTGGTCTCGAAAGTGTATTCCCCGATAGGGAGCTCTCTTACAGATACGCTCAGCGGACCCTGGCTTAATACAAAAGTGACGTATGGCCTGGCTGTCAGCTGGGTGGTCTTGTCTCCGCACATCACATACTCCGAAGCGAGTCCTGTCTTGAGGAACTTGAACGGACGGTACTCGAATGAAGGCATGACAAGTGCGCAGTCGAGCCCGTGGGTGTTGTCGAGCGACCTGTGCTCTGTCATCAGTCCGACCTTCCATTTGTCTGAGATGCGGAACGATGAAGATACGGATGACCAGATGCCGAAGTCATCCTTGTCCTTTGCGGACAGGAACAGCGGCATGAGCAGTGATATGATGAGGAGTGCGTGTTTTTTCATGATTGATGCTCTGTGGCTGCAAAAGTATGCAAAATCTCCGTGCATCTGAGCATGCGTCTGCACATCATGCGCCTTTTGCACCGAAAATGTCGCAAATGGTAGAGGAAATAAGCCGTTATTTTCTCTTATTTAATTACTATTAACCATTTATCTACTATGTTCACTATTCGTCTTACCAGATGCCTGATACTTCCTGTCATCGTCGTATCAGCCTTAGTCTCATGTCAGAGCCAGAGCCCTCAGGGGAAGACAGCTGCCGCCGGCAGTGCCACAGAGGCCTCCGTAGATCTCTGGCTGGATCAGAACGCTCCTGTAGCCGACCGCGTGGAGGATCTCCTTGGCCGCCTGACTGTGGATGAGAAGATCCGTATACTCATCGCGTCGGCACTCCCGATCGAGCGTCTCGGCATCGAGAAATATTATCACGGCAACGAAGCGCTCCACGGCATCATCAGGCCGGGAAGGTTCACCGTGTTCCCTCAGGCGATAGCCATCGCCTCCATGTGGGATCCAGAGCTGGTGTGGAAGATCTCTGATGCTGCTTCCGATGAGGCCCGTGCCAGATGGAACGAGCTTGAGAACGGAAAGCTCCAGACCGCAGAGTACACGGATCTCCTTACATTCTGGTCTCCTACCGTCAACATGGCGCGCGACCCGCGCTGGGGAAGGACACCTGAGACCTACGGCGAGGATCCATTCCTCACCGGCGTTCTCGGCACTGCGTTTGTCAAGGGACTCCAGGGCAATGACCCCAAATATCTGAAGGTGGTCTCGACTCCGAAGCATTTCGCATGCAACAACGAGGAGCACAACCGTTTCGAGTGCAACGCAGTCATCAGCGAGAAGCAGCTGCGCGAGTATTATCTCCCTGCATACGAGATGTGCGTGAAGGACGGCGACTGCGAGTCTGTCATGGCATCCTATAACGCGATCAACGGCACTCCGAGCTGCTGCAGCCACTGGCTGCTCACCGAAGTGCTCAGAGATGACTGGGGCTTTGACGGTTATGTGGTGTCTGACTGCGGCGGTGTCACCGCCCTTGCCGACAATCACAAGTATGCTGCCGATTATGAGGATGCCGCTGTGATGGCTCTGACAGCAGGACTTGACCTCGAATGCGGCAACGAGGCATACAAGGAGCCGCTCAGACGCGCATACGACAAGGGACTCGTCAGCGATGAGGACCTCGACCGTGCAGCGCGCAGGGTGCTGACTGCCAGGATGAAGCTCGGCATCTTCGATCCGGCCGATGACAACCCGTACACCCGCATCGACCCTTCGACCGTCGGCTGTCAGAAACATCAGGACATCGCGATGGAGGCCGCACGCAAGTCCATCGTCCTCCTCAAGAACAAGGACTCTTTCCTGCCGCTTGACGCAGGCAGACTCAAGTCCATCGCCATTGTCGGCAACAATGCCGCAAAGTGCGAGCTCGGCGACTACAGCGGTACCCCTACCATCGAGCCCGTATCTGTATACAAGGCCATCTCGGAGCGCCTTGAGGGCAAGGTTCAGGTGAATTTCGCTCCATGGAGGAGCGAGAAAGACGAGACCGACTTCATCGATGCTGCCTATTTTGAAGGAGGCATCAATGTGGAGTACTTCAATGACATGGGATTCACCGACCTCAGGACCAGGAGGCAGGAGCAGTTCGTCTGGTATGAACCTGCCAACAGGGCACCGGACCCGGAGGTCCCGGATGGATTCATGTCTGCACGCTGGACCGGAACCCTCGTGCCTGACGTCACTGGCGAATACACCCTCAAGGTCGAGTGTATCGGTCGTGCCAGAGTCACGGTCGATGGCAAGAAGATTCATAACGGCGGCGGGGATTCCGATTTCAAGTGCCGTATGGCCGCCGGAAAGAAGTATGACATCGTCATCGACTATTACCAGGAACGTGAGGTGGCTCCTCTCCTGACCCTCAAATGGGCAAAGCCTCAGTCACAGGAAGCTCCGGAGACCGAAGGCGGCGTCAAGAGATACATGCGCGAGGCTGTGGATGCCGCTGCGAAGAGCGATGTGGTGGTCGCTGTGATGGGTATCAACAGGAACTATGAGTGCGAGGGCCGCGACCGCGATTTCCTGACACTCCCTCCTGAGCAGATCGAATTCCTCAAGGCCATCTACGGTGCGAATCAGAATGTCGTCCTCGTCATAGTCGCCGGCAGTTCCATGGCCATCAACTGGGAGGATGAGCATCTCCCTGCCATCGTCGATGCATGGTATGGCGGCGAGTTCGGCGGCAAGGCCATCGACGAGGTGCTCTTCGGAGACTACAATCCAGGCGGACGTCTTCCTCTCACATTCTACAAGTCAGAGGAACAGCTGCCTCCTTTCGGCAATTACGACCTTACCCGGGGACGTACATACAAATACTTCCAGGGCGAGCCCCTCTATCCGTTCGGATATGGCCTGAGCTATACCAGCTTCGGATATGACAAGCTGCGCGTCAGGAAAGTCAGGGGCGGTGTAGAGGTCAGCTTCGATCTGATGAACACCGGAACCCGTGAGGGCGATGAGGTCGCTCAGGTCTATGTCCGTCTCAAGGATTATGAGGCAGAGGGCGGAGTGGTCCCTATCAAGGAACTGAAGGGATTCAGGCGCGTGAGCCTCAAGCCGGGAGAGAAGCAGAGGGTGAAGATCGTCCTCCCGTCATCCCAGCTGAGATACTGGTCTGTCAAGGCTGGAGAGTTCAAGACGACAGGGGTGATTCCTGATGTCTTTGTCGGCTCATCATCTGCCGATATAAGGCTCTCCAGCATCAAATAAAATAAGATTATTTATAAATTATTTTATAAACATATTGAGCATTCTGATAAAGTTGCTAGATTGTCGCCCATGTTAATGTGAAATAGGTGATATGTTCGCAATTTGCGTCAAATGTTGCGCAATTTTATATTTTTTCGAGACCGATTATTTATATCATTGTGACTTGTGAAAGTATAACACACACAATTATATCTTTTTAATTTATGAAAAAAACACTGTTTACTTTGTTCGCAATTTTCTTACTTGCGGTCACGACTGCAAGTGCACAGGTTGCGAAGGTATCTGGTAACGTGAAGGAGGCTGATGGCCAGGCTGCCATCGGCGCCGGCGTCCAGGTCAAGGGTACCTCTATCGGTACCATTACAGATCTCGATGGTAACTTTACCATTGAATGTAAGAAGGGACAGACTCTCGTCATCAGCTCTCTTGGTTTCAAGGATGTTGAGGTCGTGAACAACGGCCAGCCTATCAACGTGACCCTTGAATCAGACTCAAGCGTGCTTGACGAAGTAGTCGTTCTCGGTTACGGCATCGCGCAGAAGAAGCAGGACCTCTCTGCATCTGTCGGTGTCATGAAGGATCCTCAGAAGATAGCCATGCGTTCCGTTACAGGAAGTACCGCTATGCTTCAGGGACAGATTCCGGGTGTGACCGTTCAGGAAAACAACGGTGACCCTACTGCCGGACATTCAATGGTCATCCGTGGACAGGGTTCTCCTAGTGGAGACGGTGTCCTCTGGATCGTTGACGGTGTGCCAGGTGCAGCCATCCCTTCTGTTTCCGAGATCGCCAGCATGGTAGTCCTCAAGGACGCCGCATCTGCAGCTATCTACGGTGCTCAGTCAGGAGCCGGCGGTGTAGTTATCGTCACCACCAAGCAGGCCAAGAGGACTGAGGGCGTACAGGTCGAGTATGACGGACAGGTCAACTTCGCTTCTCCTACCAACATCATCCACGGCCTTACAGCCCAGGAACTCATCGATATGCGCCGTCAGGCTTGTCTCAATGCCGGACAGGGTGACTTCCTCGCAGGATACGATCAGGAGTTCATCGACTATATCTCCACCAACAGGACAGACTGGGTCGATGCGATAACACGTCTTGCAGTCAGCAACCGTCACAATACAGCCATCTCTTTCGGTAACGACTATGCAAAGAACCGAATATCCTTCTCTTACAATGATAAGGAAGGTACTCTCCTCAATACATTCAGTAAAGGTGTCAACCTCAACTACAAGGGCGACTTCGATATCAACAAGTACATCAAGATCACCGAGAACCTGAACTGGTCACATGGCCGTTCACGCGGAACCAACACCAGCAGTGAGAGTTCAGGTTCCCTCATCGTTGCACTCTTCTCTCCATCTTTCGCTCCGAAATGGGGTGAAAACGGTGAGTTCTCAAGCTGGCTCCCAGAGAAGTGGCAGTCTGAGACCGGTCTCCTCGGTGACTGCTACAACCCTCTCCGTCAGCTTCTCGGTGACAGTCGGTGGAATTCAGACAACAATTTCCAGACTCATACCTCTCTCCAGATTCATGACATCGTTCCTGGTCTCAGGTTCACCAGCCGCTATTCTTACTGGCTTAACCACAACATCTACAAGAATTTCCACTACTACCGTTACGAAATCACAGGTCGTCAGGAGACTTCTTCTTCTGTAGCTTCATCGCTCGACGAAGGTGCATCATACTCTACCCAGTGGAAGACAGAGAATACTCTCAGCTATGACCAGACCTTCGGCAAGCACACCATCAGCGCGATGGCTTCTACCACTGCTGATGCATGGAAAGGACTTAGTGTCAACATAAAGGGTACCGGTTTTGAAGATGAAAGTGTTGCTCTTCAGTACATCAAGTACGCCAATATAGCTACACCTTCAGACTCTTTTAACGGAAGTGATTCAAACCTCGCACTCGTGGCACGTCTCGCTTACTCATACAACGACAAGTACTTCCTCACAGGATCATGGCGCCGTGACTATGCAGGCCGTCTTCCTTATGATCACAACCATGGTGATTTCCCTGCATTCACAGGTGCATGGAAGATTTCCAACGAGAAGTTCTTCGAGCCTCTCCGCGGCACATTCGATCTCCTTAAGATCCGTGGATCATGGGGCCGCGTAGGTAACATCAATTCTATCGGCAGGAACTATTCAGCAAGCAATCTCAATGTAGATAACAATGTCAATGAGCGCCCTCAGTACGGTGTTGAGAATGCAGGAACTTGGGGCACTCAGATTTACTATGGAACCGCTCTCAACAAAACTCTCACCTGGGAGACTTGCGAGCAGTGGAATATCGGTGTTGACGGTGCAATGTTCAACAACCGTCTCAGCTTCGGTATCGATTATTATCAGAAGCGTACATTCAACCTCATCCAGGGTCAGACTACAGAGTGGCCAAGCTACATCGGCCTCAGTGCTCCAAAGGTAAATCAGGGTGAAGTTGCAAACCGCGGTATCGAGCTCGAGCTCGGGTGGAGCGACAGGATCGGCAAGGATTTCAGCTACTATTTCAGAGGCAACTTCTCACGCAACCACAATGAGATCATTTCTACCGGTATCATGAATGCTGACGGCACATGGGCAGAATGGGTAGGTGGCGGATCATTCCGTAACATCCCTTACTGCTACCGTTCACATGTCGGCGGCCCTCTCAATGAGTTCTACCTCATCAAGTGCCTCGGCATGTTCCAGAGCTGGGAGGATATCTATGACCACCAGAAGGACGGCAAGCTCATCCAGCCTGCAGCTCAGCCTGGTGACCTCAAGTTTGAGGATGCCAACGGTGACGGCAAGATCGATGACTCTGACCGTCAGTTCGTAGGCGCTGCTACACCTAACATCACCTTCGCACTCAGTGGTGGATTCTCATACAAGGATTTCTCTGTCGACTTCATGCTCCAGGGCGTTGCAGACGCACAGGTTTACTATCCAGGCCAGACTATGGTTTACAGCGATACAGAGGGTAACTTCTCGCGTGCCGAGGCCATCAAGAATGCATGGGGTTGGCTCAAGACCACTGACGCTACCGTCCCTCGTCTCTCACGTCTCGATGCAAACGGAAACTTCACACGCCCATCTACCTACTTCCTTGAGGATGGTTCATACCTCCGTCTGAAATCCCTCACTCTCTCTTATGATTTCACCAAACTCCTCCAGAAGAGTGCACACTTTGACTCACGCGGCTCAAGGCTCTCACTCTATGCTACAGGAGAAAATCTCTTCACACTTACCAGATATTCCGGAATGGATCCTGAGTGCGGCGGTTACGATTCACTCAAGTACCCAGTCAACAGGACCATCTCATGCGGTGTCAAGATCACTTACTAGTAAAGAAGAAGAAATATGAAAAAGATTATATCATCAGCACTTGTCGTACTTGCTGTTGTTTCTCTGAATTCATGTTCAGATTTCCTTCAGCCAAAGTCAGAGGGCTCTTATTCTACCGATAGTTACTTCACTTCCGACAAGCAGGCTATCGATGCTGTCGATGCATGCTATGCTAGGTTCCTTGAAGAAAGCTTCCTTGGTCGTGAGATCATGTGGGAAGAGGCGGTCGCAAACGATATGGTGTGGGGCCGTACCAGATCATTCCCTGAACTTGCTACCATGTCTATGACCACCTCACCTTCTATCCTTGTATCTGTTTGGAACGAGATAGTCAAAATCATCGCAAAGTCAAACTGGACTGTATCTTCACTCCTTAAGGTTCAGGAATCCAGGGCTCTTACTGCTATCGAGTCCAGATCACTCGGTGAGGCTTATTTCTGCCGTGCACTCGCTCACTTCTATCTTGCATACCGTTACGGTACTGCAGAGCAGGGTGTTCCTTTCGTGAAGTGGGAAGATTTCGAGGGCGGTTACAACAACGAGATTCCTACACAGAATGCAAGTGTCATCGATGACTACAGGATGATCATCGAGGACTTCGATGCCGCAGAACAGCTCGTCTCAAGATGCGAAGATTATGCGGACTCCGATTTCGGCCGTGCACACAAGGCAGCCTGCGCAGGCTATAAGGCCAAGGTTTATACATACTGGGCATGCTGGGACAAGAGCCAGTACGCAAATGTCATCACTGAGGTCAACAAGATGGAGTCTCAGTATGGCCGCAGCATCTCCGGCGTGGCTTTCACAGACAACTTCACATCTGATTACAGCAAGTGGCGCAACACTGAGTATGTCTGGGCTATCCCTTCAGAAGGCGGTCCTAAAGGTGTATACGGTGGTATCGAGTTCGGTGGTGTCAGCCTTGACAACTCCCTCTATGGTCTCTTCAACTGCTGGGGACAGTTCAAACCTTCTCTTGAAATCTATGAGGAAATGAGCAAGGACAATGCTAACCTCGTCGATCCTGCACTTGGCAACATCCGTCTCACGAATTCTCTCCGTGAGTATGGTGACGTTCTCACTATCTGGGGTCAGCCTGACTTCCGTTTCTACTCGAACCGTGACGTCGAGGCTGGTTTCATCCTCACCAAGTATGTTGAGCCATTCCTTCACGGAGAGGGATACTATTATCTGACTATTGACGGCAAGGAGGTACAGCTGAAATTCGATGAGAATACCAAGTGGTGCTATCTCCCAGACGGTACTCCTGCAACCGACGATCAGATGAACAGCAAGATCTGGAAAGTCACCGCGGATGCTGTAACTCTCGGTTATGTAGGTGACAACAGCAACTGGCCTGTCAGCCGACTCAATTTCCCTATCATGCGTTTTGCTGACTGTATCCTTCTCCGTGCCGAGGCTTATCTCGCTACCGGAAACGCTTCTGCAGCAGCCAACGACATCAACACCATCCGTGCACGTGCAAACGTGAAGCCTCTCTCTGGCAATGCTACCTGGACAGACCTCTATCACGAGCGCCGTGTCGAGCTCGCATTCGAGTACAGCGGACATGCATTTGACTGCAAGCGCTGGGCTGTCAGCGGTGATCCTGAGATCAAGGCTCTCGCTCTTGCTGAGCTCAATACCCATCCAAATGCGCGCCACTATGAGAACCGCTCATTTGCAGGTAAGTACGTAGGCGGCAAGTATGTTCCTAACACTGATTTCACCGTGGGCCCTTACGAGGACTATCAGATTCCTGAGCCTAAGTGGGAGGACTATAAGATTGTGTTCCCATATAATTCTGAGGACCTCGGCAAGGCCAACGGCGCACTCAAGCAGAACAAGGGTTACAATTAATAAAAAACCGAAGCAATGAAAAAGATTTTATTCGCAATATTAGGAACAGCTCTCATGTTCTCAGCCTGCACCAAAGGCAATCTGGCTGAACCTATGGAGCAGAATCCTTACAGGACCATCATAGAGTACACTCCAGGCTCTTTCACCATGGAGGTACCTGGTACTCTCACTCCTTCAGAGGAGTATGACTGGATCTCAGTGAGCCAGAGCGGCAACACCGCTACCTTCACCGTGAGACGCAATACTTCAGGACTCATCCGCCGTGCGGAATTCAAGATCGCAGGTGACAAGAACATCTGTGCTGTCAACCAGAAGGCTCATGACCTTGATGCTACCGTCGAGGCTGAGCTTGCGAGTCAGACAGGAGGTTCTGCAGAGATCGAATGTGCTGCTACATCGAAGTTTACTGATGACTATGCATCATGGGGTATCGCATACAGCACAACTTCAGACCTCGCAAATGCCACATTGGTACCTCAGACAGGTAACCCTACAGAAGGAAGACTTGTCGGAAAGGTAACAGGCCTCAAGGAAGGAACTGACTACTATATCTGGACTTATGTTCAGTGTACAGAGGGCCGCAAGATATTCAGCGGCATGCTCGCTCTTCTCCCTCCGGTACTCGTACGCGCAGGTGAAGACCTCCAGGCAGCTATCGACGGTGCAAAGCCTTTCTCTAACATCATGGTTCAGGGTGGTGTCACATTCACTGCTCCTAAGGGTGGCTTCAAGATGGGTGACGGCAATGTCAACAAGACCGTTTCCGGTGGTTGGAACGCTGACTTCAGCAAGCAGAGCATGGACAACCTCACCGTCATCGACGGTGCCGGCAGCTATGGCTTCTGGTGTGCAAATGGCGACGGCTCCGACATGAAGGGCTCTGCCAAGATCTCTTACTGCGAGATCATCAACTGCGATGGTAACCATGGTACAGCTATACACTGTGTAGGTGGCCCTGTCACAGTAAGCAACTGCTATGTTCATGACAACAGCTCTGAGAAGGGTGCGATCGGTACCAATGAGGAGAATTACTCTTCAGATCTTACTGTTGTCAACTGTATTGTTGCCAACAACAAGGCTAATGCACATGGAGCTGCATTCGGTTTCGGTGATGGTAAGTCAGACGATGAGCCTGTATGGGCTACTGTTGTCAACTGTCTCGTCATTGACAATGTATCTACCAAGAAGGACGGCTACTGCTCAGCATTCATCTGCTACAACCATACAATCCTTACCTTTGTCAACAATACAGTGGTTGGAAACAAGAACTGGGCTGAATATGGTGGACCATATCCTGGCATGAATCTCCGTGGTGGCGTTGCATCTCTGTTTGCTAACAATATCATGGTTGCAAACTACACTTCACCATGTACAAAGGAAATGGAGGCTCCAGAATACGAGCGTCAGGACAACTTCCTCAGCATGGGCGGCAGTCACGGTACTCTTGCAAACAACCTTATTGAGGGTAATATAAAGGATAAAGGCAATGCTACAGTCCAGGGTGAGATCAATGTTGCCCTCGGTTTCGACCTGTCATCCGTACTTAATTCGGATTATAAGCCTCAGGGCGCTGCTCTTGGTGCAGGAACACTCTCCAGCATCACCTACAAGAGTAGTAACGCAGGCTTTGGCCCATTCACTTGTGATGTAAAGGGTCTCCTCGAGAAGTACAAAGTCGATCTCGCAGGCAACCCACGTATCACCAACGGAAAGGTTGACCTCGGATGCTACCAGGCACAGTAAGCCTTGATATTTAAGAATAAAGGGCGGTGATCAACCGCCCTTTATTGTTTTTAGCTATTTGTTTGTCTGAATTCGCCTTTTGCCCCCAAAATAACGCAAATCGCAAGTGTTTTCTGCGTAACAATAACTATTATTGGGAATTAATTACTAATAGCCAAAATCTGTCATGAAAATAGGTGTAGACATAGGAGGTACCAAGATCAGGGCCGGTCTCATTAATGCAGAAGGAGAGGTCCTCAAGTCGGTCAAGGCTCCTTGTCCCAATAAGGAAGGTAAACAGGCTGTGCTTGACTTCATCGCTGATATGATCGAAAGTCTTCTCACTGATGAAGTCGATGCCATCGGCGTCGGCGTTCCTGCAATTGTCGATGAGCGTGGATTCGTCCATGATTGTGTCAACATCCCATCGTGGGATGTAGTGGATGTAAAGGGCTCACTGGAGAGAAGATTCGGGCTCCCTGTATCCGTCAGGAACGATTGCAACTGCTATGCACTCGGCGTCAAGTCTTCTGAGGCCGGAAGAAAATATGACGATCTCGTATGCCTCACACTCGGCACAGGAGTGGGGTCCGGAATCATCATCAACGGTCAGCTTTATCTCGGCCAGAACAGCTGCGCCGGAGAGATCGGTGAGATCCAGTACAGAGACCGCAATTATGAATATTACTGCAGCAGCCGTTTCTTCAGGGATAAGGGCCTGTCCGGAAGGGAGGTCTCACGTGCAGCGGCTGCCGGTGATCCTGAGGCGCTCGCACTGTGGAAAGAGTTCGGCTCCAATGTCGCCGACCTTCTGATGGTGGTGATGCTGGCATACAGCCCTCAGGCCATTTTCCTCGGTGGAAGCCTCTCTGAGGCGTACCCGTATTTCGAGCCGTCGATGAGGGAGAGACTTCAGGTTTTCCCGTACAAGAAGGTCCTTGAGAGCATCGAAATCCATGCGATGGATGCTCCTGACATCATCCTTACAGGCACAGTATTCTGATCTATCTATTCCAAATGAAACACATCCTGATACTTCCGGCAGTCATAGCCGCGCTTGCAGTCTCATGCAGACCTGCAGCTCAGAACCCTGTCGATTATATTGATCCGTTCATCGGAACAGGTTTCCATGGGCATACCTATCCCGGTGCCACCACTCCTTTCGGAGCAGTGCAGCTCAGCCCTGACAATCACCGTGAAGCGTGGGATGCATGCTCTGGATATCACTATGACAGAGATGCCATCATAGGTTTCTCGCACACGCATCTCAGCGGTACGGGATGTGCGGATCTGGGAGACATTCTCTTCCATCCGACCAGCCATGATGTGGATCTCAGCCTCGAAGGCGATATCTATGAGCACCTGAAGTTCAGCCACGAGGATGAAGTGGCGGCTCCGGGCTATTATTCCGTATATTTCAAGGACGAGAAGCTCAAGGCCGAGCTTACCGCCACCACTCACACCGGCTGGCACCGTTATACCTTCAGCGAAGGCATGCCTCACTACATCGTTGTGGATATGGCGCATGTGATCAGCGTGTCCGGTGACTTCGTACGCGAAGTGGAGATACGTCAGACCGCACCGGACGAGATCGTCGGCATGAGGCTGACTGACGGATGGACTCCCGGCCAGCACATCTATTTCGTCGCAAAGTTCTCAAAGCCGTTCGAGTCCGTCCGTTATGTGGATGACCACAAGTTCATAGGCAGCTCCGAGGAGTTCGCCAGCAAGAGCAGGCAGGCCATCCTGACATTCGCAGACGGCAAGGAGCCGGTCATCGCCAAGGTGGGAATCTCTGCTGTCTCCTATGAAGGTGCAAGAAACAACCTCGAATCCGAAGGTGCTGCATACGGCTTCGACTTTGACAGTGTACGCAGCGATGCCAGGGAGATGTGGAGCGATCTCGCCGGCAGAGTCCGCATCGAAGGCGGTACCGAGAAGCAGAAGAGAGTATTCTATACGGCGCTTTACCATACCGCGGTGGTGCCGAATGTCACATCAGACTGCGACGGCTTCTTCCGCCGCAACAACGACGAGATTGCCAAGTGCACATTCGGCAAGTCATACTCGACCCTCTCATTGTGGGACATTTTCCGCGCATGGCTGCCGCTCTCGTCACTCATCTATCCGAACCAGCTCCATGACATCGTATTCAGCTGCCTGGACATGTACAAGGCAGACGGTATCCTCCCGCTCTGGCCGCTTGCATCCGGTGAGACCGAGTGCATGATCGGCTATCACAGCATCCCTTTCATCGTGGATGCATATTTCAAGGGACTCGTTCCCGAGCTTGACACGGATCTCGCCCTCGAGGCCATGACAGTGTCATCAGACATCAATGCCAAGGGTTCGTCTTACTACACGAAGCTTGGCTATATCCCTGCCAACAAGCTGCGCGAGAACGTCTCTGCAGCACTTGAATACGCATATGACGACTGGTGCATCGCCAGGTTCGCCGAGGCGGCAGGCAGGACCGATATCGCAGAAAGATACTATGGGCGTGCCCATAATTTCATAAACAATTTCGACGGCAGCACAGGCTTCCTGCGCGGCCGCAACCTGGACGGCAGCATGGTCGATCCGTTCAATCCGTTCGAGACCAGCCGCGAGTACACGGAGGCCAACGCATGGCAGTACAGATTCTTCACACCTCAGGATTTCAAGGGACTCGGCCAGCTCCTCGGAGGTGAGGATAAGCTCATCGAGGCTCTCGACGGCCTGTTCAGCGCTTCTTCTGAGGTTGCAGGCGGCTCAAGCGACATGACCGGTTTCGTCGGCCAGTATGTGCATGGCAACGAGCCTAGCCACCACATCACATATATCTACAACTGGCTCGGACAGCCGTGGAAGACACAGGAGCTTACCCGTCGCATGCTCGACGAGATGTATGACGATACTCCGGAAGGTATCTCCGGCAACGAGGATTGCGGCCAGATGTCCGCATGGTACATCATGTCGGCAATCGGTCTCTATGAAGTGTGCCCTGGCTCCCTTGAGTACACATTCACATCTCCGATATTCGACAAGGTGTCTATGACCCTTCCGAACGGCAAGGAACTTACCATCACTGCAGACAATCCTGCACGCAATGGCTATATCCAGAGCGTAGAATTCAACGGCAAGGTCATTGACAGGGCGTTCATCACCTATGAGGAACTCCTCCAGGGCGGCGAGCTCCATTTCACACTCGGTTCAAAGCCGAACATGAATCTGTGGACCTCTGAGAGCGCACGTCCATACTCCATGACAGGGGACAGTCAGCTCGTCTCTCCTGTTTATTACACCATAGAGGGCGGTCGTATCGACCTCTTCATGGAAAAACTGACCATGACACTCGGAACTCTCACCGAGGGCGCCGAGATCCATTATACCCTGGATGGCAGCGAGCCGACATGCGTCTCTCCTCTCTATTCAGCTCCACTTACCTTCGATGAGACGACGACCATACGTGCAAAGGCCTTCAGGGGTGAGAATGAGAGCATCGAATTCAAGACCACTGTCCAGAAGTGCCATATGATTCCTCCGACTGCAGGATCATTTACCACTCACGGAGTGCACTATAAGTACTACACCGGTGATTTCAAATGCACAGATGACATCCTGAGACTCGGTGCATACGTGAAGGAAGGCAAACTTGACAAGCCATCCCTCGATCCGGCAGAGCAGGAGGATTATTACGGTTTCATCTACACCGGATACATCGACATCCCGGAGACCAGGGTATGGAATTTCGGACTGTATTGCGATGATGGAGCTGTGCTCCAGATCGACGGAAAGGATGTGGTGGACAATGACGGCACCCATTCCGAGACCATGATGAGAGGCTTCGTGCCTCTTGAGGCCGGTATACATCCGTTCACGCTCAAGTATCTGGAAAGCTACGAAGGCCAGGTTCTCAAGGTTTATTGGGAGAAGAACGGCAATCTCGAGGAAATACCTGCTGAAGCATATTATCAGAAATGATGAAAGACTCTGCGATGAAAATATTCTCTGCGGCAATCCTGGCTGCAGTACTGTCATGTGCCTCAGGCTGCCTTCCGAATGAGGAAAGGCTCGAGCCTGTGGACTATGTGAACACGTATGTCGGCAATATCAGCCACCTTCTGGTGCCTGTCCATCCTACCGTCGGACTTCCTCATTCCATGATGAGGGTATTCCCGATGCGCAGGCAGATCACTGATGAGTATCTTGCGGGTCTTCCTCTGTTTGTGACAAGCCATCGTGCCGAGTCGGAGCTGTATCTCGGCTTCCCGGAGCTTAAGCTCAGTCACGACAATGAGCATATCACCCCATACAGCTATGAGGCTGAGCTTGCTGAATCCACTCTGAACGTGAGATTCTCGGCTTCACACCAGTCGGCTCTGTACGATATCCATTCCAGGGATAACCGTCCTGTAGTCATGACCGTGAATGCTGCGAACGGCGTGATGACAGCATCCGGCAACATCGTCAAGGGTTTCCAGCGTGTCAGTGCCGCTACCAGGGCATATGTGTATCTTGAGTTCGAGCAGACCCCGGATTCTGCCTGTCAGGCATCTGACGGGACGGTTTCCCTGGCATTCGCCGGACCGGATGTACGCGTGCGCTACGGTGTCTCTCTGATCAGCGAGGATCAGGCTGCCGCCAATCTTGCGCGCGAGATAGACAGCTATGATGTCGAGCCTCTGATGGCTCAGGGACGCAGGATATGGAATGATGCACTCGGACGCATCGAGGTGCAGGGCGGCAGCAGTGATGACATGACAGTATTCTATACCTCGTATTATCACACGCTCGAGAGACCGGTCTGCATAAGTGAAGATGGACGCTACTGGAGCGGCGAGGACAATCAGATCCATGACGACGGCGGCGTGCCATACTATACCGATGACTGGCTCTGGGATACATATCACTCGGCTCATCCGCTCCGCACCATTGTGGACGCTCCTCTCGAGGAGGCAGTCCTGGCGTCATACCTCAGGATGTCAGACGAGAATCCTCACGGGTGGCTGCCATGCTTCCCGGGCGTCGGCGGTGCCGGCAGGGCAATGAACTGCTGCCATGGCATAGTGTCTCTGGCAGATGCCCAGGCCAAGGGCCTCGACATAGACGTGGATAAGGCTGCAGAAGCTGCAGCACGCAGTCTCCGTGGCCGCACCGTAGTGCCTTGGAGCAATGCGGAAGCCGGCATTCTGGATCAGTTCTACTGGTCTCATGGCTATCTTCCTGCCCTCAGGGAAGGGGAGAAGGAGACCGACCCGAATGTGCACGGATTTGAGAACAGACAGCCGATACCGGTCACGACCGGTACATCATACGACTGCTGGGCAGCATCACGCCTTGCCGGAGCCGCAGGTCATCTGGAGGATCAGGAATACTTTTTCAGGCATTCCTTCGACTACCGCAATCTTTTCAACCGCGAGACCGGATTCTTCCATCCCAAGGACAGCAGGGGCGCATTCATCGAGCCTTTCGACTACAATTTCCCTGGAGGGATGGGTGCCCGCGAGTATTATGACGAGAATAATGCATGGGTCTACCGCTGGGACGTCCAGCACAATGTATATGACCTGATCTCTCTCATGGGCGGCGACGAGCGCTTTGTCGCTCAGCTGGACAGCATGTTCGCCGAGCCTCTTGGGATGGACAAATATGACTTCTATGCCAAGATGCCGGATCATACCGGCAACGTTGGGCAGTTCTCCATGGGAAATGAACCGTCACTTCACGTGCCGTATCTCTACAACTATGCAGGTGCTCCATGGAAGACCCAGAAACGCATACGCCAGATGCTCAAGACCTGGTTCCGCAATGACTACATGGGCATGCCGGGCGATGAGGACGGCGGAGGTATGACTTCGTTTGTGGTGTTCTCCCAGATGGGATTCTTTCCTGTCACACCTGGAAAGGCGGAATACAGCATAGGAAGCCCTGTATTCGAGGATGTCAAGATCCATATGTTCAACGGCAACACCTTCGAGGTCAAGGCTCACAATGTATCCGACGACAACAAGTATATCCAGTCGGCCAGACTCAACGGAAAGCCGTTGAATGAGCCTGTGATCAGCCATGAGGCGATACTGGCCGGAGCTGTGCTGGAGCTTGAGATGGGACCTCTCCCGAACAAGGAGTGGGGTGTCGGATCTTCAATCAGCTACGATTCATACAGAGGGCTTGCCATGGCCGGTTATCAGGGCTGGTTCACGTCAGTCTCATCATACATTGACGTTGATAATGTCGGCGCGAGAGTCTCTTTGCTCCCGGATGCCACAGAATACCCTGATGCCCATGAGGTCCCGGTTAAGCTTTCCGACGGAAGCAACCTCAAGCTTCCTCTTCCCGCCGACTACAGTACGGTGGACGTCCATTTCCGCTGGATGAAGGAATATGGTCTGGACGGCGTATTCATGCAGAGGTTCGTGCCCAATATCGGCAGAGACCATTATATGAAGGTCATGGATAATGCCATGTCATGTGCGGAGCGTTACGACAGGGCTATCTGCATCATGTACGACCTTTCTGGAGGTGAGAATGGCACCATGGATAAAATACTCCTGGATGATCTCGATGAACTGAATGCCAGATACAATCTTTTCGACCACAAGGCAAGACCGTCATATCTGTGGCACAACGGCAAGCCGCTTGTCGTAGTATGGGGTGTGGGCTTCATCGACAGGCCGGAATACTACATGGATCATGTCCAGTCCATCATAGACGGCATCAAGGACAGGGGATACAGCCTCATGCTTGGCGTGCCGACCTATTGGCGCGAGGGCGGCCGCGATGTCTTCCAGCCGGAGAGACTCATCGAATTCATCAAGCAGGCGGATATCATCATGCCTTGGTATGTGGGACGCTGTGAAAACAGCGATGTGGATGAATTCGTCAAGATCTGCGCCGATGATCTGGCATGGTGCAACGCAAATGGAATCGATTTCGCGCCGAATGTATGGCCTGGATTCGGATGGGCACATGCCCGCGGTCAGGTGCATGACGACAACGTGGACCGCCTGGGTGGCGCTTTCATGCAGACGCAGATCGATGCCTATCTGAAGGCTGGCGTCAAGAGTCTTTATTTCGCCATGTTCGACGAGGTGAATGAAGGCACCGCCATCTACAAGATAGCACGTGATGTTCCAGTGTCTCCGTTCGACGGCCTTTTCGCCCCTCTTGAGGACGGCGTTCCCGCAGATATCTATCTCAGGATAGCGGGAGAAGCTGCAGGAAAGTTGAAAAACTGAAAAAAGATAATGCGTGGGTAATGGTATTGGTTGAATAGTGTGTAACCCATCGTGCACCCGGCTCTGTCCGGGTGCTTTTTTTTGTTGCGCAAAATGGGATTAATCTTTCGCACAATGCGTAGGGTATGTATTTGTTTTTCACGAAATTTGAAAGAATCGAGAATAATACAAACTATAAGAATATGAAGAAGATATTTTTTTCTGTTATGGCAGCTGCGGCCATCATCGTGTCAGGATGCTGCCAGGACAAGACCCCAAGGGCAAAGCATGTCATTTTTCTGGGTTTTGACGCGATGAGCGCAATCGGTATCCAGAGAGCCGAGACTCCTACGTTCAACTATATGATCGCAAACGGTGCAGTGTCCCTCGACACCAGGTGCTGCCGTGAGACATCAAGCAGCCAGAACTGGATGAGCATGGTGTGCGGAGCTCCTCTGGAGATGACCGGCATCACATCCAACGACTGGGAGAGAGACAGCTATACCATCAGCCCTTCGGCTAAGAACAAGATAGGCATTTTCCCTACCGTCTTCGACTGCATACGCGAGCAGAAGCCGGGTGCACGCATGGAAGCATATATCGAGTGGGGCGCTGAGACCAGAATGTATGACATGAGCGTGTTCGACAAGACTTTGTGCTCCGGCAATGGCGCCAGCTATGATGCCGAGCAGGTACTTGACGCTGCGTTCGCATCATATCTCGAGAACGAGCCAGACCTTCTCTTCGTCTCTATCGATGCCACAGACCATGCAGGTCACTCCTATGGCCACGAGAATCAGGGATTCTTCGACTGCGTACACCGTATGGACGAGCGCGTAGGCGAGTTCCTCAAGGAACTTGAGTCCAGGAAGATGCTCGATGATGCAGTCATCATCATCACAGCGGATCACGGCGGTCTCAATTATGGCCACGGCGGTGACTCTATGGCAGAACTCAGAATCCCTGTCATCATGTATGGAAAGGGCGTCACCAAGGGCAAGGTCATGGAGCATGCAAACATGATCTATGACAACGCGGCCACCATCGCCGGTCTTCTCGGTGTGAAGCTTCCTGACGAGTGCAGGGGCAAGTTCATGATGCAGGCATTCGAGCCTAAGACAGATGTATGCTATGTGCCTACTCCTCTCGTACATCCATTCAAGGGCGTCGTGGATCCAGGCCAGAGCGTCAGCATCACCGCTGATATCGATGGCGCGGAGATCTACTATACTCTCGACGGCACGGTGCCTACATGCCAGTCAACCAGATACGAAGGACCTTTCACCCTTCCTGAGGCATGTGTAGTGCAGGCTGTTACATACAAGAACGGCAACTACAGCGAGGTGGCATCAAACTTCCTTTCTACAAAGGTTGATGTCAACGAGGCGGCTGTCCAGTATAAGCTTTACAAGGATTATCCTTCACAGCAGCTTCCTGACTTCACCAAGTTCGGCCGTGCGGATGCAGTGGGATATGTTTCCGACTTCTCGCTTGTAGAGCTTCCTGTGGTAAGGTCAGAGGATCACTTTGCAGCCATCTTCAGCTCTAACCTCAAGATTGCCGAGGCCGGTACCTACAGGTTCAGACTCTCTTCTGATGATGGCTCAAGACTCATCATCGACAACAAGTGCGTGGCTGACAATGACGGTTCGCACTCATTCAACCCAGTGGTCGGCACCATCCAGCTCGACAAGGGTTCACATATCATCAAAGTCGAGTATTTCGAGGATACAGACGGTCAGGAACTCTCTCTCGAGTTCGCACTTGGTGATGCTCCGTTCCGTCCTGTTCTCCCTAAGGATCTTGAAAAATAGTACGAAATCCATATGAAGAAGCTTATCATAACCTCACTTCTGGCTCTCAGCCTCTGCATTTCCGCTCAGGCCCAGTATCCAGTCCTGATCCATTCCCACAATGACTATGCTCAGCAGGCTCCGTTCTGGCTTGCATATTCACAGAAGGTGCGTACTGTCGAGTGCGACATGTTCTATGTGGGCGGCTCCAAGTTCCTCGTAGGTCATACCAGGGACGATTTCCGCTACAATCAGTCATTCGACAAGTTCTACCTCGAACCTATCGTGACCGTGTTCCGACAGAACGGTGGTCATGCATGGAATGACGATGCGAATCGCGAGCTTCAGCTCATGATCGACATCAAGTCCGATGATACCGAAGCCTTCATGAAGGCGCTCGTCAAGAAGTTGAAGAAGTATCCTGAGGTATTTGACAAGAATGTCAATCCTCATGCCTGCCAGGTGATCATGACAGGTAATGTTCCGGCTCCGCAGGATTTTGACAAGTATCCGTCAT
Organism: Candidatus Cryptobacteroides onthequi; assembly: GCA_018066125.1. Classification (GTDB taxonomy): domain Bacteria; phylum Bacteroidota; class Bacteroidia; order Bacteroidales; family UBA932; genus Cryptobacteroides; species Cryptobacteroides onthequi. Next base: position 30,412 of record JAGHSA010000007.1, on the reverse strand, counting down.
TCATCATGTTTGATGCCAATCTGGACAAGGAATATACCCCGGCGCAGCTTGAAAGGGTCGCTGAGTTCAGTGAGTACTTCGGAGATTACTCTCACTGGAACGGCAAGGGTACGCTTGTTTACGAAGAGGAACTCAAGGTCAAGGAAGCCATCGCCAAGGCGCACGCACTCGGAAAGCCTATCCGTTTCTGGGGCGGCCCGGACACTGTCACCAGCTGGTACACATGGGTGAATTTCGGCATCGACTATATCAACACTGACAATCCTGCCAAGTGCGCCGAATTCCTCAGGGACTGGCACAATCAGAACTATACCATCCTGGGCGAGTCCGGTCCTGTCAAGGCAGGCGTCACCCGCACAAGCGCCCTTGACAAGATCACCCGCGACTTTGCCGGCTTCAAGAATGAGAAGCTTCAGCTCAAGGCTCCAGTCGAGATCTATACACCATCTTACCTCAATGACGGTGCTGCAGACAAGCCGGTCAAGAACGTGATCCTCATGGTCGGCGACGGCATGGGCATCATGCAGATGATTGCCGCCGACCGCGCCAATTTCGGTCTCTCGATGATGAACATGCGCTATATGGGTATGGTCAACAACTCATCTGAGGATGCATTCACCACCGATTCCGCCGCATCGGGAAGCGCTCTCGCGACCGGTGTCCTTCACAGCAACAGGCACATCGCCGCGACATGGGACGGAGATCCTGTGCCATCTCTGACCGACTATTTCTATGACAAGGGAAAGGCATGCGGAGTCGTGACTCTCGGAGACATGGATGATGCTACCCCTGCAGCATTCTTCGGCCACTGTGTGGAGAGAGACAGCTCTGACATCATCACACGCGGTCTTCTCGAGGGAAAGCTCACCGTGCTTGCCGGCAGCGGCATCAAGGACATGACCACCCGCCGTCATGATGGTCTGGATATGCCGAAAGAGCTCAATGCCCGCGGATATGATTTCATCCGCAAGGTGTCTGAGATCGACGACAGCGCCAAGAAGGTCGTCTGCATCGACGAGGAGATGGATGAGGCTGCCACAGTGGACAACATCGGCCTTCTGGCTGATGCCACACGCCGCGCCATCGCCAAGCTCTCCAACGCGGACGAGGACGGCTTCTTCATGATGGTCGAGGGTGCCAAGATCGACTACGCAGGCCACTCACGCTGCCTTCCGGGATCCATCATGGAGACCCTCAGCTTCGACATGGCTGTCGCAGAGGCACTCAAGTTCGCTGACTCCAACGGCGAGACTCTCGTGATCGTCACAGCCGACCATGAGTGCGGCGCGCTTATCCTGGTGGATGGAGACAATGCCACCGGACGCGTGACAGGTTATTATCTTTCCAACGACCATACCCCTGTATATCCGATCGTTCTCTCGTACGGACCGGGCGCAGCCAACTTCATCGGCCGCTACTATCAGAAAGACATTGCAAACAGGATAAAGGAAATCTGCAAGTGATATGAAAAGACTTTTTGCCATAATGATCGCTGCCTCGGTGCTTTTCTCATGCACTTCAGCACCGCAGAAGCAGCATGCAGCGGCCTCATTCAAGTTCCGTCCGGACGGCACATTCAAGATCGTCCAGATCACCGATACGCATATCAGCCGAGGCAATGCCGAGGAGGAGACTGCATTTGTCCTGAACCGTATCGGCTCCGTAATCGATGCCGAGAAGCCCGATCTCATAGTTTTCACCGGTGACAATATCACAAGCTGCGGCACCAGGGACATGTGGGACAAGGTCCTTTCCATGATCGACAGCCGCGGAATACCATTCGCATGTGCTTACGGCAATCATGACCGTGAGGAGCAGCTGTCGGACCTCGACCTCCCGCAGTGCTTTGTGAACGACCCTCTGTGCATCAACACCCTGACTGAGGACGGCTACCTTGACGACATGGCGCTCACAGTGGCATCTTCCACTGAAGGCAAGACAGCTGCTGTATTGTATATCATGGATTCAGGCGACTATTCCCAGGTCGCCACGCATTGGGATTATGGCTGGATCTCGCATGACCAGGTGCATTGGTATGTGGAGCAGAGCCGCGCATTTGCCAGGGCAAATGCCAACATCCCTGTGCCTTCATATGCATTCTTCCATATCCCGACGAATGAGTTCTATGAGGCATATACCGAAGGCCTCATCTGTGGAAGCAGGGGAGAGCCTGAGTGCCCGGGTGAGCTCAATTCCGGCATCATGGCGGCATTCGAGGAGAACGGCGACGTGCATGGCATATTCGTGGGACATGACCACGAGAACGACTATGTGGCCCGCATCGGCGGCATCGCTGCGGTGTACGGCCGCTGCTGCTTCAAGCGCGGCGAGGGCCATGTCCCTGCCGACGGCACGAGAGTGATCGAACTCAAGGAAGGCGATTATGGCTTCCGTACATGGATCAGGGAGGTGGATTCTGTCGTGGATGACATCCATTTCGACGTGCCTGTGGATTTCAGGCTCCGTCCTGCCACAAAGGTGTCCGGTCTGAAGCCGGGCCTTGTCCGCACCATGTATTCCGAAGTACAGGAAATGCGCGATATGGAGACTACTGCCAAAAAGGGCGTCACCGAGGTGGTTCCTACACCGAGGATGATCGACCGCATGGGCGAAGGCGACTACGGCGCCGTGCAGGAAGGCTATATCTACATTCCTGAAACTGGTGCATGGTCGCTTCACAGCTCCATGAATGATGAGGGCATCGTGGTCATCGACGATGTGGAGATCAGCAAGAGAGATTATGGCCGTGTGCAGATCAAGGTCAATCTCGAGAAGGGCTACCACCCGATCAAGCTGTACATGAAGACCTACAATGGAAGAGGCTGCTGGTGCAAACTGGGCTGGCGTGACCAGTATCACACCCGCCATCACGAGATTCCGGCCGAGTATTTCTTCCACAAATGAAACATTTCCTGACATGGATTGCTGCTCTTGCGCTCGTGACTTCCTGCACGGGCGCAGGCAGTTATGACCGCAGCTCGTGGATGCGTGAGCTGCCGGATGACACGCCGGCATGCATGATGTCCATCCCGGGCGCGCATGATGCGTGCACCGCCGGTGTTGATGAGGAGTATGCATTTTTCAGGACGCAGGTCCTGGATATCAGGGGACTGTGGGAAGCGGGGGTGAGATCGTTCGACGTCCGTCCGACATCGAGAGGCGACCATCTGGGCGTCTTCCATCAGATCGCGGATACCCATGTCACTTTCGAGTCGGTCATCGGTACGCTGGCATCGTGCCTCGAAGAGAACCCGTCGGAATTCGCCGTGGTCATTTTCAGGCATGAGGATGATGCCGATCTGTCCGACAATTTCGCTTCCCTGATGGGGGATTGCCTGAAGTTCGTGAAGTCCGGAGGGCTTGCTGCCGATTTCAGGGATGATATCACCCTCGGAGAGCTGAGAGGACATATACTCTTCCTGTCCAGGACCAGGTATGAAGACGGTCCTGTGGGCGCCTATCTTGAAGGCTGGCCGGACAGGTGCGAGATCGTGAATGCCCAGGGAGCGAGGACACCCATGACAGTTCAGGACTATTATGACCCGCAGGGAAAGGAAGACAAGCTGGCGGAAATCTCCGCCACATATGAAAGATGTGCCGGAAGCCGTATCTGGACAGTGAATCACTGCTCTGCGTATGTGGCTTCGGGATATGGCGAGAATTCCGAGAATGTGAATGCCGCCGCAGCCGATATGATACGCTCCGGACATGGAAAGACCGGAATCATGGTCATGGACTTTGCCGGGACGGATGTATTCGGCGGATGGAATGTGGCCGGCGGCAGGCTGGTCGATGCCATCATTGAGAACAACTGGAAATGATACCCTATATGAAGAAGATAATCACACTGTCAGCACTGCTGGCACTTTGTCTTGCCGCGTCGGCGGGAACCCGTTTCAGGGGAGACAGGATGTATATGCTTGTAACTCCAGAGGGCTATGCCGTGGATAACGGAGGCTCTACTCAGGACGAGTCCACATTCACCCTTCAGAAGATGGACAGGAAGAACAAGTTCCAGAGATTCTGCATCGCCGGAGACGAGACAGGCTATTCGATCTGGAGCCCTTATACAGGTCAGGCATTCGATATCCTTGACCCCGGAGTGCACGGATGGCCTCTTGCAAGCTGGGTGCACAACAACTGTGACAACCAGCGCTGGGACATCGATGAGTTTGCCCCGGGCCAGATCAGGATATGCCACAAGACTAGCCGTCATGCCATCCTTCTCGAGGCAGAGGACAAGGAAGGTACTCTCCTGAGACTGGGAAAGGACGGGGAGGAAGCTCTGGTATGGAAGCTCGTTCCGGTACGCGGAAAGATTCCGGCAGAGGTCATCCGCGGAGAAGATGACTGGGAGAATGAGAAGATCATAGGCAGGAACAAGCTTCCGGGCCATGTCACTATGGTGCCGTACCCGGATGTCGCCTCTCTCAAGGCTGATGCCGCATATTTCGAGAAGCCATGGATGACCCCTGAGTCTTCCGACTATATGTGTCTCAACGGCAACTGGAAATTCAACTGGGTGAAGGAGCCGTCGCTCCGTCCGGTGGACTTCTACAAGGAAAGCTATGATGTGAGCGGATGGGCAGAGATTCCTGTGCCTTCATGCTGGGAGCAGTATGGATACGGCACGCCTATCTACTCAAATGTGACCTATCCGTTCAACGGCAAGCCGAGCCGCATCGTCCCTGTCCCGGGCTATACCAGCGAGCAGGAACCTAATCCGACAGGATCGTACCGCCGCGAGTTCACTCTCCCTCAGTCCTGGGACGGAAAGGAGGTATTCCTGCATTTCGACGGCGTGTACAGTGCATTCAGCGTGTGGGTGAACGGCAGATACGTGGGATACAGCCAGGGTCCTAACAATGACTCCGAGTTTGACGTGACAAAGATTGTCAGACCCGGCGTCAACAGCATTTCTGTCGAGGTCCTCAGATGGTCTGACGGAAGTTTCATCGAGGATCAGGATATGTTCCGCGTGGCAGGTATCCACAAGAATGTGTGGATGTACGCTGCTCCAAAGACAAGCATCGCGGATTTCCATCTCTCATCCGATTTCAACGCCGACTTCACTTCCGCCACATTCAGCGTGAAGACATGGCTGCGCAATCTCGGTGGAAAGTCCGGGAAGCACACACTCTCCGTTGAACTAATAGACCCGGAAGGCAAGACCGTGTTCTCGAGTGAGGCCGGTACTGTCAGGGTCAGGAAGAGAAAGAATGCCGAGATCGACTTCTCTGCAGCAGTCGATCATCCTTCACTGTGGTCAGCAGAGACTCCAAGCCTGTACAGCGTGGTCCTCAGCCTCAGAGATGCCGATGGCAATGAGGTGCAGGCCGTCTCCAACCGATTCGGATTCCGCAAGGTGGAGATCAGGGACAGGCATGTCCTGGTCAATGGCAGGCAGATATTCTTCAAGGGCGTGAACCGTCATGAGACTCATCCTGCATACAGCAAGGCCATTCCTGATGAGGTGACCATCCAGGACGTCATCATGATGAAGCAGAACAATATCAACTCGATACGCACCTCTCACTATCCTCAGAGGTCATCCGCCTATGCGATATATGACTATTACGGCATGTACATCATGGATGAGGCTGATATCGAGTGCCATGGCAACAACGGCATCAGCAACATCCCTTCATTCAAGGATGCCTACGTCGACAGGGGCACGCGTATGGTTCAGCGTGACCGCAACCACCCGTGCGTGATATTCTGGTCGCTCGGCAATGAGAGTGCCGGAGGCTGCAATATCGAGGCTGAAAGAGATGCCATCAAGGCTCTCGACCCGTCCCGCCCTATCCACTACGAGGGAGATGATACCGTGGCGGACATGGACTCCAACATGTATCCTTCAGTGCCTAATATGAAGGCGAGGGACGAGAACGGTTCCGACAGGCCGTATGTGCTCTGCGAGTACACCCCTGGCATCCAGGAGCATTGGGATTATATCTGGGAGTCTCAGAGAATGATCGGCGCCTTCTATTGGGACTGGTGCTGGCAGGGCTTGTACAAGTTCGGCGATGATTCCGGAAAGATCTATCTTTCGGGAGATTTCGGAGAGCAGCCTACAGCCGTGGGCGCAGGCCGTGACGGACTTCTGTCTCCTGACCGCAAGCCTTTCCCTGTGCTTGGCGTCATCAGGGACTGCTACCGTCCTTTCTTAGTGACGAGATCCGGCAAGAGTTCTGTTCTCACCGTGAAGAACAGATTTGACTTTACGGATATGGACCGCTTCGATGTCGAGTGGGAGGCCTTGCGCGCCGGCCGCGTGGTGGCTTCTGGCAATCTCGGCGACGCGAGCCTGGCACCTGGTGAGACCGCAGACTTCGATCTCGGACCGGGAGCAGAAGGCTGTGAGATCAATATCAGGTTCTCGCTCAGGGAAGATACACTCTGGGCTCCGGCCGGCCATGTGGTAGCGCTCTACCAGACATTGTAATGCCGGAAATATTTCACGATATTTACTGATAACCAAATATTTTATGAAAAAGATACTTCTTTCAGCGTTTTTCATCTCTGTGCTCTCCATGTCATCATGGGCACAGAAGGCCAAGACATACGATGTCCAGTCTCCTGACGGGCAGACATCGGTAAAGGTCACGGTCGGGGAAGACATCCGCTACGATGTCACATCTCATGGCGAACTGATCATGAAGGACAACGACATCGCCCTTACACTCCGTGACAGGACTCTCGGAGTGAAGCCGGTCGTGAAGAATGTGAAGAGGCAGGAGGTGCGTCAGACTGTGCAGCCTGTCATCAAGCTGAAGTACGCCGAGGTCGACAACAGCTACAATCTCCTGACCCTTACATTCAAGGACGGTTTCAAGGTATTGTGGCGTGTATATGATGACGGAGTTGCATACCGCATCGAGACCAGTCTTCCAGGTGAAGTCGAGGTCATGAAGGAGAAGGCAGGCTTCAATGTCGTGTCTGCATCTTCTGTTGTGGTACAGCAGTGTGACACCGTCAAGACCGCCTGCGAGGAGCTTTACGCCAGGGTTCCGGTATCCGGATTGTCAGCAGAGAGCATGCTCTGCGAGCTTCCGGTACTTGCAGAGGGCAGCGCGCAGAAGATACTCATCAGCGAGTTTGACCTCAAGGATTATCCGGGAATGTTTCTCAAGCCTGTGGGCGGCAGCTCTTTCGCTGCGTATCATACTATCAGCCCGCTCAAGACCGAGGACGATGACGACAGGGATGTGTTCTTCCTCGAGGTCAGCGACTGGATCGCCAAGACATCAGGCACCCGCAGCTATCCGTGGAGATACATGCTCATCACCAGCGACGACCGCAAGCTCGCCGAGAACCGCATGCCTATGAGGCTTGCGCCTGAGACCGAGCTTGAAGACCTGTCATGGATCAGAAGGGGACAGACCACATGGGACTGGCTCAACGGCATTCCATACGGCCAGGGCGTCGATTTCAAGAGCGGCATCAATCTGGAAACCTACAAGTATTTCACTGACTTCGCAGCGAAGAATGGGGTGAAGTACATCCTTCTCGATGAAGGCTGGGCTCTTGATACCCGTGACCCGTTCAAGACCAATCCTGAGGTGCATATCCACGAACTCATCAGCTATGCAGCCTCAAAGGGCGTGGGAGTCATCCTCTGGCTGCCTTGGCTCACCGTCGAACACCACATGGACCTCTTCGAGGTCTTTGAGGGTTGGGGCATCAAGGGTGTCAAGATCGATTTCATGAACAGACAGGACCAGTGGATGGTCGACTTCTATGAGCGTGTAGCCAAGACTGCTGCCGAGCATCATATCTTCGTGGACTTCCATGGCGCATACTCACCGAGAGGACTTGAGTACCGCTATCCGAATGTCCTCACCTTCGAGGGTGTCAGGGGCCTTGAATTCTGCAGCAACTGCAGGCCGGACAACACCTTGTTCCAGCCATACATCCGCAATGCCGTCGGCCCTATGGACTTCACTCCGGGCATGATGATATGCAAGCAGCCTGAAAAGTACAGCGGCGGACGTCCTGAGACTCCTGCTGTCGGCACCAAGGCTTCGCAGCTTGCCCAGATCGTTGCATTCGAGACTGGTCTCCAGATGCTTGCAGACAACCCTTGCCGCTACGACATGTGGCCGGACTGCAGGGACTTCATGACTGCTGTCCCTGTGGAATGGGACGAGACCGTGGTTCTCTCCGGAAAGGTGGGCGAGCACTACATTGTGGCAAAGAGGGCCGGTGATGTATGGTACATTGCGGGACTCAACAACTCCCAGGCACGCAGCATCGATGTGGATCTCACATTCCTCGGAGAGGGAAGCGAGTGGATCATGGAGTCATTCTCCGACGGCCCTGTGGCCGACAGGATCGCCATGGATTACCGCCGCAATTTCGAAGACGTCACGGCTTCATCCTCTCTTACTGTCGGCATGGCCCGAAACGGTGGCTTTGCCGCTGTCCTCAAGAGGAAGATCGTCGATATCCAGGCGCATCGCGGAGGTATGGGACTCTATCCAGAGGAGTCGCTCGAGGCCATGCTCAACTCAGTCAGGCTCGGAGTCCACACTCTCGAGATGGACCTCTGCGTCACTCAGGACGGAAAGGTGGTTCTTTCACACGACCCTTACTTCCATCACAGATATGCCACACGTCCCGACAGGACCGAGGTGAAATCTGAAGACCCGAAAGTATATCTCTACCAGCTTCCATACTCCGAAATCGTGAAATGGGATGTCGGCCACAAGTACAATCCGGGCTGGCCTGAGAAGAAATGCATCCCTGCTGTGAAGCCTCTTGCTTCAGAGGTCATCGCGGCAGTAGAGGAATACACAAAGGCCAATGGTCTTGCACCGATGAAATACAACATCGAGGTCAAGAGCTCTCCGGAGAAGGGTGAGGGCGAACTCTGGCCGGAATACCATGAGTTCACCGACCGCTGCATGGAGGTACTCGAATCATTCAACCTCGGTGACAGGCTCATCATCCAGAGTTTCGATGAGAGAGCGCTCAACTACATCAACAAGAAATACCCGGGCCACATCCTCTCATTCCTCTGGGAAGGATATGAGACGGATTTCGATCTCAACATGAGCCAGGTGGACTTCATCCCTCAGTGGGTCAGCCCTGAGCATGGCAATGTCGATGCAGAATTCATGCAGAAGGCACATGCCAAGGGCATGAAGGTCGTTACCTGGACCGTGGACGATCCTGACGAGATCCGCCGCTTGCTGGACCTCAAGGTCGAGGCCATCATTTCCAACTATCCTGACCGTCTCATTAAGGTAGTAAACGAATATTGATATGAAGAAAAAGTTCATCATCGCCGCAGTTGCCATCCTGTCAGCGGGACAGTTCATGGCATCAGCCCAGGAGCCCGGAACAGAGAAACTCGGACTCGATCTTACAGTAATCACATCGAATGTCCGCTACAACGAGCCGGAGGACGGCATCAACAGGTGGGACAACAGAAAGGATGCACTTGTCGCTGAAATCCTTTCAGCCGACCCGGACATCATCGGTACACAGGAGTGCCTCCACTATCAGCGCCAGTACATGAAAAAGGCCCTCAAGGGCTATAAGACTGTAGGCGTTGCCCGCGAGGACGGAAAGAAAGACGGAGAGTATTCTGCCATCTTCTACCGCAAGAGCCGTTTCAAGGCTGTGCAGTGCGGCAATTTCTGGCTCAGTGAGACACCTGATGTCCCTAGTCTCGGATGGGATGCAGCCTGCATCCGCATCGCGACCTGGGCATTCCTCGAGGAGAAATCTACAGGAAAGCGCTTCTTCTTCGTCAATACCCATCTCGATCATGTCGGGGGAGTGGCACGCCGCGAAGGAGTGAACCTCCTGTGCAGGAAGGCGAAGGAAATCGGCGGTGACTGCCCTATGGTGATCACCGGCGACTTCAATTCAGGAAAGGAGTCTGCAGACATTCAGCACGTCAAGAACTCAGGCCTCTTCCATACCTTCGAGATCGCAAAGGAGAGGAAAACCGGCATCGCCAGCTACCATGGATTCGGCGGCCTTGAAAGCATGGCCAAGTACATCCCTGAGAATATGCGTCCAGGCATCATCGACTATATCTTCATAAGTGAGGGCTCATGCTCGTATTATGAGATCATGCCGGAGAAGAGTCCGGACGGAAGATTCGTATCCGATCACTGCCCTGTGATGGCGAAGGTGAGATTGTAGAATACAGATCATAAATTATCAGATATGAAAAGGTTTATTCTTGCGACGATACTCGTGTCATTGTTTTCTGTCTCTTCACAGGCACAGAATGTCCTGTGGTATGCACAGCCGGCACGGAATTGGAATGAAGCCCTTCCGGTCGGCAACGGCCGCATAGGTGCGATGGTATATGGCGGCAGCTGGAATGAAGACATTCAGCTCAACGAGGAGAGCCTCTGGGCAGGCTGCCCGACAGACAGTGACGCCGATGCTGCCAAGTGGATCCCGGAGATTCAGAAGCTCCTGCTTGATGATCAGATAATGAAGGCAAGGGATCTTGCGAGGGCGAAGCTCATGGGCAAAGTCATGGGAGTGCGCTCGTACCAGTCATTCGGAGACCTCAAGATCGACCATATCGGCGGTGCAGGCGTGGAAAGCTACCGCAGGGAGCTTGATCTTGCCACAGGCGTCTCAAAGACTGTCTTCACCAGCAGGGGCGCCACCATCACCCGTGAGGTGTTCTCATCTGCTCCAGATGATATCCTCGTGATAAGGATGTCTGCGGACAAGCCGGGCAGGCTGAACTTCAAGATGACCTACACCCGTGAGCAGGATGCGTATGCATGTCCTGCAGGAAAGGATGCGCTGGCCATCTCAGGACAGATAGTCGATCTTCCGAACGGAAAGAATTGCCCTCCGGGCCTGCACATGAAGTTCGCCGGTCTCATAAAGGGCTTCTGCAAAGGTGGCAGCATGACTGCTGTAAACAACTGCTTCTATGTCGAAGGTGCAGATGAAGTCACCTTCTACATAGCGATGAATACCGACTACAATGCAGACAAGCTCAACTTCGACCGCAGCATCGACCCTGCGGCACTCTGCAATGCCCAGATAGCCGCAGCCGGAGACTTTGATTCTGTCAAGAGCAGACACCTCCAGGAGTTCGCGTCCATGTTCGACCGCGTGTCATTCACTCTCGGAGACTCAGATCTCAGCGACGTTGCTACAGACGTGAGACTCAAGGCCGTGCAGGAAGGTGCATCTGACCTGTCACTCATCGCTACCTATTTCCAGTTCGGCAGGTACCTGCTCATGTGCAGTTCAAGGGCTCCTGGACGACTTCCTGCCAACCTCCAGGGCATATGGTGCAAGGACATGGAAGCACCATGGAACTCTGACTACCATACCAACATCAATATCCAGATGAACTATTGGCCGGCAGAGATCTGCAATCTCTCCGAGACCGCACTCCCATACTCGCACTGGATAGACGCCATCCGTGTACCTGGACGCGTCACCGCATCCAAGACCTTCGGAGCCAAGGGATGGACAGTCAACCACGTGTCCGATCTCTTCGGCCATACATCCATCAGCGACGCCGTGGACTGGGGTACTTTCCCTATTGCCGGCTCGTGGCTCACTCTCCAGCAGTGGGAGCACTATCTCTTCACAGGAGATCTGGAGTACCTCAGGAACGTGGCATACCCTTGCATGAAGGAGTCTGCAGAGTTCCTTCTCTCTTTCATGGTAGAGGATAAGAACGGTCATCTCGTGACTGCTCCTTCCAACTCTCCGGAGAACCACTACATCCATCCTGACGGCGAGGAATACAGGATCACATACAGTTCTACCATGGATGTCGAAATCACCATGGAGCTCTTCAACGCCATCGTCAAGGCTGCCGGCATTCTCGGTGTAGATGCTGATTTCTGCAAGGAGGTCAAGGCTGCATACGCCAAGCTCCCTCCTCTGCGCATAGGCGCAAACGGCACCATCCAGGAATGGATCGAGGACTATGAAGAGGAAGAGCCGGGTCACAGACATGTGTCCCACCTGTTCGGACTCTATCCCGGTACCACCATCACATCATCTGACTCAGATCTCTTTACTGCTGCAAAGCGCACCATCGAGCGCCGCCGCAAGTTCAACGAGGATCCTGAGACCCGCAGGGGATCTTATACAGGATGGAGCCGTGCGTGGATGATCAACTTTTACGCCCGTCTTATGGACGGTGAGGAGGCAGGATCCAATGTACAGGCGCTTCTCTCCAAGTCCACTCTCCCTAACCTCTTCGACAACCATCCGCCATTCCAGATCGACGGCAACTTCGGTGGCAGTGCCGGCATTGCGGAGATGCTGCTTCAGTCACATTCCGGTGAGATTGTGCTCCTCCCTGCACTTCCGTCTTCATGGACGAGCGGTGAGATCAAGGGACTCCGTGCGCGCGGCGGCTACACCGTGGACATCGCATGGAAGGACGGAAAGCTGACATGTGCCGCCATCACGGCAGACAATGCATCGAAGGTGCGTGTCCGCTGCGGAGGCAAAGTCAAGACAGTCAAGGCAAAGGCAGGTGTCCCTGTGTCAGTGAGACTCTAAATCGCAGACTCAGTTGCCGTAGACCAGCTCATTTACGCCATCCCCGGAGAGAATCGTGCCCTTTTTGACTTTGATGATCTTCTCTCCGATCTGGACGCTGTTCAACTTAAGCCGGCCCTCAATGACCTTGAGGGCCGCTTTTGTGTCTGATACTGTGACCGTACCCCATGCCGCACCGTTACTCCAGAACCACGTGCCTGGCTTTCCGGTGATGCGGAAGCTGCCGTCCACACCGGACCAGTGGAAGTCACTGAGCGCGATGACTGATGCCCAGCTTGCCATGGACCTTGCATAGTGGTGACCGCACTCCGGCTCGCTGAAAGGGTTGCGCTTGCTGCCGTCGAATCTGTCACGTATGGCTCTGATGCACTTCAGTCCGTCGTCCGTCATGCCCTCATAGATCATTCCCACAGCGGCGCAGTACTCAAACCCAGTCATTGCCTCCGGAAAATATGGGAACGGCACGTCGAGCCTCCCTTTCGGCCATGAAGCCATGAGGAGGCCGGATTCGTCCGCGAGGACGTATGAGCGCATGTTGTTGAAGTGCCCCTCGAAGCTGTCCCTCCAGTTGTACCTCATGATGCTTTCCAATGTAGTGCGTATATGCTCCCTGTCGCCCAGATATCCGAGGCCGCAGATGTGAGCCATGTACTGGCCCACCAGCTGGTCCACGAGACAGCCCTTGCCGAGCTGGAATGCCGGTACCCGGTCGGAGCCCTCTGGGAGGAATTCAAATGTGTCGGGATCGGTGATCTTGTGCTCGTAATACTCTCCGTTGAAGAGATTGGCGTCCACCCAGGCGCTGCCCGCGGTGAAGAGTTTGTGGCATTTGGCCGCAAAGGCCTTGTCTTTCATAGCGACTGCCATCTCCTCTGCGGCCCTGAGAGCACCGAGATACCAGAACGCCATCTGTGGATTGGGGCCGAAATAATTGACGTCCATGGTGTTGTGCTGGGATCCTTCCATCACTCCGTCGCAGTTGCCGTCCCATCCTTTCTCTGCCCATGCGAATGAGAGCGCCTTCTTGCAGGCGTCCCAATAGTCGGCAAGAAAGTCATCGTCGCCGCTGAGCTGCCATTCGCGGTAGAGCTTCATGATGCATCCCATCTGCCCGTCGGCCGCTACGCTTTTGTCAGGCATAGCTCCAAGTGGAAGATTCGCGCGGAAGTCCATCCCGCCGTCCTCTCCGAGTGCATAGTGGAACTCCACATCTCTCATGGTGCGTGCAAGGTCGCCGAAAAGGAAAGGCGTGGCCACCTCATAGTTCCATACATGCGTGCAGCTTCCGGCACAGGATCCGAATCTGTCCATGATGCCTTCCCAGCCCATCATGTGTCCGTCCGCGATGCGGAATACTGTCTGTGAGCGGAGGACGCAGAGGTTGAATAGGGCTGCTTCCTTGACTTCCTCCGGGTATGATGAGGACAGCAGCGCGTTCACAAACGTGAGCGTGCGCTTCTCCAGCGACGGTATCTGTGGGATGATTTCTTTCGCTGATTCCCAGGAGTCCGGATATCTCTGGCTGTACCAGTTTCCTACGATGGACTCCGACCAAGATTTCCTGTTGGGGAAGTTCCATGTCAGGTAGAAATTGAAGCAGCGGCTTTCTCCAGGGGCAAGTGTCTTGCGCACGGCGAGTGCGCCCATAGGGTCGTCCGCACCTCCGATGGACCAGCGTGGGTTGGGGAGTGGGTTCGATATGGCACCGTCGTCGCTGAAATCGTCCCAGAAATTGAGGGCTGAGTTGCTCCAGTTGTTGTCGGTGGTGAATGTCCTGTATGAAATGTCGCCCTCGCTGTCGGTAGATAGCGTCATGTTGCCCCACGCTGTGTCGAGAGAGTCGACTCCCTCCGAGTAGAAATATATCGCGTTCAGGCCGGATTCCGACCGGAATTCATTCACGTTCCCGGATGCTCCTGTGGGTATGAAATCACCCTTCCAGTCGGTCCTGAACTTGCTCCCGTCCTTGCCGATGAAGTTATGTATCGCGCCACAGACGGACACTTCGACCTCCGTGCCGCTGGTGTTGGTGACTTCATACGAAAGCACGGCTACCGGCAGGCCGCTCGCTTCGGAGTCGCCGGGGATGAAGGGATTGAATCCCTTGATGCGGACCTTGACCGGCATGTCTTTGTCGGACAGGTTCACCTGCCCGAATGGGTAGGCGGCATCAAAGGAGGCTTCGCCGAAGCGCGGGAACCCGTGGTGGTTCGCCGGGCGTCCCTCATAGTGGAGGTATTCGTCGGGGTAGAGCGGACCGGCGAGGAGTTTTGATTGAGGCTCCCCGCCATTGCGGCGCGTATATATGGCGAAGAGGGGAGCGTCGTTGCCCTTGGTCGTGGTGCTGAATCCCTTGGCCGGCACGTTCATGATCTCCCAGTCGCGGAGCTCACCCCTGCCTCCCAGCGACACCTCTCCCGTGCCTATGCCTCCGAGGGGGAGTGCAATCTGGCGGAGGTGACTGCTGTCATATTGCTTCAGGACAGGCCATTCTGACGGTTGCCACGGCTGTGCGGGCGCTGCTGATGCGACTAGTGCCAGCGCAGCTGTGAAAAGGGCTTTTCTTATTGTTGCGACAGTTCTTTTCATGCTGGAGATGGGTTGTGAATTGTATGGTTATCCTTGCTAATATACGCAAAATATTGTTTTGAGGTTTGCTCTTCTTGACAGGAATGCGCCTGCAGGGAAAGAGACAACTGAGCAGACACGTGGTTTTGCCACTGAGGCAATATTGTCTATATTTGTGCCTGGCATTCTGTTTATATCGATTAACGGTTTTATCATGAAGCGTATGTGGCTGTTGTTTGCCATACTTTCTGCCGTGTTTGCGGCTGCGACATCCATTCTGGCCAAAGTCGGAATCAATGGAGTCAATTCAAATCTTGCCACGGCAATCCGCACCGTCGTCGTGCTTCTGATGTCCTGGCTGCTGGTTTTTGTGACAACAAAGGCTCAGGCCGGCTCTTTAACGGAGATGATAAGAGCGATAAGCCCGCGAAGCTGGCTCTTCCTGATACTCTCCGGGTTGGCAACAGGAGCATCGTGGCTCTGCTATTTTTATGCCCTGAAGATCGGCGACGCCAGCAAGGTAGTTCCTGTGGACAAGTGCAGCCTCGTCCTCACGATCATATTCGCGGTGATATTCTTGGGAGAATCGTTTACATGGAAGACAGTAGTGGGCTGCATCATGCTTCTCGCCGGCACGTTGATTATGATATTGTAGAACCAAAAACCATATAGATGAACACTAGAAGACTTATCAGCTGCATCGCAGCCGTTTCTTCCTGCCTCATTGCATCCGCACAGCAGATGAGCCAGCAGCAGGACAGATCCAACCCAGACCTTTTCAGAAACCTCCGCACAGAGACCAGGCATGAGATCGTTATCCCTGATGTCGAAGGCTTCAAGGTGGTGAAGACCGACCTCCATGTACACACTGTCTACTCCGACGGTGACACATCTCCGGAGTTCCGTGTGAAGGAAGCCTGGAGAGACGGACTCGACGCGCTTGTCATCTCGGACCACATCGAATATCGTCCGAGCGATGCGAAGTTTGCGGCGTACCTAAAGGCTGACAAGCCTGAGTCTGTGGATCTCAACAAATCCGTAAACCTTGCTCGCCCGAGAGCCGAGGCGCTCGGTATCACGCTCATCCCTGCGACCGAGATCACCCGCTCGGCACAGGAAGTCGGCCACTTCAACGCCCTCTTCACCACAGACAACAACCTCATCCCTGACCCAGACCCGCTCCAGGCCATCCGCAATGCCAAGAAGCAGGGTGCCATCGTGCAGAACAACCATCCGGGGTGGGCACGTCATGATGCCAAGCTCACTTCGACCACTCTGAGTGCCATCAGCGAAGGTCTTCTTGACGGTATGGAGTGCTACAATGACGCCGAGTTCTACCCGATAAACATCGAGGATGCCATCAACAACAACCTCTACGTCTGCTCAGGTACCGACATCCACAGCACCATAGCCCACAAGTTCGGTGACTACGGACAGCTCCGCAACATGACATTCGTCCTCGCCAAGGACAGCTCTGCAGAGTCCATCAAGGAGGCCCTTCTGGCCAAGAGGACACTTGCGTACGGTTTCGGAGACATCTGCGGCAGACAGGAACTGCTCGAGAAGTTCTTCCTGGCATCCATGGAGTTCAAGACAGTCTCTACCGAGAAGAACGGCAAGAGGAGCATCCTTGTCACCAACAAGTCATCCCTCCCATACTATCTCATCACTGAGGATATGGTCACCGGCATCAAGGTCGACGGCATGTGCTCTGTGCTGGTCAGCCTCCCTGCAGGAAAGGATCTAAGCTTCACCGTCCAGAACATGTGGTACGGTCTCGACAAGCACCCTGTCATCAAGATTGACAATATCCAGTAATCCTGTCATCTGACACAAAAAGCACTCCCTGCATGTCAATTCCCAGACTGTCAGTCTGTTTTGCCATGCAGGGAGGCTTTTTTGTGTCAATTATGTGCTAGAAGCCGCGGCCGAACATCATCCAGTACTTGACTTCGAGGCCGTCCCAGCGCTCTGCGCACTGCTTGTAGAAGTCTGCGGTGTAGGCGTCGAGCACTCCGGCCTTGTCTGCCTTCTTGGCGCTCTGATACTTCTTCTCGAGCTCTGCCTGGCCGTCGAGGAGAAGGTTCTCCATCTCCATCACGTTCTCGTTGAACTCCTTCTTGGTGGTCTGCCATGAGAGGGTCGCGAGCTTGTTGGCACGTCTGAACTGCCAGAGTACACAGTCGCGGTCATACACCTTCTGGCCGCACTTCTCAAATGCTGAAGGAAGCTTGGATCCTCCGCAATAGATAGGGATGCGCGGGCTCTGGGCCGGGTTGTCCACTGAATACCAGCACACTCCGCCGATGCCGTCAGGAAGCCAGCTGCGGAGCTGGATGACGGTAGAGTATGAACACCATGCCACCGCAAGGGTGCGGGTGAACTCGATAGTGCCAGGAGCGATGGTGTTGAGGGTATTGCGCATGTTGGTGGTGAGCCATGGGTTCGCAAGAGGACTCACCTCGATGTGTGCAGGGATGGTGTCCTTGGCAGGTACCTCCATGTTCCAGTTCTTGCACATGTCGAAATCTGTGCCCTCGTAGGTGTCTCTGAAGAGTCTCATGACGTCCCTTACATCCACCTGTGCGTCAGGCTTCACGGAGAATGGGATCTCATCCATGTCGTAGGTCAGGCCGAGTGACGGCGCGAGCATGTTGAACACGTGGAAGTCCCTCTCGCGGAAGTTCTTGCCCTTTGCGTAGTCGCAGTTCATCGCTTTCCAGAATACGAAATCACCTTCGCCGTCCCAGAGGCCGTGCTCCCTGCAGACCTGCTCCACATTGTCGGAAGCCATGAAGTTCTCCTTGTCGCTGCGGTCGAACTTTCCGATGCGCGGGATGTTGGCTGAGACTCCGATGTGGTCATCAGGTATGCGCTGTGCCACCCAGATGGCACCGGTGGCATGCTTGCCGTTGCCGGTGATTTCGAACTGCCATACTTCATTCGGGTCGCCGACGGTGAGGCACTCTCCTCCGTCGCCGTAGCCGTATTTCTCGGAAATCTCACCCATCAGGCGGACGGCGTCGCGGGCGTTGTCACAGCGCTCGAGAGCGAGGCGGCAGAGTTCCTCGATCAGGAGGGGAGACTTGCGGTTGATCAGGGTGTCAGGTCCAGACCATGTGGTCTCACCGAT
The DNA here is from genome assembly GCA_018066125.1 of Candidatus Cryptobacteroides onthequi. Taxonomy (GTDB): domain Bacteria; phylum Bacteroidota; class Bacteroidia; order Bacteroidales; family UBA932; genus Cryptobacteroides; species Cryptobacteroides onthequi. Next base: position 12,195 of record JAGHSA010000007.1, on the reverse strand, counting down.
GCCGAGCTGCTTCTCGTTGAGGGAAGGGTATCCGGTGTTCACATATGAATATGTGTGCTTAACCTGAGGAATCTCGCCCACGATCTTGATCCCGACGGTGTCGGTGATGTATCTTGTCTTGCGCCAGTCCTTGCGCAGGGGAGTCATCTCACCCTTGCGGTGATCGGCTGCAGGGACGATCTCCACCCATGTGTGGGAGGTGCCGTCACAGGTGTGTGAGGTGATGACCGATCCGTCGGTGCTGGCCTTGCGGCCCACCATGATACTTGTGCACTCCAGTCCTGAATGCTCTTCGTCCTGCGCCTTCAGGACAACTCCCGAGAGCAGGGCCATTGCGATGAGTACTGTCTTTTTCATCTTATGATAACTTTGTTGAATCCGTTTTGTATGGCAGTTTCCCTGTATCTTTCCATTGTCCCGTCATCAGGTCCCGCGTGCCCCTCAAGCCTGCCTCTCACCCCGTGCGGGCGGAAGCGTATGAGCTTCAGGGGAATATCCCTGAAATGACCGGGTATCGTCTCCGCAATGCCGCGGATGACTGCTTCTGCATCGACCTCGCCATCCAGGCACACTATGCGCAGCTCCTCTATCCTGCCGGTCTCCGCCAGGTAGCGCAGGTTTCTTTTCACCATGGCTCCTGATGCTCCGGTCAGCCTGCGGAATGCGTCTTCATCCCAGCTCTTCACATCCAGCATCACTCCGTCGGTGACGGACATGAGCCCCGGATGGCGCGAGAAGTCCACTGTGCCGTTGGAGTCGATCAGGGTGCCGAGTCCCTCTGCCCTGGCGGCGCGGAACAGCTCCTCGACAAAGCCGGCGTGGAGCATGCACTCTCCGCCGGAGACCGTGATGCCGCGGATGAACGGGACATTGCGCCGGATCTCATCCATCACCTCTTCCACGCTCATCTGCTTCACCTTCGGTGATGCATTGCGGGGGCAGGTCTTTATGCAGCGGTCGCACATGATGCATCTGGCGCTGTCCCAGCTCACTTTACCGTCCACAATGCCCAGGGCCCCCGAAGGGCACCCGCCGACACATTCACCGCAGCTGATGCAGCTGTGCTGTGTCTCCGGATTGTGGCAGTAGGCGCAGGCGATGTTGCAGCCCTGGAGGAACACTGCAGTGCGGTTCCCGGGTCCGTCCACCACGCTCAGCGGTATGATCCTGTTGACCGGTGCGCACGTCATCCTTCGGTGCTCCGCACTTTCCTGTCGGCAAGGTGCGCTGACTTGTAGGTAGGCGCTCCGAGCTGTGTGGTGTTCTGAAGCACGGCCTCTCCGCTGTCCCACTTCTCGATCTCGCTGCGCTTCACCAGATATCCGGTGATGCGGACGAGGTCGCTGTCGGCAGCGTAGAACGCCATGTACTTGTGCCCTAGGCTGAATGCGCCCTTGACGATATCGAGCATTGCGGCAGGGTTGTCCCTGCCGGTGATGTCGAATGCGAATATGTCGCTGCAGCCGGTAGGGAAGAAGCGGTGGAACCTTGCACTGTGCCTGAGGTGGTCGTACATGCGCTCAGGCTCCTCTCCTACAGGGATGCGTACGCCTGAGGTGATGCCGTGGTCGGTGTCGATGCCCACCTGTGCGTGGAGCAGCAGCCTGTGGCCGCTGATCTCGCAGTACGGTGCTTCGTATGCCGCCGCGAAGTCGCTGATCACCGTCATGATTCTGTCTGCGATGTCGTCGGCCTCCGCGTCGTGGCCGTATCTTGCGCCTTCGGCGAAATGGTTCGCTGCTTCAGCGAGTCCCACCATGCCGAACATCGCGGTGAAGCGGTCGCGCTCCACGAGACCCTCCTTCGCAAGAAAGTGGGACTCGAAGAATCTGCTCTTCTCCACGATGAACCTGATGCGCTCGCTCATGTAGTCCGCCATGCATCTGAGTGCATCGGGGAGCATGACCTCCAGGAACTCGTCAAGCGAGTCCGTCTTCTGCGCGAGGCGCGGGAGCACTATGCGCGTGAGCGTGTACGAACCGCCTCCGACCGGGAGGATGTTGTAGCAGCTGCTTATGCCGTAATGGTCATAGGTATCCCTGTTGCCCGGGTCGTTGCAGATGGCAGGGTTGGCGCAGTACAGGCTGGTCTGGAGTGCCAGCTCCGCAAAGGAGTCGCTGGTGATCTCGGGGTCGTACTTGAGGGTGAGGTTGGGCACTGCCTGGGCGATGCTCTGCTCCACCTTGAGTATGATGCGTCCAGCGCGGGTCTCGGCCGGGCCGAGGTTGGCGTGGCAGAAACTGTCCGTGATGGTACGGTCCAGGAAGCGGAAGAAAAGCCTTATCTTCTTCTCCGCCTCTTCATCGGATACGCCGTCCAGGAAAGGCTCGATCAGGGTGTCAAGGGCGCCGAGATACACCGGGAAAGTGGTAATCGACGGCACATGCCTGTAGAGTATCTGGAGGAAGTTCAGCAGCTCGTCAAGATCCTTAGGAGGGTCGAGCTCGAGGAACTTCACACCGTTTTTCACCGTCTTGGCGTAGTCCGGCATGATGTAGCGCGGACGGTACGGCGCCGCACCCTCATTGAGGTTGCAGATGACGCCTTCGGCAAAGTACTGCCTTGTCTTTTCCGGCATGTCCAGGACATCAAGAGTATTCTCCGCGGCGCGTGCCAGGGAGGTGAGTTTCTGCTCGTATGTCAGGCATCCGGAGGTGACGATATCGTAGATGGTGTCAGCCATTCCGGTATTGTTTCTAGAAGTTGAATACCTCGATCTTGAGCTCTCCGCACTCCTGGATCTGAGGGACGAGGCGTGTGAAAGGCTCTGATGCTGAATGTGCATCGAGGAGCTCCTGGCTTGCCCAGGTCTCGCAGATCATGAACACGTCTCCGCGTGTGCCTGACTCGAATACATCATATGCGATGCATCCTTCCTGACGCTGGCTTTCAGCTACGAGTGCGATTGCGTATTCGAGGGCCTCTGCATACTTGTCCTCTTTTGCCTTGAAGAAACAGTTGATTCTGATCATGATAGTCCGATTTTAATGATTTATCCATGCAATTTAGCCACAATCTTTGATTAAGACAAGTGAAAGAATGCTAACTTTGCCCCATGCCCGCAAAAAGACTGTACATCTGTTTCCTTTCTCTGGTGGCCCTTCTCGCCGGATATCCCCTGCATGCACAGTACAACGAGCATGCGGTCGCCGACTATTACCTCCAGTATGTCCCCCTGGCGGCCGGCATAGGTCTCGGGTGGACCGGAGTGAAGGCTCAGGATCCCGGATGGGACCGCATGATGGTGGCGGGTATGGGATTCGTGACGGAAGCTGCGCTCGTCAATGCCATCAAGTACACAGTGCGTGAAGAGCGCCCCGACGGCTCGGCGCGCAATTCATTCCCGAGCGGGCACAGCGCGACCGCATTTCTCGGCGCAGAGATAGTGCGCCGCGAATATGGATGGGGATGGGGTGCAGGAGCCTATGCCGTGGCCGGGAGTGTGGCCGCGCTGCGCGTGTACCATCACCGCCACTACTGGTGGGATACGGTGGCCGGAGCGGGCTGCGGCATCCTCAGCGCCAGTGTGGGGTACTGGCTTCTCGAGCCGGCGCACAATGTTCTCGGGCGCATATCCGGTCAGCGCCGCAATGCCCGTGCGGAGCTCTCCCTGGCTCCCATGTATGACCCGCTCTCAGGAGCCGCCGGTCCCGCATTCGCGCTCAGATTCTGATCGTTGGCGTCGGCATCCCGACGCGTGCCATGCCGTCATGACATGCTCCTGTGTGAAGAAAATGCGTTGGGGGTCATTGTTGTGCGGGAATTATTGCCTATATTGTATCCGCTAACACACTATCACTATGACTGGAATCGGAATCATCGGCTGCGGGAAGATCTCGCAGGTAAGGCACATCCCTGAATATCTTGCAAACCCAGACGCGCGCATCGTCGGATTGTTCGACAACAACATGGAGCGCGCTGCCGAGCTCGCACAGAAGATCGGCGCCAAGGCTTATGATACTCTTGACGCTCTGCTCGCAGACCCGGAAATCGATGCTGTCAGTGTGTGTGTGGCCAATGTGGCGCATTGCGAGGTGACAGTGAAGGCCCTCCGCGCAGGCAAGCATGTGCTTTGCGAGAAGCCTATGGCCATCACCATCGAAGAGTGTGAGCTCATGGTGAAGACAGCGGAAGAATGCGGCCGCAAGCTCATGATAGGACAGAACCAGAGACTCGCGCAGGCCCATGCCATGGCGAAGATGCTCATCGGGGCCGGCGCCATAGGCAAGGTGCTCACTTTCCGCACCTATTTCGGCCATTCTGGCCCTGAGACATGGAGCGTCGATCCCGGCAGGAATACATGGTTCTTCGACAAGAAGCAGGCAGCCATGGGTGTGATGGCAGATCTCGGTATCCACAAGACGGATCTCATCCAGTACCTCATAGGCCAGGAAGTCACGGCAGTGACCGCGAGGCTCGCCACGATCGACAAGGTCGATGCCGAAGGCAATCCGATCAGTGTCGATGACAACGCCATCTGCATCTATGAGATGAGCGGGGGAGCGATGGGTACCATGGTGGCCAGCTGGACCTATTACGGCGTCGAGGACAATTCCACCACCATATTCGGAACCGAAGGTGACATGGCCATCTACGGCGTGGATCTTCCGCAGATCGTCATCTGGAAGAAGAACGGTGCCAAGGAGACATTCGATCTCGGCAGGATACAGACCAACGACGACCAGACCAAGTCAGGCGTCATCGATGCCTTCATCGACTGCATCGAGAATGACAAGGAGCCGCTGATCGATGCCAGGGGTGTCCTGGCTGCAATGCGCGCCGTATTTGCCGCCATCAAGTCTTCAGAAGAGGGCCGCAGGGTGGTGATTTAGCAATTATTTCACAAGCTCATACTTCCTTGAACCGAGGCCGATCTTCTCGGCATGCTCAAGGCAGGACTTCCATTCGGAGTCAGGCTGGCTGTTGATGAAGTGGTCGTGGTGGTCGCAGAAGCCCGGCTGATGGAGATGGTCTCCGATGAGGCTGTTCTCGAACGGTGTGGCTGCGAGGCAGAGGTCCGCGCATGCCTGGTCAATGGCCACAGGGTCTGTAGAGCAGAGCATTCCGATGTTCGGGAGGATAGGGGCGTCATTCTCGCCGTGACAGTCGCAGAACGGGGAAACGTCCACGATGAGGGAGATGTGGAACTGTGGCCTTCCGCTCACTACGGCCTTGGTGTATTCGGCCATGCGGCAGTTGAGGTCTGCCACGGCATTGTCGTTGTCAAACTGGATAGCATCGAAGTTACATGCTCCGAGGCAGCGTCCGCATCCTACGCAGTGGCTGTGGTCGACACTCATCTTGCGCGTTTCGGCATTGAATACGAGACCCTGGTTGGCACACTCATTCTGGCATTTGCGGCATCCGCGGCAGAGACTCTCGTCGATGGACGGCTTGCCGCTGCTGTGCTGCTCCTTCTTGCCGGCGCGTGAGCCGCAGCCCATGCCGAGATTCTTGATGGCTCCGCCGAATCCTGTCATCTCATGGCCCTTGAAGTGAGTGAGGCTGATGATGATGTCGGCATCCATGACGGCGCGGCCTATCTTGGCTGACTTGATATACTCTCCTCCTTCCACAGGCACTTCGATGTCATCGGTTCCCTTGAGTCCGTCACCGATGATGACGGGACATCCGACGGTGAGAGGCGTGAATCCGTTCTCCCATGCGCAGTAGAGATGGTCCAGAGCGTTCTTTCTGGCACCCGGATACATGGTGTTGCAGTCGGTGAGGAAAGGCTTGCCGCCCTTGCTCTTCACGATATCCACCACGGCGCGCGCCCAGTTCGGGCGGAGGAAGCTGATGTTGCCCAGCTCGCCGAAATGTATCTTGATGGCAACAAACTTGCCGTCCATGTCTATGTCGCCTATGCCACCCTTGAGGATGAGCTTCTGAAGTTTGCGTGTGAGGCTGTCTCCGCCGGAATGTGTGCGGAAGTCTGAGAAATATACTTTTGGTGTTTCCATTCTCCAAAGTTAAGAATAATTGTCACTCCCTCACTTTCTCTTTATGCTCATTTTTGCTAATTTTGGCGGCTTTTCTCATATTTCGAGAAAGGCTTATGCAGAAATGGACAGAGAACTTACCCTTAACGAAATCTATCGCGCCACACATGCGCTCAAGCCTATACTCAGACCTACCCATCTCGTGGCTGCTCCGGCGGTCAGGAATGACTGCGAGGTATATATCAAGCCTGAGAATCTTCAGGTGACAGGATCCTTCAAGGTCAGAGGAGCCAGCTATATGATATCACAGCTCTCCGATGAGGAGAAGGCAAGGGGAGTGATAGCCAGCTCGGCGGGAAACCATGCCCAGGGAGTGGCCCTCGCCGCCCAGGCAGCAGGCATCAAATCAATAATCTGCCTCCCTGCAGGAGCACCTATTTCCAAGGTCGAGGCTACCAGAAGCTATGGCGCGGAGATCTGTCTGGTGCCCGGAGTGTATGATGATGCCTATCACAAGGCTCTGGAACTCAGAGACGAAAAGCAGATGACATTTGTCCATCCTTTCGACAATCCTCTTGTCATCGCCGGACAGGGTACCATCGCACTCGAGATTCTCGATGAACTTCCAGAAGTGGACTCCATCATCGTACCTGTCGGCGGCGGCGGTCTGATCAGCGGCATCGCATACGCTGCAAAGCAGATCAATCCCCGCATAAAGGTGTACGGCGTGCAGGCGGCAGGCGCACCGAGTATGGTGAAGAGCCTCGAGACCGGCCGGATCGAGCACCTCGACGGCGTGTCCACCATCGCGGACGGTATCGCTGTGAAGCAGCCGGGCGATCTGACGTATCAGCTCTGCTGCAGATATGTCGACAAGATCATCACCGTGACCGATGACGAGGTATGTGCGGCGATCCTCCTCCTTCTGGAGAAGCACAAGCTTATCGCCGAAGGTGCGGGAGCCGTGTCTGTAGCGGCAGCCATGTTCGGCAATCTCCCTCTCGAAGGCAAGAAAGTGGCTTGTGTAGTGAGTGGAGGAAATGTTGATGTGACCTTCCTTAATCGCTTCATCAACAGAGGTCTGCAGAAGAACGGACGCCAGTGCACTCTGTCAGTCGAACTTCCGGACAGCCCCGGACAGCTCCTTGAGGTCAGCAAGATCATCGCTGATCTTGGAGCGAATGTCACAGCTCTTCTCCATGAGAGGACAAATACCAATATCGATGTCAAGGCATGTGTCCTCCGCATATCCATGGAGACCCGCGACCGCGCTCACATAGATACTATCATCAAGGCTCTTGAATCGCAGGGCTTCAAGATCAAAGACGTCCAGTAGCAGGTAGGTATTATTCTGCGACGATCAGTCTAGTGGGACAGTCTCTGGCCCAGCCAGAGGCCGGCGGCTGCAGACAGCAGACAGACGATGACGGTGCCGAGCACGTAGAGGGCTGCGCTTCCCCAGCGCCCCTGCTGCATCAGTGTGACAGACTGTACGGAGAAGGTGCTGTAGGTGGTGAAACCACCGCAGAGTCCTGTCGTCAGCATCAGCAACCAGGGGCTCTGTCCGCATGATCCTATAAGAAGTCCCATCAGCAGCGAGCCTGCCGCATTGATGATGAATGTCGCCAGCTCGGATGTCGAACCGGCAGCGGTACATGCAAGCGTGGCACCATATCTGAGCATTGCTCCCACGGCTCCTCCGCATCCGACCATCATGAAATTGCGTATCATGGCTGCAAATATAGGAAATGCATCCGATGTATAGTGCAGGAATAATTTACTAAATTTGCCGCCGCAATGAGCTTGTGTGCCACAATAGCGGTCATTTTTCTCGCATCCACTGTAGCGAGTTTCATCCAGAGGGTGACGGGCTTCGGCTTCGGCATCTTCATCATGACGATACTGCCGCTGATCATGCCGTCCTATGGGGAAGCCACGGCATTGTCAGGCCTGCTGGCGGTGGTCAACTCCTGCTACATCTCTGCTGTCATGTGGAAGCACATACCCTGGCGCAAGCTACTCCCGATACTTGTCACTTTCATTGTGGTCTCATTCTTCGCCATCAGGATGGTCGCAAGAGTGGATGACAGGCTTCTCAAGCACATCCTGGGCGTGATACTCATTGCGGTGAGCATCTATTTCTTCTTCATCAGCGAACGCATAAGGGTACGCCCTACCATGCCGGTACAGCTCACCATGGGCACGGCCTCCGGTCTGATGGGTGGCCTCTTCGCCATGCAGGGTCCTCCTGCTGTGCTCTACTTCATCGCATGCACGGATACCAAGGAAGAGTATCTCGCCATCACCCAGGCCTTCTTCATGTTCGGCAACCTGATGATGACCGGTTTCCGTGCGGCAAACGGGTTCGTGACAGGAGCCGTCGGCCTTGGCTGGTGCTGCGGGCTCGCGGGCGTCATCATAGGGATATGGCTGGGTGCGAAGGTGTTTGACCGCATGCCGCTTTCAGTGCTCCGAAGAGTGGTCTATGCCTATATGGCGCTCAGCGGACTGGTGGCACTCCTCGCCTGAATACTGATATGCCTTTTATCTGGACTGCGTATGGTAAAACGCGGTCCTTTTTTGGTAAAGATTATTTTCATTGTGTTATCTATTTTTATGGAAATCAATAACTATGGATATCACAACATGCAAATTGAGAAAAGAAAAAATCTTCGTGTACATGAGTCCGGGCCAGCATTCTCTGTTGCCATGTGGAGATGAAAGCCTCAACCTCATATATATGAATGGTCCCAAGGTGTCGCGCTTTTCCAAGGGTGGCGATACCATCATGATTCCCCCGTTTTCCATAATCCTGGTCGGAAGGGACGCGAAGGCTGACATCTCTATCCCTCCGGAGGGGCATGGCGTGGCCCTGTACTTCGATTATGTGAACAGGAACTGCCAGACCATGGTCTGTTCTTTTCTGGAAGAGAATGAGGTCAACTTCTCCAATTCCTATAGTCTTCTGCCCATGAACGATGTCCTGAGGTGTTTTTTTCGGACTATGGACAAGAACCTGTTTGAACTCTACGATGAGAAGAATTTCCGCGATGTAAAGTTCATGGAGTTCTGCCATATACTGTGCCAGTGGCTGGAGACCTCAGATTTCGTCGAGTTCCTCTATCCGGCCATGACATGGAATGATCCTGCATTCAGGCGTCTTGTGCTTGAGAATTATGTCAACAGCTACCGTGTCAAGACACTCGCTTCCACATGCGGGCTTACTGAAAAGCAGTTTACGGAGAAGTTCAGGAAGGAATTCGGCGAGTCTCCGAAGATATGGATCACCAACCAGGCAGTCAAGGATATGAAAGAGATGATGACGGATCCGAACATGTCGTTCAAGGAGATGTCGGATACTCTGAAGATGTCATCTGTCCAGAGTTTTACACGCTTCTGCAAAAGCAAGACAGGTATGACACCTACGAGGTTGAGGTCGGAACTGATAAGATTGTCAGACTAGCATTGGTAAAGGCAGGTGAGGGTTTTGGTAAAACAAAAGTTGCCAGAATCCTTTTACTTTGCAGAACTGAAATATTACGGACAATTGAAAGTAGGAGAGCACACCTGGCAGACACCATTGAATATTACGGTGACACTTGACAGGGTGGCCTGCAAGGTGGTGCCCTCCCTCAGTGAAACCTGCTATTTACCTGTTGGGGCAGGAAGCAATCGCATGCGGGTGGTTGCAGTTCTTCTCTCATTGTGCTTGTTTGTTGCCTGCACTGATGCGGGTGAGAGTCCTGCCGGCGTTTCTGTCGGAGATCTGCTGCCGGATTTCACCATCAGGATGGATGATGGCTCTGTTGTGGGCAGCGCAGATATGAGGGATACCGTCTCACTTGTCTGCTTCTTCAATACCGGATGTGGGGATTGCCGGGCCGAGCTGCCTGTGATTCAGGCCTTATGTGATCTGGCAATATGCAGGACAGTCCTTATCTCCAGGGCGGAATCCGAAGGGAGTGTCCGGAAATATTGGGATGACAATGGATTCACTATGGGCTTTTCAGCCCAGGATGATGACAGAGTGTATCGCAAGTTTGCTTCTGGCAGCATACCGAGGCTCTATCTGGCAGATCGTCATGGATATATCCGCTTCATGACTGACGACAGCATGCTGCCGACTCTGGAAATGCTTGAATCGGAGATAAACCGGGTAAAAAATAGTTATTAAAAATTTTGAATTGTCATTTTGTCTTCATAAATTGCACACAGCAATGAAGAACTCAATGATCATATCCATGTCAGCATGTTGCTGTTGTTGTTTCGCACCTGTCTCGGACTGGTACGGGAAACCTGCATTGTGATGCTGTCAGAGGAATGTGACGGACCATATACGATGAGGACCTGCCAGTCGGCGGGTCCTCTTTTTATTAATCATTCAGTGCATATAGATTTATAATTTTATATAAAACGAAGGTATTATGATTTACTCAAGCATCACCGAACTAATCGGAAACACCCCACTCGTGGAAATCTCAGGTCTCGAAGGACAGAAGGCTCGTCTTCTCGTAAAAGTGGAATTCTTCAACCCTGGCGGCAGTGTCAAGGACCGTATCGCCCTTGCCATGATAGAGGATGCGGAAGCGAAGGGTATTCTCACCCCTGGCGCCACCATCATTGAGCCTACCAGCGGCAATACAGGAGTGGGTCTCGCATGGGTGGGAGTAGCCAAGGGCTACAAGACCATCCTCACCATGCCTGATACCATGAGTGTCGAGCGCCGCAATCTTCTCAAGGCCTATGGTGCCACACTTGAACTGACTCCTGGCGCTGAAGGTATGAAGGGTGCCATCCGCAAGGCAGAGGAACTGCGGGACAGCATCCCGGGAGCCGTCATTCTCGGTCAGTTTACAAATCCGGCAAATCCCCGTGCCCATGAGCTTGCCACCGGTGAAGAGATATGGCGTGATACGGACGGGAACGTGGATTTCTTTGTGGCGGGTGTCGGCACCGGCGGTACAGTAAGCGGTACAGGCAAGGCGCTCAAGAGCCACAACCCGTCAGTGAAGGTGGTGGCAGTGGAGCCTGCGACTTCGGCGGTTCTCTCTACGGGAATCCCGGGCAAGCACAAGATCCAGGGTATCGGTGCCGGTTTCGTGCCTCAGACATATGCGGCCGATGTCGTTGACCAGGTGGTGACTGTGGCGGATGAGGATGCGTTTGCCGCAGCGCGCGGACTTGCGCGCAGCCGCGGGCTTCTTGTCGGCATCTCGTCGGGAGCTGCATTCCATGCTGCATATGAACTTGCCAGACTCCCTGAGAATGAGGGCAAGACGATTGTCGCGCTTCTGCCGGACACCGGTGAACGCTATCTTTCAACAGCACTTTTCCAGGACTAGCCTATGGATATGCTCGCAAATGTGATAGAGGGACTCGGACGTGTGTCCGAGAACCCTTCTCCAGAAGCCGTCGGACGTATGATGAAACTCCTGAGGAATGTGTTTTTCCCGAATCTGTACCGCGAGACGGCGCCTGGTCCTGCCGAGAGGATGGTGGCCGCCATACTTGAGGAGCAGACCGGCAGCCGAGACGCCGCAGATGCCTTTGTGGCTGAGTTGCCGGCCATAAGAGATCTGCTGTACAAGGATGTTGCGGCGGTGGCCCACAATGACCCGGCAGTGACTTCGATTGCGGAGATTGTACTCAGCTATCCGGCTATCACGGTGATGATGCATTACAGGGTGGCGCATGCGCTTCTGGAAATGGGCGTGGACATGCTTCCGCGAATGATTACGGAGCTTGCTCATTCGGCCACGGGGGTGGATATTCATCCGGCGGCGAAGATAGGGGAGTACTTTGCCATCGATCACGGGACAGGAATAGTTGTCGGTGCCACAAGCATCATCGGCAACCATGTGATGCTCTACCAGGGAGTGACTCTGGGCGCCAAGAATTTCAGCTACGACAGCGATGGCCGTCCCATTGACAAACCAAGGCATCCGATACTCGAGGACAACGTGACCGTGTACTCCAACACGTCTATCCTGGGCAGGGTGACAGTCGGCCACGACACTGTGGTGGGAGGAAACGTCTGGCTCACTCATGATGTGCCTCCGTTCTCGAGGATACTCCAGACAAGCGCAGTCACGGAGCCGCTTTTCGAGCACGGCGCCGGCATCTGATGCGCCTGCATATTCCGAAATGATGGGGAAGGGAATACGTTTTTGTATTTCCTTCCCTTTCATATGGTATATGGCAGTGAGGCTCAGGGTATCCTTATTGCCTGTATTTGTATAGGTTACAATAATAG